>NZ_JBVYHX010000001.1:5127500-5197500 GCF_056033845.1 Bacillus sp. TCT6
TCTAAGTGCAGTGAAGTCAGACCGGAAGGACTGGTGGAGCGCTTAGAAGTGAGAATGCCGGTATGAGTAGCGAAAGACGGGTGAGAATCCCGTCCACCGAATGCCTAAGGTTTCCTGAGGAAGGCTCGTCCGCTCAGGGTTAGTCAGGACCTAAGCCGAGGCCGACAGGCGTAGGCGATGGACAACAGGTTGATATTCCTGTACCACCTCTTTATCGTTTGAGCAATGGAGGGACGCAGAAGGATAGAAGAAGCGTGCGATTGGTTGTGCACGTCCAAGCAGTTAGGCTGATAAGTAGGCAAATCCGCTTATCGTGAAGGCTGAGCTGTGATGGGGAAGCTCCTTATGGAGCGAAGTCTTTGATTCCCCGCTGCCAAGAAAAGCTTCTAGCGAGATAAAAGGTGCCTGTACCGCAAACCGACACAGGTAGGCGAGGAGAGAATCCTAAGGTGTGCGAGAGAACTCTGGTTAAGGAACTCGGCAAAATGACCCCGTAACTTCGGGAGAAGGGGTGCTTTCTTAACGGAAAGCCGCAGTGAATAGGCCCAAGCGACTGTTTAGCAAAAACACAGCTCTCTGCGAAGCCGTAAGGCGAAGTATAGGGGGTGACACCTGCCCGGTGCTGGAAGGTTAAGGAGAGGGGTTAGCGTAAGCGAAGCTCTGAACTGAAGCCCCAGTAAACGGCGGCCGTAACTATAACGGTCCTAAGGTAGCGAAATTCCTTGTCGGGTAAGTTCCGACCCGCACGAAAGGTGTAACGATTTGGGCACTGTCTCAACCAGAGACTCGGTGAAATTATAGTACCTGTGAAGATGCAGGTTACCCGCGACAGGACGGAAAGACCCCGTGGAGCTTTACTGTAGCCTGATATTGAATTTTGGTACAGTTTGTACAGGATAGGCGGGAGCCATTGAAACCGGAGCGCTAGCTTCGGTGGAGGCGCTGGTGGGATACCGCCCTGACTGTATTGAAATTCTAACCTACGGGTCTTATCGACCCGGGAGACAGTGTCAGGTGGGCAGTTTGACTGGGGCGGTCGCCTCCTAAAGTGTAACGGAGGCGCCCAAAGGTTCCCTCAGAATGGTTGGAAATCATTCGTAGAGTGCAAAGGCATAAGGGAGCTTGACTGCGAGACCTACAAGTCGAGCAGGGACGAAAGTCGGGCTTAGTGATCCGGTGGTTCCGCATGGAAGGGCCATCGCTCAACGGATAAAAGCTACCCCGGGGATAACAGGCTTATCTCCCCCAAGAGTCCACATCGACGGGGAGGTTTGGCACCTCGATGTCGGCTCATCGCATCCTGGGGCTGTAGTCGGTCCCAAGGGTTGGGCTGTTCGCCCATTAAAGCGGTACGCGAGCTGGGTTCAGAACGTCGTGAGACAGTTCGGTCCCTATCCGTCGTGGGCGTAGGAAATTTGAGAGGAGCTGTCCTTAGTACGAGAGGACCGGGATGGACGCACCGCTGGTGTACCAGTTGTTCTGCCAAGGGCATAGCTGGGTAGCTATGTGCGGAAGGGATAAGTGCTGAAAGCATCTAAGCATGAAGCCCCCCTCAAGATGAGATTTCCCATAGCGTAAGCTAGTAAGATCCCTGAAAGATGATCAGGTTGATAGGTTCGAGGTGGAAGCATGGTGACATGTGGAGCTGACGAATACTAATAGATCGAGGACTTAACCATATAATATGTAGCAAATGTTATCTAGTTTTGAAGGAATATGCCTTCAATAGTTTGGTGATGATGGCAGAGAGGTCACACCCGTTCCCATACCGAACACGGAAGTTAAGCTCTCTAGCGCCGATGGTAGTTGGGACCTTGTCCCTGTGAGAGTAGGACGTCGCCAAGCAACTAAAAACACAAGTCTTTTGACTTGTGTTTTTTTATTTCCCATGAAATAGGTTAGGTTCTGTTAGTAAAAATGATGAAATATAGTAAGGGATTTTTTGAGCAGAAATATTAAGAAATTGATAAATAAATGGATAATCTTCAGAGCCATAGCTTCCAAGTAAGTCATACCACCAATCTGTTTCATACCTAGAAATCATGCTTAAATTATAGAGCAATAAATAATGAACAAGGAGTTCAGGTAATACTGGCTTAGGATTTCTAGGATCAGTCGTAAGTGGTAAATAATAAGTATTAGTAAGATGTTCATAGTATAAAGGAGTACTGTACATAGGATTCCATGATTGAATGGGCGCCGTAAAAAGTAAATTCGATTCATTAGTTTTCTCAGGTACGTGTCGCATTGATAAATGCTTACAAGATGTTTCAATGTAGCGAGAAAATCTCTCTTTAGTCATATGTAATCGATCTAGTAGGTTGACTGAAAAGGAGAGCTCATTTTTAATTGTTGAATCGATTTTATATAAAGTTGATCCTTTTTGACTATAGCGAAACAAATTTTGTAATTCTGGAATATTTCCCATTAGTTCTAGCATGTTAAATTTTTCTGCTTCTAAGTGTTTCATGTGAAACAGTTGTTCTGCAACATGAGTAAACAATCCGTTTTTTTGTATCTTCACCTCATCTTCTAAAAATTGATACCCTTGTTTTTTTCGTTTGCGAGTTGTAACGCCATGAGCTAAAACAGTAGTGGATTCAGGATAGTTAGGATCAATGGTTAGTAGACATGCTTTAAAAAGTTGACTAATTCCATAAAATAACAACATTGGTTGAATAGAAAATGGAGCTTTCTTATATAATTCATAATAATTTTTCCCGTGTTCTAGGTAATAAATAAAGGGATAACAATTTTCAAAACTTTTTTTTTCGGCATCCTGAATAGAGGATTTTTCATAACAACGGGCAAGATAACGTTGTACATTTTGAGATGAAAAAAAGAAACTTAACTGCTGCCAAGTATAAGATGTTTGATGCATATATTACGCTCCTTTTATTGTCTAAAAATTCTAACATATATATACGTCCTTGACAGTATTTTAACCAATTGATAAGCTACTAATAATAATTTCTGGTATCATAGGGGGAACAATTATGTGGGAATCTAAATTTGTTAAAGAAGGTTTGACTTTTGATGATGTATTACTTGTACCAGCTAGGTCAGATATATTACCAAGAGAAGTAAGTGTTAAAACAGTTTTATCTGAAAGCTTACAGCTAAACATCCCGTTAATTAGTGCAGGAATGGATACAGTAACAGAAGCTGACATGGCTATTGCAATGGCTCGCCAAGGTGGTTTAGGAATTATTCATAAGAATATGTCTATTGAGCAACAAGCAGAGCAAGTTGATAAAGTAAAGCGCTCTGAAAGCGGCGTTATTTCAGATCCTTTCTTCTTAACTCCAGAACATCAAGTATATGATGCAGAACATCTTATGGGAAAATATCGTATCTCAGGTGTACCGGTTGTAAATAATTTAGATGAGCGAAAATTAGTTGGTATTATTACAAACCGTGATATGCGTTTCATCCAAGACTACTCAATCAAAATTTCTGACGTAATGACAAAAGAACAGTTAATTACAGCTCCAGTTGGTACTACACTGGAAGAAGCTGAAAAGATCCTACAAAAGTATAAAATTGAAAAACTCCCTCTTGTTGATAATAACGGTGTATTACAAGGGCTTATTACAATAAAAGATATTGAAAAAGTAATTGAATTTCCAAACTCTGCTAAGGATAAGCAAGGACGCTTATTAGTTGGAGCAGCAGTTGGTGTAACAGCTGATGCTATGCTTCGTATAGATGCATTAGTAAAAGCTAGTGTAGATGCAATTGTACTTGATACAGCCCATGGGCATTCTAAAGGTGTTATTGATAAGGTAAAAGAAGTTCGTGCTAAATATCCATCATTAAATATCATCGCTGGAAATGTTGCTACAGCTGAAGCAACGAAAGCATTAATTGAAGCTGGTGCAAACGTAGTTAAAGTTGGTATTGGACCAGGTTCTATTTGTACAACACGCGTTGTAGCTGGTGTTGGTGTACCACAATTAACAGCAGTTTATGATTGTGCAACCGAAGCTCGTAAACACGGTATTCCAGTTATCGCTGATGGCGGTGTTAAGTACTCTGGTGATATGGTGAAAGCTTTAGCAGCAGGAGCACATGTTGTTATGCTAGGTAGTATGTTTGCTGGTGTTGCCGAAAGTCCTGGAGAAACTGAAATTTACCAAGGTCGTCAATTTAAAGTGTATCGTGGTATGGGTTCTGTCGGTGCGATGGAAAAAGGAAGTAAAGATCGTTACTTCCAAGAAGGAAATAAAAAACTTGTCCCAGAAGGTATCGAAGGACGAGTGCCATATAAAGGACCTTTAGCAGATACAGTTCACCAATTAGTTGGTGGCTTACGTGCGGGTATGGGATATTGCGGGGCACAGGATTTAGAATTCTTACGCGAGAATGCACAATTCATTCGTATGTCAGGTGCTGGCTTACGTGAAAGCCATCCTCATCACGTACAAATTACAAAAGAGGCTCCAAACTACTCATTATAATGTCTTATATACAAATAGACAGAGATTTGATATCTCTGTCTATTTTTTTTTGATTATGTTAGAATAACGGTTATGTGAGTACATAGATATTGGGGGTAACAAAAGTGAAAGGTATGTTTTGCAAAAGATTCATTGCTTTGGTAACAGTGATTACACTAGCTTGTAGCATTTTTATGCCATATAGCAATGCATCAGCTGAAACAGGAGCCGCTTTAAACATTGAAGCAGGTGCGGCAATTTTAGTAGAAGCGAATTCTGGGAAAATTGTATATCAAAAGAATGCAGATGAATTATTATCCATTGCTAGTATGACAAAGATGATGAGTGAATATTTAGTTCATGAAGCAGTGGATAAAGGAAAACTTAAGTGGGACCAGAAAATTAAGGTTTCTGAATATGCATATAAGGTTTCACAAGATGCTTCATTATCAAATGTTGCGTTAGAAAATGGTGGCTCTTATACAGTAAAAGAGTTATATGAGGCAATGGCAATCTTTTCTGCAAATGGTGCAACAATTGCATTAGCAGAAGCAATTGCAGGTAAAGAAGTAGATTTCGTAAAAATGATGAATGATAAATCGAAAGAACTAGGATTGAAAAATTATAAATTTGTCAATTCTACAGGTTTAACGAATAAAGATTTAAAGGGAATGCATCCTGAAGGAACAACAGCGGATGAAGAAAATAAAATGTCTGCAAAGGATGTTGCAACTTTAGCACAACATTTAATTAAAGATTACCCAAAAGTGTTAGATACAGCAAAAATTCCTAAAAAAGAATTCCGTCCAGAAAAAGAGAAGTTTGCAATGTCAAACTGGAACTGGATGTTAAAGGGCTTAGTTAAAGAATATGATGGCGTAGATGGTCTGAAAACAGGCTCAACTCCAGAAGCAGGAGATTGCTTCACTGGTACGGTTGAAAGAAACGGTATGCGTTTTATTTCTGTAGTTATTAAAACAAGTTCTCATACAGCACGTTTTGATGAAACAAAGAAGCTATATGATTATGGATTTGCTAACTTTGAAGTGAAACAAATGTATAAAAAAGGTTCTTCAGTAAAAGGACAAGAAACAGTAAGAGTAGAAAATGCGAAAGATAAAGATGTAGCAGTTCAAACGAAACAAGCTATTTCACTTCCAGTGCCAAAAGGAAGTAAAGATGTTTATAAAACAGAATTAAAAGAATCAAGTAAGGGACAAGAAGCACCTATTAAAAAGGGAGCTGCGCTTGGTCAAATGGTAATTACGCCAAAAGATACAAACGACCCTGGATTTTTAACTGGTAAGTCGTTGCAAGTGGATCTTGTAACAACATCTGAAGTAGAAGAAGCAAACTGGTTTACTCGTGCTATGCGCGGAATTGGTTCATTCTTTAGTGGTATGTGGAATAGTGCTGTTGATACAGTAAAAGGTTGGTTTTAAAAGCTCCTCATGGTAGGGGCTTTTTTTTTATTCCTATTTTTCATACCGACTTTATGAAAAAGTAGTAGACAAGCATCTGATAGTTAGTGGTAGAATGTAAGAGTATTCTTAATTTTCGCCTTTAACGGGGGAAAGCAATTCACCTAGGGGGGTTTTTGTACATGACAAATGTAACAGGGACAGAGCGTGTAAAACGTGGAATGGCAGAAATGCAAAAAGGCGGCGTTATTATGGACGTAATTAACGCTGAACAAGCAAAAATTGCAGAAGAGGCAGGCGCAGTTGCCGTTATGGCATTAGAGCGTGTACCAGCAGACATTCGTGCAGCAGGTGGCGTTTCTCGTATGGCAGACCCAACAATCGTTGAAGAAGTTATGGGTGCAGTGTCAATTCCGGTTATGGCAAAATGCCGTATCGGTCACCTTGTAGAAGCACGTGTATTAGAATCATTAGGGGTAGACTATATCGATGAGAGTGAAGTATTAACTCCTGCTGATGAAGTATACCATTTAAATAAACGTGATTACACAGTTCCATTTGTATGTGGTTGCCGTGATATCGGAGAAGCTGCACGTCGTATTGCAGAAGGTGCATCTATGCTTCGTACAAAAGGTGAACCAGGAACAGGAAACATTGTAGAGGCAGTGCGTCATATGCGCCAAGTCAATGCAGAAATCCGTCAAGTTGCGAGTCTACGTGAAGATGAGTTAATGACATATGCAAAAAATACTGGTGCTCCTTACGAAGTATTACTTGAAATTAAACGTCTTGGTCGCTTACCAGTTGTAAACTTTGCGGCAGGTGGTGTAGCAACACCAGCAGATGCTGCATTAATGATGCAACTTGGTGCTGATGGGGTATTTGTTGGATCTGGTATCTTCAAATCAGAAAACCCAGAGAGATTTGCACGTGCAATCGTTGAAGCAACGACTCATTATGAAGATTACGAACTAATTGCAAGCCTTTCTAAAGGGTTAGGTAATGCAATGAAAGGTATCGAAATTTCAACGTTATTACCAGAACAACGCATGCAAGAGCGTGGATGGTAATTAAAGGAGAACTTTAAAATGGTGAAAATCGGTGTACTAGGTCTTCAAGGTGCAGTTCGTGAACATGTAAAATCAGTTGAAGCAAGTGGTGCCGAAGCTGTTGTTGTAAAGCGTATAGAGCAACTTGAAGAGATTGATGGTCTTATTTTACCAGGCGGTGAAAGTACAACAATGCGCCGTCTTATTGATAAGTATGCTTTCATGGAACCACTTCGCACATTTGCAAAGTCTGGTAAACCAATGTTTGGTACATGTGCAGGGATGATTCTTCTTGCGAAAACACTTATTGGCTATGAAGAAGCACATATTGGTGCTATGGATATTACAGTTGAGCGCAATGCGTTCGGACGCCAAAAGGATAGCTTTGAAGCTGCGCTTTCAATTGAAGGCGTGGGTGAAGACTTCGTTGGTGTATTTATCCGTGCGCCGTATGTTGTAGAAGTAGCTGATAATGTTGAAGTGCTTTCTAAGCATGGTGACCGAATGGTAGCGGTAAGACAAGATCAGTTTTTAGCTGCTTCATTCCATCCGGAATTAACAGATGATCATCGTGTCACAGCATACTTTGTTGAAATGGTAAAAGAAGCGAAAATGAAAAAAGTTGTATAAGTAACTTGCAACTTGTATAAGATTATAGTAAATTGATGGTAACAATTTTATAAAATAAGCGTGTTGATAGGAAATAGTAACAAATGTTGTTTCTTATAGAGAGTCGATGGTTGGTGGAAATCGATAGAAACAGTTTGTGAATCCATCCTGGAATGGAATGTGGAACATCTTTTGGATTAGTAAGCATTCCCGGTGAAGAGCCGTTATTTCTACTTGAGAGGAAAGCGGTAATGCTTTCAACTAGGGTGGCAACGCGGGTTAACTCCCGTCCCTTTATATAGGGACGGGAGTTTTTTGTGTTTTATAAAATAAAAGGAGGAGTATATAATGCTTGATATTAAATTTTTACGTACAAACTTTGAAGAAGTAAAAGCGAAATTACAGCATAGAGGTGAAGATCTAACTGATTTCGGACGTTTTGAAGAACTTGATACGAGAAGAAGAGAACTACTTGTTCAGACAGAAGAATTAAAAAGTAAACGTAATGAAGTGTCTCAACAAATCTCTGTATTAAAGCGCGAAAAGAAAGATGCAGAAGCTCTAATTTTAGAAATGCGTGAGGTTGGAGAAAAAGTAAAGGATTTTGATAACGAACTTCGCACAGTTGAAGAAGACTTAGAAAGATTAATGTTATCTATTCCAAATATCCCTCATGAGTCTGCTCCAGTCGGTGAAACAGAGGATGATAATGTAGTAGCGCGTACTTGGGGAGAAGTGAAAGAATTTACTTTTGAACCAAAACCACATTGGGATCTTGCTACTGATTTAGGAATTTTAGATTTTGAACGCGCTGGGAAAGTAACAGGAAGCCGCTTCGTATTTTACAAAGGTGCTGGTGCAAGATTAGAGCGTGCTTTAATTAGCTTTATGCTTGATCTTCATACTGATGAGCATGGATATGAAGAAGTATTACCTCCATATATGGTAAACCGTGCAAGTATGACAGGAACAGGACAACTTCCAAAGTTTGAAGAAGATGCATTCCGTATTGAAAGTGAAGATTATTTCTTAATTCCAACAGCTGAAGTACCTGTAACGAATATGCATCGTGATGAGATTTTAAATAAAGAGCAATTGCCTATAAGATATGCTGCATTTAGCTCTTGCTTCCGCTCTGAAGCAGGTTCAGCTGGTCGCGATACACGCGGTTTAATTCGCCAGCATCAGTTCAATAAAGTAGAGCTTGTGAAGTTCGTAAAACCAGAAGATTCTTATGAAGAGTTAGAAAAATTAACAAATGATGCAGAACGCGTGTTACAATTATTAGAGTTGCCATATCGCGTTATGAGCATGTGCACAGGCGATTTAGGATTTACAGCAGCGAAGAAATACGATATTGAAGTATGGATTCCAAGCTATGGCACATATCGTGAAATTTCTTCTTGTAGTAATTTTGAAGCTTTCCAAGCGAGACGTGCAAATATCCGTTTCCGCCGTGAGCCAAATGGAAAACCAGAACATGTCCATACATTAAATGGATCTGGTCTTGCAATTGGACGTACGGTTGCAGCTATTTTAGAAAACTACCAACAAGAAGATGGTACAATTATAATTCCAGAAGTTCTTCGCCCTTATATGGGAGGAAAAACAGTTATTAAGTAAATTTAAACATTCATCGGTATGAGTGATTGGTAATTATGAGCGTTGTCAGTACTGTAATGTAGGAAGGGGAAAGTAAAATTTTCCTTTCCTCATAATTTATTTTAGTAGGGTTGACTAACTGTTTTTCTTTTGATATTATATTTGATGTCAATATGGAGGTATACCCAAGTCTGGCTGAAGGGATCGGTCTTGAAAACCGACAGGCGGCGAGAGTCGCGCGGGGGTTCGAATCCCTCTACCTCCTCCAGATATAATTGACAACAGCGCATATAAGTGGAGATTGGAGAACTCGTTACCAACACGTAACGAGTTTTTATTTTAAAACCAATCATAAAGTATGGTGTAAGGTAATTTTGTCCTTATTACACACTCATATTCCGATGATTATCTTCATAGATATGAAAGGAGTCAACATGGATCTTATTATACAAACGTTTCCTTTAGATGGAAAAACTTTATATTATGTACAATGTCCTGTCTGTAAGAACAATAGAATTTTAAACAGTGGTGCAAATGTGTCACGCATTATAAGCGATGATACATTCCGTAAACTTTGTGGTTGCACTTGTGATGTAAAGCAAGCTGAGACAAAAGTAGAGTCACCAAAAAAGGTTGAAAAACCAGCTGTAAAGAAAGAGGCAGCTCCAAAACGTACAGGTAAAGTATTAACGGCAGTAATTAACGGGAAAGAAATGACTGTTAAAGAGATTGCTGAAGCATACGATATTAGTACAAGTACTGTTCGTCAGCGTATTAACGCAGGAAAACCTGAGAGTGAAATTATTGCTCCAACAAAGAAGAAGTAATTTAATAGGAAAACCCGTGCATATGCACGGGTTTTTTATTTTACAAGTTTACGTGTTTGTTTTAAAAAATGGCCAATTTTTTTAATGATTGGTTCGATTGAATCACCATCTTTTAAAATATCGTACTCATTAATATTTAAGCGTAATACAGGACATGAATTAAAGTTGTTAATCCAGTTTTCATAACGTCCATGCATTTCTTTCCAGTACTCAATTGGTGTTTGCTGTTCCATTGGGCGCCCACGTTCTTGAATGCGATCGACAATATCATCGAAAGAACCTTCTAAGTAAATTAATAAGTCTGGATGAGGGAAGTATGGAGTCATGACCATAGCGTCAAATAAACCTTTGTATGTTTCATAATCAGTTTCCGTCATTGTACCTTTTTCATGATGCATCTTTGCGAAAATTCCAGTGTCTTCGTAAATGGAACGATCTTGAACAAAACCGCCACCATATTCAAAAATTCTTTTTTGTTCCTTAAATCGTTCTGCTAAAAAGTACACTTGTAGGTGGAAGCTCCAGCGAGTGAAGTCCGCATAGAATTTGTCCAAATATGGATTGGAATCTACTTTTTCAAATGATGTGCGATAACCTAAAGCATTAGCTAATGCAGTTGTCATAGTTGATTTACCCACACCTACCGTTCCGGCGATAGTGATTACTGCATCATTGGGTATATCATATTTTTGCCTTAAATTCATTATTATTTCGACTCCTTTAAGAGAGTATTTTGAAGGGCAGATAGGATGACGTTTAAATCATCAGGATTTTTTACAAAATCCATATCGTCTCCATTAAATTTCAATACTGGTATCTCCGGATGATCTTTTCTAAAAGTCTCCATTGCTGTTTCATAATCTTTTGTGAGCTGTAGTAAGTAATTTGGATCCATGTTTTTTTCAAATTCTCTTCCGCGCAAGGCGATTCGTTTTTGCAATGTTTCTAGGCTAGCTGTTAAATAAACAATGACATTTGGCACAGGCATATCTTGTGTAAGGATACGATAAATTTGCATGTACTTGTCATATTGAGAGTCTTTTAATGTGCGGGATGCAAAAATTAAATTTTTAAAGATATGGTAATCTGCTACTACTGGTTTCCTTTGATTCAAATACTTTATGTTAATATCTTCTAATTGTTTGTATCTATTACAAAGAAAGAACATCTCTGTTTGAAAACTCCATTCGTCGATGTCTTCATAAAACTTTCCTAAAAAGGGATTTTCATCAACAATCTCTTTTAGTAAGTGGAGTTGCATGTGAGTTGAAATTTCCTTCGCAAGTGAAGTTTTTCCAACACCAATTGGTCCTTCAACCGTGATAAATGGTACTCCGGTCACGCTGTTTCCTCCTTTCAATCAGTGATTTACCGTGACTACTAAAAACACAAAACAGAATTATTGTAGCACAAGAGGGAAGCGAGTGGGTTAATTTGATATAAAAAGTTAGAAAATAGATATATGTATTAATTAAATTTTATTTTGGATGACGATGTTATATTTGCTTTCAATGTAGTTTCCATTATTTTTAAAGCATGTATATTATCTCGGTCGTTGTTAGAGGCGATACAATCCTGTGGTACATACAATTTATAATTTCTCATATGAGCATCATTAGCTGTAAATAGGATGCATATATTCCCGGCAACTCCTGTTAATATTAGATTTTCTATTTTTAAATAACCTAGTAATGAATTTAAAGGTGTTTCATAAAAAGCGGAATAATGTGGTTTAATAAAAATGTAATCATCAGAACTTGGAGCAATCTTATGGATTATATTTTCACTATATTTATTTGTACAATGAGTAATAAGTTGGTCGATATCAGATCTCCAAAGTTGATAATGGTCATTAACGTAAATTATAGGATAGCCGAAGGATTTCATTTTTTTCTTTAATTGTAAAATAGGGTTTGTTATAGTTTCGCATTTTTGAGCTAGAATGGGTCCGTGGGAAAATTGAAAATCATTAATCATATCGATAATGAGCAAGGCGGTATTTTTCATATGTAATCCCTCTCTTTTTCTTTTAGGGTGGATTGAATTTGTAAAAGTTATCCCCTGTGCAGTAAATGGAAATAAGTGTACTTTATTTGTAATGAAAGGACTATGTTATGGAACAAGATCGAGATATTTATTTTATGCAATTAGCGATAGAAGAAGCTAAAAAGGCGGAGGAAATACAGGAAGTACCAATTGGAGCAGTTATAGTGTTAGATGGTGAGGTAATTAGTGTTGCTCATAATTTAAGGGAAACTGAGCAAAGATCAATAGCTCATGCTGAGTTGCTAGCGATAGATGAGGCGTGTAAAAAATTAGGGACATGGCGTTTAGAAGATGCAACATTGTATGTAACATTAGAACCTTGTCCAATGTGTGCGGGTGGAATTGTTTTATCGCGAGTGAAGCGAGTTGTATATGGTGCAAGTGATCCGAAGGGCGGATGTGCAGGGACATTGATGAATCTTTTAACGGATGAACGATTCAATCATCAATGTGAAGTAGTAACTGGTGTACTTGAGGAAGAATGCGGTACGTTGTTAACAAACTTTTTTAGAGAGCTTCGTAAAAAAAGAAAAGCGATAAAAAAATTAGAGAAAAGCAATGGGAACTAACGTATTTGCATTTTATAAAGAAACAAGTTATACTGATAATGCCTTTAATGAAGGCAACCGAATATTGGTTTTAACTTTGCCGTGCTAAGCGGGGAGGTAGCGGTGCCCTATACTCGCAATCCGCTCTAGCGAGGCCGAATCCCCTCTCGAGGTTATGTTGCTGTAAGGTCTGCCTTAAGTAAGTGGTGTTGACGTTTGGGTCCTGCGCAACGGGACCCCGTGAACCTTGTCAGGTCCGGAAGGAAGCAGCAATAAGCGGGTCTTCTCGTGTGCCGCAGGAGTGCCTGAACCGAGCTAACTGCTTGAGTAACGCTTATGGTACGTAATCGACGGAGGGTGCACGGCAGTTATATATGTATACAAAACTCACCTTAATACAAAGGTGAGTTTTTTGTATAGAAAATAACTTTTGGAATCTATAAACAGAATGGGTTATAATAAATGAGATAATAACCTTTGAGGGAGGCCGTATTTTCGTGTCATACCAAGCGTTATACCGAACATGGAGACCGCAAAAGTTCGAAGATGTAGTCGGTCAAAAGCACGTGACAAAAACGTTGCAAAATGCCCTTCTTCAAGAGAAAGTTTCACATGCTTATTTATTTTCTGGTCCGAGGGGAACAGGAAAAACGACAATTGCAAAAGTATTTGCAAAAGCAATTAACTGTGAACATGCTCCGGTAGCTGAACCTTGTAATGAATGTCCTTCTTGTTTAGGAATTACACAAGGATCCATTTCAGATGTATTAGAAATTGATGCGGCTTCAAATAACGGTGTAGATGAAATTCGAGATATTAGAGATAAAGTAAAATATGCTCCAAGTGCTGTAGAATATAAAGTATACATTATTGATGAAGTTCACATGCTTTCTATGGGTGCATTCAATGCGCTTTTAAAAACCTTAGAAGAGCCGCCAGGACATGTTATCTTTATTTTGGCGACAACAGAACCTCATAAGATCCCGCCTACAATTATTTCGCGTTGTCAGCGTTTTGAATTCCGAAAAATATCAGTGAATGATATTGTTGAGAGATTATCAACAGTCGTGACGAATGAAGGTACGCAAGTGGAAGATGAAGCATTACAAATTGTTGCACGTGCTGCTGAAGGTGGTATGCGTGACGCGCTTAGTCTTATTGATCAGGCTATATCTTATAGTGATGAGATTGTTACGACAGAAGATGTATTGGCGGTAACAGGATCTGTTTCTCAGCAATACTTAGGCAATTTAGTAGAATGCATACGTGAAAATGATGTATCAAGAGCATTACAGATCATAGATGAAATGATGAGTAAAGGGAAGGATCCAGTTCGTTTTATGGAGGATTTCATTTACTATTATCGTGATATGCTTTTATATCAAACTTCACCGCAACTAGAACATATGTTGGAACGAGTAATTGTAGATGATCAATTCCGTAAGTTGAGTGAAGAAATGCAACCGGAAGTGATCTATGAGATTATTCATACCCTTAGTAAGGGACAACAGGAAATGAAGTGGACAAATCATCCGCGTATTTTCTTAGAAGTTGTTATGGTGCAGTTGTGTCAACAGTTTATGATGCAAGCAAACGGTACGGATCGTTTGCAAGCAATTATGAACAGGATGCAGCAATTGGAGAAAGAGTTAGAGCAAGTCAAAAAGAACGGTGTGCCAGCTGGTGTACAACAGGAAGTAAGAGAGACACGTGCAACACCAAAACCCGTACGAACAGGAAGTATGAAGATTCCTATCGGGCGTGTAAATGAAGTATTAAAACAAGCGAAGCGTCAAGATTTAGAACAATTAAAAGCTGTATGGGGTGAGTTGTTAGGAAGACTCAAATCATATAACAAAGTAGCGTTTGCTGTTTTACTAGAAAATAGTGAACCAGTGGCAGCTTCAGATGACACTTACGTTTTAGCATTTCAATATGAGATTCACTGTAAAATGGCGAGCGAAAATCGAGAAGCTATGGATACAGTAGAACAAGCTTTATTTGAATTGCTAAGTAAAAGGTTAAATATGATTGCCATTCCAAAAAGTGAATGGGGTAAAATCCGTGAAGACTTTTTACAACGTGAAGGTGGAGAGTCTGAAGAAAGCCCGGAGAAAAAGGAAGACCCTCTTATAGAAGAGGCAGTGAAATTAGTAGGACAAGAACTCATTGAAATAAAAGAGTAATAATAATTAGGAGGAATTAATTATGATGCGTGGCGGAATGGGAAATATGAATAACATGATGAAACAAATGCAAAAGATGCAAAAAGACATGGCGAAAGCACAAGAAGAGCTTGGTGAAAAAACAGTTGAAGGTACAGCTGGCGGCGGAATGATTACAGTTATTGCAAATGGTCACAAGCAAATTCTTGAAGTGAAGATTAAAGAAGAAGTTGTAGATCCAGAAGATATCGAAATGTTACAAGACTTAGTGTTAGCTGCAACAAATGATGCACTTAAAAAGGCCGATGAGCTATCAAACTCTACAATGGGTAAATTTACAAAAGGCTTAAACTTACCAGGTGGAATGTTCTAGGGGGATATTGATACATGCATTATCCAGAGCCAATATCAAAACTAATCGATAGTTTTATGAAGTTGCCAGGTATCGGACCGAAAACAGCGGTTCGATTGGCATTTTTCGTATTAGATATGAAAGAAGATGATGTGTTAGGTTTTGCGAAAGCACTTGTAAATGCGAAGCGAGATTTAGCGTATTGTTCTGTATGTGGACATATTACTGATCGTGATCCTTGTTATATTTGTAATGATTCGCATCGAGATCAATCAGTTGTTTGTGTCGTGCAAGAACCGAAAGATGTAATCGCGATGGAAAAAATGAAAGAGTATCAAGGTGTATATCATGTGTTACGTGGTGCGATTTCTCCTATGGAGGGAATTGGACCGGAAGACATTAATATCCCGCAACTCTTAAAGCGACTACATGATGAAACGGTACAAGAAGTAATATTAGCAACAAACCCTAATATTGAAGGGGAAGCTACAGCGATGTATATCTCCCGCCTCTTAAAACCTACAGGCATTAAAGTAACTCGTATTGCACATGGTCTGCCAGTTGGTGGAGATTTAGAATATGCAGATGAAGTGACACTATCGAAAGCGTTAGAAGGTCGCAGAGAAGTATAAGAGGAGAAACAAAAATGTTCTTTCAAAAAAAGGGTAAATTGCGTAAAGAGTATGATGATAAGTTAATTGTACTTTTGGAAAAAGTGAAGAATGAGTGGTTACGTCAGAAGAGAATGGTTGAACAAAGTGTAGAACCATCTCAAGATGTCATTTGTTCTTTGAAGATAGCAGAGGCGAAATATTTCTTCTTGTTGAAAGAAGCAAAGCGTCGTCCTGTAAAAATGGAACAATGGTAAAGGGTTCTGCTTTCTAAGCAGGCCTTTTTATTTTATTTGTTAAAATGCTGAGGTGTTGTTTCATTTTGTTTATATGAAAGAGATGTCGCTTATGATAACTGTTCTTTTTTATTGTCTTGTCCCATACAAATAGATGTATAGGTCATTCATAAGGAGGAAAAGATGAATTCTACAATTATTATTGTTGGCATTCTTACTTTAGTGTTTATTTTTCTTGTTTTTGGTGTTGCCTCTAAGCCATTGCGTTTTATAGGTAAGGTGATTTTTCATGTTACTTTAGGCATAGCGTTGCTTTTTATCGTAAATGTTGTAGGGACATATTTTGATTTTCATATCCCGATTAACATGGGTACAGCAGCAATAACGAGTTTATTAGGCCTACCGGGTGTGGCAGCATTAGTGATTATTAAGCTTTATATTATGCCAAGATAAAATTATTTTGGCGTTTTTTTTAAAAGTGTTGACTATTAAATGATTAGTATGGTAAATTAATAAGCGTCGTCAGGAACGAAAGAAAAAAGTTGTTGACAGATTTAACGAGAAATGTTAAATTATAAAAGTCGCTGAAACGCGATATTGAACTTTGAAAACTAAACGAAACAAACAACGTGAAACGTCAATTTTTATTTTTAGATGCTAGACAAACTAACTTTATTGGAGAGTTTGATCCTGGCTCAGGATGAACGCTGGCGGCGTGCCTAATACATGCAAGTCGAGCGAATGGATTGAGAGCTTGCTCTCAAGAAGTTAGCGGCGGACGGGTGAGTAACACGTGGGTAACCTGCCCATAAGACTGGGATAACTCCGGGAAACCGGGGCTAATACCGGATAACATTTTGAACTGCATGGTTCGAAATTGAAAGGCGGCTTCGGCTGTCACTTATGGATGGACCCGCGTCGCATTAGCTAGTTGGTGAGGTAACGGCTCACCAAGGCAACGATGCGTAGCCGACCTGAGAGGGTGATCGGCCACACTGGGACTGAGACACGGCCCAGACTCCTACGGGAGGCAGCAGTAGGGAATCTTCCGCAATGGACGAAAGTCTGACGGAGCAACGCCGCGTGAGTGATGAAGGCTTTCGGGTCGTAAAACTCTGTTGTTAGGGAAGAACAAGTGCTAGTTGAATAAGCTGGCACCTTGACGGTACCTAACCAGAAAGCCACGGCTAACTACGTGCCAGCAGCCGCGGTAATACGTAGGTGGCAAGCGTTATCCGGAATTATTGGGCGTAAAGCGCGCGCAGGTGGTTTCTTAAGTCTGATGTGAAAGCCCACGGCTCAACCGTGGAGGGTCATTGGAAACTGGGAGACTTGAGTGCAGAAGAGGAAAGTGGAATTCCATGTGTAGCGGTGAAATGCGTAGAGATATGGAGGAACACCAGTGGCGAAGGCGACTTTCTGGTCTGTAACTGACACTGAGGCGCGAAAGCGTGGGGAGCAAACAGGATTAGATACCCTGGTAGTCCACGCCGTAAACGATGAGTGCTAAGTGTTAGAGGGTTTCCGCCCTTTAGTGCTGAAGTTAACGCATTAAGCACTCCGCCTGGGGAGTACGGCCGCAAGGCTGAAACTCAAAGGAATTGACGGGGGCCCGCACAAGCGGTGGAGCATGTGGTTTAATTCGAAGCAACGCGAAGAACCTTACCAGGTCTTGACATCCTCTGAAAACCCTAGAGATAGGGCTTCTCCTTCGGGAGCAGAGTGACAGGTGGTGCATGGTTGTCGTCAGCTCGTGTCGTGAGATGTTGGGTTAAGTCCCGCAACGAGCGCAACCCTTGATCTTAGTTGCCATCATTAAGTTGGGCACTCTAAGGTGACTGCCGGTGACAAACCGGAGGAAGGTGGGGATGACGTCAAATCATCATGCCCCTTATGACCTGGGCTACACACGTGCTACAATGGACGGTACAAAGAGCTGCAAGACCGCGAGGTGGAGCTAATCTCATAAAACCGTTCTCAGTTCGGATTGTAGGCTGCAACTCGCCTACATGAAGCTGGAATCGCTAGTAATCGCGGATCAGCATGCCGCGGTGAATACGTTCCCGGGCCTTGTACACACCGCCCGTCACACCACGAGAGTTTGTAACACCCGAAGTCGGTGGGGTAACCTTTTTGGAGCCAGCCGCCTAAGGTGGGACAGATGATTGGGGTGAAGTCGTAACAAGGTAGCCGTATCGGAAGGTGCGGCTGGATCACCTCCTTTCTATGGAGAATTGATGAACGCTGTTCATCAATATAAGTTTCCGTGTTTCGTTTTGTTCAGTTTTGAGAGAACTATCTCTCATATATAAATGTATGTTCTTTGAAAACTAGATAACAGTGTAGCTCATATTTTTTTAATTTTAGTTTGGTTAAGTTAGAAAGGGCGCACGGTGGATGCCTTGACACTAGGAGTCGATGAAGGACGGGACTAACGCCGATATGCTTCGGGGAGCTGTAAGTAAGCTTTGATCCGAAGATTTCCGAATGGGGAAACCCACTATACGTAATGGTATGGTATCCTTACCTGAATACATAGGGTATGGAAGACAGACCCAGGGAACTGAAACATCTAAGTACCTGGAGGAAGAGAAAGCAAATGCGATTTCCTGAGTAGCGGCGAGCGAAACGGAACATAGCCCAAACCAAGAGGCTTGCCTCTTGGGGTTGTAGGACATTCTATACGGAGTTACAAAGGAACGAGGTAGACGAAGCGACCTGGAAAGGTCCGTCGTAGAGGGTAACAACCCCGTAGTCGAAACTTCGTTCTCTCTTGAATGTATCCTGAGTACGGCGGAACACGTGAAATTCCGTCGGAATCTGGGAGGACCATCTCCCAAGGCTAAATACTCCCTAGTGATCGATAGTGAACCAGTACCGTGAGGGAAAGGTGAAAAGCACCCCGGAAGGGGAGTGAAAGAGATCCTGAAACCGTGTGCCTACAAATAGTCAGAGCCCGTTAATGGGTGATGGCGTGCCTTTTGTAGAATGAACCGGCGAGTTACGATCCCGTGCAAGGTTAAGCTGAAGAGGCGGAGCCGCAGCGAAAGCGAGTCTGAATAGGGCGTTTAGTACGTGGTCGTAGACCCGAAACCAGGTGATCTACCCATGTCCAGGGTGAAGTTCAGGTAACACTGAATGGAGGCCCGAACCCACGCACGTTGAAAAGTGCGGGGATGAGGTGTGGGTAGCGGAGAAATTCCAATCGAACCTGGAGATAGCTGGTTCTCCCCGAAATAGCTTTAGGGCTAGCCTTAAGTGTAAGAGTCTTGGAGGTAGAGCACTGATTGAACTAGGGGTCCTCATCGGATTACCGAATTCAGTCAAACTCCGAATGCCAATGACTTATCCTTAGGAGTCAGACTGCGAGTGATAAGATCCGTAGTCAAGAGGGAAACAGCCCAGATCGCCAGCTAAGGTCCCAAAGTGTGTATTAAGTGGAAAAGGATGTGGAGTTGCTTAGACAACTAGGATGTTGGCTTAGAAGCAGCCACCATTTAAAGAGTGCGTAATAGCTCACTAGTCGAGTGACTCTGCGCCGAAAATGTACCGGGGCTAAATACACCACCGAAGCTGCGAATTGATACCAATGGTATCAGTGGTAGGGGAGCGTTCTAAGTGCAGTGAAGTCAGACCGGAAGGACTGGTGGAGCGCTTAGAAGTGAGAATGCCGGTATGAGTAGCGAAAGACGGGTGAGAATCCCGTCCACCGAATGCCTAAGGTTTCCTGAGGAAGGCTCGTCCGCTCAGGGTTAGTCAGGACCTAAGCCGAGGCCGACAGGCGTAGGCGATGGACAACAGGTTGATATTCCTGTACCACCTCTTTATCGTTTGAGCAATGGAGGGACGCAGAAGGATAGAAGAAGCGTGCGATTGGTTGTGCACGTCCAAGCAGTTAGGCTGATAAGTAGGCAAATCCGCTTATCGTGAAGGCTGAGCTGTGATGGGGAAGCTCCTTATGGAGCGAAGTCTTTGATTCCCCGCTGCCAAGAAAAGCTTCTAGCGAGATAAAAGGTGCCTGTACCGCAAACCGACACAGGTAGGCGAGGAGAGAATCCTAAGGTGTGCGAGAGAACTCTGGTTAAGGAACTCGGCAAAATGACCCCGTAACTTCGGGAGAAGGGGTGCTTTCTTAACGGAAAGCCGCAGTGAATAGGCCCAAGCGACTGTTTAGCAAAAACACAGCTCTCTGCGAAGCCGTAAGGCGAAGTATAGGGGGTGACACCTGCCCGGTGCTGGAAGGTTAAGGAGAGGGGTTAGCGTAAGCGAAGCTCTGAACTGAAGCCCCAGTAAACGGCGGCCGTAACTATAACGGTCCTAAGGTAGCGAAATTCCTTGTCGGGTAAGTTCCGACCCGCACGAAAGGTGTAACGATTTGGGCACTGTCTCAACCAGAGACTCGGTGAAATTATAGTACCTGTGAAGATGCAGGTTACCCGCGACAGGACGGAAAGACCCCGTGGAGCTTTACTGTAGCCTGATATTGAATTTTGGTACAGTTTGTACAGGATAGGCGGGAGCCATTGAAACCGGAGCGCTAGCTTCGGTGGAGGCGCTGGTGGGATACCGCCCTGACTGTATTGAAATTCTAACCTACGGGTCTTATCGACCCGGGAGACAGTGTCAGGTGGGCAGTTTGACTGGGGCGGTCGCCTCCTAAAGTGTAACGGAGGCGCCCAAAGGTTCCCTCAGAATGGTTGGAAATCATTCGTAGAGTGCAAAGGCATAAGGGAGCTTGACTGCGAGACCTACAAGTCGAGCAGGGACGAAAGTCGGGCTTAGTGATCCGGTGGTTCCGCATGGAAGGGCCATCGCTCAACGGATAAAAGCTACCCCGGGGATAACAGGCTTATCTCCCCCAAGAGTCCACATCGACGGGGAGGTTTGGCACCTCGATGTCGGCTCATCGCATCCTGGGGCTGTAGTCGGTCCCAAGGGTTGGGCTGTTCGCCCATTAAAGCGGTACGCGAGCTGGGTTCAGAACGTCGTGAGACAGTTCGGTCCCTATCCGTCGTGGGCGTAGGAAATTTGAGAGGAGCTGTCCTTAGTACGAGAGGACCGGGATGGACGCACCGCTGGTGTACCAGTTGTTCTGCCAAGGGCATAGCTGGGTAGCTATGTGCGGAAGGGATAAGTGCTGAAAGCATCTAAGCATGAAGCCCCCCTCAAGATGAGATTTCCCATAGCGTAAGCTAGTAAGATCCCTGAAAGATGATCAGGTTGATAGGTTCGAGGTGGAAGCATGGTGACATGTGGAGCTGACGAATACTAATAGATCGAGGACTTAACCATATAATATGTAGCAAATGTTATCTAGTTTTGAAGGAATATGCCTTCAATAGTTTGGTGATGATGGCAGAGAGGTCACACCCGTTCCCATACCGAACACGGAAGTTAAGCTCTCTAGCGCCGATGGTAGTTGGGACCTTGTCCCTGTGAGAGTAGGACGTCGCCAAGCAACTAAAACACGAGTCATTTGACTCGTGTTTTTTTGTATTGTTAAAAAGAATGGGAAAGAAGTAATGGTAATACAAACACGTTGCCCAAGAGTTAATCATATTATATAAGAGATGGGTGTATATTTTTCTGGAAATTGTTAAGGATTAGAAGTATAAAATAGGTTCACTTAAATAGGGAGGGAAGGTTATGAAATTACAAAGTGAAGTTTGTATTGTTTGTGAGACAAAAAGAAAAGAAGGTATATATATTTATAATAATTTAATATGTTATGAATGTGAAAAGGATATGGTGAACACAGAGACAGATGATCCAAAATATATACATTATTTAAAGCAACTTCGAAAATTAGAAGTATCATATTTTTAAATAGGCATATGCCTATTATTTTTTTTGTTCTGTATAATAGATGGAGAATGAATTATAAGGAAGAGATGTAGATGAATCAAAATCATATGCCTTTATATGAGGCGTTAATAGAGTTTAAAGAAAGAGGGTCGTTATCTTTTCATGTTCCAGGTCATAAGAATGGTTTAAACTTCCCTCAGAAGGCAATAAGAGAGTTTAAAGATATTCTATCTATTGATGTAACTGAGTTAGCAGGACTGGATGATTTGCATAGTCCGTTTGAATGTATAGATGAGGCACAACAATTATTGACTGAAGTGTATGATACAAAGAGAAGTTATTTTTTAATTAATGGTTCAACAGTCGGGAACTTAGCAATGATTTTGTCTTGTTGCAGGGAACATGATATTGTTCTTGTACAAAGAAATTGTCATAAATCAATTATTAATGGTTTAAAACTAGTGGGAGCAAATCCCATTTTTTTAGATCCATGGATTGATGAAGCTTATAACGTACCAGTGGGAGTTCGTAATGAAATTATTAAGAAAGCAATTGGAAAATATCCAAATGCGAAAGCACTCATTTTAACGCATCCTAATTATTATGGTATGGGGATGGATTTAGAGGCAAGCATCGCTTTTGCACATGCACATAAAATCCCTGTTTTGGTAGATGAGGCACATGGGGCACATCTTTGTTTGGGAGAACCATTCCCAAAATCAGCGTTAACATATGGTGCAGATATTGTAGTTCATTCTGCACATAAAACATTACCTGCAATGACAATGGGTTCCTATTTACATATAAATGGTCACTTAGTAGACGAAGAGAAGGTTACTACTTATTTAAGTATGCTACAATCTAGTAGTCCATCGTATCCAATTATGGCTTCCTTGGATATAGCACGCTTTACAATGGCGCGTATAAAAGAAGAAGGACATGGTGAAATTGTTGAGTTTTTACGGAGATTTAAGGAACAGTTACGTTCTATTCCACAAATCGCCATTTTAGAATATCCGTTGCAAGACGAGCTAAAGGTTACCGTACAAACTCGTTGTCAGTTATCAGGGTACGAATTACAGTCCGTATTTGAAAATGTCGGTATATATACAGAGATGGCTGATCCGTACAATGTCCTATTTATTTTACCCCTGCAAGTAAATGAGGAGTATATGAAGGTTATAGAGATGATCCGAGTAGCATTGCAACATTATGACGTGAAAGACAAGAGGGAATCTATTCGTTATACTTATAAAGGTGAATTCTCTCCTTTGCCGTATACGTATAAACAACTAGAAGGATATGGAACAAAGATAGTATCTATAGAAGAGGCTGTTGGAATGATAGCGGCGGAAATGGTAATTCCGTATCCACCTGGAATTCCATTGGTTATGTATGGAGAGAGAATTACTTCAGAGCATAAAGAGCAAATTATGTATTTAGAGAGAGCAGGAGCTCGTTTTCAAGGTAATACGAAATATATGAAAGTGTATGATATAGAAAGTAGGTTTTAGGATGAAGGGATTATTTGTAACAATTGAGGGTCCAGAAGGTTCAGGTAAAACAACGTTAATTAAAAGCTTATTACCATATTTTGAACAAAAAGCACAAAAGGTAATGGCGACAAGGGAACCAGGTGGTATTGCAATTTCTGAGGACATTAGGACGATTTTACATAAACAAGAATATACGATGATGGAAGCACGTACAGAAGCGCTTCTTTATGCTGCTGCGCGCAGACAGCATTTAGTAGAAAAAGTTATGCCAGCACTTAATGAGAACTATCTCGTGCTATGTGATCGTTTTATAGATAGTTCTTTAGCATATCAAGGCTATGCAAGAGGGTTGGGTATGGATAAGGTATTTGAAATAAATCGTTTCGCAACAGAGGACTGTATGCCTAGTTTAACAATTTATCTAGACATTGAGCCTGAGGTTGGTTTGGCTCGAATTGAAAAAGATGCAGGACGTGAAGTAAATCGACTAGATATGGAAGATATCTCTTTCCATAAACGTGTGCGCGAAGGGTATTTACAAGTTGTAGAACGTTTCTCGGATCGTATTGTATTGGTAAATGCTGATCAGCCGATGGAAAAACTTATAGAAGAAGTTGTTCAGATTATAGAAGATAAATTGTTATAATAGAAGGAAAGAATGAAATAAGTGAGGTATGCATTATGATGAAGACGTGGGAGCAGCTTTCTGCTATACAACCCATCGGTGTAAAAATGTTGATGAATAGCATTGCAAAAGAGCGTATATCCCACGCTTACTTGTTAGAGGGAGGGAAAGGTACGGGAAAGTTTGCGACAGCAATTCAAATGGCAAAGAGTTTCCTCTGTTCTCAGCGGAATGGAGTAGAGCCCTGCCATGTATGCACAAATTGTAAGCGAATTGATTCAGGTAACCACCCTAACTTACATATTGTAAAACCAGACGGATTATCTATTAAGAAGCAGCAAATTCATGATTTACAAGAAGAGTTTTCAAAAACAGGATTAGAGGCAAATAAAAAATTATATATTATTGAGCACGCAGATCGTATGACAGCAAATGCGGCAAATACACTTTTGAAATTTTTAGAAGAACCAAGTAGTGATACAACCGCTATTTTACTTACTGAACAAAGTCATCAAATTTTAAATACGATTTTATCTCGCTGCCAAGTTGTTACGTTTAGACCGTTACCTACGGAATCTTTAATTAGAAGATTACAGGAAGAAGGTATTACAGCATCTTTATCGACACTTGCTGCTCAACTCACAAATAGTTTTGATGAAGCTTTAGCTTTATGTAGTGATGAATGGTTTGCACAAGCACGAGCTTTAGTGATAAAATTATGTGAAGCGCTCGAAAAAGATAAAACCTCTATTTTTTTTGTACAAGAAAAATGGGGAAAACACTTTGGAGAGAAAGAACAATTACAACAAGGTTTAGATATGTTACTCCTTATTTATAAGGATTTACTATATGTTCAACTTGGAGAAGAAGATCGTCTTGTTTTTCATGAGCAGAAAGAGATGTTTGAATCGTTTTCCTATGCTCAGAAGCGCATTGTATCAGCTCTCTTTAATATATTAGAGGCAAAAAATAGAATCAACGCTAATGTAAATGCGCAGCTTGTGTTCGAACAGTTAGTGTTGCGGTTGCAGGAGGGATGACCGTTTTGTATGATGTAGTAGGTGTTCGCTTTAAGAAGGCCGGAAAGGTATATTACTTTGATCCAAATCAGTTCGATATCTCTGAAAATGAGTTTGTCATTGTAGAAACGGTAAGAGGTATTGAATACGGAAAAGTAGTTATTACCAAAAAGCAAGTTGATGAAAACGACGTTGTATTACCGCTAAAAAAGGTTATTCGTATTGCAAATGAAAATGATCGTACCATTGTTGAAGAGAACAAACATGCTGCAAAAGAAGCATATCAAGTCTGTCAACAAAAGGTAGTAGAGCATAATCTTGATATGAAACTTGTAGATGTAGAGTATACATTCGATCGTAATAAGATTATTTTCTATTTTACTGCGGATGGTCGGATCGATTTCCGCGAACTAGTGAAGGACTTAGCGGCAATTTTTAGAACAAGAATTGAACTAAGACAAATTGGTGTTCGTGATGAAGCGAAGATGCTAGGTGGTATTGGTCCATGTGGTCGTATGCTTTGTTGTTCTACTTTTTTAGGAGATTTTGAACCTGTATCCATCAAAATGGCAAAGGATCAAAATTTATCATTAAATCCTGCAAAAATCTCTGGTTTATGTGGTCGCTTAATGTGTTGCTTAAAATATGAGAATGATGAATATGAGGCAGCAAAGGAACAACTTCCTGATTTAGATCAACGTATACAAACCCCGCATGGTACTGGCCGTGTTATCGGATTAAATATTTTAGAAAGATTAATTCAAGTGGAACTAGTAGACAAGGAACGGATAGTAGAATATACGTTAGATGAGTTAGTGAATAAAGGGGTCGTTTCGAGTCAAACCACAGATTAATGAGGTGGGTGCTTGTGGAGAAAAAAGATATTTTTGAATCGGTTTCTAGTATGGAAGAGCAAATTGGACATTTATACAAACAGTTGGGAGAGTTAAAACAGCATCTTGCAGAGTTGTTGGAAGAAAACCAGCATATAAAAATGGAAAATAACAATTTGCGACGCCGTTTTGAAGAAGTGCAGAATAAAGAAAAACAAAAACCTCAAAAACGTAAAGAAGTGAAGCCGAAAACAGATATTGGTGAGGGCTATGACAATTTAGCGAGACTGTATCAAGAAGGTTTTCATATTTGCAATCTACATTATGGAAGTGTACGTAAAGAGGGAGATTGTTTGTTCTGTCTGTCATTCTTAAATAAAAAGTGAAATTACCTTTCCAATTATAATTGGAAAGGTAATTTTTTATACATGAAATAGGGTAGGTTAAGGGTAAGAAAAGGAGCAGTATATGAATTTATATGAAGATGAACGTTTAGATTACTTATTAGCGCAAGACATGAAGATTATACAAAGCCCATCAGTATTTAATTTTTCTTTAGATGCTGTTTTACTGGCAGATTTTGCATGGGTACCAATTCAAAAGGGGAATTTACTTGATTTGTGTACAGGTAACGCAGTTGTCCCCCTTCTATTAAGTACAAGAACAAAAGGAAAGATTACTGGTGTGGAAATTCAAGAACGCTTATATGATATGGGAGTAAGAAGTGTTCAATATAATGGGCTGGAAGAAAGAATTCACCTCATACATGGAGATTTGAAAGATATGCCAGAGAAACTCGGACGTCATCAATATGATGTTGTTACATGTAATCCACCATATTTTCAAACACCTCAAACTTCAGAGAAAAATATGAATGAACATTTAGCGATAGCTCGTCATGAAATTATGTGTACATTAGAAGATGTTGTATCTGCAAGTAGTCAGTTAGTAAAACAAGGTGGGAAAGTGGCGTTTGTACATCGTCCAGGGCGATTACTCGACATTGTCACATTAATGCGTAAATATAAAATTGAACCAAAGCGTGTGCGATTTGTTTATCCTAAGGTTGGAAAAGAAGCAAATACATTGTTAATTGAAGGAATTAAGGATGGAAATGCAGATTTAAAAATTTTACCACCTCTCGTTGTATATGAGAACAATAACGAATATACAAAGGAGATACGTTCAATTTTATATGGAGAAGAATAAGCATTTTTTTTATGTGGTAGAGTGCTCTGATGGAAGTTATTATGCTGGATATACAAACCATATAGAAAAACGAATACAGACTCATAATAGCGGCAAAGGAGCTAAGTATACACGCGTCAGGCTTCCTGTCGTTTTAAAATATGTAGAGACCCATGATGATAAACGTACAGCTATGCAAGCGGAGTATTACTTTAAGCAATTAACGAGAAAACAAAAAGAGGCATATATGCAAAAAGGAGAACGCTATGTGGCAACAAAAAAGCTTTCAACAAAATGAAAAGGGAGTTTTATATTTAGTACCAACTCCTATTGGAAATTTAGAAGATATGACATTTCGTGCAATCCGAATTTTAAAAGAAGTTGATTTAATTGCTGCTGAAGATACGAGACAAACGAAAAAACTTTGTAATTATTTTGAAATTGAAACACCTGTCACGAGTTATCATGAGCACAATAAAGAAGTAAGTGGGAAGAAAATATTAGAGAAATTAGAGGATGGAAAGAATGTAGCACTTGTTAGTGACGCTGGTATGCCGTGTATTTCTGATCCAGGTTACGATATTGTTGTTGAGGCAGTAGCTGAGCAATATCATGTAATTCCGCTTCCTGGAGCAAATGCAGCCCTTACAGCATTAATTGCATCTGGTCTTGAAACAAAGCAGTTTTATTTCTATGGTTTCTTGCAGAGAAATAAAAAGGAACGAAAGATGGAGTTAGAAAAGCTTCGTTATGTACAAACTACAATGATGTTTTATGAAGCGCCTCATCGTTTAGATGATACTTTAATTTCGATGCAGGAAGTGTTGGGAAATAGAGAGATTGTATTATGTCGGGAGTTAACGAAAAAATTTGAGGAATTTATTCGAGGAACAGTCGAAGAAGCAATTGAGTGGACGAAGCAAAATGAGGTACGTGGTGAGTTTTGTATTTTAGTAGCTGGTTCGACAGAAGAACCTGCTCCAGAAGAACAATGGTGGGAATCTCTTTCAGTATATGATCATATTGAACACTATATAAATGAAAAAGGTATGAATTCAAAAGAAGCGATTAAAACAGTCGCTAAAGATCGAGATTTGTCGAAAAGAGATGTATATCAAATCTATCATGTCGATAAAAAATAAGCTTCTCATAATTGAGAAGCTTATTTTGCTGTTTCGATATAATCTTGAAGTTCGTTTAAGATTTGCTCAGCGCCTTCTTTGCTTAAGATGATTTTACCTTCAGCTAAAGAAAGGTTACCGTCAGATACTTCACCAGTTACTTGGCAAGTCATGTTTGGTTTATATTTTTTTAAGATGATTTTCTCGTCATCAACATAGATTTCAAGAGCATCCTTTTCTGCAATACCTAAAGTACGGCGTAATTCGATTGGAATTACTACACGACCTAATTCATCAACTTTACGAACAATACCAGTAGATTTCATAATTTTTTTCCTCCTAAATAAATAGTTTATAAGTTTCGAGTCTATTTTTAGATTCGTCATTTTTCGACAAAATACCCTATGGACATATGATACCAATCATTTACATTTCCGTCAATTCTTAAATTCTATATTTTTTAAAAAGATTTATAGATTTCTTATTTCTTATATATAATAGATTGAGAGGAAATTCCACAATTATTTACATTGTTTTCTGAAAAATTAACAAATTTTAAGTGGAGATTGTATATTTTTTTGGAATATGAGCAATAGATGATAAAGATATCGAGCATTAAGAACCCAAATTCAAAATTAGGTTGGGGTAAAGAAGATAAGTGAGATTCGGGCTGCTCGTAAAAGCCCGATTGATGTGGGCTAATAATCAGTGGGGATGAACAAAAACCCCGCTGATTAAAGTTTCACTTTATATATGAGTTTTTGATATACTGTTTATAAATACATATGAGGTTATTCGGGAGGTCCAAAACAATGACAGAGGAAAATAAGTCCTTTTATATTACTACCCCAATTTATTATCCAAGTGGAAAATTACACATTGGACATGCTTATACGACAGTAGCAGGAGATGCAATGGCACGATATAAGCGTATGCAAGGATACAATGTTCATTATTTAACAGGAACTGATGAGCATGGACAGAAAATCCAAAAAAAAGCAGAAGAATTAAATATTACACCACAAGCATATGTGGATAATATTGTTGCAGGAATTAAAGAACTTTGGGAGAAGATGGATATCTCTTATGATGATTTTATTCGTACAACTGAAGATCGTCATAAAGATGTTGTTGAAAAAATCTTTAAGCAACTAGTAGATCAAGGTGATATTTATCTTGATGAATATGAAGGTTGGTATTCTGTACAAGATGAGACATTCTATACGGAGCATCAATTAGTAGATCCAATTATGGAAGGTGACAAAGTAGTTGGAGGAAAAAGTCCAGATAGTGGTCATGATGTAGAACTTGTTCGTGAAGAATCATATTTCTTTAGAATGGGTAAATATGTCGACAGACTATTAAAATTCTATGAAGATAATCCACATTTCATTCAGCCAGAGTCTCGTAAGAATGAAATGATTAATAACTTCATTAAACCAGGCTTAGAAGATTTAGCAGTTTCTCGTACTTCATTTGACTGGGGAGTTCGTGTTCCAGGTAATCCGAAACACGTTATTTACGTATGGGTTGACGCATTATCTAACTACATTACAGCATTAGGTTATGGAACAGAAAATGAAGAGATGTATAAGAAATTCTGGCCGGCAGATGTGCATTTAGTTGGAAAAGAAATCGTTCGTTTCCATACAATTTATTGGCCAATCATTTTAATGGCATTAGATTTACCTCTTCCGAAAAAAGTCTTTGCTCATGGCTGGATTTTAATGAAGGATGGAAAGATGAGTAAGTCAAAAGGAAACGTAGTAGATCCAGTTACATTGATCGATCGTTACGGATTAGATGCATTACGTTATTACTTACTTCGTGAAGTTCCATTCGGATCTGACGGTGTATTCACACCAGAAGGATTTGTGGAGCGTATTAATTTCGATCTAGCAAATGACTTAGGTAACTTATTAAATCGTACAGTAGCTATGATTGATAAGTACTTTAACGGAGAAATCCCTGCATTTAAAGCGAATGTAACGGAATTTGATGAAACGTTAGTAACGTTTGCAAAAGATACATTGAAAAAAGTAGAAGAGGCAATGGAGAATATGGAGTTCTCTGTAGCGTTAGGATCTATTTGGCAATTGGTTAGTCGTACGAACAAATATATTGATGAAACACAACCATGGGTATTAGCGAAAGATGAGAATGATCGTGAAAAGTTAGCTTCTGTAATGGCTCATTTAGCAGAAGTACTTCGTCAAACAGGTATTATGCTTATGCCATTCTTAACAGTAGCACCAAGCAAGATGTTCGCTCAGCTTGGCCTTACTGATGAGGCTCATAAATCTTGGGAAAGTCTATCTACAATTGGCTGTATTCCAGCTGGAACAAAAGTAGAAAAAGGAAACCCAATTTTCCCTCGCTTAGAAATGGAAGTGGAAGTAGAGTACATTAAGGAACAAATGAAAAGCTCTGCTCCTAAAGTAGAAGAGAAAAAAGAAGAAGAACCGAAGGCAGAAGAAATTACAATTGATGATTTCTTTAAAGTAGAATTACGCGTAGCTGAAGTACTATCTGCTGAACCTGTGAAAAAAGCAGACAAGTTGTTAAAAATTCAACTAGACTTAGGCACAGAAAAGCGTCAAGTTGTTTCTGGAATTGCGAAATTCTATTCGCCAGAGGACCTAAAAGGTAAAAAGGTTATTTGTGTAACAAACTTAAAACCTGTAAAATTACGCGGTGAATTATCGCAAGGTATGATTTTAGCGGGTGAAGAGAATGGCGTATTGTCATTAGCATCAATTGATCAAAATCTACCAAATGGTACAAAAATCAAGTAATTAAGACAAGAAAAGAGATGTTTCACGTGTAACATGTGTGAAGCGTCTTTTTTCTTTTTACACTCTCTATTTTTGCATTAAGATTGTAGTATTGTTATCGTTAAGTTATTAAAGAACTTATTTTTGTAGAATAAACTTGATTTCAATATAAAAGGAGTTATGTATTATGTTGTTTGATACACATTCACATTTGAATGCAGAGCAATTCGAAGAAGATTTGCAAGAAGTTATTGCCCGAATGAAAGAAGCGGGAGTTACTTATACAGTTGTTGTTGGTTTTGATGAAGTAACGATAAAAAAGGCGATGGAATTAGCTGAAGCCTATGATTTTATTTACGCTGCGGTTGGATGGCATCCAGTTGATGCAATTGACATGACAGAAGAACATTTAGCTTGGTTAGAAGAACTTGCTTCTCATCCTAAAGTCGTTGCACTTGGAGAAATGGGTTTAGATTATCACTGGGATAAGTCTCCAAAAGAAATACAGAAAGAAGTATTCCGTAAACAAATTACATTAGCTAAAAAAGTGAAATTGCCGATTATTATACATAACCGCGATGCAACTCAAGATATTGTTGATATTCTAGAAGAAGAGAATGCAGCTGAAGTAGGAGGCATTATGCATTGCTTTAGCGGCAGCGTAGAAGTAGCAGAGCGATGTGTTGATATGAACTTTTTAATTTCGTTAGGCGGACCAGTTACATTTAAAAATGCTAAGAAGCCGAAAGAGGTTGCTACGGAGATTCCATTAGAGAAATTGTTAATAGAGACGGATTGTCCGTATCTAACGCCGCATCCATTTCGAGGGAAACGAAATGAACCGAGTTATGTAAAACTCGTAGCAGAAGAAATTGCGAATTTAAAAGGAATTTCTTATGAGGAAGTAGCAGAAATGACAACCAAAAATGCAAAATTTTTATTTGGTGTTGAATAAAAAAGAATGGGGAAACCTGTTCTTTTTTATTTTGAAAAAACACTAGTAGAAGTGATGAAGAAAATAAATGTGAATGATGAAGTGTTACAATAAGGACAGAGAACAAAGATTTTTCTATTCTATTTTTTAAAATATAAGAATGGGGAAAATAATAATGGAAAAGTCGTCATTTTTTTGTTTTACTAAGTAGAGACGAAACGAGTGTGGAGGCAAGCATGAAAATAAAAGAGATTATCGTTGTAGAAGGTAAAGATGATACAGTTGCGATTAAGCGTGCTGTTGATGCGGATACAATTGAAACGAACGGTTCAGCAATCGGTGATCATGTTATTGAGCAAGTTAAATTAGCGCAACAAAAAAGGGGCGTTATTATTTTCACAGATCCGGATTATCCTGGAGAGCGTATTCGAAAAATTATTTCTGACAAGGTTCCCGGCTGTAAGCATGCCTTTTTACCGAAGGAAGAAGCGCTTGCTAAAAGGAAAAAGGGAGTTGGGATCGAACATGCTTCTAATGAGTCGATCCGCCGTGCTCTAGAGAATATACATGAAGAAATGGAAGTTTATACAAGTGAAATTAGTTGGAGTGATTTAGTCGATGCGGGCTTAGTGGGCGGAGAAATGGCAAAGAGCCGCAGAGAAAGAATGGGTAAGCTATTAAAGATTGGTTATACAAATGCAAAACAGTTACATAAACGATTACAGATGTTTCAAGTTTCAAAGGAATTATTTGGAGAAGCTTATAAGCAAGTAATACAGGAGGAAAAAAAATGAAGGATATCGCAACGCCAAATCGTACAAAAGACATTGTTGAAAAGTATGGATTTTCATTCAAAAAAAGTTTAGGACAAAACTTTTTAATTGATACAAATGTATTAAATCGTATTGTCGATCATGCTGAAATTGGTTCAGAAAGTGGTGCAATTGAAATTGGACCAGGTATCGGTGCATTAACAGAGCAATTAGCGAAGCGTGCTAAAAAAGTAGTGGCTTTTGAAATTGATCAAAGACTATTACCAATTTTAGATGAGACGTTAGCACCATATGGTAACGTTACAGTTATTAATAAAGACGTACTAAAAGCGGATGTACATGAAGTATTTAATGAGCAATTTGAAGAAGGGCAAGATGTAATGGTAGTAGCTAACTTGCCATACTATATTACAACGCCAATTTTATTTAAATTGCTTGAAGAAAAGTTACCAGTTCGTGGATTTGTTGTTATGATGCAAAAAGAAGTTGGAGATCGTTTAGCTGCTAAACCTGGAACGAAAGAGTATGGTTCTTTATCGATTGCCATTCAGTATTATACAGAAGTTGAAACAGTTATGACTGTACCGCGTACAGTGTTTGTACCACAGCCAAATGTTGATTCTGCAATTATTCGCCTTCTAAAGCGTCCGAAACCGGTTGTAGAGGTGACAGATGAAACATTCTTCTTTGAAGTAGTACGAGCAAGTTTCGCACAGCGCCGTAAAACTTTAATGAATAATTTATCAAATAATTTAAATGGTTTCCCGAAAGATAAGGAATTATTGGATCGAATTTTAACAGAAGTAGGAATTGATCCAAAGCGAAGAGGCGAAACGCTATCTATTGAAGAGTTTGCAACATTAAGTAATGCATTGGTTCTTCATAAATTATCATAAGAATATGAAAGGGACAGTTCAACTTGAACTGTCCCTTTTGTCACCTTTCTCCCTCTAAATTCATATTTTAAAAACAGGTAAGATGGCCTAATGAGTTTGGAGGTAGGAGAATGGCTTTACATGTTGGAGAATTAGTGGAACGATATTCTCATAAGAGGGATATTCTTTTTCGTATTATAGAAATAAAAGGCGAGATAGCTATATTGTTTGGAGAGGAAATTAGACTGGTGGCGGATGCGCCACTTGAAGATTTAATTAGTATAGATCAACGAGAACATAAAAAAAGGGTGAAGCGTGAGAAAGAAACAATGGAGCGCACGTATCGTTTGTTTCAACAAGATTATGTGTTAATGAAACAAAGGCATGAACATACTTCAACTGGTGGATACACAAGTGAGGTGAATTATTTTCAAATGCCGGGACGTGTATTGCATATAGATGGAGACCCTTTATATTTGCGCAAGTGCTTAGACTTATATAACAAAATTGGCGTTCCTGTACAAGGTATTCATTGTAAAGAAACGGAGATGCATGAAAAAGTAGTAGACTTAATAGATCACTTTCGCCCAGACATTCTCGTTATTACGGGGCATGATGCATATACAAAATCGAAAGGAGTGAAGGGAGATTTAGCGGCATATAGGCATTCAAGGCATTTTGTACAGGCTGTTCGAGAAGTGCGAAAAAAATATCCATCATTGGATCAACTTGTTATTTTTGCTGGGGCATGTCAATCGCACTTTGAGGCACTAATTCGTGCAGGGGCCAATTTCGCTAGTTCACCATCTAGAATTAATATTCATGCACTAGATCCCGTATATGTAGTTGGTAAAATTAGTTTTACTTCATTTATGGAGAGAGTCAATGTATGGGATGTCGTACGTAATACAATTACTGGTGAAAAGGGACTAGGTGGAATTGAAACGAGAGGGATTTTACGAACGGGATTACCTTTTCAACATTACGAAGAGTAAGCAGGGTACATATGTATCTTGCTTTTTTGTATGGAAGGATTTAAATGAATTTGGATAAAAAGAGGCAAGAACGTACAGACTACGTAATGATACTTTTACAATATAGTATTTCTTCTATCTATTCAAACGCAAGATGATATTAGCTGTGAATCGCGGTTAATAATTAGGATAGATATATAGTGCTTTAAGTGTTCAATCTAAATTACAGCGAGGTGTAGCGAAGTATATGTCAAAACGTTTAGATGAAATTAAAAGCGAATTAGATCACCATCTTGGACAGCGACTTATGTTAAAAGCAAATAGTGGAAGAAGAAAAACTGTGGAGCAATCAGGTGTACTAGCAGAAACATACCGTTCTGTTTTTGTTGTACAATTGGATCAACAAGAAGATGCGTTGCAACGTGTATCTTATAGTTATGCAGATGTTTTAACAGAGACAGTAGAGTTAACATTTTATGGAGACCCTCATAATGAGGTCATTTTATAATCCATATATCATTACATATATTCCCATAAATGAAAAGCTATATTATTTTGCATACTAACTATACCGTAGCAAAATAAGGAGGGACTCTGCATTGAGTAGACGAAGAGGTGTCATGTCAAACCAATTTAAAGAAGAGCTAGCAAAAGAGCTTGGCTTTTATGATGTTGTTCAGAAAGAAGGATGGGGCGGAATTCGTGCGAAAGATGCTGGTAACATGGTGAAACGTGCTATAGAAATTGCAGAACAGCAATTAATGAAACGAAACCAGTAGTTGTAAGATACTTTCTATGCTACGGTAGCCGAGGAGACATTCCTCGGCTTTTTGTACTCTAAAAGGTGCCATCATTTTACATAAGTAGTTTCATTCTGAATGCTTTTCGTTATAATTAGGGAAGTGTCATCGTCTTACTATAAATTTATGGTAAAATAAACGATAAAAGATTGAGTACATAGAGTGGGTGAATAGATTGAAGCTACTAGTGAAAGCACCAGCAAAGATTAATCTGTCGTTAGATGTACTGGGAAAAAGACAAGACGGATATCATGAAGTGAAAATGATTATGACAACCATTGATTTAGCAGATCGTCTAGAACTAACGGAATTAGCAGAAGACCGTATTGAAATTTTATCCCATAATCGGTATGTCCCAGACGACCAACGAAATTTAGCTTATCAGGCAGCGAAATTATTAAAAGAGAAGTTTAATGTAAAAAAAGGTGTATCTATTACTATTGAAAAAACGATTCCAGTAGCAGCTGGATTAGCAGGTGGAAGTAGTGATGCAGCAGCGACATTACGTGGTCTTAATAAATTATGGAATTTAGGGCTTACAATTGATGAGTTAGCAGAGCTTGGCGCAGAAATTGGATCAGATGTATCGTTCTGTGTATACGGCGGCACAGCAATTGCCACTGGAAGAGGAGAGAAAATTGAGCATATAAAGACTCCGCCTTCTTGTTGGGTTATTTTAGCGAAACCACATATAGGTGTATCTACTGCTGATGTGTATGGAAATTTAAAGTTAAATCGAGTTACACATCCAAATGTAGATAAAATGGTTGATGTCATAAATTCTGGAGATTATAAAGGGATTTGTGATACTGTTGGTAACGTTTTAGAAGATGTAACATTTGGAATGCATCCTGAAGTTGCACGTATTAAATCACAGATGAAGCGATTCGGAGCGGATGCTGTATTGATGAGTGGAAGTGGTCCAACTGTATTTGGACTTGTACACCATGATTCTCGAATGCATCGCATTTATAACGGGTTAAAAGGATTTTGTGAACAGGTCTATGCGGTACGTTTATTAGGAGAGCGAGAAACGCTTGAATAAAGACGTATAATACGTTATGATTTGTTTAGAATATTCGTGATTTGAGGTGAGAGTATGAAAATTAGAAGAAGTACAAGATTAGTCGATATGACTTATTACTTGCTACAAAACCCTCGTCAGCTAGTATCTCTCACTTTTTTTGCTGAAAGGTATCAATCGGCTAAGTCTTCCATTAGTGAAGATTTAGTTATTATTAAGCAAACGTTTGAACAACAAGGGGTCGGCACATTGCAAACGATACCAGGAGCAGCAGGAGGAGTGAAATATATACCGTATATAAGTGAAGAAGAGGCAGATCTAATTATTGATGAGCTTTGTGGCTTATTTGAAAATCCAGATCGTATTTTGCCTGGCGGTTACTTATACATGACAGATTTATTGAGTAATCCTCGCCATATTAATGGCGCAGGTCGTTTGTTTGCTTCTGTTTTTGCTAGGCAATCAATTGATGCGGTTATGACGGTGGCAACGAAAGGGATTCCACTTGCTTATGCAGTGGCAAATTACTTAGATGTACCAGTTGTAATTGCAAGGAAAGATAATAAGGTAACAGAAGGTCCGACTGTTAGTATTAACTATGTGTCGGGTTCTTCTAAACGAATTCAAACAATGACATTAGCAAAACGCAGCCTTCCAGAAGGATCGAATGTTTTAATTATTGATGACTTCATGAAAGCTGGTGGAACGATTCAAGGTATGATGAGTATGTTAGAAGAGTTCAAGGCTAATGTTGTTGGTATTGGTGTATTAGTAGAATCCACAGATATTGAAGAACGACTAATTAATAATTTTGTATCATTAATTCGTCTATCGGAAGTTGATGTGAAAGAAAAAACGATTCAAGTGGAAAAAGGGAATTATTCTCTTGCACCATTTGATGAAGGGCTTGTAGAGGCTGAATAAAAGGTAGAGCAGATAGCTCTATCTTTTTTTATTTTATTTATAGATTATAAAATAGATGGACAAACTGCCTTTCGTACACTATTTTTAAAGAGTAAAATAAATAATAAAAGGGTGAAAAGTATGAAAGTTGTTCAAACAAGCAAGGCACCACAAGCGATTGGACCTTACTCACAAGGGATTATTGTAAATAATATGTTTTATAGCTCAGGACAAATTCCATTAACGGAAAATGGGGAGCTTGTAACAGGAGATGTAACAGTACAAACAGAACAAGTATTTCAAAATTTACAAGCGGTATTAGAGGAAGCAGGTGCTTCATTTGATACAGTCGTAAAAACAACAGTATTTTTAAAGGACATGGATGATTTTAATGCAGTGAATGAAGTATATAGCTCTTATTTCTCTACTCATAAACCAGCTCGATCTTGTGTGCAAGTAGCAAAATTACCGAAAGATGTTTCCGTTGAAATTGAAGTAATCGCCCTAGTTAAGTAACCTTTTGTAAGCGATAACCTCCACTAATCTCTATATTCAACTACATTAAAAATTTTTATCTTAAAAATTTTTAAAAAATTAAAGGGAAAATAGAAAATTTGTGGAATTTATACAAATATATCGCTTATTTAGAAAAGGGTGGTGAACACAAGATGGAAGTGACTGACGTAAGATTACGCCGCGTAAACACAGAAGGCCGCATGAGAGCAATTGCCTCTATTACTTTGGACCATGAATTTGTTGTTCATGATATTCGTGTAATTGATGGTAATAATGGATTATTTGTAGCAATGCCAAGTAAACGTACTCCAGATGGAGAGTTCCGTGACATTGCACATCCGATTAATTCTGGTACACGCTCTAAAATTCAAGATGCGGTTTTAACAGAGTATCATCGTTTAGGCGAGTTAGAAGAGGTTGAGTTTGAAGAAGCAGGTGCTTCGTAAAATTCGAATGAAAAGGGCTTTGACGAAAAGCCTTATAATTTTGTAGCAAACTCCTGTAAGCATTTACAGGAGTTTGTTTTTTTTACTTTATATTTGTAAATTTCATAATTCATTAATATAAAAAGAAGAAACTACTAATTTTTTCAAAATCATTTTAAATAGTATAGCTTATTTCTTAAAAAAGATACTAAAGAGTAAAACATCTTATAAGAATTATGGTAAAATTTAATAGTTAAAATGTGTTTCTTGAAATATATGATGATTTAGGATAATATCTTTAATGGATAAATAGGTTGCGATGGAGGGTCTATATGTCAAACAGATTTGCAGTGATTCTAGCTGCAGGTAAAGGCACACGTATGAAGTCTAAGCTATACAAAGTGCTGCATCCTGTATGTGGAAAACCCATGGTACAACACGTAGTCGATCAAGTATCTCAATTAGGATTGCAGAAACTTGTAACGGTTGTTGGACATGGTGCTGAAATGGTACAAGAACAGCTAGGAAACGTAAGTGAGTTTGCATTACAAGCAGAACAACTTGGTACAGCACATGCTGTAGATCAAGCTGCAAGTGTACTTGCAAATGAAGAAGGAACAACTTTAGTTATTTGTGGTGATACGCCGCTAATAACTGCTGAAACGATGGAAGCATTACTTCAGCAACATAAAGAAGCAGGAGCAATGGCGACGGTGCTAACAGCGTACATAGAAGAACCTGCTGGATATGGCCGTATTGTTCGTAATGAGAATGGTCATGTTGAAAAGATTGTTGAGCATAAAGATGCAAATGAGAAAGAATTAGCTATTAAAGAAATCAATACAGGTACGTATTGTTTTGATAATAAGGCTTTATTTGCTTCACTTTCTAAAGTTTCAAATGATAACGTACAAGGTGAATATTACCTTCCAGATGTTATTGAGATTTTAAAAAATGAAGGTCATATCGTATCAGCTTATCAAACAGAGCAGTTCGATGAAACGTTAGGTGTTAACGACAGAGTCGCTCTATCGCAAGCGGAAATTATTATGAAAAACCGTATCAACCGAAAGAACATGGTAAATGGTGTTACAATTATTGATCCAAGTAACACTTATATTTCTGCTGATGCAATTATCGGTAGTGATACAGTTCTTCATCCAGGAACAATTATTGAGGGGAACACTGTAATTGGTTCTGATTGTGAAATTGGACCGCATACAGTAATTCGTGATAGTGAAATTGGAGATCGTACGACAATTCGTCAATCTACTGTACATGATAGTAAACTTGGTACAGAAGTATCGGTTGGTCCATTTGCACATATTCGCCCAGATTCAGTTATTGGAGACGAAGTACGCGTTGGAAACTTCGTGGAAATCAAAAAAACTGTCTTTGGTAATAGAAGTAAAGCTTCACACTTGAGTTATATCGGGGATGCACAAGTTGGAGAAGACGTGAATCTTGGTTGTGGTTCAATTACGGTGAACTATGACGGTAAGAATAAATTCAAAACTGTGATTGGTAATGGGGTATTTATTGGATGTAATTCAAACCTTGTTGCTCCAGTAACAGTTGAAGATGGTGCTTATGTGGCAGCAGGCTCTACAATTACAGAGAATGTTCCATCAAAAGCATTATCGGTAGCACGTGCACGTCAAGTTAACAAAGAAGACTATGTTGATCAATTGCTGAATAAGAAAAAATCATAATGTGGAGGGTTAATCTAGATGTCGACTCAATATCTAAATTCTAATTTGAAAGTATTCTCTTTAAACTCTAATAAGGAACTTGCTGAGCAGATTGCAAAGCATATTGGAGTAGGACTAGGAAAATGTTCTGTTGATCGTTTTAGTGATGGAGAAGTTCAAATTAACATTGAAGAAAGTATCCGTGGTTGCGATGTATTCATTATTCAATCTACAAGCTTCCCAGTAAACGAACATATCATGGAATTACTTATTATGATCGATGCATTAAAACGTGCATCTGCGAAAACAATTAATATTGTTATTCCTTATTATGGTTATGCGCGTCAAGACCGTAAAGCGCGTTCTCGTGAACCAATTACATCGAAACTTGTAGCAAACTTGCTTGAAACAGCAGGTGCAACTCGTGTAATCACTCTAGATTTACATGCTCCACAAATTCAAGGGTTCTTTGATATCCCAATCGACCACTTAATGGGTGTACCGATTCTTTCTGATTACTTTGAAACAAAAGGTCTTAAAGATATCGTAATCGTGTCTCCTGATCATGGTGGTGTAACTCGTGCAAGAAAAATGGCAGATCGTCTAAAAGCGCCAATCGCTATTATTGATAAGCGTCGCCCTCGCCCGAACGTATCAGAGGTAATGAACATTATCGGTAATATTGAAGGCAAAACAGCGATTTTAATTGATGACATCATTGATACAGCTGGTACAATTACATTAGCAGCAAACGCTCTTGTTGAGAACGGTGCTTCTGAAGTATATGCTTGCTGTACACACCCAGTATTATCTGGTCCAGCAATTGAACGTATTCAAAATTCAAATATTAAAGAGTTAGTTGTAACGAACTCTATCGTATTACCGGAAGAGAAGAAAATCGACAAAGTACATGAACTTTCAGTTGCTCCATTAATCGGAGAAGCAATCATTCGTGTATACGAAGAAGAATCTGTGAGTGTATTATTCAATTAATTGGATAGAATGAGACGTAACCAAAATTGGTTACGTCTTTTCGTATCGAAAAAAGAAAGTAGTGGTACAAGAATGAAATTGATAGTAGGACTTGGGAACCCAGGTAGAGAATATGAATTAACAAGGCATAATATTGGATTTATGGCCATTGATGAACTTGCGAAGCGTTGGAACATTTCTTTGAATGAACAAAAATTTAAAGGTGTATTTGGTGCAGGTTTTGTTAATGGAGAAAAGGTAATCTTATTAAAGCCGCTAACATATATGAATTTATCTGGAGAAAGTATTCGTCCACTCATGGATTATTATAAAATTGATGTTGAGGACTTCGTTGTTATGTACGACGATTTAGACATTCCTGTAGGTAAATTGCGTCTTCGCATGAAAGGTAGTGCTGGTGGACATAATGGTGTAAAGTCAATGATTTCACACCTAGGAACACAAGAATTTCAACGTATCCGTATGGGAATTGATCGCCCGAAAAATGGAATGAAGGTAGTCGATTATGTATTAGGACGCTTTACATCTGAAGAGATTCCGGATGTTAACCATTCTATTGAAAAAGCAGCGGATGCATGTGAAGAGTGGCTAAATAAGCCTTTTCTCCAAATCATGAATACTTTCAATAGTTAAAAATGAGATTAGGAATATTTCTTTTTTGTTTTACCCATACTAGTAGTAATTTAATTTTTAGGAGGCTAGTATGGAAGGGTATTATTATTGCAGACACTGCGGAGGTAATGTAGGCTCCATTAACGCAGAAAAAGTATATAGCGACGTTTTATTTCAACTAACAGAGCAAGAAGTAGTAGAGATGATTCATTTTCATGAGAATGGAAATATATATATAAAAACGATTTGTGAATCGTGTCAAGAAACGCTCGCATCTTATCCTGAGTATTATGAATATGAAAAATTTCTGCAATAAAATGTTGTCGCTTTGGCATGTCCAAAGCATTTTTCTGTTTTCCTTTTCCGAAATATTTGCATAAAATAGAATGGCTTGCTCTTTATGTTGAGAGGAGTTTTAAAAATGATAGGTTTATTAGAGCAATTTTATAAAAATAAAGAGATACAATCAGTTATTAATGGATTAGAAGATGGGTTAAAGGAACAACTTATATCAGGGATGGCAACGTCTTCTCGTTCATTATTAATGGCGGCTTTATATAAAAAAACAAAAAAATCACAATTAATCGTGACACATAACTTATACCAAGCGCAAAAAGTACATGAAGATTTAGTGGCGTTACTTGGTGAAAAAGATGTGTGGCTATATCCAGTGAATGAACTTATAGCATCGGAAATTGGGGTTGCAAGTCCAGAATTGAAGGCGCAACGTATAGAAGTGTTAAATCGCTTGGCTGCTGGAGAGAATGGAATCATTGTAGCTCCAGTGGCAGGATTGCGTAGATTTTTACCAATAAAAGAATTGTGGAAGCAAAAGCAAGTTGAAATCAATCTAGGGCAAGAGATTGATTTAGATGCGCTCTTGCATACTTTACATCATATTGGCTATGAACGTAAGTCGATGGTAGAAGCTCCAGGGGAGTTCAGTTTGCGCGGGGGAATATTAGATATTTATCCTTTAACTGAAGAACTACCATTTCGTATTGAATTCTTCGATACAGAAGTCGATTCTATTCGATTATTTGATGTGGATGAACAGCGTTCTCAAGGAAAAAAAGAAAGCGTTAAGTTTGGTCCGGCAACAGAGTTTTTATTTTCACAGGAAGAATTAAAATCAGGAATTCAGCATCTTGAAGAAGGTTTGACTAAGACGATGCAAAAACTTTCTGATGATAAACTAAAGACTACAGTACTTGAGACGGTAAGTCATGAAATTGAGATGTTGAAAAACGGGCAAAGTATAGAACAGATGTTTAAATACTTATCTATTTTCTATAAAGAACCTGCTAGTCTGATAGATTATTTACCAGAAGACGGTGTTGTAATTTTAGATGAGATTTCCCGTATTCAAGAAACAGCATCACATCTGGAAACAGAAGAGGCGGAATGGTATATATCACTTCTTGGTGAAGGAACAATTATTCAAGATTTATCTTTCTCTCACGCATTCGAGGGATTTCTTCATCATAAAAAAAGAAATTTTGTATATTTAACGTTATTCTTGCGTCATATTGCACACACGCATCCGCAAAATATTGTAAATGTAACATGTAAAACAATGCAAGATTTCCATGGACAGATGAATTTGTTAAAAACAGAAATTGATAGATGGAATGAAGGGCATTTTACGACTGTTGTACTTGGAACAGATGATGAACGTGTGAAAAAATTACAACATATTTTAAGTGATTATGATATTGAGGCAGATATTGTGGAAGGTACAGATATCTTATTGCCTGGAAGGTTACAAATTGCTGTAGGTGATTTACATGCAGGATTTGAAATGCCGATGCAAAAGCTTGTTGTCATTACTGAAAAGGAGCTTTTTCATAAGAAAGTTAAAAAATCACAACGTAAACAAAAGTTATCGAATGCTGAACGTATTAAAAGTTATTCGGAATTAAAAGTTGGAGATTATGTAGTTCATGTAAATCATGGTATAGGTAAATTTTTAGGTATTGAGACATTAGAGATTAATGGTGTTCATAAAGATTATTTAAATATTAAATATCAAGGTAATGATAAGTTATACGTTCCAATTGAACAAATTGATCAAGTCCAAAAATATGTAGGGTCTGAAGGTAAGGATCCAAAAGTTTACAAATTAGGCGGTAATGATTGGAAGAAGGTTAAAACGAAAGTTGAAAAATCTGTACAAGACATTGCGGATGACCTAATTAAACTATATGCTGAACGCGAAGCTTCAAAAGGCTATGCATATACGCCAGATACAGCAGAACAACAAGAGTTCGAATCATCTTTCCCATATCAAGAGACAGAGGATCAGTTACGTTCTATTGACGAGATTAAAAAAGATATGGAACGCGGACGCCCGATGGATAGGCTCCTTTGTGGTGATGTAGGGTATGGAAAGACTGAAGTGGCTATTCGTGCGGCATTTAAAGCAATTATGGATGAAAAACAAGTTGCAATTTTAGTACCGACAACGATTCTTGCGCAGCAACACTATGAAACAATTCGAGAGCGTTTTCAAGATTATCCAATCAATATAGGATTATTAAGTAGATTCCGTACGAGAAAACAACAAAATGAAACGATTAAGGGTTTAAAGGATGGCACAATAGATATTGTAATCGGAACACATCGTATTTTATCTAAAGATGTTACTTATAAAGATTTAGGGCTTCTTATTATTGATGAAGAACAAAGATTTGGTGTGACGCATAAAGAGAAAATTAAACAATTGAAGGCGAATGTTGACGTATTAACATTAACGGCAACTCCGATTCCACGGACGCTTCATATGTCTATGCTTGGTGTGCGCGACTTATCTGTTATTGAGACACCGCCAGAAAATCGTTTCCCAGTCCAAACGTATGTAGTAGAGTATAATCCAGCATTAATGCGAGAGGCGATAGAGCGAGAGCTTGCAAGAGGCGGTCAAATTTACTTCCTATATAACCGTGTAGAGGATATTGAAAGAAAAGCAGATGAAATTTCGATGTTAGTTCCAGATGCCCGTGTAACATACGCACATGGGAAAATGAACGAAAGTGAATTAGAGTCTGTTATGCTATCATTTTTAGAAGGACAGCATGATGTTCTTGTAAGTACAACAATTATTGAGACGGGTGTAGATATTCCGAATGTAAATACGTTAATTGTATTTGATGCAGATCGTATGGGATTATCACAGTTGTATCAGCTTCGTGGGCGTGTTGGACGTTCTAATCGTGTTGCATATGCATACTTTGCCTATAAACGTGACAAAGTGCTGTCAGAGGTTGCAGAGAAGCGTCTGCAAGCAATTAAAGAGTTCACGGAACTTGGATCTGGTTTCAAAATTGCGATGAGAGATTTATCTATTCGTGGAGCAGGTAATTTGTTAGGGGCAGAGCAGCATGGATTTATTGATTCTGTCGGATTTGATCTATATTCTCAAATGTTAAAAGATGCAATTGAACAGCGTAGAGGAACAGATGGGGCTGAAAATACAGTTAATGTTGAAATTGACTTAGAGGTAGATGCATACTTACCAGATGCTTATATTTCAGATAGTAAGCAAAAAATTATGATGTATAAACAATTTAGAGGTGTTTCTGCAATTGAGGATATTGAAGAATTGCAGGAAGAAATGATCGATAGATTCGGTGATTATCCACAAGAAGTCGGTTATTTATTACAAATTGCAAATATCAAAGTGTTGGCAATGAAAGAACAAATTGAGTTAATTAAACAGAATAAATTTGAAGTAACATTCCTGTTTTCTGAACAAGCAAGTCAAAATATTGATGGTGGAAAATTATTCATGCTTGGAAATAGTTTTGGACGTATGATCGGTTTAGGAATGGAAGGATCACAATTGAAAATTGTTATGAAAACAAATGGTTTAGAGACATCGAAGTGGTTAACAATTGCTGAAAATTTATTAAAAGGCTTACCAGATGTAAAAAAAGAAGTAATAAATGCCTAAAATAAGATAAAAAAATACAATTCGACGTGCATAGAAGAACTAATGTGTAAAATACTATGTCTAACAGTTGGTGATTTTTACATGAACAGGTAAATTCACCACTTTGATCATCAGTAGAAAGTGAGGCAGCATTAGAATGAAAGCAACTGGAATCGTACGTCGAATTGATGATTTAGGCAGGGTAGTAATCCCGAAGGAAATTCGTAGAACTTTACGTATTCGAGAAGGAGACCCACTAGAAATATTTGTTGATCGCGATGGAGAGGTAATTTTAAAGAAGTATTCTCCAATTAGTGAACTAGGTGATTTTGCAAAAGAATATGCTGAGGCTTTATATGACAGCTTAGGACATAATGTGCTTGTCTGTGATCGAGATTCTATCATCGCAGTATCAGGCGTATCGAAAAAAGAATACTTAAATAAAAGTGTTGGCGATTTAATCGAAAAAACGATGGAAGAACGAAAGTCTGTTATTATGACGGACGAAAGTGATATTTCCATTATCGATGGTGTAACAGAAAAGGTTCATTCTTATACAGTTGGACCGATTGTTGCAAACGGAGACCCGATTGGAGCTGTCATTATTTTTTCGAAAGAAGCTATTATAAGCGAAATCGAGCATAAAGCGGTTAATACTGCTGCCAGTTTCTTAGCGAAACAAATGGAACAGTAAGGGTGTATAATTTTAGAAGTAGCAATTTTTCCTAATTATGATCTTTCTTTTTGAGAAATCAATTATTTGGAGATATATGTATATTGAATAAAGGTAGCGCTTTGCTACCTTTTTTCGTTGAGTATTTTTAACGGTGCAGGAACCTATTATTACCCGTGGTGGTAAGGCAGCTTGTTCATTTCTTTATGATATAATACGAGAGGTGAGAATAGAAAAAGGAGTTTTCTTATATGGAAGCGAAGAAGTATCAAGCCTTTTGGCGCGGGGCTATTATATTAACGATTGCAAGTTTTGTTACAAAAGTATTAAGCGCTTTTTACCGTATTCCATATCAAAATATAGCGGGTGATATTGGTTTTTATATTTATCAACAAATTTACCCGTTTTATGGATTTTGTTTAATTTTAGCTACTTATGGGTTTCCTATTATCATTTCGAAAATGGTTGCAGAACGACTAGAGCGGGGAAAACAAAAAGAAGCAGAAGAAATTATTTGTGTATCTTTTTGGTTTTTATTGGGAATTGGTTTTATAGGCTTCTTTACATTGTTTTTTGGGGCCAAAACAATTGCGATAGCTATGGGCGATATATACTTAGATAAGTTACTACGTGTTATTTCATTTTCATTCTTATTGATGCCGTTTTTGTCTGTAGCAAGAGGGTATTTTCAAGGCTTCAATAATATGATGCCAACAGCTGTTTCGCAAGTAATAGAACAAACAATTCGAGTTTCTATTATTGTATTTTTATCGCTATTCCTAATTGCTCACGGATTTGATTTATATACAGTTGGTGCAGGGGCTATGTTAGGCTCAATTGCGGGTGGACTTATTGGGATTATTGTACTTATGTTGTATATGCGTCGAGATTTTCGTTCTATATTTTTCAAAAGTGTAGCGAGAATTAAGGGCAAAAGGAGGATAATTAAAATCCTTTTTTGGCAGGGGTTAGCGATTTGTGTTAGTAATTTAGTGCTTATTTTTATACAGATGGCAGATTCAATATCCTTGTACACCTTACTTATTGGTGCGGGAGAACAGGTTGAAAGTGCAAAGGTATTAAAGGGTGTTTATGATAGAAGTATTCCGCTAATGCAATTAGGTACTGTTGTGACGACTTCTTTCTCGTTGTCACTTATTCCAATTATTACAGCGGCGAAGGAAAGAGGAGATCTTTCCTTTATTCAAGAAAAGGTAAAGTTAGCAATGAAAATAACACTTGTTATTGGACTTGCAGCAGCTATTGGACTAACTTGTATTATTCAACCTACGAATATTATGTTGTTTGAAAATAGTGATGGATCAGATGTTTTATCTATTTTATCTTTATCTATTTTATTTAGCTCGTTGTCAATTACGACGGCTTCTATTTTACAAGGGTTGGGACAAACATTTAAGCCAGCATTATTTGTTGTATTTGGAGGTTGCTTAAAGTTAGCGTTAAATTATATATTTATGCCTTATTTTGGTGTGAAAGGGGCAGCCTTTGCGACTTTGTGTGCGTTAATTATAATTTCTGGGCTAAATAGTTTGTTGCTTATGAGAGCTGTATCAGGATCGCTTATCAATAAGCGAAATATGTTAGGTGTAGTGATTAGTGGTATCTGTATGGGATTTGTATTAATGATGTTCACACGTGTGTTGCAGGTGTCTGGATTAGTAATTGATACGGAACATAGAGGAATCGCGACGCTTGAAGCGTTGCTAGGTGTAGTTGTCGGCGGATTGACATATATGTTTTTAATTTTGAAATTACGTGTATTTACAAAAAAAGAATTAGGAACCGTTATGAAACAAGAGAAAAAAGAAGGTTCATTGAAGAAGAGTGGATAGAGGTGACAGATTGTGAGTGGAATCATTACTATTTTAGGTTTAGGTGCTGGTGAATTAGATCATCTAACGATGGGTGTATATCGAAAGATAAAAGAAGCAGATCATCTGTTTGTTAGGACGAAGGAACATCCAGTTATAGAAGAATTGGAGAAAGAAGGCGTACAATATACGGCTTTTGATGATGTATATGAAGCGCATGATACGTTTGAAATTGTATATGAAACAATTGCGAATAAATTGCTAGAACAAGCTGAAGGTACAGAAATTATCTATGCTGTTCCAGGGCATCCGCTTGTAGCAGAAAGAACAGTTCAGCTACTGTTGGAAAAAGGTGAAGATTCAAATGTTGAAGTGCGAATTGAGGGTGGACAAAGTTTCCTTGATCCTATGTTTGCAAGCCTAAAGATTGATCCAATTGAAGGATTTCAATTACTTGACGCTACATCATTTAAAAGAGGACAATTAGAATTACGTCAACATCTAATCTTTTGCCAAGTATATGATGCATTCGTTGCATCTGATGTGAAATTAACATTAATGGAGATGTTGCCGGATGATTATGAAGTGTATATCGTAACAGCTGCAGGAACTTCATTTGAACAAGTAAAGAAGGTACCGTTGTATATGTTAGATCATGAAACGGAATTGAATAATTTAACGAGTGTGTATGTGCCGCCAGTTCAGGAGCGTGCATCCTTGTATCAACAGTTCGATGTACTTAGAGAAATTATTGCAGAACTTCGAGGCCCAAATGGTTGTCCGTGGGATAAAAAGCAAACACATCAATCATTAAAGAAATATTTAATTGAGGAAGCTTATGAAGTATTGGAAGCAATTGATGAAGAGGATGATGATCACTTAGTAGAAGAATTAGGTGATATATTATTACAAGTTATGCTTCATGCTCAAATTGGAGAAGATGAAGGTTGGTTTTCTATAGATGATATCATTCGAACTCTATCTGAGAAAATGGTTCGTCGCCATCCACATGTATTTGGAAATACGGATGTAAACAATGCTGATGAAGTGATTGCCAATTGGGAAGAAATTAAAAAACAAGAAAAAGGATTCGTGAAAGAATCTGTTTTAAATGGCGTTCCAAAAAGTTTGCCGCAGTTACTACGCGCCTATGAAATTCAGAAGAAAGCCGGTAAGGTTGGATTTGATTGGGTTGATGTGCAGCCTATGATAGAGAAAGCTTTGGAAGAATGGCAAGAGTTCCAACAAGAAGTTACAAACATGGATGAGGAAAAGATGCTAGGTGAGTTTGGTGATTTACTATTTGCATTTGTTAATATAGCTCGTCATTATAAAATAGATCCAGAAGAGGCGTTACGTTCAACTAATGAGAAATTTACTGGTCGTTTTTTATACATGGAGGCAAAAGTAGCTGAAATGAATAAAGAGATGGAAGATTTATCATTAGAACAGTTAGATGTTTTATGGGAAGAAGCGAAACAAACAGAGCGTTAATAGGGGGATTTGAGATGCGTCTAGATAAGTTTTTAAAAGTGTCACGTTTAATTAAAAGAAGAACATTAGCGAAAGAAGTAGCTGATCAAGGAAGAATATCTATTAATGGTCAAGTGGCAAAAGCAAGTTCGGATGTGAAAGTAGCTGATGAATTAACAATTCGTTTTGGTCAAAAAATAGTGACTGTAAAAATAAATGAATTGAAAGAAACAACTAAAAAAGAAGATGCAGCAAATATGTATAGCTTAGTTCGCGAAGAAAAAGTAAAAGCGGAAGAAGGCTTGTTCTAAAATCATTTATCCCCTCATACATTACTATTAGCTAGTAAAAACCTATGGGGGGATTTACGTGAATAATGGTTACTCACCTACGTCTTCTAATCAACAAAATGTTTCTGTGGAGCATGATATTATTATGCGTGGAAGGCGTGTAATTGATATTACTGGTGTGAAGCAGGTAGAGAGTTTTGATAGCGAAGAGTTTTTACTCGAAACCGTAATGGGTTTTTTAACGATTCGTGGTCAAAATTTACAAATGAAAAATTTAGATGTAGAAAAAGGTATTGTGTCGATTAAAGGGAAAGTTCATGAGATGCTGTATATTGATGAAAATCAAGGAGAAAAAACTAAAGGTTTCTTTAGTAAGTTGTTTAAATGAGCTTAACAATTCAGTTGTATACAATGCTTTCAATGATTGGAATGGGTGCTTGGATTGGAGCATCTTTAGATACATATCAACGTTTTTTAAAGCGTCAAGAACGTAAACGTTGGCTTGTATTTATACATGATATACTATTTTGGATTGTCCAAGCATTATTTGTCTTTTATGTATTGCTTCTCGTAAATGAAGCTGAGTTACGTATATATGTGTTTTTGGCATTATTATGTGGTTTTGCGGCATATCAAAGCTTACTGAAAGCACTATACATGAAGCTGTTAAATTTTCTCATCTATATTTTTATGCAAACAACATATTTTTTTGTTCGAATTATACAGCTACTCATGATAAAACCTGTTATTATTATAGCGCAGCTATTTATTGCATTTATATTATTCTTATTTCGTATACTGCTTTCAATTGGACATGTGTTATGGAAAATGGTGATTTGGATATTACTTTTCATATGGAAAGTTTTTTTCTGGCCTGTTCGATTTATTGCTTCGCTCATATGGAAACTTCTCCCTAATCGTGTTAAACTTTTTATAGTGAAACATATAGGGTTCCTGCAATATATAGCAAAATTGAAGGGACATATCTTCCAAATATGGGAGCGTATAAAAAAGAAGTTAGGGGGACCTCGGAAATGAGGGAACTGAGACAAAGAACAATCGAAAAACAGAGTCCAAATCCTGTTAAAGAGCATATAATACAAACGGATGAGAACAGGAAGCGACTTTATCGCCGTTTAGCGGTTTTTCTTGTCTTTACTTTTACAATTATTGCGAGTATTAGTGTAACGTTTTATCAACAAAACAGTTCCATTAAAGCAAAAGAAGCAAAAGTTAAGGACATGAAAAAAGAACTGGATTCATTAACGAATAAAGAAAAAAGTCTAAAAGACGAAGTTCAAAAGTTAAATGATGAAGAGTACGTATTAAAGATTGCTAGAAGGGATTATTTCTTCTCTGGTAAAGGGGAGATAATTTTTCCTGTTTCGAAGTAGAGTATGTCTTATTGACACTATATTTTAGGATTATATATAATAAAGTAAAATTTGACTTTTTAACCACTAAGGAGGAGCATTTTTTTTATGTCAATCGAGGTAGGCAGCAAGTTACAGGGTAAAGTAACAGGTATTACAAATTTTGGGGCTTTTGTGGAGCTGCCAGAAGGCTTAACTGGTCTTGTTCATATTAGTGAAGTTGCTGATAACTATGTAAAAGATATTAACGATCACTTAAAAGTGGGCGACCAAGTAGAAGTAAAAGTTATTAATGTTGAAAAAGATGGAAAGATTGGTTTATCTATCAAAAAAGCGAAAGAACGTGAAAAAACAGAAGGAGATCGTCCACGCGGTGAATACCAACGCGGTGGTGATCAACAACGTTCTGGACGTCCACAACGTAATAATCGCTCTTTCAACAGAGATAATCGCGGTGGCGGTAACGACCGAGCTCCAAAAGAAACATTTGAGCAAAAGATGGCACGCTTCTTAAAGGATAGCGAAGATCGTTTAACTTCTTTAAAGCGTAACACAGAGTCTAAACGTGGTGGCCGTGGCGCACGTCGCGGATAATAAGACCGTTTAGTTTTTAACATATAGAGAGGTACCCAGAGTGATGGCTCAGGGTACTTTTTTATATGTGAAAATATATTTTAAAAAAGTTTTCAAGATATGTTGACTTTAAATAATATCTGATGTAAGATACTAATTGTCCGTTAAATACGACGACATGGCGGTGTAGCTCAGCTGGCTAGAGCGTACGGTTCATACCCGTGAGGTCGGGGGTTCGATCCCCTCCGCCGCTATATTTAATTTAACGGCCCGTTGGTCAAGTGGTTAAGACACCGCCCTTTCACGGCGGTAACACGGGTTCGAATCCCGTACGGGTCATCTAAAAAGATCATGCAAATTTGCATGATCTTTTTTTGTTAAATGGATTAAGATATACAACACTTCTACAAAATCACCCTATATTTTCTGAATGTTTAATTAAAAAAACGAAATAACTTACATACCGTGTATATCTGTAGAGTTATTTCGAATAAAAAGTCGAACGATTATAAAAGTGAAAACTGTTGTTTTGACAAAAATCCCAACAATCATCTTTTATAATGACAGTAATTAAACTATGCAGGTGGTGTTAAAAGTATGCCTAAAGCAGGAAGGAATACTATGAATACAAGTGCATTGGCAATGAATGAGAGTCAGCTTGGAGGAATAAAGTGGACGAGTAAGTTGCGAATGAAATTTGAACAAGTTTTCTTTAGATGGGGATTTATTATTGTTGTTATTGGTTTTCTTTTGGGAAGAGCATATATATTAACAAATATCTTACCGTTTGCACTACCATTTTTTGCTGCTGTTTATGTTATGAAGCGGGATAAGATGCCGCTAGCATTTTTAGCTCTAATGGGAGGAGCTCTTTCAGTCTCGATAGATAATTTGTTTTTTACTTTTGCATCTATCTTTACTTTCTTCATTTATAATATCTTCTTTAGTAGATTCACACGTAAAACCGTTGGACTTGTTCCATTTCAAGTATTTATCTCCGCATTAACCGCACACTTAGTTGTTGTATATTTTGCACAACAAACTGTCACCATGTACGATTTACTCGTTAGTACCATTGAGGCTGGGCTTAGTTTTGTATTAACTATGATATTTTTACAAAGTGTTCCGCTTTTAGTAGAAAGGAAAGGAAAACAACAGGCGTTAGAGACGGAAGAAATTGTTTGTTTGATTATATTACTAGCATCTGTTTTAACGGGTACAACAGATTGGTTTGTATATGATGCTTCTATTCAACATATTTTTACACGGTATTTAGTACTAGTATTTGCATTTATTGCGGGTGCTGCTACAGGATCTACAGTGGGGGTCGTAACAGGTTTGATATTAAGTTTAGCAAATGTATCTAGCTTGTCCCAGCTTAGCCTTCTTGCTTTTTCTGGATTGCTTGGTGGGTTGTTAAAAGAAGGGAAGCGTTTAGGTGTTAGTTTAGGTTTATTAATTGGGACAAGCTTAATTACATTATATGTAGACAAACAGACAAATATTGTAACGACTTTAATTGAGTCAGGCGTAGCGATTGCTATCTTCTTATTAACGCCAAAGCTTGTTTTAGATCGTATTGCTAAATTTATGCCAGGTACACAAGAGCATTCGCAAGATCAACAACAATATTTAAGAAGGATGCGCGATGTTACAGCGAACAAAATCAACCAATTTGCAAATGTATTTGCTGCTTTATCTAATAGCTTTTCTGTATATGGGTATGTAGAGGAAGAAGATAAAGAGACAGAAGCAGATTTGTTTTTGAGTACAATTACTGCGAAAACATGTCAAACATGCTTTAAAAAGGATCAATGCTGGGTAGTGAATTTCGATAAAACGTACGATTATATGAAACAAATAATGAGTGAAACGGAAGAAGGAACCCTGCAACATAATCGTAAATTAGTTCGTGAGTGGGACAAGCATTGTGTGAGAGGGAAAAAAGTGACGGATTTAGTAGCGGGTGAATTAGATCATTTCTATGAGGGACAAAAATTACGAAAACAAATGAAGGAAAATCGTAGAATAGTTGCGGAGCAACTATTAGGTGTATCAAAGGTTATGGAGGATTTTGCTAAGGAGATACAACGAGAGCGTGAAAATCATCAGGTGCAGGAAGAACAGATTATGCAAGCGTTCCGTGATTTTGGTGTCGAAGTAGAGCATGTTGATATTTATTGTTTAGATAGAGGAAGTATTGATATTGAAATGTTGATTCCCGTTGCATCTAATGAACATGGTGAATGTGAAAAGTTAGTTGCACCGATGCTTTCGGATATCCTTAAAGAAAATATTGTCGTTAAACATGAAGAAAAGTCTTCTTATCCGAATGGCCACAGTTTAATATCATTCGGTTCGGCGAAGACGTATTCTCTTGATACGGGATTGGCCACAGCTGCAAAGGGCGGTGGATTTGTTTCGGGTGACTCTTATGCGATGATGGATTTAAGTGTTGGCAAATATGCACTTGCGATTAGTGATGGTATGGGGAATGGGCAAAGAGCTCATATGGAAAGTAAGGAAACGGTGAAATTATTACAAAAAATACTCCAATCCGGTATTGACGAAGAAATAGCGATTAAGTCTATTAATTCAATTCTTTCTTTGAGAACGACGGAAGAGATGTTTACGACATTAGACTTAGCTATGGTAGATTTGCGAGATGCGAGTGCAAGGTTTTTAAAGATCGGATCAACGCCGAGTTTTGTTAAACGCGCGAATAATATTTTGAAAATTGAAGCAAGTAATTTGCCGATGGGAATCATCGAAGATGTTGAAGTTGATGTGGTGGGTGAACAATTAAAAACGGGCGATATCCTTATTATGATGAGCGATGGGATTTTTGAGGGAGCGCAGCATGTAGAGAATCATGAATTGTGGATGAAACGAAAAATTAAAGAATTGCAAACCGAAGACCCGCAAGAAATTGCTGATATCATTATGGAAGAAGTGATTCGCTCTTGTGATGGTTATATAAATGATGATATGACTATTGTAGTGGCAAAAGTGAAGAAAAATATGCCGAAGTGGGCTACGATTCCGATTGTAGGCATGCAGGCGCAGTAAAATGTAAGTGGAATGTTTATCTAAAATTTGATTTTAAAAACCTAGGCGAATACCTAGGTTTTTTTGTGGGAAAAGGTAATGCTATTGATTTTGTGAATACAGACGGAGGATGTAAGATAAAAATGTAATTTTTGTATATCTTTTTTTTGCACAATGTTTGTAAAAGTTGTACCATTATAGACAAGGCGACTAATGTTGCTGTTCTTGTTTAATGAAAGGTGATTGCGAAGTTGAAAGATACATTTGTTGAAAAAGTAGATGACTTTGTAAAGCAGCATGATGTATTAAAGAATGATTCAACAATTGTTGTGGGAGTTTCTGGTGGTCCTGACTCGTTAGCCCTTTTATATTATTTATTAGAAAAAAGAGCGGAAAAACAGTTGGAAATTGTAGTAGCTCATGTGGATCATATGTTTAGAGGTGATGAATCTCATGAGGATTTACAGTTTGTGCAGGACCTTTGTGAAGAACTGGGAATTATTTGTGAAACGATAAGAATTAATGTATCACAATATCAACAGCAATACGGGATGAATGCACAGGTTGCTGCTAGGGAATGCAGATATGCATTTTTGGAAAGAATAATGAAGAAATATGATGCAAGATATGTTGCTCTTGGACATCATGGAGATGATCAAGTAGAGACGATTTTAATGCGTCTTGTAAGAGGGAGTACTCCGAAAGGATATGCAGGAATTGCAGTGAAGCGTCCTTTTCATAATGGATATTTAATTAGGCCGTTACTTGGGGTAACGAAGGAAGAAATTGTTGATTACTGTAATAAGCTAAATTTAATTCCACGTATAGATCCGAGTAATAAAAAGGAAGTATATACAAGGAATCGATTACGTAAATATGTCCTTCCTCACTTAAAAGAAGAAAATCCACAAATGCATGAGAAATTCCAAAAATTTAGCGTGCAGATGCAAGAGGATGAGGCTTATTTGCAGGAATTAGCTTTTGAGAAAATGAATAAAGTAATTACAAAAAAAAGTGATAAACAAATTAGCTTATCAATTCCTGCCTTTGAATCCATGTCTATGCCTTTACAAAGAAGAGGGATTCAACTAATATTAAACTATCTTTATGAATATAAGATTCCATCTTCTCTTTCTTCTATACATATTGACAAGGTGATTGAGTTTTTTAAGCGGACACAACCTTCAGGTTCACTTGATTTTCCAGGTGATTTGAAAATTGTTCGTACATACGAGGAGTGTAGCTTTAGATTTAAACAAGAAATTGTCTCTCCTTTTTTGCAAGATTTATCAGTACCCGGGATCATTACGCTATTGAACGGGGATGAATTTGTAACAGAGGTGAGCGAAGATATACCAAGTAACATGAATGAAACAGTATTTGTTGCTAAGTATAATGATATATCATATCCACTTCGTATTCGTTCTAGGGAAAATGGAGATCGCATGTCAATACAAGGTATGGATGGCACGAAAAAGATAAAAGCTATTTTTATCGAAGCGAAAGTACCAAAAGAAAAAAGGGAAGAATGGCCGGTCGTTTGTGATGCAAGTGGGAACATTATTTGGGTACCCTTGTTGAAGCGATCTGCATTTGCAATTTCGAAAGAGATGGCAAAGAAGGGTAAATATATGATTATTCACTACAAAAGCAAGGAGTCTTCCGGGAGGATAATGAAATGATGAATCAAGATATCGAAAAAGTATTAATTTCTGAAGAACAAATACAAGAAAAGGTGCGCGAACTAGGTGCAGTTATTGCAGAGGATTATAAAAACACAGTACCCCTTGCAATTGGTGTATTAAAAGGCGCAATGCCATTTATGGCAGATTTATTAAAGAGAACAGATACATATCTTGAAATGGATTTTATGGCTGTATCTAGTTATGGTCACTCTACAGTTTCAACAGGCGAAGTGAAAATTTTAAAAGATCTTGATACTTCTGTAGAAGGTCGTGATATTTTAATCGTCGAAGATATTATTGATAGTGGTCTTACACTAAGCTACTTAGTAGACTTATTCAAATATCGTAAAGCGAAGTCTGTAAAAATTGTTACATTATTAGATAAGCCAACAGGCCGTAAGGTTGATCTGAAAGCGGATTATGTTGGATTTACTGTTCCACATGAATTTGTAGTAGGATATGGATTAGATTATAAAGAGCAGTACCGTAATCTTCCTTATGTAGGCGTATTAAAACCAAGCGTTTACTCAAATTAATTAAATACAGGCTTTACAATTGTATAGGAAAGTTTTTCTATGTTACGATTTACTATAGTGTTTATGCCGTGAGAGGAGGTTAGGAATGAATCGTATCTTCCGTAATACCATCTTTTATTTACTGATATTCTTAGTAGTAATTGGAATCGTGAGCTATTTTAATGGTTCGACACAAAAAACGACATCAGTTAGCTACGACAAATTCATTACTAAACTAGAAAGCGGTGAAGTGCGTAATGTGCAACTTCAACCGAAAAATGGTGTATTTGAGGTAAAAGGACAATTCAATAACTCTAGCCAAGGAGAACAATTTGTTACTTATGCACCAAATACTGAGGAATTACAAAAGAAAATCAATGATAAAGCGAAAGGTGCCGAAGTTAAGTATCAACCAGCAGAAGAAACAAGTGCTTGGGTAACATTCTTTACTTCAATCATTCCGTTTGTCATCATCTTCATTTTATTCTTCTTCTTATTAAACCAAGCTCAAGGCGGCGGTAGCCGTGTTATGAACTTCGGGAAAAGTAAGGCGAAGTTATATAATGATGAAAAGAAAAAAGTTCGTTTCAGAGATGTTGCTGGGGCGGATGAAGAGAAACAAGAACTTGTTGAGGTAGTTGAATTCTTAAAAGACCCTCGTAAGTTTTCTGAAGTTGGTGCCCGTATTCCAAAGGGTGTCCTATTAGTTGGACCTCCAGGTACAGGTAAAACTTTATTAGCACGTGCTGTTGCAGGTGAGGCTGGCGTTCCATTCTTCTCTATCAGTGGTTCTGACTTTGTAGAGATGTTTGTCGGTGTCGGTGCATCACGTGTACGTGATTTATTTGAAAATGCAAAGAAAAATGCTCCTTGTATCATTTTCATTGATGAAATTGATGCAGTAGGTCGTCAACGTGGCGCAGGTCTTGGTGGTGGTCATGATGAGCGTGAGCAAACATTGAATCAGTTACTTGTTGAAATGGATGGATTCGGTGCAAACGAAGGTATTATTATCATTGCTGCGACAAACCGTCCAGACATTCTTGACCCAGCGTTATTACGTCCAGGTCGTTTTGACCGTCAAATTACAGTAGATCGTCCAGATGTAAATGGCCGTGAAGCTGTACTGAAAGTACATGCGCGTAATAAACCGCTTGATGAGCATATTAATTTAAGAGCAATTGCGACTCGTACACCAGGATTCTCTGGTGCGGATCTTGAAAACTTATTAAACGAAGCTGCTTTAGTAGCTGCACGTCGAGATAAGAAGAAAATTGATATGAGTGATATCGATGAAGCAACGGATCGTGTTATTGCAGGTCCAGCTAAGAAAAGTCGTGTTATCTCTGAAAAAGAACGTAATATCGTTGCTTTCCATGAAGCAGGCCACACTGTAATTGGTGTTGTTCTTGATGAGGCTGATGTCGTTCATAAAGTAACAATTGTCCCTCGTGGTCAAGCTGGTGGATATGCGGTAATGCTTCCGAAGGAAGATCGTTACTTCATGACAAAGCCAGAGTTACTTGATAAAATCACTGGTTTACTTGGTGGTCGAGTAGCTGAGGAGATTGTATTTGGTGAAGCAAGTACAGGTGCTCACAACGACTTCCAACGTGCGACTGGTATTGCAAGACGTATGGTTACGGAATTCGGTATGAGTGATAAGCTTGGACCGATGCAATTTGGTAGCTCACAAGGTGGTCAGGTATTCTTAGGAAGAGACTTCCATTCAGAACAAAACTACAGTGATGCAATTGCGCATGAAATTGATGTGGAAATGCAAACGATTATTAAAGACTGTTATGCTCGTGCGAAACAAATTCTTACTGAAAAACGAGATAAGCTTGATATTATCGCAAAAACGTTACTTGAAGTAGAAACATTAGATGCAGAGCAAATTAATCATTTATATGATTATGGCAGATTACCTGAGCGTCCAACATCTTCAGATGATGTGAAAGTAAACATCAATATGAAGAAAGACGATGAAGATAAAGAAGATAAGTAAGAAATGAAGGAGTGACTATCGTCACTCCTTTTTTATTTGTTAAGATTTTTGCTAATTACTATTGAGGGCTTAGTGGATAAAGTAATTTAAGTAAAACTAGTATTAAAAATTGAAATAGAGAGCAATCTTTTTGTAAAATGATGAGGATAGGAAAGCTGATTATATAAGTATGTGTGATATGATGTTTTTATAAGTTTTATACATACTACACAAATATAGATTAAATAAGATAAGTGGTGAGAATATGATTTTTGTATTGGATGTAGGGAACACAAATGCTGTACTAGGCGTGTTTGAAGAGGGGGAACTTCGTCAGCATTGGCGCATGGAAACAGATCGTCATAAGACAGAAGATGAATATGGAATGCTTGTAAAACAGTTACTTGATCATGAGGGTCTCTCGTTTGAAGATGTGAAAGGTATTATTGTGTCTTCAGTCGTACCACCAATTATGTTCGCTTTAGAACGTATGTGTGAAAAGTATTTTAAAATTAAACCGCTTGTAGTAGGACCTGGAATAAAAACGGGGCTAAATATTAAATATGAAAATCCACGTGAAGTAGGCGCAGATCGAATTGTAAATGCAGTAGCAGGAATCCAATTGTATGGAAGTCCACTTATTATTGTTGATTTTGGTACGGCTACTACATATTGTTATATTAATGAAGAAAAGCATTATATGGGTGGAGTTATTACGCCAGGAATTATGATTTCAGCAGAGGCTTTATATAGTAGGGCGGCAAAACTTCCTCGTATTGAAATTACAAAACCGAGCAGTGTTGTTGGGAAGAATACAGTAAGTGCGATGCAATCAGGTATTCTTTATGGTTATGTAGGACAAGTGGAAGGTATTGTTAAGCGTATGAAAGAGGAAGCTAAACAAGAACCGAAAGTTATTGCAACAGGTGGATTGGCGAAATTAATTTCAGAGGAATCGAATGTAATTGATATTGTAGATCCATTTTTAACGTTAAAAGGCTTGTATATGTTATATGAGCGTAATGCAAATTTACAGCAGGAGAAAGGTGAATAAATAAGTATGAAAGATTATTTAGTAAAAGCGTTAGCGTTTGATGGAGAAGTACGTGCGTATAGTGTACGTACAACAAATACAGTAAGTGAGGCACAAAGACGTCATGATACATGGAGGACAGCTTCGGCGGCACTTGGTCGTTCTTTAACTGCAGGTACAATGATGGGTGCGATGTTAAAAGGTGATCAAAAGTTAACGATTAAGGTAGAAGGTAATGGTCCGATTGGCCCTATCTTAGTGGATGCTCATGCAAATGGAGATGTACGTGGCTACGTAACGAATCCACATGTTGATTTTGAAGGAACGGAACAAGGGAAATTACGTGTATATCAAGCGGTAGGTACAGAAGGTTTTGTAACAGTAATTAAAGATATTGGTATGCGTGAGCCGTTTATCGGTCAATCCCCAATCGTTTCGGGAGAACTAGGGGAAGATTTCACGTATTATTTCGCAGTTTCTGAGCAGACGCCTTCTTCTGTTGGTGTCGGTGTCCTTGTAAATGGAGATGACAGCGTATTAGCGGCGGGTGGATTTATCCTTCAAATTATGCCGGGCGCACAGGAAGAAACAATTTCATTCATTGAAGATCGTTTGCAAAAAATCCCGCCTGTATCAACATTGATTGAACGAGGCCTTTCTCCAGAAGAGCTACTATATGCAGTCCTTGGAGAAGATAAAGTAAAAGTATTAGAAACAATGGATGTTCAATTTAATTGTACGTGTTCACGTGAGCGTATTGAGAGTGTGTTAATTAGTTTAGGTAAAACAGAGTTAGAGCAAATTCGTGAAGAAGAAGAAGAGACAGAAGTTCATTGCCATTTCTGTAATGAACGTTACAAGTTCTCTAAAGAAGATATTACAAATTTAATTGAGAATTTGTAATAAGGGGATTAACCCTCCGAATAGATTGACAAACAGGGAATTTTCTGACAAAATCTAAATATAGATAAAACCAATAAAAATACTCGGTGTTAGGAGTGACAGGAATGCGAGTGGCACAATCAGTTTCAGAATTAATCGGGAAAACGCCGATCGTTAAGTTGAACCGCATCGTAGAATCAGACAGCGCAGATATATACTTAAAACTAGAATTTATGAATCCGGGGAGTAGCGTTAAAGATCGTATTGCACTAGCTATGATTGAAGATGCTGAAAAAAAGGGATTGTTAAAAGAGGGCGATACAATCATTGAACCAACAAGTGGTAACACAGGTATTGGTTTAGCGATGGTAGCGGCTGCTAAAGGATATAATGCAATTTTAGTAATGCCAGAAACAATGAGTATTGAGCGTCGTAATTTATTACGTGCTTACGGTGCTGAATTAGTATTGACTCCAGGTCCTGAAGGGATGGGTGGAGCAATTCGTAAAGCAACTGAATTAGCAAAAGAGCATGGTTACTTTATACCGCAACAGTTCCAAAATCAATCGAATCCACAAATTCACCGTTTAACAACAGGTCCAGAAATTGTTGAACAAATGGGTGATCAATTAGATGCGTTTATTGCAGGTATTGGTACAGGTGGAACAATTACTGGTGCTGGTGAAGTGCTGAAGGAAGCATATGAAGGTATTAAAATTTATGCAGTAGAACCTGCGGATTCACCAGTGTTATCTGGTGGGAAACCAGGTCCACATAAAATCCAAGGAATTGGGGCGGGATTTGTCCCAGAGACATTGGATGTAGAAGTATATGATGAAATTATTCAAGTGAAAACAGAGCAAGCATTTGAATATGCGAGAAGAGTGGCTAAAGAAGAAGGTATTTTAGTTGGTATCTCTTCAGGAGCAGTTATTTATGCAGCAACAGAAGTTGCGAAAAAGTTAGGTAAAGGGAAAAAGGTACTCGTTATTATTCCAAGTAACGGTGAACGTTATTTAAGTACACCACTTTATCAATTTGAATCATAATTAAATGCGATTGAAAAAGCATCCTTGAAAAAGGATGCTTTTTCTTTTTGGATTGGAAATAGGAAAAGAGTGAATGACTAGAAAACTTCATGTAAAATAAGAGGTAGTATAATTAAATTATTTTCACTAGCCTTCGAGTATAATCAATCTCTATATAAATAACTTATGTAGTTTGAGGTGGTTCATCTAAGAGGGTGGGATAAAAGAAGACGGGGTGTTGATATGCAACGAAGAAAATCTTTAGCGCTTTCTATTCCATATCAGTTAGATTTCTTTAAGCAATATAAATTTCTTTCTCAGGATAAGCCGCAACATATTTTGCTGGAAAGTGGACGTGGCGGTCGTTATAACATAGTGGGTTTAAACCCGGTAGCGGTAATCCAAGGAAAGGGTGTAAAGTTACATATAAGTGAAAGTGGTAAGGAAACAATAAAAAAAGGGAATCCATTAGATTTAATGCAAGAATATATGGAGAAATGGAAAACAGACTACAATCCAGAGTACCCACCTTTTCAAGGTGGTGCAATGGGCTACTTTAGTTATGATTGTATCCGTTATATTGAAAAACTCCCTTCTCTTGCAGAGGATGATCTGAATATACCCGATATATACTTTTTATTATTTGATGATGTGTTTGTCTATGATCAAAAAGAAAAGGTATTGTGGATTATTACACATTATGTAGATAAGCATGCAGAAGCGGAAGAACGTTTAAATGAATGGAAGGATCTTTGGACGGCAGAAGTGCCTGAAGTGACTATGCCGTTTGAACGTCCTAAAAAGAAAAATGAAGCGGTTGCCTTTACAGAAGCAGGCTTTATGAAGGCTGTTGAATGTATTCAAGAGTATATTGGAAATGGTGATGTGTTTCAAGTAAACTTGTCGACAAGACAGGAAAGAACTTTACAAACGCATCCACTAGAAATTTATACAAGTCTTCGTAAAATTAATCCATCTCCATATATGGGTTACTTAGAGCTTGGGGATTTTCAAATTGTTAGTGCTTCGCCTGAATTGCTGATTAAAAAACAAGGGCAAGAAGTAAGTACACGACCAATTGCAGGTACAAGATCCCGAGGTGCAAATGAACAAGAGGATCAAGACTTAGCAAGGGAATTAATTGAGAACGAAAAGGAACGAGCAGAGCATGTGATGCTTGTAGATTTAGAGCGAAATGATTTAGGACGTGTTTGTAAATATGGTACTGTAGAAGTCGATGAATTTATGGTAATTGAAAAGTACTCACATGTTATGCATATCGTTTCCAATGTGCGTGGTGAGGTGGAAGAAGATAAGGATGCTTTCGATTTAGTGAAAGCTGTATTTCCTGGTGGAACAATTACTGGTGCACCGAAAATACGTACGATGGAGATTATAGAAGAATTAGAGCCTGTTCGTCGAGGGATTTATACAGGTTCAATTGGTTGGATTGGTTATTCTGGAGATACGGAATTAAATATTGTCATTAGAACGCTTCTTGCGAAAGATGGGCAAGCACATGTGCAAGCTGGAGCGGGAATTGTAATTGATTCAAATCCGAAAAATGAATATAAAGAGTCGTTAAAAAAGGCAATTGCTTTATGGCGTGCAAAAGAAAGTAGCGAAGAAACGGTTAGGTGAGAGAAATGATATTAATGATTGATAATTATGATTCTTTTACATTTAATTTAGTACAGTTTCTTGGAGAACTTGGACAAGAGCTTGTTGTTAAGCGTAATGATGAAGTGAGTATTGCAGATATTGAGAATATGAAACCAGATTTCTTAATGATTTCGCCAGGTCCATGTAGTCCTAATGAAGCGGGGATTAGTATGGAAGTTATTAAATACTTTGCTGGGAAGATTCCGATTTTTGGAGTTTGTCTTGGGCATCAATCGATTGCACAAGTATTTGGTGGAGAAGTTGTTCGTGCAGAGCGATTAATGCATGGAAAAACGTCACTTATGCATCATGATGGGAAAACGATTTTCTTAGATATTCCTAATCCATTTACTGCAACGCGTTATCATTCCCTGATTGTTAAGAAAGAGTCATTGCCAGATTGTTTAGAGGTAACATCTTGGACAGAGGAAGGGGAAATTATGGCGATTCGTCATAAGACACTGCCGATAGAGGGTGTGCAATTCCACCCAGAATCTATTATGACTTCTCATGGGAAAGAGTTACTACAGAACTTCATTCGTAAATATAGTCCAAGTGTGACATCATGTTAATTTACGTAAATGGCGAGTATGTAGAAGCGAATGAAGCGAAAATCTCCCCTTATGACCATGGTTATTTATATGGGCTGGGAGTTTTTGAGACATTTCGTATTTATAATGGTCATCCTTTTTTGTTAGATGATCATTATAACCGTTTAATAGGTGCGCTAGATGCATTGCAAATTAAATGGACAATGACAAAAGATGACGTGATGCTTATTTTGAAAAATCTACTCGCTAAGAATGAATTGGAACATGCGTATGTACGTTTTAATGTATCAGCAGGTGTAGATGAAATAGGATTACAAACGGAAATGTATGAAGACCCTTCGGTTATTGTTTTTATAAAACCTTTAACAGCTTCAGGAGATGTAGTAGAAAAAGAAGGGGTTATTTTAAAACAAGTGCGAAATACACCAGAAGGAGCATTTCGTCTGAAGTCTCATCATTATCTAAATAATATTTTAGGGAAGCGTGAAATTGGAAATGTAGTGAGCAAGGAAGGTATTTTCCTTACTGAAGCAGGTTATGTTGCAGAGGGGATTGTTTCGAATCTCTTTTTTGTGAAAGGTGATGTTTTATATACACCTTCGTTAAAAACAGGGATTTTAAATGGTATCACTCGTGCGTTTATTATAAAAAGTGCTGAAGAATTGAATATAGAAGTAAAGGAAGGTTTCTTTACAAAAGATGAATTACTTTCAGCAGATGAAGTCTTTGTAACAAACTCAATTCAAGAAATTGTTCCGCTTTATCGTATAGAAGCGCAGGATTTCCCGGGTAAAGTAGGAGTAGTTACAAAAAGTTTAATGTACCTTTATGGAATGCAGAGAGAGAAATTATGGAGCAGAAATGAATTACGAAGAGGAGATGTGTAGTTTGAAGTGGGATTATGATTTACGCTGCGGCGAATATACATTGAATTTAAATGAAAAGACATTAATTATGGGGATTTTAAATGTAACACCAGATTCGTTTTCTGATGGTGGGAGTTACAACGAGGTAGATGCTGCGGTACGTCATGCAAAAGAAATGCAAGGTGAAGGTGCTCATATTATTGATATTGGTGGCGAATCTACTCGCCCGGGTTTTGCTAAAGTATCAGTAGAAGAAGAAATAAAGCGAGTTGTCCCGATGATTCAAGCGGTTTCAAAAGAAGTGAAATTGCCTATATCTATCGATACATATAAAGCTGAAGTTGCAAAGCAAGCAATTGAGGCTGGTGCTCATATTATTAATGATATTTGGGGAGCGAAGGCGGAGCCAATAATTGCTGAAGTCGCAGCTCATTATGATGTACCTATCATTTTAATGCATAACCGCGATAATATGAATTATCGTAATTTAATGGCGGATATGATTGCTGATTTGTATGATAGTATCAAAATTGCTAAAAATGCTGGTGTGCGAGATGAGAATATTATTTTAGATCCAGGTATCGGTTTTGCTAAAACACCTAAGCAAAACTTAGAGGTGATGCGTAATTTAGAACAGTTAAATGTGCTAGGTTATCCGGTTCTCTTAGGTACATCGAGAAAGTCCTTTATTGGGCACGTATTAGATTTGCCAGTAGAGGAACGCCTTGAGGGAACGGGAGCTACTGTTTGTCTTGGTATTGAAAAGGGTTGTGAGTTTGTTCGTGTCCATGATGTGAAAGAAATGGCGCGTATGGCTAAAATGATGGATGCAATGATTGGTAAGGGGGTAAAGTAATTGGATAAAATTTATATCCATGATATGGAGTTTTACGGTTATCATGGTGTGTTCCCGGAGGAAAATAAATTAGGTCAGAGATTTAAAGTTGACTTAACGGTGGAGTTGGATTTAAAGCGTGCAGGGGAAAGTGATGAATTAGAGCATTCGGTCAATTATGGAGAGCTTTTCGAATTATGTAGAAAAGTTGTTGAAGATAGAAAGTATAAGCTTGTGGAGAGTATCGCTGAAAATATTGCTGCAGATATATTAAAACAATATGAAAGTATTTCACGATGTACAATTAAGGTAATTAAGCCGGATCCACCGATACCAGGTCATTATCGTGCTGTAGCAGTAGAAATTACGAGAGAACGTCCATGAATAATATAGCATACATTGCATTAGGGTCAAATATTGGAGAGCGTTATACGTATCTAACCGAAGCGATTCAGTTCTTAAATAAAAATCCTTATATTCAGGTTGATGATATTTCATCTGTATATGAAACTGAGCCAGTTGGCTATACTGACCAAAGTTGCTTTTTAAATTTAGTTATAAAAATTTCTACCAATTTATCACCACAAGAATTATTGAAAGTAACACAAAAAGTAGAAAATGACCTAGGAAGAAAAAGGGAAATTAGGTGGGGGCCGAGGACTATCGACCTTGACATTTTACTTTATAATCAAGAGAATATTGAAGCAGAGAATCTTATTGTTCCGCATCCGCGGATGTTTGAAAGAGCTTTTGTTATCGTTCCGTTGTTAGAGATTAATCAAGACATAAAACAAAACATTTCACGTTCACAAGTAGAAGAAATGAAAAGGCGAGAGGGAGTAACGGTATGGAAGCAGAAAAATGGGGAAGACGCATTCGTGCTTTTCGAAAGCTAAAAGGCTACACGCAAGAAGGTTTTGCTAAAGAATTAGGGGTATCTGTATCTGTTTTAGGTGAAGTTGAGAGAGGGAATCGATCACCTTCTCAAGATTTTGTAGTAGAAGTTGCTAAGGCATTAAATGTTTCGATAGATGAATTAATGCCAAAGTGACTGTGCAGGAAGGAGTAGGTTGATTGTTAAAGATTGCAAATATTGAGATGAAAAATCCGGTTGTATTAGCACCGATGGCGGGAGTGTGTAATTCTGCATTCCGTTTAACAGTGAAAGAATTTGGTGCAGGTCTAGTTTGTGCTGAAATGGTAAGTGATAAGGCAATATTACTGAATAACAAAAGAACATTAGATATGTTATATATCGATGAGAGAGAAAAACCATTAAGTTTACAAATTTTTGGTGGAGAGAAAGAAACTCTTGTAGATGCTGCGAAATACGTAGATAAATATACGACAGCAGATATTATTGATATCAATATGGGTTGCCCAGTACCGAAAATCGTAAAATGTGATGCGGGGGCAAGGTGGCTTTTAGATCCCAATAAAATATATGAAATGGTAGCAGCGGTTGTAGATGCTGTTGAAAAGCCGGTTACAGTTAAAATGCGTATCGGTTGGGATGAAGAACATATTTTCGCAATAGAAAATGCTAGAGCTATTGAGCGTGCTGGTGGACAAGCTGTGGCGGTTCACGGACGTACGCGAGTGCAAATGTATGAAGGTAAAGCGGATTGGGATATCATTAAACAAGTAAAGCAAGCTGTGAATATCCCGGTTATCGGAAATGGTGATGTCGAAACACCGCAAGATGCGAAGCGAATGCTTGATGAGATTGGTGTAGATGGTGTTATGATTGGCCGTGCGGCTCTTGGGGATCCATGGATGATTTATCGTACAGTAAAGTATTTAGAGACAGGTGAATTAATGCCGGAACCAACAGTGCGCGAGAAAATTGATGTATGTATGTTGCATCTAGATCGTCTTATCGACTTAAAGAACGAAAGTGTCGCTGTAAGAGAGATGAGAAAACATGCAGCTTGGTATTTAAAAGGTGTTCGTGGTAATGCGAGTGTACGTAATGGTATTAATGCTTGTAACACACGTGAAGACCTTGCGAATGTGTTAGGTGCATTTGTAGAAGAAGTAGAAGCGAAACAACAAACAATTTACGTTGGTTAATAAGGAACATAGGAGATTGACATTCTTCTATACACTTCCTATAATTACGTGAAAGAAAGAAGAACTGCCAGTTAGTTGCTGGCAGTTTTTCTAGTTGAGTAGAAAATGCTATACTGTATATATTGTAAAAATTAATAGAGCTGGAGTGATATCAATATCATGGATAACATGAACCACGAAGAATTAAACGACCAATTGCTTGTTCGTCGTGAAAAGCTACATAATTTACGTGAGCAAGGAATCGATCCGTTCGGTAAACGATTTGAACGCACAAATTCAACGACCGACTTAGTAAGTTTATATGGAGAATTCTCTAAAGAAGAATTAGAAGAGAAAGAAATCACTGTTTCTATCGCTGGTCGTATTATGACAAAACGCGGTAAAGGAAAAGCTGGATTCGCGCACATTCAAGATTTACACGGACAAGTTCAAATTTACGTTCGTAAAGATACTGTTGGAGATGAAGAGTACGAGTTATTTACGACAGCAGATTTAGGTGACTTAGTAGGTATTGAAGGTAAAGTGTTCAAAACAAACGTTGGAGAACTTTCAGTAAAAGCAACGGGATTTACGCTTTTAACGAAATCTCTCCGTCCGTTACCGGATAAATATCATGGATTAAAAGATGTTGAACAACGATACCGTCAACGTTACTTAGACTTAATTACAAGTATGGAAAGTCGTGAAACATTTGTTACTCGCAGTAAAATTATTCGTGAAATGAGAAGATATTTAGATGACAACGGTTATCTTGAAGTAGAAACGCCTATGATGCACGCGATTGCAGGTGGAGCATCTGCTCGTCCTTTCACTACGCATCATAATGCGTTAGATATGGAATTATATATGCGCATCGCAATTGAACTTCATTTAAAACGTCTTATTGTGGGCGGATTAGAAAAAGTTTATGAGATTGGCCGTGTATTCCGTAATGAGGGTGTATCAACTCGTCATAACCCTGAGTTTACGATGATTGAATTATATGAAGCGTACGCTGATTATAATGATATTATGAAACTAACAGAAAATATGGTTGCTCATATTGCGAAAAAAGTATTGGGTACAACAACAATCCAATATGGTGATTATGAAATTAATCTAGAACCAGAATGGACACGTCTTCATATGGTAGATGCAATTAAGCAACACTCTGGAGCGGATTTCTGGAATCCGATGAGTGTAGAAGAAGCGCGTGAGCTTGCGAAAGAACATAATGTAGAAATTAAGGATACAATGGAAGTTGGTCATATTATTAATGAGTTCTTCGAGCAAAAAGTAGAAGATAAATTAATCCAACCAACATTTATTTACGGTCATCCGGTAGAAATTTCGCCACTTGCGAAAAAGAATGATGAAGATCCACGATTCACAGATCGTTTCGAATTATTTATCGTTGCACGTGAACATGCAAATGCATTTACTGAGTTAAATGATCCGATCGATCAAAAAGAACGTTTTGAAGCGCAATTAAAAGAGCGTGAACAAGGTAATGACGAAGCACATATGATGGATGACGATTATATTGAAGCTCTTGAGTACGGTATGCCTCCTACGGGTGGATTAGGAATTGGTATTGATCGTCTAGTTATGTTATTAACAAATGCACCATCTATTCGTGATGTATTATTATTCCCTGCTATGCGCCATAAACAAGACTAAGCTTTGGAGATTTCTCCAAAGCTTTTTTTATTTGAGTATGAGTTGCGTGGGTATAATAGATCTTGATGGTGCGAGAAATTATACTTATATAGAAGAAATGTGCTGTTTTTATACTTTTTTACTAAGTTAAAAATTTTATTAGAAAAACTATTGCATTTTAATAATCAAACTGGTATATTTATATTCGTTGCCACGAAAGGTAACAAGCAAAACAAACGAAAAACAACTTATTGAAAAAAGTTGTTGACGAGAATGTAACGAAATGTTATATTGATAAAGTCGCTTCTGAGCGACCAAGTAGTTCTTTGAAAACTGAACGAAACAAACAACGTGAAACGTCAATTTTTATTTTTAGATGCTAGACAAACTAACTTTATTGGAGAGTTTGATCCTGGCTCAGGATGAACGCTGGCGGCGTGCCTAATACATGCAAGTCGAGCGAATGGATTGAGAGCTTGCTCTCAAGAAGTTAGCGGCGGACGGGTGAGTAACACGTGGGTAACCTGCCCATAAGACTGGGATAACTCCGGGAAACCGGGGCTAATACCGGATAACATTTTGAACTGCATGGTTCGAAATTGAAAGGCGGCTTCGGCTGTCACTTATGGATGGACCCGCGTCGCATTAGCTAGTTGGTGAGGTAACGGCTCACCAAGGCAACGATGCGTAGCCGACCTGAGAGGGTGATCGGCCACACTGGGACTGAGACACGGCCCAGACTCCTACGGGAGGCAGCAGTAGGGAA
>NZ_JBVYHX010000001.1:5200000-5202500 GCF_056033845.1 Bacillus sp. TCT6
ATGTACCGGGGCTAAATACACCACCGAAGCTGCGAATTGATACCGATGGTATCAGTGGTAGGGGAGCGTTCTAAGTGCAGTGAAGTCAGACCGGAAGGACTGGTGGAGCGCTTAGAAGTGAGAATGCCGGTATGAGTAGCGAAAGACGGGTGAGAATCCCGTCCACCGAATGCCTAAGGTTTCCTGAGGAAGGCTCGTCCGCTCAGGGTTAGTCAGGACCTAAGCCGAGGCCGACAGGCGTAGGCGATGGACAACAGGTTGATATTCCTGTACCACCTCTTTATCGTTTGAGCAATGGAGGGACGCAGAAGGATAGAAGAAGCGTGCGATTGGTTGTGCACGTCCAAGCAGTTAGGCTGATAAGTAGGCAAATCCGCTTATCGTGAAGGCTGAGCTGTGATGGGGAAGCTCCTTATGGAGCGAAGTCTTTGATTCCCCGCTGCCAAGAAAAGCTTCTAGCGAGATAAAAGGTGCCTGTACCGCAAACCGACACAGGTAGGCGAGGAGAGAATCCTAAGGTGTGCGAGAGAACTCTGGTTAAGGAACTCGGCAAAATGACCCCGTAACTTCGGGAGAAGGGGTGCTTTCTTAACGGAAAGCCGCAGTGAATAGGCCCAAGCGACTGTTTAGCAAAAACACAGCTCTCTGCGAAGCCGTAAGGCGAAGTATAGGGGGTGACACCTGCCCGGTGCTGGAAGGTTAAGGAGAGGGGTTAGCGTAAGCGAAGCTCTGAACTGAAGCCCCAGTAAACGGCGGCCGTAACTATAACGGTCCTAAGGTAGCGAAATTCCTTGTCGGGTAAGTTCCGACCCGCACGAAAGGTGTAACGATTTGGGCACTGTCTCAACCAGAGACTCGGTGAAATTATAGTACCTGTGAAGATGCAGGTTACCCGCGACAGGACGGAAAGACCCCGTGGAGCTTTACTGTAGCCTGATATTGAATTTTGGTACAGTTTGTACAGGATAGGCGGGAGCCATTGAAACCGGAGCGCTAGCTTCGGTGGAGGCGCTGGTGGGATACCGCCCTGACTGTATTGAAATTCTAACCTACGGGTCTTATCGACCCGGGAGACAGTGTCAGGTGGGCAGTTTGACTGGGGCGGTCGCCTCCTAAAGTGTAACGGAGGCGCCCAAAGGTTCCCTCAGAATGGTTGGAAATCATTCGTAGAGTGCAAAGGCATAAGGGAGCTTGACTGCGAGACCTACAAGTCGAGCAGGGACGAAAGTCGGGCTTAGTGATCCGGTGGTTCCGCATGGAAGGGCCATCGCTCAACGGATAAAAGCTACCCCGGGGATAACAGGCTTATCTCCCCCAAGAGTCCACATCGACGGGGAGGTTTGGCACCTCGATGTCGGCTCATCGCATCCTGGGGCTGTAGTCGGTCCCAAGGGTTGGGCTGTTCGCCCATTAAAGCGGTACGCGAGCTGGGTTCAGAACGTCGTGAGACAGTTCGGTCCCTATCCGTCGTGGGCGTAGGAAATTTGAGAGGAGCTGTCCTTAGTACGAGAGGACCGGGATGGACGCACCGCTGGTGTACCAGTTGTTCTGCCAAGGGCATAGCTGGGTAGCTATGTGCGGAAGGGATAAGTGCTGAAAGCATCTAAGCATGAAGCCCCCCTCAAGATGAGATTTCCCATAGCGTAAGCTAGTAAGATCCCTGAAAGATGATCAGGTTGATAGGTTCGAGGTGGAAGCATGGTGACATGTGGAGCTGACGAATACTAATAGATCGAGGACTTAACCATATAATATGAAGCAATGTTATCTAGTTTTGAAAGAATATAAAAAACTTGTTGACTTTAAAAGTTAAATGAGTTACAATAATTCTTGTCTTAAATGAATACAGTCTGGTAATGATGGCAGAGAGGTCACACCCGTTCCCATACCGAACACGGAAGTTAAGCTCTCTAGCGCCGATGGTAGTTGGGACCTTGTCCCTGTGAGAGTAGGACGTTGCCAGGCAAATGGAGGATTAGCTCAGCTGGGAGAGCACCTGCCTTACAAGCAGGGGGTCGGCGGTTCGATCCCGTCATCCTCCACCATTTAGCCGACTTAGCTCAATTGGTAGAGCAACTGACTTGTAATCAGTAGGTTGGGGGTTCAAGTCCTCTAGTCGGCACCAGTTTTAATTTTGAGAGCCATTAGCTCAGTTGGTAGAGCATCTGACTTTTAATCAGAGGGTCGAAGGTTCGAATCCTTCATGGCTCACCATTTTAATGAAATATGCGGGTGTGGCGGAATTGGCAGACGCACTAGACTTAGGATCTAGCGCCTTTGGCGTGGGGGTTCGACTCCCTTCACCCGCACTTTTAATAAAATATCTCAAACACGTCTTGCGGAAGTAGTTCAGTGGTAGAATACAACCTTGCCAAGGTTGGGGTCGCGGGTTCGAATCCCGTCTTCCGCTCCAATTTTCAATATGACATGCCGGGGTGGCGGAACAGGCAGACGCACAGGACTTAAAATCCTGCGGTGGGTGACCACCGTGCGGGTTCGA
>NZ_JBVYHX010000001.1:5205000-5265854 GCF_056033845.1 Bacillus sp. TCT6
TCCCAAGGCTAAATACTCCCTAGTGATCGATAGTGAACCAGTACCGTGAGGGAAAGGTGAAAAGCACCCCGGAAGGGGAGTGAAAGAGATCCTGAAACCGTGTGCCTACAAATAGTCAGAGCCCGTTAATGGGTGATGGCGTGCCTTTTGTAGAATGAACCGGCGAGTTACGATCCCGTGCGAGGTTAAGCTGAAGAGGCGGAGCCGCAGCGAAAGCGAGTCTGAATAGGGCGTTTAGTACGTGGTCGTAGACCCGAAACCAGGTGATCTACCCATGTCCAGGGTGAAGTTCAGGTAACACTGAATGGAGGCCCGAACCCACGCACGTTGAAAAGTGCGGGGATGAGGTGTGGGTAGCGGAGAAATTCCAATCGAACCTGGAGATAGCTGGTTCTCCCCGAAATAGCTTTAGGGCTAGCCTTAAGTGTAAGAGTCTTGGAGGTAGAGCACTGATTGAACTAGGGGTCCTCATCGGATTACCGAATTCAGTCAAACTCCGAATGCCAATGACTTATCCTTAGGAGTCAGACTGCGAGTGATAAGATCCGTAGTCAAGAGGGAAACAGCCCAGATCGCCAGCTAAGGTCCCAAAGTGTGTATTAAGTGGAAAAGGATGTGGAGTTGCTTAGACAACTAGGATGTTGGCTTAGAAGCAGCCACCATTTAAAGAGTGCGTAATAGCTCACTAGTCGAGTGACTCTGCGCCGAAAATGTACCGGGGCTAAATACACCACCGAAGCTGCGAATTGATACCAATGGTATCAGTGGTAGGGGAGCGTTCTAAGTGCAGTGAAGTCAGACCGGAAGGACTGGTGGAGCGCTTAGAAGTGAGAATGCCGGTATGAGTAGCGAAAGACGGGTGAGAATCCCGTCCACCGAATGCCTAAGGTTTCCTGAGGAAGGCTCGTCCGCTCAGGGTTAGTCAGGACCTAAGCCGAGGCCGACAGGCGTAGGCGATGGACAACAGGTTGATATTCCTGTACCACCTCTTTATCGTTTGAGCAATGGAGGGACGCAGAAGGATAGAAGAAGCGTGCGATTGGTTGTGCACGTCCAAGCAGTTAGGCTGATAAGTAGGCAAATCCGCTTATCGTAAAGGCTGAGCTGTGATGGGGAAGCTCCTTATGGAGCGAAGTCTTTGATTCCCCGCTGCCAAGAAAAGCTTCTAGCGAGATAAAAGGTGCCTGTACCGCAAACCGACACAGGTAGGCGAGGAGAGAATCCTAAGGTGTGCGAGAGAACTCTGGTTAAGGAACTCGGCAAAATGACCCCGTAACTTCGGGAGAAGGGGTGCTTTCTTAACGGAAAGCCGCAGTGAATAGGCCCAAGCGACTGTTTAGCAAAAACACAGCTCTCTGCGAAGCCGTAAGGCGAAGTATAGGGGGTGACACCTGCCCGGTGCTGGAAGGTTAAGGAGAGGGGTTAGCGTAAGCGAAGCTCTGAACTGAAGCCCCAGTAAACGGCGGCCGTAACTATAACGGTCCTAAGGTAGCGAAATTCCTTGTCGGGTAAGTTCCGACCCGCACGAAAGGTGTAACGATTTGGGCACTGTCTCAACCAGAGACTCGGTGAAATTATAGTACCTGTGAAGATGCAGGTTACCCGCGACAGGACGGAAAGACCCCGTGGAGCTTTACTGTAGCCTGATATTGAATTTTGGTACAGTTTGTACAGGATAGGCGGGAGCCATTGAAACCGGAGCGCTAGCTTCGGTGGAGGCGCTGGTGGGATACCGCCCTGACTGTATTGAAATTCTAACCTACGGGTCTTATCGACCCGGGAGACAGTGTCAGGTGGGCAGTTTGACTGGGGCGGTCGCCTCCTAAAGTGTAACGGAGGCGCCCAAAGGTTCCCTCAGAATGGTTGGAAATCATTCGTAGAGTGCAAAGGCATAAGGGAGCTTGACTGCGAGACCTACAAGTCGAGCAGGGACGAAAGTCGGGCTTAGTGATCCGGTGGTTCCGCATGGAAGGGCCATCGCTCAACGGATAAAAGCTACCCCGGGGATAACAGGCTTATCTCCCCCAAGAGTCCACATCGACGGGGAGGTTTGGCACCTCGATGTCGGCTCATCGCATCCTGGGGCTGTAGTCGGTCCCAAGGGTTGGGCTGTTCGCCCATTAAAGCGGTACGCGAGCTGGGTTCAGAACGTCGTGAGACAGTTCGGTCCCTATCCGTCGTGGGCGTAGGAAATTTGAGAGGAGCTGTCCTTAGTACGAGAGGACCGGGATGGACGCACCGCTGGTGTACCAGTTGTTCTGCCAAGGGCATAGCTGGGTAGCTATGTGCGGAAGGGATAAGTGCTGAAAGCATCTAAGCATGAAGCCCCCCTCAAGATGAGATTTCCCATAGCGTAAGCTAGTAAGATCCCTGAAAGATGATCAGGTTGATAGGTTCGAGGTGGAAGCATGGTGACATGTGGAGCTGACGAATACTAATAGATCGAGGACTTAACCATATAATATGTAGCAAATGTTATCTAGTTTTGAAGGAATATGCCTTCAATAGTTTGGTGATGATGGCAGAGAGGTCACACCCGTTCCCATACCGAACACGGAAGTTAAGCTCTCTAGCGCCGATGGTAGTTGGGACCTTGTCCCTGTGAGAGTAGGACGTCGCCAAGCAACTAAAACACGAGTCAAATGACTCGTGTTTTTTCGTGTTTTATTTTATAATCCATAGTAATAAAAAATGTGTTTAAAGTATTCATATTTTGTTTAAATACAGGGGAATGTGGCTAGGATAGTGAATAAGCAAAAGAGTTGCAAATTTTATTAATACGTATATAATTAAAGTCAAAGATAGTCAAAGTCAATAAAGGTGGCGGATAAATGAGAAATATATCTGATATCATTGAGCAATATCTAAAGCAAGTTATTGACTTAAGTAATAATAATGTGATTGAAATCAAGAGAAATGAGATTGCGGATCGATTCGAGTGCGTACCATCTCAAATCAATTATGTAATCAATACCCGTTTTACGTTAGAAAGAGGATTTGTAGTAGAAAGTAAACGTGGTGGAGGAGGTTACATTCGCATTATAAAAGTCAAACTGCATGACGATATAGATATTATTGATCAAATGCTTCATATGATTGATCATAGCGTTGCGCAAGGGAATGCAGAAAGTATGATTATACGTTTAATAGAAGAGGGAATTATAACAAATCGTGAAGCGAAACTGATGTTAAGCGTAATAGATCGTTCTGTATTATCAATGGATGTTCCTTCTCGAGATGAACTTAGGGCTCGAATATTATGCGCAATGTTAAGAACACTGAAATATAAATAAATATAACTTTTGTAAAAGATTGATAACTAAGATAAAGCAGTTAAATATTGTAGAAGTTTTGAAAAAGAACATGCACTTTTATTTAAACGGATTCAGGAAAGCGAACAATCTAGTAATGTATGAAAAGTACCATGAGATAGAGCGTTCCTGTTGTAAAGGTGGGGATAGTGATGACTTGTCAAAACTGTAATATAAGACCAGCAACTTTACATTATACAAAAGTAATTAACGAGAAGAAGGCGGAAGTTCATCTTTGTGAGCAATGTGCAGAGCAAAGTGGCTATACGTCTTTCTTTCCATCATCGCAGTCTAACTTTTCATTTCATGATTTATTTGCTGGTTTATTACACGGTGAATCAACAATGTTTGAAGAAGGAAAAAATGGATTTTCAAATGCAGATATAGTAAGATGTCCAGATTGTAAGATGACATATGAACAATTTACAAAAGTCGGACGTTTTGGCTGTTATTCTTGTTACGATACATTTAAGGAGCATTTAAAGCCATTATTAAAACGCCTTCACGGTGGGCATACAGAACATTGTGGGAAAATTCCGGAACGTATAGAAGGAAATATCCACTTAAAGAAAGAATTAGATGAACTAAAACTTATTCTGAAACAATACGTACAGAAAGAGGAATTTGAGAAAGCTGCAGAAGTAAGAGATAAGATCCGAGGTCTTGAAATACAGCTTAGTGAGCATAGAGAGGGGGAATAGTTCTATGTCACTGGACAAAATTATGAACGAAGCAATTAGTCCATGGATGAAGGGGGATGGCCCTGATTCTGATATTGTTTTAAGTAGTCGAATTCGTTTGGCTCGTAACTTTAAACAATATCAATTTTCCACTATGCAAAACGAAGAAGAAGCTAAACAGATTCATGAATTATTCAAAAAGAAATTCATAAATAAAGCAGTAGGGTCTTTTGGGGAGTTTGGACTATTAAAGATGAATGAATTAACCCCTCTTCAAAGGAGAGTTTTAGTCGAAAAGCATTTAATTAGTCCAAATCTTGCAGGGACAGAATATGGAGCATGTCTACTATCAGAAAGTGAACATATTAGTGTTATGCTTAATGAAGAAGACCATATTCGGATTCAGTGCCTATTTTCAGGATTACAGTTATCAGAGGCACTTCAAAGTGCCAATCAAATAGATAATTGGATTGAGAAAGAAGTTGAATACGCTTTTGATGAATCACTTGGATATATTACGAGTTGTCCTACTAATGTTGGCACAGGGTTAAGAGCTTCTGTGATGATACATTTACCGGGACTGGTTTTAACAAAAAGAATTAGCCGTATTATACAAGTAATTCAAAAATTAGGGTTAGTAGTAAGAGGAATATACGGTGAAGGTAGCGAAGCGTTAGGTAATATATTTCAAGTTTCAAATCAAATGACGCTAGGAAAGTCTGAAGAAGATATTATTGCAGATTTAAAGAGTGTCATTCAACAAATTATACAGCAAGAAAAAATGGCTAGAGAATTAATTGTACAAAATTCAAGTATTGAACTTGAAGATAAGGTTTATCGTTCTTACGGCATACTAGCAAACAGTCGTTTAATTCAATCTGCAGAAGCAGCCAATTGCTTATCAGATGTACGACTTGGTATTGATCTAGGATATATAAAAGGTATATCGAGAAATATTTTGACTGAGCTAATGGTTCTTACGCAACCAGGTATTTTACAACAATACGCAGGTGGACCTTTAGGGCCAGAAGAAAGAGATTATCGAAGAGCAACCTTAATCCGTGAGCGATTACGTATTGAAAAAAACTAAGCGCAAGTAGGAGGCGATTTCTATGATGTTTGGAAGATTTACAGAAAGAGCACAGAAAGTGTTAGCTTTATCTCAAGAGGAAGCAATTCGTATTGGGCATAATAATATTGGAACAGAACATATTTTACTTGGGCTTGTACGCGAAGGTGAAGGAATTGCAGCAAAAGCATTAATTGCTCTTGGATTAAGTCCAGAGAAAGTTCAAAAAGAAGTAGAAGCGTTAATTGGGCGAGGAACAGAAGCTTCTCAAACTGTACATTATACACCTCGTGCTAAAAAGGTTATTGAATTATCTATGGATGAAGCGCGTAAGCTAGGCCATTCTTACGTTGGAACAGAACACATTTTACTCGGTTTAATCCGTGAAGGTGAAGGTGTAGCCGCACGTGTTTTAAATAATTTAGGTGTAAGTCTAAATAAAGCAAGACAACAAGTGTTACAACTTCTTGGAAGTAATGAAGCTAGTTCAGGTCATCAAGGTGGTTCAGCAACAAATGCAAATACACCGACACTGGACAGTTTAGCAAGGGACTTAACAGTTGTTGCACGTGAAAATCGCTTAGACCCTGTTATTGGACGCGGTAAAGAAATTCAACGTGTAATTGAGGTATTAAGCCGTAGAACGAAAAATAACCCAGTATTAATTGGTGAGCCTGGTGTAGGTAAAACGGCAATTGCAGAAGGATTAGCACAGCAAATTGTAAATAATGAAGTTCCTGAAACTTTAAGAGATAAGCGTGTTATGACACTAGATATGGGTACAGTGGTAGCTGGAACAAAATATCGCGGTGAATTTGAAGATCGTTTAAAGAAAGTGATGGATGAAATTCGCCAAGCAGGCAATATTATTCTATTTATTGATGAGCTTCATACATTAATTGGTGCAGGTGGAGCAGAAGGTGCAATCGATGCATCGAATATTTTAAAACCATCTTTAGCACGAGGAGAGCTACAATGTATTGGGGCAACAACTTTAGATGAGTATCGTAAATATATTGAAAAAGACGCGGCTTTAGAAAGACGTTTTCAACCAATTCATGTTGATGAGCCAAGTTTAGAAGAATCGATTCAAATCTTGAAAGGTTTACGTGATCGTTATGAGGCGCATCACCGTGTATCTATTACAGATGACGCTATTGATGCAGCTGTAAAACTTTCAGATCGTTATATTACAGATCGCTTTTTACCGGATAAAGCAATTGATTTAATTGATGAAGCTGCTTCAAAAGTTCGCTTACGTTCTTATACAACACCACCAAACTTAAAAGAGCTTGAAGTGAAGCTTGAGGAGATTCGAAAAGAAAAAGATGCAGCTGTACAAAGTCAAGAATTTGAAAAGGCTGCATCCTTACGTGATATGGAGCAACGCTTACGTGAGAAGTTAGAAGATACAAAACGTCAATGGAAAGAGCAACAAGGAAAAGAAAATTCAGAGGTTACGGTAGAAGATATTGCAAATGTCGTTTCTACATGGACGCGTATCCCAGTTTCTAAACTTGCACAAACAGAGACTGATAAATTATTAAATTTAGAATCCATTCTTCATGATCGTTTGATTGGTCAAGATGAAGCAGTAGTAGCAGTAGCAAAAGCTGTTCGTCGTGCAAGAGCAGGATTAAAAGATCCGAAGCGCCCGATTGGTTCATTTATTTTCTTAGGACCAACAGGTGTAGGTAAAACAGAACTTGCAAGAGCACTAGCAGAATCTATGTTCGGTGATGAAGATGCAATGATTCGCATCGATATGTCAGAGTATATGGAGAAGCATTCTACTTCCCGTTTAGTTGGTTCTCCTCCAGGATATGTTGGATATGAAGAAGGTGGACAATTAACAGAGAAAGTTCGTCGCAAGCCATATTCAGTTGTATTATTAGATGAGGTAGAGAAAGCTCATCCGGATGTATTTAATATTCTACTACAAGTATTAGAAGATGGTCGTTTAACAGATTCTAAAGGACGTACAGTTGATTTCCGTAATACAATTGTTATTATGACGTCTAACGTTGGTGCCGAGGCGTTAAAACGTAACAAACATCTTGGATTTAATGTCCAAGATGAAAGCCGTGATTATTCGGATATGAAAGGTAAAGTAATGGATGAGTTGAAAAAGGCATTTCGTCCAGAATTCTTAAACCGTATTGATGAAATTATCGTATTCCATATGCTTGAGAAAAAACATATTCAAGAGATTGTAACTCTTATGGTAAATCAGTTAGTAAATCGCTTAAAAGAACAAGAAATCGAATTGCACTTAACGGAAGGGGCAATTTCAGCTATTGCAGATAAAGGATTTGATCGTGAGTATGGCGCTCGTCCACTTCGTAGAGCAATTCAGAAACATGTAGAAGATAGACTATCAGAAGAACTTTTAAAAGGTGCTATTGAGAAAGGACAAAAAGTTATCTTTGATGTAGAAGGAGAATCATTTGTCATTCATAGTGCGGAAAAGGTAAAATAAGTATAGACAAACAAAGAGGGCTACGCGATAGCCCTCTTTCTTGTACGAGAAGGATAAACGTTTATAGACGAAAGTGAAGTGAACTATAAAAAGGTATGGCTAAAAAGAAAACGAAATTTATATGTCAAGAATGTGGTTATCAGTCACCAAAATATATGGGTAAATGTCCTGGATGTGGTCAATGGAATACACTTGTTGAAGAAATGGAGCCAGTTGTATCATCTAGGCGCCTTAATTACGCGAATGCAATTCAAACGGAAGTAACAAAACCAAGACGTCTTACCGAAGTAGAAACAAAGTCTGAGGCACGTATTGAAACGGAATTTCAAGAGTTTAATCGTGTGCTTGGTGGTGGAATTGTAGATGGGTCCTTAGTGCTTATTGGTGGAGACCCTGGGATTGGAAAATCAACATTACTATTACAGATTTCATCACAATTAGCAGATTCTTCATATGATGTATTATACATATCGGGTGAGGAGTCGGCAAAGCAGATTAAACTTCGTGCAGATCGTTTGCATGTAAAGGGTAGCAATCTATTTGTTGTAGCAGAGACAGACCTGCAGCGTATTGCAGCACATATTGAAGAGATGAATCCAGCTTTTGTTGTTATTGATTCTATTCAAACGATACATTTACCTGAAGTGACGTCAGCACCAGGAAGTGTGGCACAAGTACGTGAATGTACAGCGGAATTAATGAAACTTGCAAAAACAAAAGGAATCCCTATTTTCATTGTCGGGCATGTGACAAAAGAAGGAGCAATTGCAGGACCTCGTATGTTAGAACATATGGTCGATGCAGTTCTTTACTTTGAAGGAGATCGACACCATACGTATCGTATTTTACGGGCTGTGAAGAACCGTTTTGGTTCCACGAATGAAATGGGTATCTTTGAAATGAAAGAGCTTGGTCTTGCGGAAGTTTTAAATCCTTCTGAAATCTTCCTTGAGGAAAGGCCGGTTGGTGTTGCAGGATCAACAGTAGTTGCTTCAATGGAAGGAACAAGACCGGTTTTAGTAGAAATACAAGCATTAATCTCCCCTACTAGTTTTGGAAATCCTCGAAGAATGGCGACGGGAATTGATCATAACCGTGTTTCGCTTATTATGGCAGTATTAGAAAAAAGAACAGGTTTACTATTGCAAAATCAAGATGCATATTTAAAAGTAGCTGGTGGTTTGAAATTAGACGAACCGGCAATTGATTTAGCAGTGGCTTTAAGTATAGCCTCAAGTTTTAGGGATAAATCTACGGCACCAACTGATGCAGTAATAGGAGAAGTAGGATTAACTGGAGAAATAAGAAGAGTATCAAGAATCGAACAACGTGTACAAGAAGCGGCTAAATTAGGATTTCAACGTGTTATTATTCCTAGAAAAAACTTAGGAGGATGGACAATTCCGGATGGGATTGAGGTTGTAGGTGTTTCTAATTTAGGAGAAGCGCTTCGTTTGACATTAGGAGGCTAGGCTATGGAAGAAAATAAGCAACGTGTCAAAAGTATGATTAATATTTTACAGCTCGTGGCCCCAGGAACACCACTGCGTGAAGGGATAGATAATGTACTTCGCGCACAAACAGGGGGGCTAATTGTTCTTGGATATAATGAGCAGATTAAAAGTATTGTGGATGGTGGTTTTCACATTAATTGTGCATTCTCTCCTGCTAGTTTATATGAATTAGCAAAAATGGACGGGGCACTTATTTTAAATGAAACGGGAAGTAAAATTTTAATAGCGAATGCACAGTTAGTTCCAGAGGCATCTATTGATTCTATTGAAACCGGTATGCGTCACCGAACAGCAGAACGTGTAGCGAAGCAGACGGGCAGCCTTGTTGTGGCCATTTCACAAAGACGTAACGTAATTACGCTATATCAAGGGAACTTACGTTATACACTAAAAGATATAGGGGTTATTTTAACAAAAGCAAATCAAGCTATTCAAACGTTAGAAAAATATAAGGCTGTATGGAATGATGGTATTACGAATTTGGGCATTCTAGAATTTGAAGAGGTCGTTACAATGTCTGAGGTAGTTCACGTTTTACATAGTGTTGAAATGGTACTGCGTATTAAAAATGAAATATTGAGCTATATTCATGAGCTCGGAACAGAAGGTAGGTTAATTCGTTTACAGCTTACAGAATTACTAGCTGATTTAGAAGCAGAGGCAGCATTGTTAATTAAAGATTACCATCAGGAGAAAACACAAGACCATCATCAAATTTTGAAAAAGTTACAGGACCTTGCAAATACACAACTTTTAGAGGATAGTGATTTAGTTAAATTACTTGGCTATCCAGGGCAAACTAGTTTAGAAGAAAGTGTGACGCCAAGGGGATATCGAATTACAAGCAAAATCTCTCGTGTTCCGCCACTTATTATTGAAAATTTAATTAATCGATTCAAAACGTTGCAAGGAGTTTGTCGCGCGACGATTCATGAATTGGATGATGTGGAAGGAATTGGGGAAGTAAGGGCGAAGAAAATACGAGAAGGCCTAAAAAGAATTCAAGAGCATCTCTATATGAGTAGACACAATTAAGAATATTACATTGATTCCATAATATAACGACACTAGAACATTTTTGGTATATGATATGATATATTGGTAAATAAAACTATTTATAAAAAAAAACACGTCCGCTTTTGCATTCGGCGTTTTGATTAGCGAAACAATGGTTAATAATGAGTAGGAGGTGGTTGGATGTTAAAACGGATCGTACAGCTCTTCTTTCTAGTAATCGGGGGAGCGTTAGGGATTTACTTAATCCCAAAAGTTATTAATGTATTAGACATCGGTGCTGTTCCTTTATTGGAAGGATCGTATGTTCGTGCGATTATTGGTGCAATTATTTTATTTTTAACAACATTTTGGCTTGTAGATTATATTGTTCAACTTATTAAGCATATTGAAGAGGCTCTTGTAAAGGCGCCTGTAGCAGATGTTTTATTTGGTACATTAGGATTGATCTCTGGTCTTATTGTTGCATATTTAATTTTAATACCGATTCGTGAATTTACAATTCCGGTTATTAGTACGGTGTTGCAAGTGTTCTTCACTCTTTTACTTGGATATTTAGGATTCCAAGTAGGATTTAAAAAGAGGAATGAATTGCTAGGATTATTTACATTACCCCAACGCGGAGGTAAGAAGAAAAATAATAGCGAGAACGAAGAGGTAGAAGCAGAAAAATCTACGACTCATTGGAAAATTCTCGATACGAGTGTAATTATCGATGGACGTATTGCTGATATTTGCCAAACGAAGTTTTTGGAAGGAACAATTGTGATTCCACAATTCGTATTAGAAGAGCTTCAGCATATTGCCGATTCTTCCGATGCTTTAAAGCGTAATCGTGGTCGCAGAGGACTAGACATTTTAAATCGTATTCAAAAAGAGATGCCGATTCCGGTAGAAATTTATGAAGGCGATTTCGAGGATATCCAAGAGGTGGATAGCAAACTTGTAAAGTTAGCAAAAATCACCGGTGGAACTGTAGTAACGAATGATTTCAACTTAAATAAAGTTTCTGAATTACAAGGAGTAACGGTGTTAAACATTAATGATTTAGCTAATGCAATTAAACCAGTTGTACTCCCTGGCGAAGAATTAAATGTTTATGTTGTGAAAGATGGTAAAGAGCAAAACCAAGGTGTTGCGTACTTAGATGATGGTACGATGATTGTAGTAGAAGATGGTAGAGAGTATGTAGGTTCGCAACTTAATGTACTGGTTACTAGCGTATTACAAACATCGGCTGGTCGTATGATTTTCGCAAAACGTAAATTATTAGAAAAAGCATTATAGGTAGAGGATTATTAATATGTATACATTAATTATTCCGGCAGCCGGCCAAGGAAAGCGGATGGGTGCTGGCAAAAATAAGTTGTTCTTACTTATAAACGAAGTACCGATTATCGTTCATACATTACGTGCTTTTGAAAGAGATAAAGAGTGCAAAAGTATTGTTATGGCAATTAACGAAGAGGAACGCCCGTATTTTGAGGAATTAATGCAGAAGTATCCGATTGAAAAACAGGTACAATTTATTCAGGGTGGAGCCGAAAGACAAGATAGTGTATATAACGCGATTCAGCATGCGAGTGATGTTGAATACGTTCTTGTACATGACGGAGCGCGCCCATTCGTAACGAATAAAGTGATTCAAGACGTATTAACAGCAGCAGAAAAATATGGAGCTTCCATTTGTGCAGTGCCAGTAAAGGATACAGTTAAGAAAGTAGAGCAAGGTGTTGTTGTCGAAACGGTAGAACGATCTCAGCTTAAGGCTGTACAAACACCGCAAGGGTTCTCTGTTTCTCTTTTGTTAGAAGCTCATAGAAGTGCAAAACAGAGTTGTTTTCTTGGTACAGATGATGCAAGTCTCGTGGAACGTATTGGTAAGCAAGTAGGTGTAGTAGAGGGGAGTTACTATAATATTAAAGTGACGACTCCAGAGGATTTACTAATTGCTGAAAGTTTCCTTCATGTTCAGAAAAAATAGCCGTGATGGTGTATAACAAAGGAAAGCTCGGCAATGGCCGGGCTTTTCTTTGTAGGGATATCAATATAATATAGAGTCATAAAGCTCAGTGGTTTAGCTCAAGGAGGATGTAAAGAATGTTTCGAATTGGACAAGGTTTTGATGTGCATGAATTTGCGGAAGGTAGACCGTTAATTATTGGCGGAATTACAATTCCACACGAGAAAGGATTAATCGGTCATTCAGATGCAGATGTATTGTTACATACGATTGCTGATGCATGTTTAGGTGCCATTGCAGCAGGAGATATTGGAAAGCATTTTCCTGATACAGACCCAGCTTTTAAAGATGCAGATTCAGCTGTATTGTTACAAAAAGTTTGGGAATTTGTGCGTGAACAAGGTTACGAGTTAGGGAACTTAGATTGTACAATTATTGCTCAAAAGCCAAAAATGGCACCGCATATTGAAAGTATGCGTAAACGTATTAGTGAACTGTTAGAAACGTCTATAGATAACATTAATGTAAAGGCAACAACAACAGAGAAATTAGGATTTACAGGTAGAGAAGAAGGAATTGCTTCTCAAGCAGTGGTATTATTACAGAAAAAATAATGGTTTTTAATTCGTAAGATGGATAATCACATTTTTTTGTTGTACAATTATAGAATGTGTAGACATTAAGAATGGAAGGTGTACCAATTATGGAAAAGCAAGTGAGAGTGCGCTATGCGCCAAGTCCAACAGGACACTTACATATCGGAAATGCGCGTACGGCATTATTTAATTATTTATTTGCTCGTCATTTAGATGGCAAGTTTATTATTCGTATTGAAGATACTGATGTAAAACGTAACGTGGCTGGTGGAGAAGAAAGCCAATTAAAATACTTGAAATGGCTCGGTATGGACTGGGATGAAGGTGTTGATGTTGGTGGTGAATTTGGACCATATCGTCAAACAGAGCGTTTAGATATTTATAAAAAATTATATCTAGATTTATTAGAGCGTGGTTTAGCTTACAAATGTTATATGACAGAAGAAGAGCTAGAAGCAGAGCGTGAAGGACAAATTTCTCGTGGTGAAACACCTCGTTATGCAGGTAACCACCGTGATTTAACTGAAGAACAAATGAAAGAATTTGAAGCTGAGGGACGTATTCCAAGTATTCGTTTCCGTGTACCAGCTGATCGTGATTACACATTTAAAGATATCGTAAAAGATGAAGTAGCATTCCATTCAAATGATTTCGGTGATTTCGTTATCGTGAAAAAAGATGGAATTCCAACTTATAACTTTGCGGTAGCAGTAGATGATCACTTAATGGAAATTACACATGTACTTCGTGGTGATGACCATATTTCAAATACGCCAAAACAAATGATGATTTATGAAGCTTTCGGTTGGGATATCCCGCAATTTGGCCATATGACTTTAATTGTAAATGAAAGCCGTAAAAAATTAAGTAAGCGTGATGAATCTATTATTCAATTTATTGAGCAATATAAAGAGCTTGGATATCTTCCAGAAGCAATCTTTAACTTTATTGCACTACTAGGTTGGTCGCCGGTAGGAGAAGAAGAAATCTTCTCTAAAGAAGAGTTTATCAAAATGTTCGATGCAGCTCGTTTATCAAAATCACCTGCATTATTTGATTCTCAAAAATTAAAATGGATGAACAACCAATATATGAAAAAGCAAGATTTAGATACGGTGGTAGAATTAAGCTTACCGCATCTAGTGAAAGCTGGACGTATAGGTGAAACTTTAAGTGAACAAGAGCAAGCTTGGATTCGTGATGTAATTGCGTTATATCATGAACAAATGAGTTTTGGAGCTGAAATTGTAGAGCTTTCTGAAATGTTCTTCAAAGATCATGTTGATCATGAAGAAGAAGGACAAGAAGTATTAAAAGGTGAACAAGTACCAGAAGTACTTCGTGCATTTGCTGGTCAAGTAGAAGCACTAGAGGCGATGGAACCAGCAGCAATTAAGGCGGCTATTAAAGCAGTTCAAAAGGAAACAGGTCATAAAGGTAAAAACTTATTTATGCCAATCCGTGTTGCAACTACTGGTCAAACACATGGCCCAGAGCTTCCTAATGCTATTGCACTTCTTGGAAAAGAAAAAGTTTTAAATCGTCTTCAAAAAGTAATTGGTTAACATTTTCTAGGTTTAGAAATATAATAAGTATACTTAAAACCTAATAAGGAAAAGCGACGAGAAGGAGAAGTAGAAAATCAGGCTTTTTACAGAGAGAACCACCTTTAGGCTGGAAGTGGTTTATAAGCGGGTTTTTGAAATGCCCCTTCGAGTCTTCTGCTGAACAGCAAAATGTTTTGTGAAACATCTTAAGGCGTTAAAGTAAGCAGAAGCGGTGTACACCGTTATCAGAGATGAGTTTGAGGCTTTTTTAGCCTAAACAGAGTGGAACCGCGCTTAAAAGGCGTCTCTGTCAATATGACAGAGGCGTCTTTTTTTATACCGTAAAACTGGGTATGAGTATAAATTTTATCTACGTGTATAAAGATTTAGGGAGATAAGTAGGGAGTTAGTTCACTCGAAAAAGCAGCCCATAAAGGGGAGGGAACATCGATGTTTAAGAGGCTTCGGGAAGATATTGAAGTCGTTTTTGAACAGGATCCAGCGGCAAGAGGTTATTTCGAAGTCATTTTAACTTACTCTGGATTACATGCAGTTTGGGCTCATCGAATTGCACATGCTTTTTATAAAAGGGATTTTTTCTTTCTTGCACGTTTTGTTTCACAAGTTAGTCGTTTTTTTACTGGCATTGAGATTCATCCAGGAGCAACTATTGGTCGACGCTTTTTCATAGACCATGGAATGGGAGTTGTAATTGGAGAAACTTGTGAAATTGGTGATAATGTAACAATTTATCAAGGGGTTACATTAGGTGGTACAGGAAAAGAAAAAGGCAAGAGGCATCCAACAATTCAGGATAATGTATTAATTGCGACGGGTGCTAAAGTCCTTGGTTCTATTACTGTGGGAGAGAATTCTAAAATCGGGGCAGGGTCTGTCGTATTAAAAGAAGTTCCTGCACATTCTACAGTTGTAGGTATACCTGGCCGAGTCGTTATTCAAAATGGAGTAAAGATTGGTCAAGAATTAAATCACTCTGACCTTCCGGATCCAATTTTTGATAAATTAAAGGCTATGGAAGTAGAACTTGATAAATTGAAGAAACAACTGGAAGTAAAGGTAGAAAGGAAGGATAAAAATGACTATTCACATTTATAATACGTTAACACGTCAAAAAGAAGAGTTTGTTCCATTAGAAGAAAATAAGGTAAAGATGTATGTATGCGGACCTACAGTCTATAACTACATTCATATTGGCAATGCAAGACCTCCTATGGTATTCGATACAGTACGTCGCTATCTAGAATATAAAGGGTACGATGTGCAATACGTATCGAACTTTACGGACGTAGATGATAAATTAATTAAAGCGGCAAATGAATTAGGTGAAGATGTACCGACAATTGCTGATCGTTTTGTTGAAGCGTACTTTGAAGATGTAACAGCGCTAGGTTGCAAACACGCAACAGTCCATCCTCGTGTAACAGAAAATATGGATATCATTATTGAATTTATTCAAGAACTTGTGAATAAAGGGTATGCATACGAATCAGAGGGAGATGTGTACTTTAAAACGAAGGAATTCGAAGGTTACGGTAAATTATCACATCAACCAATCGCAGATTTACGTCACGGTGCTCGTATTGAGGTAGGGGAAAAGAAACAAGACCCTCTTGATTTTGCTTTATGGAAAGCTGCGAAAGAAGGAGAAATCTTCTGGGAAAGCCCTTGGGGGCAAGGGCGTCCAGGGTGGCATATTGAATGCTCAGCAATGGCACGTAAGTACTTAGGGGATACAATTGACATTCATGCTGGTGGTCAAGACTTGGCGTTCCCGCATCATGAAAATGAAATTGCGCAGTCGGAAGCATTGACTGGAAAAACGTTTGCACGTTACTGGATGCATAATGGATATATTAATATTAACAATGAGAAGATGTCTAAATCGCTTGGTAACTTTATTTTAGTTCACGATATTATTAAGCAATACGACCCACAGTTAATTAGATTCTTTATGTTATCAGTACACTATCGTCATCCGATTAACTTTAGTGAAGAGTTATTACAAAGTACGAATAATGGGCTGGAAAGAATTAAAACAGCTTATGGAAACTTAAAGCATCGTATGGAAAGCAGTACGGATTTAACAGACCATAATGAGAAATGGTTAGTTGAAATAGAGAAATTCCAGACTGCATTTGAAGAGGCAATGAATGATGACTTTAACACTGCGAATGCAATTACCGAATTATACAATGTAGCCAATCATGCAAATCAATATTTACTTGAAGAGCATACATCTAAAGTTGTGATCGAAGCATACGTAAAACAATTGGAAACGTTATTTGATATTTTAGGATTAGAATTAACGCAAGAAGAATTGCTGGATGAAGAAATTGAAGAACTTATCCAAAAGCGCATTGAGGCTCGTAAAAATCGCGATTTCGCATTGTCTGATCAAATTCGTGACGATTTAAAAGGACGTAATATTATTTTAGAAGATACCGCTCAAGGTACAAGATGGAAAAGAGGATAAGGATGATTGATGCAAAGCAATTAAACAGCTTGGCGTTAGCGTATATGGGTGATGCGGTATATGAACAATATATCCGCTATCACCTCCTTCAAAAAGGAAAGGTTCGCCCTAATCAATTACATCGCTTAGGGACGAGCTTTGTTTCAGCAAAAGCACAGGCGAAAGTTGTTTATCATTTATTAGAGACGTCGTTTTTGACAGAGGAAGAAGAGGCGGTATTAAGAAGAGGACGTAATGCAAATTCAGGTACGGTTCCGAAAAATACGGATGTACAAACATATCGACATAGTACAGCCTTTGAAGCGCTAATTGGTTATCATCATTTATTAAATAACCGTGAAAGATTAGACGAAATTGTATATAAGGCAATTGCAGTTTTAGAAGAAAAGGAAGGGGGCACATCATCATGAGTAGTGAATATATTATCGGACGTAACCCTGTAATTGAAGCGTTACGATCAGGGAGAGATATTAATAAAATTTGGATCGCAGAAGGTGCTGCCAAAGGACAAGTGCAGATTGTACTAGCGTTAGCGAAAGAAAATAAGGTTATTTTACAACATGCACCAAAGAAAAAGTTAGATCAATTAGTTGAGGGTAATCATCAAGGTGTAATCGCTCAAGTAGCTGCATATCAGTATGCGGAGTTAGAAGATTTATTCAAAGTGGCAGAAAAACGTAATGAAGATCCATTCTTCTTAATTTTAGATGAGATTGAAGATCCGCATAACTTAGGTTCTATTATGCGTACTGCTGATGCGACAGGAGCTCATGGGATTATTATTCCAAAGAGAAGGGCTGTGGGGCTTACAGCGTCAGTTGCGAAAGCATCAACAGGAGCAATTGAATACATTCCTGTTGCACGCGTAACGAACTTATCCCGTACAATTGATGAATTAAAAGAACGTGGACTTTGGATTGCTGGTACAGATGCCAAAGGAAAAACGGATTATCGTAATTTAGATGGTAAAATGCCGATTGGGTTAGTAATTGGTAGTGAAGGAAAAGGTATGAGCCGTATTATTGGTGAAAAGTGTGATTTCCTAATCACTCTACCGATGGTTGGTAAAGTTACATCCTTAAATGCTTCCGTAGCCGCAAGTTTGTTAATGTATGAGGTATATCGTAAACGTCACGAAATTGGTAAATAAAAGATGAACGATATTTTAATCGTTGACGGTTACAACATTATCGGAGCTTGGGGAGATTTGAAGAAACTGCGGGATGTAGATTTACAATCATCAAGAGATGCACTTATTGATAAGATGGCGGATTATCAAGGTTATACAGGCACAAAAGTGATGATAGTCTTTGATGCCTATACAGTACATGGTATTGAAAAAAAGATGAAACAATCTCGTGTGGAAGTAATATTCACACGAAAGAATCAAACTGCAGATGAAAAGATAGAGCAACTTGCGATAGAGCTTAGAAATATAAATACACGAATATATGTTGCGACTTCTGATTACACGGAACAATGGGTTATATTTGCGCAAGGTGCCCTTCGGAAATCTGCGCGTGAATTAGAGTTGGAAGTACAGGCAATGGAGCAACAAGTAAGAAGGCGTACAAAAGACACGAAAGAACAGCAACCCGCCATGCGAAAGATATTTAGTAAAGATATTACAGAAAAATTAGAAAAATTAAGAAGAGGAGAGCGTTGAAGCATTGACGCTCTTTGTCTTTTTACTGTATAATATTGCTAAATAAATAGCGGTCGGAGGGATCAAGGTGGAAGCAGGCTTCGTAAGTGTAGGCGACGTTACATTTCGTGATTTAGAGGATGAGGCAATCGTTGAGTTAGTTCGAAAAGGTAATACTGACGCTCTAGAATATTTAATTCACAAGTATAAGAACTTTGTTCGCGCGAAATCAAGATCTTACTTTTTAGTGGGTGCCGATCGAGAAGACATTGTTCAAGAAGGTATGATAGGGTTGTTTAAAGCAATTCGTGATTATAAAGAGGACAAGCTGTCTTCATTCAAAGCATTTGCTGAACTGTGTATCACTCGACAAATTATTACCGCTATTAAAACGGCAACAAGACAAAAACATATTCCCTTAAATTCATATGTGTCTTTAGATAAGCCGATTTACGATGAGGAATCTGATCGAACATTATTGGATGTTATTTCTGAAGCGAAGGTAACTGATCCTGAAGAGATGATTATTAGCCAAGAAGAATATACAGACATAGAATCAAAAATATCAGAATTATTAAGCGATTTAGAAAGGAAAGTACTTTCTTTATATCTAGATGGGCGTTCTTATCAAGAGATTTCAGAACAGTTAAACAGACATGTGAAATCTATTGATAACGCTTTACAGCGGGTGAAGAGGAAATTGGAACGATATATGGAAATGCGAGAAAGTACAACTTTAAATTCATAACAAATAACAAGTGCAACAGGTGTAAAATAAATCACCTGTTTTCTTTTGTAGAGCGTACAAAATGCATGTCATTGACATTGTCTTTTATTGTATGATACATTTTTAGGGACATAATGTTACAAGGTTGGTGTAACTAATGAGGAAAAAAGTTGTACTCTCATGTGAAGAGTGTAAAAATCGAAACTACTCTACTATGAAAGATACGAGCTCAATAGAGCGACTTGAAATAAAAAAGTTTTGTAAAACATGCAATCAGCATACAGTTCACAAGGAAACAAAATAAATAATTGAAATAATACACTGGAGGTCCCGCAGATGCGTTTAACGAACTTTTTCGGCGATGTAGGTCGCGAAATGAAAAAAGTAAGTTGGCCTAAAAAAGATGAATTACTCCGCTCAACAGCGACTGTTGTTGCTACAGTTGTGTTCTTTGCGATTTTCTTCGCAGTAGTTGATATGGGCATTTCTTCTTTAATTCGGTTAATTCTTGGTTAATTCTTGAATAAGAAGCACTTATCCATGATATAATGTTATTTATAAGAACTGTGTAAAAGCCCGGTGAACGGGTTTTTTCATTTGCGCAAAAAAATGTACGTCAGGGAGGGAAGGACGCTCGTCCTAAATGAATGGAAAAAAGTTGGTATGTTGTCCATACTTATTCTGGATATGAAAATAAAGTAAAAGCAAACCTAGAGAAGCGTGTAGAATCAATGGGTATGCAAGATAAAATTTTCCGTGTTGTTGTCCCGGAAGAAGTAGAAGTAGAAATGAAAAACGGAAAAGAAAAATTAATGAAAAGAAAAGTGTTCCCAGGTTATGTATTAGTAGAATTAATCATGACTGATGATTCTTGGTATGTTGTACGTAACACGCCGGGTGTAACTGGGTTCGTTGGTTCTTCTGGTTCTGGATCTAAGCCATCGCCTCTATTAGAAGAGGAAGTTGTTACCATTATGAAACATATGGGAATGGACAACGAAGTGGTTGATTTCGACTTTGAACTTCATGAGACAGTACGTGTAAATGAGGGGCCATTCGCAGATTATACAGGTGCTATTGAAGAAATTGATGTGGAGAAGAAAAAAGTTAGTGTACTTGTGGACATGTTTGGTCGCGAGACTCCAGTTGAACTTGACTTCCATCAAATTGAAAAATTATAAAATGAAACTTGAAATGAATTGTAAAAAGTGATAATATCTTTTAAGTCAGTACGTCTTCATTATCGGAGGCGTTTTTTGAAAGATTTTATCCTTACAGATAAAATATGACGTGGGAGGGCAAATCACTGTCCAATTGACCACATCACGGACTTAAGGAGGTGTGTCTCGTGGCTAAAAAGGTAATTAAAATGGTAAAGCTTCAAATTCCTGCAGGTAAAGCTAACCCAGCTCCACCAGTTGGTCCAGCATTAGGACAAGCAGGTGTTAACATCATGGGCTTCTGTAAAGAGTTTAACGCTCGTACAGCAGATCAAGCTGGTCTTATCATCCCTGTTGAAATTACGGTATTTGAGGACCGTTCATTCACTTTCATTACTAAAACTCCTCCTGCTGCTGTTCTTCTTAAGAAAGTAGCTGGTATTGAGTCTGGTTCTGGTGAACCAAATCGTAATAAAGTGGCAACTGTTAAGCGTGATAAAGTACGCGAAATCGCTGAAACTAAAATGCCTGACCTAAACGCTGCTAGCGTAGAAGCTGCAATGCGTATGGTTGAAGGTACTGCACGCAGTATGGGCATCGTTATCGAAGACTAATTCGATTTGTTTTTAAAAAAAGGTTGCGGGTCTGGAATTCCAATTCGCAACCTTTATTATCGTAAATGATTATCGTTTTTAAATAAATGGATGGCGCTCATCCTCAGGTTATACCTGAAAACAGGCGTAAACGTGGGAGGTTATTCCGCTAAAACCACATTCGAGGAGGAAATAAAAATGGCTAAAAGAGGTAAAAAGTACGTAGAAGCTGCAAAGCTTGTTGACCGTGCAGCTGCTTACTCTGCAACAGAAGCAGTAGAATTAGTAAAGAAAACAAACACAGCTAAATTTGATGCAACTGTAGAAGCTGCATTCCGTTTAGGTGTTGACCCTAAGAAAGCTGACCAACAAATCCGTGGTGCAGTTGTTCTTCCGCACGGTACTGGTAAAGTACAACGTGTATTAGTGTTCGCTAAAGGTGAAAAAGCTAAAGAAGCTGAAGCTGCTGGAGCTGACTTCGTAGGCGATACTGATTACATCGGTAAAATCCAACAAGGTTGGTTCGATTTCGATGTAGTAGTAGCAACTCCTGACATGATGGGTGAAGTTGGTAAACTTGGTCGCGTATTAGGACCTAAAGGTTTAATGCCAAACCCTAAAACTGGAACAGTTACTTTCGATGTAACTAAAGCTGTTAACGAAATCAAAGCTGGTAAAGTTGAATACCGCGTTGATAAAGCTGGTAACATCCACGTTCCAATCGGTAAAGTATCTTTCGAAGATGCTAAATTAGTAGAAAACTTCAAAACAATCGCTGATACTTTATTAAAAGTTAAGCCATCTGCTGCGAAAGGTACTTACATGAAGAACGTAACAGTTGCTTCTACAATGGGACCTGGCGTACGTGTAGACGTTTCTACATTAGCGTAAAAATTGGAAGTTGACTTCATAAAGAAGATTTAATATAATCATTTATGTTGTGAATTTAAATAGTGTACCGTAGACAGTAGGTGTCAATAGACTTAATTTCCTACCTAGGTGTTAATATACGAAACGGAATTTTTTTCTGTGACTATATGCCTCCATGTCTACAAGTTGGGCATGGAGGTTTTTAGTGCACTTTCGGTACATCTTCTATATAATCTACAGGAGGTGTAATAACATGAGCAAAGTAATCGAAACTAAACAACAAGTTGTAACTGAAATCGCGGACAAACTTCGTGCTAGTAAATCTACGATCGTTGTTGACTACCGTGGTTTAACAGTTTCTGAAGCAACAGAATTACGTAAGCAATTACGTGAAGCTGGCGTTGAGTTCAAAGTTTACAAAAACTCTCTAACTCGTCGTGCTGCAGAATCTGCTGAAATGGCTGAGTTAAACGAATTCTTAACAGGACCAAACGCAATCGCGTTCAGTAACGAGGATGTAGTTGCTCCTGCGAAAGTATTAAACGACTTCGCTAAAAATCATGAAGCTTTAGAAATTAAAGCGGGCGTAATCGAAGGTAAACTTGTAACACTTGATGAGGTTAAAGCAATCGCTACTCTTCCATCACGTGAAGGCTTACTTTCTATGCTTCTTAGCGTTCTTCAAGCTCCAATCCGTAACCTTGCACTTGCTACTAAAGCAGTTGCAGAACAAAAGGAAGAGCAAGGCGCTTAATTTTTTAAAAGATAATTACGTATTATCGATAAAACAATACAAACCTATTTAAGGGAGGATATTTACAATGACTAAAGAACAAATCATTGAAGCAGTTAAATCTATGACTGTATTAGAACTTAACGACTTAGTAAAAGCTATCGAGGAAGAATTCGGCGTAACTGCTGCTGCTCCTGTAGCTGTTGCTGGTGGCGCTGGAGAAGCTGCTGCTGAGAAAACTGAATTTGATGTGGAACTAACTAGCGCTGGTGCACAAAAAATCAAAGTTATCAAAGTTGTTCGTGAAATCACTGGTCTTGGCTTAAAAGAAGCTAAAGAATTAGTTGACAACACTCCAAAAGTAATCAAAGAAGCTGCTGCTAAAGAAGAAGCTGAAGAAATCAAAGCTAAACTTGAAGAAGTTGGCGCTGCTGTAGAAGTTAAGTAATTAACTTTTGATGCTTTAAAAAAAGCTCGCTCTCATGCGAGCTTTTTTTTTAACTGTAAAGAAGAGAGGTGGCCATATGGCAGACCATTATTTTTCTAACGACCCTTCTAGTAAAAGTGATCGTAAGCGATGGGAATTTGCACTTCGTGGATCTCAATTTACTTTCTTATCCGACCATGGGGTGTTCTCGAAAAACGAAGTGGACTTTGGTTCCCGTCTTTTAATTGAAGCTTTTCAAATGCCAGATATTAAAGGTAATATATTAGATGTAGGTTGCGGATACGGTCCTATTGGTTTGTCGCTAGCGAAAGAGTTTCAAGGTCGTGAAGTTCACATGGTGGATGTGAATGAAAGGGCGCTTGGACTTGCGAAAGAAAACGCCGCTAATAACAAAATCGAGAATATACGTATTTTTCAAAGTAGCGTCTATGAAAATGTAGATGGCAAGTATGCTGCTATTCTATCTAACCCTCCAATTCGTGCGGGTAAAGATGTCGTACATGAAATTTTAGAAAAAGCTGTGGAGTATTTAGTTCCAGGTGGAGAACTTTGGATTGTTATTCAAAAGAAGCAAGGTGCACCATCTGCGCTGAAAAAACTAGAGGAAGTATTTTCTGAAGTTGAGGTTGTAGAAAAGAAAAAAGGATATTATATCATAAAATCAAAAAAACGTTGACGGTTATTTTTGGCTATGTTAACATTATACAATGCCAATATATGATTTTCTGCGTTGAGAAAGATGTATATTTTTGTTTCTCTTGGAAAAGATAGTAAAATCAGCAGATTATGAAACAGAATGATGGTTTTCTTATAGAAGCCATTTTTCTTTTTTGAGCAGGTAGAAAGACTCAACGTATTTATCTTTAAGAGAAAAAGACTACGCTAATAGCAGTAGTTGTATTTATTTGTGATTTTGCACAAATTTTTTTGTGCATTTATAATACTCATGATTTGAGGGGTGAAGCAGTTGACAGGTCAACTAGTTCAATACGGACGCCACCGCCAACGAAGAAGTTATGCCCGTATTAGTGAAGTATTAGAGTTACCAAATCTTATCGAAATTCAAACCTCTTCTTATCAGTGGTTTCTTGATGAGGGTTTGCGAGAAATGTTCCAAGACATTTCTCCGATTGAAGACTTTACGGGAAATCTATCGCTTGAATTTATCGACTACAGCTTAGGTGAACCTAAATACTCTGTAGACGAATGCAAAGAGCGTGATGTGACGTATGCAGCACCACTTCGTGTAAAAGTGCGTCTAATCAACAAGGAAACTGGTGAAGTAAAAGAACAAGATGTGTTCATGGGAGATTTCCCACTCATGACAGAGACTGGAACATTCGTAATTAACGGTGCAGAACGTGTTATCGTTTCCCAGTTAGTTCGCTCTCCAAGCGTATACTATAGTGGCAAAGTGGATAAAAACGGAAAACGTGGTTTTACTGCTACTGTAATTCCAAACCGCGGAGCTTGGTTAGAGTATGAGACAGATGCTAAGGATGTTGTATATGTGCGTATTGACCGTACGCGTAAACTTCCTGTAACTGTTTTGTTACGCGCATTAGGGTTTGGCTCTGATCAAGAAATCACCGAGCTTTTAGGTGATAACGAATACTTAAGCAACACATTAGAAAAAGACAACACAGATAGCACAGAAAAAGCATTGCTTGAAATTTATGAGCGTCTACGTCCTGGTGAACCACCAACAGTAGAAAATGCTAAGAGCTTACTTGTGTCTCGTTTCTTCGATCCAAAGCGCTACGATTTAGCAAATGTAGGTCGCTATAAGATCAACAAGAAGTTACACATTAAAAACAGATTGTTTAATCAACGTTTAGCTGAAACATTAGTGGATCCAGAAACTGGTGAAATTTTAGCGGCAGAAGGAACAATCTTAGATCGTCGTACACTTGATCGCATTTTACCTTACTTAGAGAAAAACATTGGATTCAAAACAGCGAAACCAATGGGTGGAGTGGTAGAAGGCGATGTTGAGCTGCAATCTATTAAGATTTATGCTCCTGAGTCGGAAGGCGAACGCGTAATTAATGTAATTGGTAATGCAAACATTACTCGTGATGTGAAACACATCACACCAGGTGATATCCTTGCTTCTATCAGTTACTTCTTCAACCTACTATACAAAGTAGGAGATACAGATGATATTGACCATTTAGGAAACCGTCGTCTGCGTTCTGTTGGAGAACTATTACAAAACCAATTCCGTATCGGCCTTTCTCGTATGGAACGTGTTGTTCGTGAGAGAATGTCGATCCAAGATACAAATGCAATTACACCACAGGCACTAATTAATATTCGTCCTGTTATTGCATCTATTAAAGAGTTCTTCGGAAGTTCTCAGTTATCTCAGTTCATGGACCAAACAAATCCATTAGCAGAGTTAACTCACAAACGAAGACTATCTGCATTAGGACCTGGTGGTTTAACGCGTGAGCGCGCAGGCTTTGAAGTACGTGACGTTCATTACTCCCACTATGGTCGTATGTGTCCGATTGAAACACCAGAGGGACCAAACATTGGTTTGATTAACTCATTATCTTCGTTCGCGAAAGTAAATGAGTTTGGTTTCATTGAAACACCATACCGTCGTGTTGACCCAGAAACTGGTCTTGTAACAGGGCATGTTGATTATTTAACAGCAGATGAAGAAGATAACTATGTTGTAGCCCAAGCGAATATGAAATTATCTGATGAAGGTGAATTCCTAAGTGAAGATATCGTAGCTCGTTTCCGTGGCGAAAATATTGTCACAAATAGAGAACGCATCGACTACATGGATGTATCTCCAAAACAAGTAGTGTCGGCAGCGACAGCTTGTATTCCGTTCTTAGAAAACGATGACTCTAACCGCGCACTTATGGGAGCGAACATGCAACGTCAGGCGGTTCCGTTAATGAATCCGGAATCTCCGATTGTAGGTACAGGTATGGAGTACGTATCAGCAAAAGACTCGGGTGCTGCAGTAATCTGTAAACATCCTGGTGTTGTTGAGCGCGTAGAAGCACGTGAAGTTTGGGTACGTCGCTATGTAGAAGTTGACGGTCAAACAGTAAAAGGCGACTTAGATCGCTACAAAATGCAAAAATTCATTCGTTCTAACCAAGGAACTTGTTACAACCAACGTCCAATCGTAAGTGTTGGAAATGAAGTTGTAAAAGGTGAAATCCTTGCGGATGGTCCTTCTATGGAATTAGGTGAACTAGCACTTGGACGTAACGTGCTTGTTGGCTTCATGACTTGGGACGGTTATAACTACGAGGATGCGATTATCATGAGTGAGCGCCTTGTAAAAGATGATGTGTACACTTCTATTCATATTGAAGAATATGAATCAGAAGCTCGTGATACGAAGCTTGGACCAGAAGAAATTACACGTGACATTCCAAACGTTGGGGAAGACGCATTACGTAACCTTGACGAGCGCGGTATCATTCGCGTTGGTGCTGAAGTAAAAGATGGAGATTTACTTGTTGGTAAAGTAACACCTAAAGGTGTAACAGAATTAACAGCTGAAGAACGTCTATTACATGCTATCTTTGGAGAAAAAGCGCGTGAAGTACGTGATACATCACTACGTGTACCACACGGTGGTGGCGGTATTATCTTAGACGTAAAAGTATTCAACCGTGAAGATGGCGATGAATTGCCACCAGGTGTGAATCAACTTGTACGTGCATATATCGTTCAAAAACGTAAAATTTCTGAAGGTGACAAGATGGCCGGACGTCACGGTAACAAAGGTGTTATTTCTCGTATTTTACCAGAAGAAGATATGCCTTACTTACCAGACGGTACGCCAATCGATATTATGTTAAACCCATTAGGGGTACCATCTCGTATGAATATCGGTCAGGTATTAGAGCTTCATCTTGGTATGGCAGCAAGATACCTGGGCATTCACATTGCAACACCAGTATTCGATGGTGCTCGTGAGGAAGATGTTTGGGGCACAATTGAAGAAGCTGGTATGGCAAATGACGCGAAAACAATCCTGTATGACGGACGTACTGGTGAACCATTCGATAACCGCGTATCTGTTGGTGTCATGTATATGATCAAACTTGCGCACATGGTTGACGATAAACTTCATGCTCGTTCTACTGGACCATACTCACTTGTAACGCAGCAACCTCTTGGAGGTAAAGCTCAGTTCGGTGGACAGCGTTTCGGTGAGATGGAGGTTTGGGCACTTGAAGCTTACGGTGCTGCTTATACTCTTCAAGAAATCTTAACAGTGAAGTCTGATGATGTTGTTGGACGTGTTAAGACTTATGAAGCAATTGTTAAAGGCGAAAATGTTCCAGAACCAGGCGTTCCTGAATCATTCAAAGTATTGATTAAAGAGCTGCAAAGTTTAGGTATGGACGTTAAAATGATGTCTAGCGACGATACAGAAATTGAAATGCGTGATACAGAAGATGATGATGATCATCAATCAGCAGATAAATTGAATGTTGAAGTTGAGACAACTAAGGAATAATTGGGATAACCTGTAGACTAAAAGGGAGGTAGGCCCCTTGATAGATGTAAATAACTTTGAATATATGAAGATTGGACTTGCTTCACCTGACAAGATTCGTTCTTGGTCATACGGTGAAGTTAAGAAACCAGAAACTATTAACTATCGTACGTTAAAGCCTGAAAAAGATGGCTTGTTCTGTGAGCGTATTTTCGGACCACAAAAGGACTGGGAATGTCATTGCGGAAAATACAAACGTGTACGTTATAAAGGTGTAGTTTGTGATCGATGTGGCGTTGAAGTAACGCGTGCAAAAGTACGTCGTGAACGTATGGGTCATATTGAATTAGCTGCTCCTGTATCTCATATTTGGTATTTCAAAGGTATCCCGAGCCGCATGGGACTTGTCTTAGACATGTCCCCTCGCGCGCTTGAAGAAGTAATTTATTTCGCTTCTTATGTTGTAACAGAAAGTGGAGATACACCACTTGATAAGAAGCAATTACTTTCTGAAAAAGAATACCGTGCATATCGTGATCGATATGGTAGCACATTCCAAGCTGCTATGGGTGCAGAAGCGATTAAAAAGCTACTACAAGACATCGATTTAGATAAAGAAGTAGACTTCTTAAAAGAAGAATTAAAAACAGCACAAGGACAACGCCGTACTCGTGCTATTAAACGTCTAGAAGTATTAGAAGCATTCCGCAACTCTGGAAATGAACCATCTTGGATGATCTTAGATGTTCTACCAGTAATCCCACCAGAACTACGCCCAATGGTACAGTTAGATGGTGGACGTTTTGCTACTTCTGACTTAAACGACTTATATCGTCGTGTAATTAACCGTAACAACCGTTTAAAACGTCTATTGGACCTAGGTGCTCCAAGCATCATCGTTCAAAACGAAAAACGTATGTTACAAGAAGCTGTAGACGCATTAATCGATAATGGCCGTCGTGGCCGTCCGGTTACTGGACCAGGTAACCGCCCATTAAAATCACTATCTCACATGCTTAAAGGTAAACAAGGACGTTTCCGTCAAAACTTATTAGGTAAACGTGTTGACTACTCTGGCCGTTCTGTAATCGTTGTAGGACCGAACTTAAAGATGTACCAGTGTGGATTACCGAAAGAAATGGCGCTTGAACTGTTCAAACCTTTCGTTATGAAAGAGTTAGTTGGAAAAGGCTTAGCACACAATATTAAGAGTGCGAAACGTAAAATTGAGCGTGTACACCCTGAAGTTTGGGACGTTTTAGAATCTGTGATTAAAGAGCATCCAGTACTTCTAAACCGCGCACCAACACTTCACCGTCTTGGTATCCAGGCGTTTGAACCTACATTAGTAGAAGGTCGCGCAATTCGTCTTCATCCACTTGTATGTACTGCATACAACGCGGACTTTGACGGTGACCAAATGGCGGTTCACGTTCCGTTATCATCAGAGGCACAAGCAGAAGCTCGTATTCTTATGTTAGCGGCACAAAACATCTTGAATCCAAAAGACGGAAAACCAGTTGTTACTCCATCTCAGGATATGGTATTAGGTAACTACTACTTAACACTTGAGCGTGAAGGCGCAATCGGTGAAGGTATGGTCTTCAAAGATGCAAACGAAGCAATACTTGCATACCAAAATGGATATGTACATCTGCACACACGTGTTGCAGTTGCTGCAAGTTCAGTAAATAACGTAACGTTTACTGAAGAGCAAAAGGGTAAGCTTCTATTAACAACAGTTGGTAAATTAATATTTAACGAAATCTTACCAGAGTCGTTCCCTTATATTAATGAACCGACAAACTCAAACCTTGAAAAAGAAACACCAGCGGAATATTTCGTTGAAAAAGGTGCGAACATTAAAGAAATTATTGCTAGTCGCGAAGAAGTGGCACCATTTAGCAAGAAGATCCTTGGTAACATCATTGCGGAAGTATTCAAACGTTTCCAAATTACGGAAACATCTCGCATGCTTGACCGTATGAAAAACTTAGGATTTAAGTACTCTACAAAGGCTGGTATTACAGTTGGGGTATCTGACATTCTTGTATTAGGTGAAAAAGATGAAATTCTCCATGAAGCACAAGCAAAAGTAGATAATGTAATTAAACAATTCCGTCGCGGTTTAATCACGGAAGAAGAACGTTACGATCGCGTTATCTCTATTTGGAGTAATGCAAAAGATGTTATCCAAGGAAAACTGATGAAATCCTTGAATAAACGCAACCCAATCTTCATGATGAGTGATTCCGGTGCCCGTGGTAACGCATCGAACTTTACTCAGCTTGCTGGTATGCGTGGTCTGATGGCCAATCCATCTGGTCGTATTATCGAACTTCCAATTAAATCAAGTTTCCGTGAAGGTTTAACAGTACTTGAGTACTTCATCTCTACGCATGGTGCGCGTAAAGGTCTTGCCGATACAGCACTTAAAACTGCCGATTCTGGTTACTTAACGCGTCGTCTTGTAGACGTTGCACAAGATGTAATTGTCCGTGAAGATGATTGTGGAACAGATCGTGGTCTATTAATTGGTGCGATTAAAGAGGGTAATGAAGTAATTGAGTCATTATATGATCGTCTTGTTGGACGTTTTGCAAGAAAAACTGTAAAACATCCTGAAACAGGTGAAGTATTAGTTAGTGAAAACCAATTAATTACTGAAGATATCGCTCATATCGTTGAAAATTCGGGTGTTGAAACTGTAAACATTCGTTCAGCGTTCACGTGTAACACTCGCCACGGTGTATGTAAGAAGTGTTACGGTCGTAACTTAGCAACTGGTACAGACGTAGAAGTAGGAGAAGCGGTAGGTATTATCGCAGCTCAATCTATCGGTGAGCCAGGTACACAGTTAACGATGCGTACATTCCATACAGGTGGGGTTGCCGGAGATGATATCACTCAAGGTTTACCTCGTATCCAAGAGATCTTCGAAGCTCGTAATCCGAAAGGTCAGGCAGTTATCAGTGAAATCGACGGTGTTATCGCAGCGATCAACGATGTTAAAGATCGCCAAGAAGTAGTTGTACAGGGTGAAGTTGAAGCTCGTACGTATGCTATTCCTTACGGTGCTCGTCTGAAAGTAACTCCAGGACAGCCAATTAGCCACGGTAAAGAGTTAACAGAAGGTTCTATTGATCCGAAAGAATTACTAAAAGTAACGGACATTACAGCAGTGCAAGAATACTTATTACGTGAAGTTCAAAAAGTATACCGTATGCAAGGGGTAGAAATTGGTGACAAACACGTAGAAGTAATGGTACGCCAAATGCTACGTAAAGTTCGTGTAAGTGATGCAGGTGAAACAGATGTATTACCAGGAACATTACTAGATATCCATCAGTTTACTGATGCGAATGCGAAGGTGTTACTGAAAGGTAAACAACCAGCGACAGCTAGACCTGTTCTACTTGGTATTACAAAAGCTTCACTTGAAACAGATTCGTTCTTATCTGCAGCTTCGTTCCAAGAAACAACTCGTGTTTTAACGGATGCAGCAATTAAAGGTAAACGCGATGAGCTTCTAGGATTGAAAGAGAATGTTATTATCGGTAAGCTTGTTCCTGCTGGAACAGGTATGAATCGTTATCGTAAAGTGGATCTTGTAAAAACAACACAAGATAACATGAATGTAGAAAACGATGAAGTTTATGTGGAACAGTAAAATTTTCCGTCGTAAATTTTGTATAAAAACAGCTAATCCTAGTTGACATTGTATGAGTCAAAATGTTACTATAATCAAGGTTGCTCCTGAACGATGCTTTGGAGGATATTTATATGTCTTATCAAAAAGTGTCAAATGCTGAAAATGTAGTCGTTGGTCATAAACGAACATTGGAAGCAATCAAAAATGGTATAGTTAAAGAAGTTGTTATTGCAGAAGATGCTGATGTGCGGTTAACCCATGTTATCATTCGCACTGCTTTGCAACATAACATACCCATAACAAAAGTTGAATCAGTTCGTAAGCTTGGAAAAGTTTCGGGGATTCAAGTGGGAGCTTCAGCAATAGGAATAATAAGTTAAAACTGTTTTTGTGAGGAGAGAGCATTTGCTCTTCCTTGCAAAAACTTTGTTTTCAACTAATAATGAACCACCTGGATATGTGGTCATACAAACATGCGAAGGGAGGATAATCAAATGCCTACTATTAACCAATTAGTGAGAAATGGTCGTACTGATAAAGTATGGAAATCTAAATCACCTGCGTTAAACAAAGGTTTTAACTCTTTAAAGAAAAAATCAACTGATATCTCTGCACCTCAAAAACGTGGTGTATGTACTCGTGTTGGTACAATGACTCCAAAGAAACCTAACTCAGCGTTACGTAAATACGCTCGTGTACGTTTAACAAACGGGATTGAAGTTACAGCTTACATCCCAGGTATCGGTCATAACTTACAAGAGCATAGCGTAGTATTAATTCGCGGTGGTCGAGTAAAGGATTTACCAGGGGTACGTTACCACATCGTTCGTGGAGCGCTTGATACAGCTGGTGTTGACAAACGTATGCAAGGACGTTCTAAATATGGTACTAAGCGACCAAAACCTGCTAAAAAATAATAAACTTATAATGAAAGGAGGAACTCAATATGCCTCGTAAAGGACCTGTTGCGAAACGTGACGTGTTACCAGATCCAATGTACAATTCTAAGCTAGTAACACGCCTTATCAACAAAATGATGGTTGACGGTAAAAAAGGTAAATCTCAAACAATTCTTTATAACGCTTTCGATATCGTTCGTGAACGTTCAGATAAAGAACCAATGGAAGTATTCGAGCAAGCTCTTAAGAACATCATGCCTGTTCTTGAAGTACGCGCTCGTCGTGTTGGTGGTGCTAACTACCAAGTTCCAGTTGAGGTTCGTCCAGAACGCCGTACAACTTTAGGTCTTCGCTGGTTAGTAAACTATGCTCGTCTTCGTGGTGAAAAAACTATGGAAGAGCGTCTAGCTTACGAAATCTTAGATGCAGCTAACAACGCTGGTGCATCTGTTAAGAAACGTGAAGACACTCATAAAATGGCAGAAGCTAACAAAGCGTTTGCTCATTACCGTTGGTAGGATTCAACGTAAAATAAATGTAAGCATAAACCGCTTTATTTGTCGCTTATGGAAGTGTGGAGAGGGAGAATGCCTCTCCCTTTCGTTGGGCGCTCGTTTTACATAATGAGGGTACTGGACACTGGCATATGTAACAATATAAAGTGGCTTTTTTGCTACTTAAAATAAAAAATCCAATCCATATATGGAAGGAGCAAGACACCAAATGACAAGAGAGTTCTCTTTAGAAAACACTCGTAATATTGGTATCATGGCTCACATCGATGCTGGTAAAACAACAGCAACTGAGCGTATTCTGTATTACACAGGACGTATTCATAAAATCGGTGAAACTCATGAAGGTGCATCTCAGATGGACTGGATGGAGCAAGAGCAAGAGCGTGGTATCACAATTACTTCTGCTGCAACTACAGCTCAATGGAAAGGTCACCGTGTAAACATCATTGATACTCCAGGACACGTAGACTTCACAGTAGAAGTAGAACGTTCTTTACGCGTACTTGATGGTGCGGTAGCAGTACTTGATGCACAATCTGGTGTAGAACCACAAACAGAAACTGTTTGGCGTCAGGCTACTACTTACGGTGTACCTCGTATCGTATTCGTTAACAAAATGGATAAGATCGGTGCAGATTTCTTATACTCTGTAGGAACAATCCACGATCGTTTACAAGCAAACGCACATCCAATTCAGTTACCAATCGGTGCTGAAGATGAGTTCAATGGTATCATTGATCTTGTTGAAGAGTGTGCTTACATGTACGGTAACGATTTAGGAACAGACATCGAGCGTGTCGAAATTCCTGAAGAGCACAAAGAACTAGCTGAAGAATACCGTGGAAAGCTTATTGAAGCGGTAGCTGAGCTTGATGAAGAAATGATGATGAAGTACCTAGAAGGTGAAGAAATCACTGTAGAAGAGCTTAAAGCTGGTATCCGTAAGGCTACAACTTCTGTAGAATTCTTCCCAGTAATCTGTGGTTCTGCATTCAAAAACAAAGGTGTTCAAATCCTGTTAGACGCAGTTATCGACTACCTACCATCTCCATTAGATGTACCTGCTATTAAAGGTACTCTTCCGGATACAGATGAAGAAGTAGAACGTAAGTCTAGCGATGAAGAACCATTCGCAGCTCTAGCATTCAAAATCATGACTGACCCTTATGTTGGTAAGTTAACGTTCTTCCGTGTGTACTCTGGTGTGTTAAACTCTGGATCATACGTGAAAAACTCAACTAAAGGTAAGCGTGAGCGTGTAGGACGTATCCTACAAATGCACGCTAACAGCCGTGAAGAGATTTCAACAGTTTACGCTGGTGATATCGCTGCTGCTGTAGGTTTAAAAGATACTACTACTGGTGATACTCTTTGTGACGAGAAGAGTCTTGTTATCCTTGAGTCTATGGAATTCCCAGAGCCAGTTATCTCTGTAGCTATCGAACCAAAATCTAAAGCTGACCAAGATAAAATGGGTACAGCATTATCTAAGCTTTCTGAAGAAGATCCAACATTCCGTGCTCACACTGACCAAGAAACTGGCCAAACTATCATCGCTGGTATGGGTGAACTTCACCTTGATATCATCGTTGACCGTATGCGCCGTGAATTCAAAGTCGAAGCAAACGTTGGTGCTCCTCAGGTAGCATACCGTGAAACTTTCCGCGCTGCTGCGAAAGTTGAAGGTAAGTTTGCTCGTCAATCTGGTGGACGTGGACAATTCGGTCACGTTTGGATTGAGTTTGCACCTAACGAAGAAGGTAAAGGATTTGAATTCGAAAACAAAATCGTCGGCGGTGTAGTTCCACGTGAATACATCCCAGCTGTTGGAGCGGGTCTTGAAGACTCACTTAAAAATGGTGTACTAGCTGGTTACCCACTAGTTGACATTAAAGCAGCATTAGTTGACGGTTCTTACCATGATGTCGATTCATCTGAGATGGCGTTCAAAATCGCTGCATCTATGGCACTTAAAGCTGCGGTTTCTAAATGTAACCCAGTAATTCTTGAGCCAATGATGAAAGTTGAAGTTGTAATCCCTGAAGAATACATGGGAGACATCATGGGTGACGTAACATCTCGTCGTGGACGTGTAGAAGGTATGGAAGCTCGCGGTAACGCACAAGTTGTTCGCGCTATGGTTCCGCTTTCTGAAATGTTCGGTTATGCGACAGCATTACGTTCTAACACTCAAGGACGCGGAACATTCTCAATGACATTTGATCATTATGAAGAAGTACCGAAGTCTGTTTCAGAAGAAATTATTAAAAAAAATAAAGGCGAATAATTGATTTTTATCAATTGTTCGAGTATAACTACTTATGTAAGCTTAGAAAGTGGGACGTAAGTTTCGCTTTCTAGTCTAAATATAAAATAACCTATATAAACTAAGGAGGAATTTAGAATGGCTAAAGCTAAATTCGAACGTTCTAAACCCCATGTTAACATCGGTACAATCGGCCACGTTGACCATGGTAAAACTACATTAACTGCTGCGATCACTACAGTTCTTGCAAAAGCTGGTGGTGCTGAAGCACGCGGATACGATCAAATCGACGCTGCTCCAGAAGAAAGAGAGCGCGGAATCACAATCTCAACTGCACACGTTGAGTACGAAACTGAAACTCGTCACTATGCACACGTTGACTGCCCAGGTCACGCTGACTATGTTAAAAACATGATCACTGGTGCTGCTCAAATGGACGGCGGTATCTTAGTAGTATCTGCTGCTGATGGCCCAATGCCTCAAACACGTGAGCACATCCTTCTTTCTCGTCAAGTAGGTGTTCCTTACATCGTTGTATTCTTAAACAAATGCGACATGGTTGACGACGAAGAATTATTAGAATTAGTAGAAATGGAAGTTCGTGACCTATTATCTGAATACGGATTCCCAGGCGACGACATTCCTGTAATCAAAGGTTCTGCTCTTAAAGCTCTTCAAGGAGAAGCTGATTGGGAAGCAAAAATCATTGAATTAATGACTGAAGTTGATGCTTACATCCCAACTCCAGAACGTGAAACTGACAAACCATTCTTAATGCCTATCGAGGATGTATTCTCTATCACAGGTCGTGGTACAGTTGCAACTGGTCGTGTAGAGCGCGGAATCGTTAAAGTTGGTGACGTAGTAGAAATCATCGGTCTTGCTGAAGAGAATGCTTCTACAACTGTAACTGGTGTAGAAATGTTCCGTAAACTTCTTGACCAAGCTCAAGCTGGAGACAACATCGGTGCTCTTCTTCGTGGGGTTGCTCGTGAAGACATCCAACGTGGACAAGTTCTTGCTAAAACTGGCTCTGTAAAAGCACACGCTAAATTCAAAGCTGAAGTTTTCGTATTATCTAAAGAAGAAGGTGGACGTCACACTCCATTCTTCGCTAACTACCGTCCTCAGTTCTACTTCCGTACAACTGACGTAACTGGTATCATCCAATTACCAGAAGGTACTGAAATGGTAATGCCTGGTGACAACATCGAAATGACTATCGAACTTATCGCTCCAATCGCTATCGAAGAGGGAACTAAATTCTCTATTCGTGAAGGTGGACGTACAGTAGGTTACGGTGTAGTTGCTACTATCGTTGAGTAATCTTAACTGATATAAAAACCCCCCAAGGGATTTCCCTTGGGGGGTTTTGTTTGTGTTTATATAATGAATTGGATGATATCTTTATGTTTTGACGAGTTTCTTCTATAGTATATAAAAACATTAAAACGAAACCCAAAAACTGTAAAATGAATTCTAGTAGATGAAAACTTGAAATTCTTTAAAGTGCCATGTATAATAGCAAAAGTAGAGAAAAGCAGATGCAAACAAAAAGATGCTTGCATCTAGACTAATAACATTGTATAATAGACAATGTTGGTCTTTGACTGCGATGAAGTGGAAGGTTGCTGACACACCCGGCCGCTTTGCCATGGCATGGTGTGGGGAAATTTCCATGGAGAAGGTCTATTTTAGAAATAGGCGAACGAAGGAGGGAAAATAATGGCAAAAGAAAAAATTCGTATCCGTTTAAAAGCTTATGATCACCGTATTCTTGATCAATCAGCTGAGAAAATTGTAGAAACAGCTAAGCGTTCTGGGGCAACAGTTTCTGGTCCGATCCCATTACCAACTGAGAAGACTATTTACACAATTCTTCGTGCTGTTCATAAGTACAAAGATTCTCGTGAGCAATTCGAAATGCGCACACACAAACGTTTAATCGATATCGTGAGTCCTACTCCACAAACAGTAGATTCATTAATGCGTTTAGACTTACCGTCTGGTGTAGATATCGAAATTAAACTATAAATTATATAACTTAAAAATGTAGGAGGTGTAACTCATGACCAAAGGAATCTTAGGAAGAAAGATCGGTATGACTCAAGTATTTGCTGAGAACGGTGAGTTAATCCCAGTAACAGTTATCGCTGCTAATCCAAACGTTGTTCTTCAAAAGAAAACAACTGAAACTGATGGCTACAATGCAATCCAGTTAGGATTTGAAGATAAACGTGAAAAGTTAACTAACAAACCTGAACAAGGCCACACTGCTAAAGCATCTACAACTCCTAAGCGCTTCATTCGCGAAATCCGCGATGCAGACGTGGACGGATTAGAGGTTGGTCAAGAGGTAAAAGTTGAAGTTTTCGCTGCAGGTGAAATCGTTGACGTAACAGGAATTTCTAAAGGTAAAGGTTTCCAAGGTGTTATCAAACGCCACGGACAATCTCGCGGACCTATGTCTCATGGTTCTCGCTATCACCGTCGTCCAGGTTCAATGGGCCCAGTTGCTCCGAACCGTGTATTCAAAGGCAAAAAACTTGCTGGACGTATGGGTGGAGACCAAGTTACTATCCAAAACTTAGAAATCGTTCAAGTTGACACTGAGCGCAACTTATTACTAGTAAAAGGTAACGTTCCAGGTGCTAAGAAATCTCTTGTAGTTGTTCAAGGCGCTGTGAAGGTTAGCAAATAATTCACAATAGGAAGGAGGAATTCCAATGCCAAAAGTTACTGTATATAACCAAACTGGTTCACAGGTTGGTGAAATCGAATTAGCTGAAGCTATTTTCGGTATCGAACCAAATGAAGCTGTACTTTTCGAAGCTGTAATGATGCAACGTGCATCTTTACGTCAAGGTACACACAAAGTAAAAACTCGTTCTGAAGTTCGCGGTGGTGGTCGTAAACCATGGCGTCAAAAAGGAACTGGACGTGCTCGTCAAGGGTCTATCCGTTCTCCTCAATGGCGTGGTGGTGGTACGGTATTCGGACCTACACCAAGAAGCTATGCGTACAAACTTCCTAAGAAGGTTCGTCGTTTAGCAATTAAATCTGCATTAGCTACTAAAGTAGTTGAGAACAACATTGTAGTTCTTGAAGACCTAGTATTAAATGCACCAAAAACAAAAGACATGCTAGCAGTACTTAAAGGATTAACTGTTGAGAAGAAAGCTCTTATCGTAACTGCTGATGCAAACGAATCTGTAGAGTTATCTGCTCGCAATATCCCTGGAGTAACAGTAATCACTGCTGATGGCGTAAACGTTTTAGACGTGCTTCATCATGATAAGCTAATCATGACAAAAGCGGCAGTGGAAAAAGTAGAGGAGGTGCTTGCATAATGAGAGATCCTCGTGATATCATTAAGCGCCCAGTTATCACTGAACGTTCTATGGAAATGATGGCTGAAAAAAAATACACGTTCGATGTGGACGTTAAATCTAATAAAACAGAAGTTAAAGATGCTCTTGAAGCGATCTTTGGTGTTAAAGTAGAAAAAGTGAACATCATGAACTACAAGCCGAAAGCAAAACGCGTTGGTCGTCACGCTGGTTTTACTAGCCGTCGTCGTAAAGCAATCGTTAAGCTAACTGCTGACAGCAAAGAAATCGAAATCTTCCAAGGCGTTTAATTCTTACTAAAGAAGGAGGGAAATTGAGATGGGAATTAAAAAGTATAATCCAACTACTAACGGTCGTCGTAATATGACTACGAATGATTTCGCTGAAATCACGACTGACAGACCCGAAAAGTCTTTACTTGCTCCTTTAAGCAAGAAGGCTGGTCGTAATAACCAAGGTAAAATTACTGTACGTCATCAAGGTGGCGGACATAAGCGTCAATACCGTATCATCGACTTTAAGCGTAACAAAGATGGAATTCCAGGACGCGTTGCTACGATCGAATACGATCCAAACCGCTCTGCGAATATCGCATTAATTAACTACGTTGACGGTGAAAAACGTTACATTCTTGCTCCTAAATCATTAGAAGTAGGTATGGAAGTTATGTCTGGCCCAGAAGCTGACATCAAAATCGGTAACGCATTACCATTAATCAACATTCCAGTAGGTACTGTTGTTCATAACATCGAGCTTAAGCCTGGTCGTGGCGGACAATTAGTTCGTTCTGCTGGTACATCTGCTCAAGTACTTGGTAAAGAAGGTAAATACGTACTTGTACGTTTAACTTCTGGTGAAGTACGTCTTGTATTATCTGCTTGTCGCGCTTCAATCGGTCAAGTAGGTAACGAACAACATGAACTTATCAAAATCGGTAAAGCAGGTCGCTCTCGCTGGTTAGGTAAACGCCCAACAGTTCGTGGTTCTGTAATGAACCCGGTTGATCACCCACACGGTGGTGGTGAAGGTCGTTCTCCAATCGGACGTAAGTCTCCAATGTCTCCATGGGGTAAACCAACTCTTGGATTCAAGACTCGTAAGAAAAACAAAGCGTCTGACAAATTTATCGTTCGTCGTCGTAAAAAATAATGGGATTGTAGTACGGTTCATTTCTAGAACCGTACGCCAATCACGAAGGGAGGCACCAAAATGGCTCGTAGCTTAAAAAAAGGACCATTTGTCGATGATCACTTAATGAGCAAAATGGAAAAATTAGTTGCATCTGAGCAAAAACAAGTTGTTAAAACTTGGTCTCGCCGTTCAACAATCTTCCCTCAGTTCATCGGACACACAATCGCTGTATATGATGGTCGTAAACACGTACCTGTGTACATCACTGAGGATATGGTTGGCCATAAGTTAGGTGAATTCGCACCAACTCGTACGTATAAAGGTCACCTTGCTGACGATAAGAAAACTAGAAGATAATGAGAGGAGGCACTTCAATGCAAGCTAAAGCAGTAGCGAGAACAGTTCGTATTGCTCCTCGTAAAGTTCGTTTAGTAGTAGACTTAATCCGAGGTAAGCAAGTGGGTGAAGCGATTGCTATCCTTAACCACACACCAAAAACTGCTTCTCCAGTTGTAGAAAAAGTTTTAAAATCTGCAATCGCAAATGCAGAGCACAATTATGAGATGGATATTAACAACCTAGTTGTTGAAAAAGTCTTCGTTGACGAAGGTCCAACGTTGAAACGTTTCCGTCCACGTGCAATGGGTCGTGCAAGCCAAATTAACAAACGCACAAGCCACATCACAGTTGTGGTATCAGAAAAGAAGGAGGGATAATCGATGGGTCAAAAGGTTAATCCAATTGGTCTTCGTGTCGGTGTTATCCGTGACTGGGAATCTCGTTGGTTCGCTGAGAAAGATTACGCTACATTATTACATGAAGACATCAAAATCCGTGAGTACATTAATGTACGCTTAAAAGATTCTGCTGTTGCTAAAGTAGAAATCGAACGTGCAGCAAATCGTGTAAATGTTACAATTCACACTGCAAAACCTGGTATGGTAATTGGTAAAGGTGGTACTGAAGTTGAAGCACTTCGTAAAGCTCTTAACCAATTAACAGGCAAGCGTGTACACATCAACATTTTAGAAGTTAAGAGAGCTGATCTTAACGCTAAATTAGTAGGCGAAAACATCGCTCGTCAATTAGAAAACCGTGTATCATTCCGTCGTGCACAAAAGCAAGTTATTCAACGTGCTATGCGTGCAGGTGCTAAAGGTATTAAAACACAGGTTTCTGGTCGTCTTGGCGGAGCTGATATCGCTCGTGCAGAATCTTACAGTGAAGGAACTGTTCCACTTCATACACTTCGCGCTGATATTGACTATGCAGCAGTTGAAGCTGATACAACATACGGTAAATTAGGCGTAAAAGTATGGATCTACCGTGGAGAAGTCCTTCCTACAAAAAAGAAAGCTTCTGAGGAAGGAGGAAAATAATATGTTAATGCCAAAACGCGTAAAATATCGTAGAGAGCATCGTGGTAAAATGCGTGGTCGTGCTAAAGGTGGAACTGAAATTGCTTTCGGTGAATTCGGTTTACAAGCACAAGCTGCTTCATGGATTACAAACCGTCAAATCGAAGCTGCTCGTCGTGCAATGACTCGTTACATGAAACGTGGCGGTAAAGTATGGATTAAAATTTTCCCTTCTAAACCTTACACTGCAAAACCTCTAGAAGTACGTATGGGTTCCGGTAAAGGGGCACCAGAAGGCTGGGTAGCAGTAGTAAAACCTGGGAAAATTATGTTCGAAATCGCGGGTGTATCTGAAGAGGTAGCACGCGAAGCATTACGTCTTGCAGCTCACAAGTTACCTGTGAAATGTAAATTCGTAAAACGTGAAGAAAATGGTGGTGAATCTAATGAAAACTAATGATATTCGTGAATTAACCACTGCCGAAATCGAAACAAAAGTTAAAGCTTTAAAGGAAGAGTTGTTTAATCTTCGCTTCCAACTTGCTACAGGACAATTAGAGAATCCAACTCGCATTCGTGAAGTGCGTAAAGCAATTGCTCGTATGAAAACTGTAGTTCGTGAAAGAGAGATCGGAATTAATCGATAAATTGAGGGGAGGTTTGCATAGTGAGCGAACGTAACCAACGCAAAGTTTATACTGGTCGTGTAGTGTCTGACAAAATGGACAAAACGATTACAGTTTTAGTTGAAACTTACAAAACTCATTCCTTGTACGGAAAACGTGTTAAGTATTCTAAGAAGTACAAAGCCCATGATGAGCAAAACCAAGCGAAACTTGGCGATATCGTTAAAATCATGGAAACTCGCCCGCTTTCTGCTACTAAGCGTTTCCGTTTAGTTGAAATCGTTGAAGAAGCGGTTATTATCTAAATAGACGAATCGGAATTTTTAGTCCGAAGGGAGGTTTCATAACATGATCCAACAAGAATCTCGTTTGAAAGTTGCTGACAACTCTGGTGCACGTGAACTTTTAACAATTAAAGTATTAGGCGGCTCTGGTCGTAAATATGCTAACATTGGTGACATTATCGTTGCTACGGTAAAACAAGCAACACCAGGTGGCGTTGTTAAAAAAGGTGACGTTGTTAAAGCAGTAGTAGTACGTACGAAGAGCGGAGCTCGTCGTCCGGACGGTTCTTACATCAAATTTGATGAAAACGCAGCGGTTATCATTAAAGACGATAAGAGCCCACGTGGTACTCGTATCTTCGGACCAGTAGCTCGTGAATTACGTGATAGCAACTTCATGAAGATCGTTTCTTTAGCTCCAGAAGTTCTATAATTTAAGGTATTGCCTTGCTAAGGAGGTGCAGAATTAAGATGCATGTAAAAAAAGGTGATAAAGTACAGGTAATCACTGGTAAAGACAAAGGAAAACAAGGCGTTATCCTTGTGGCTTTCCCAAAGCAAAACCGTGTTATCGTTGAGGGTGTTAACATCGTTAAAAAACACTCTAAGCCATCTCAATTAAATCCACAAGGTGGAATTATTACTAAAGAAGCACCTATTCACGTTTCTAACGTTATGATTTTAGATCCGAAAACAGGTGAACCTACTCGCGTAGGCTTCAAAGTAGAAGATGGTAAAAAAGTTCGTATTGCAAAAAAATCTGGTGAATTATTAGATAAATAATTTTCTTAAGAAAGGAGGTCACTTCATTGAATCGCCTTAAAGAGAAGTTCCAAAAGGAAATTACTCCTGCTCTAGTGAGCAAGTTTAACTATAAATCTGTGATGGAAGTACCGAAAATCGAAAAGATCGTAATCAACACTGGTGTTGGTGACGCGGTATCTAACTCAAAAGCTTTAGACAATGCAGTAGAAGAATTAACACAAATCGCAGGTCAAAAACCTGTTGTAACTCGTGCTAAAAAATCAATCGCTGGTTTCCGTCTTCGTGAAGGTATGCCAATCGGTGCGAAAGTAACTTTACGCGGCGAGCAAATGTATGAGTTCTTCGACAAATTAGTATCGGTTTCTTTACCACGTGTACGTGATTTCCGTGGTGTTTCTAAGAAATCATTCGATGGTCGTGGGAACTACACATTAGGTGTTAAAGAGCAACTTATCTTCCCTGAGATTGATTATGATAAAGTAAGCAAAGTACGCGGTATGGACATCGTAATCGTTACTACAGCGAAAACTGATGAAGAAGCTCGTGAACTTTTAACACAATTCGGTATGCCATTCCAAAAATAATGGAAGCCAACGCTAAGTAGAGGAGGCGAAAACGTGGCTAAAAAATCTATGATAGCGAAACAAAAGCGTACTCCTAAGTTTAAAGTACAAGAGTATACACGTTGCGAACGCTGCGGTCGTCCGCATTCTGTATACCGCAAATTTAAACTTTGCCGTATTTGTTTCCGTGAACTTGCATATAAAGGTCAAATTCCTGGTGTTAAAAAAGCTAGTTGGTAAAACCCACAAATGGGAAGGAGGTAAAACACATGGTGATGACAGATCCAATTGCAGACATGCTTACTCGCATCCGTAATGCGAACATGGTACGTCATGAGAAATTAGAGGTTCCTGCTTCTAAAATCAAAAAAGAGATCGCTGAACTTTTAAAACGTGAAGGTTTCATTCGTGATGTAGAATACATCGAGGATAACAAACAAGGTATCCTTCGTATTTTCCTGAAATATGGTGCAAACAATGAACGTGTAATCACTGGATTAAAACGTATCAGTAAACCTGGCTTACGCGTTTACGCTAAAGCTGACGAAGTACCACGTGTACTTAACGGATTAGGTATCGCTCTTGTTTCTACATCTAAGGGAGTAATGACAGACAAAGACGCTCGTCAATTACAAACTGGTGGAGAAGTAGTAGCATACGTTTGGTAATATATATTTAAAACGAACGGAGGTGTGACCACATGTCTCGTATTGGTAAAAAGATTCTTGAAATCCCTGCAGGTGTTACTATTACAATTGCAGAAGACAATACTGTAACAGTAAAAGGCCCTAAAGGTGAATTAACTCGTAAATTCAATGCTGATATGTCTATCAAAATTGAAGAAAATACACTAACAGTTGAGCGTCCATCTGAACAGAAGGAACACCGTGCATTACACGGTACAACTCGTGCTTTAATCGGAAACATGGTTGAAGGTGTAACTGCAGGTTTCGCACGCGGACTTGAATTAGTCGGTGTTGGTTACCGTGCTCAAAAACAAGGAGATAAACTTGTTTTAAGCGTAGGTTATTCTCATCCAGTAGAAATGACTCCGGAAGCAGGTCTTGAAGTTGAAGTACCTGCACCAACTAAAATCGTAATTAAAGGTATCGACAAGCAACGTGTTGGCGAATTTGCTGCTAACATCCGTGCTGTACGTGCTCCTGAGCCTTACAAAGGTAAAGGTATTCGTTACGAAGGCGAAGTTGTTCGTCGTAAAGAAGGTAAAACTGCTAAGTAAACCCGTTAGGTGAGAGAAAGGAGTGACAAGAAAATGATCACTAAAGCTGATAAAAATGCGACTCGTAAGAAAAGACATGCACGTGTACGTGCTAAACTTACTGGTACTGCAGAGCGTCCACGTTTAAACGTGTTCCGTTCTAACCAACATATTTACGCTCAAGTTATTGATGATGTGAATGGTGTAACGTTAGTAAGTGCATCTACTCTTGATAAAGACCTTGCTCTTAACGGTACTAGCAATACTGAAGCTGCTACGAAAGTTGGAGAATCAGTTGCTAAGCGTGCTGTAGAGAAAGGCGTTAAAGAAGTAGTATTCGATCGCGGTGGTTACTTATACCATGGCCGTGTTAAAGCTCTAGCTGAAGCTGCTCGTGAGGCTGGATTACAATTTTAATGGTCAAAGGAGGGAAAATTGATGCATCGCATTGACCCAAGTAAATTAGAACTTGAAGAACGTGTAGTTACGATAAATCGTGTCGCGAAAGTTGTTAAGGGTGGTCGTCGTTTCCGCTTTGCTGCACTAGTTGTAGTTGGCGATAAAAACGGTCATGTTGGATTCGGTACTGGTAAAGCACAAGAGGTACCAGACGCAATTCGCAAAGCTATCGAAGACGCTAAGAAAAATTTAATCGCTGTACCATTAGTTGGTACAACAATTCCACACACAATCAACGGTCACTTTGGAGCTGGTGAAGTATTCTTAAAACCTGCTGCTGAGGGTACTGGTGTTATTGCTGGTGGACCTGTTCGTGCGGTTCTTGAATTAGCTGGTGTACAAGATATTCTTTCGAAATCTCTTGGTTCTAACACACCAATCAACATGATTCGCGCTACTGTGAACGGATTAAGCGAACTTAAGCGCGCTGAAGATGTTGCAAAATTACGCGGTAAATCTGTAGAAGAGCTACTAGGTTAAGGAGGGAAAACAAATGGCGAAAAAGTTAGAAATTACCCTCACTCGTAGTGTAATTGGTCGTCCACAAGATCAACGTGCGACGGTAGAAGCTTTAGGTCTTAAAAAGTTGAATTCAACTGTAGTTAAGGAAGAAACTCCTGCTATTCTTGGTATGATCAACAAAGTTTCTCACCTTTTAACTGTAAAAGAAGCTTAAGGATAACTCATTAATATAAGGAGGTGCCTGGGAATGAAACTTCATGAATTAAAACCTGCAGAAGGTTCTCGTAAAGTACGTAACCGTGTCGGTCGTGGTATCGGTTCTGGTAACGGTAAAACTGCTGGTAAAGGTCATAAAGGACAAAACGCACGTTCTGGTGGCGGTGTTCGTCTTGGCTTCGAAGGTGGTCAAACTCCATTATTCCGTCGTTTACCAAAACGCGGCTTCACAAACATTAACCGTAAAGAGTTTACTATTGTAAACTTATCAACGTTAAATCGTTTTGAAGATGGTACAGAAGTAACACCTGAATTATTGCTGGAAACTGGCGTTATCAGCAAGTTAAACGACGGTGTTAAAATTCTTGCAAGCGGAGCAGTAGAGAAAAAACTAACTGTTAAAGCGCACAAGTTCTCTTCAAGTGCTAAAGAAGCAATTGAAGCAGCTGGCGGATCAGTTGAGGTGATCTAATGTTTCGTACAATCTCCAACTTTATGCGCGTTGCTGAGATAAGACGTAAAATATTATTCACTTTAGCGATGTTAATCGTATTCAGGATTGGCACGTTTATCCCAGTGCCATTTACAAATGGAGACGTACTGAAAGCACAAGACCAATTAAATGCTTTAGGCATCCTAAATACATTTGGCGGTGGCGCCTTGAAAAACTTCTCCATCTTCGCGATGGGAATCATGCCGTATATTACAGCATCCATCATCGTGCAATTATTGCAGATGGATGTTGTTCCTAAATTTTCGGAATGGTCGAAGCAAGGTGAAATGGGCCGTCGTAAACTAACGCAATTCACGCGTTACTTTACAATTGTTCTTGCGTTTATTCAGGGGTTTGGTATGTCAATCGGTTTTAACGGTATGGTAGGTGGGCAATTAATTTTGAATCCTGGTTGGAGCACTTATTTATACATTGCTACGGTACTGACTGCTGGTACTGCATTTTTAATGTGGTTAGGCGAACAGATTACAGCTAAAGGTGTAGGTAATGGTATTTCCATCCTTATCTTTGGCGGTATTGCTGCAGCGATCCCAAGTGTTATATCTCAAGTGTATCAACAACAGTTTCAAAATATCGGAGATCAATTGTTCATGAGTATCGTTAAAGTTGCATTGATTTTACTAGCTGTGCTAGCAGTTATTGTTGGTGTTATTTTCATTCAACAAGCTGTTAGAAAGATCCCAATTCAATACGCGAAGCGTGTAACAGGAGGGAATGGGAATCATGCTGGAGCACAAAACACACATTTACCGCTTAAGGTAAATAGTGCGGGTGTTATTCCAGTCATTTTTGCTGTTTCATTCTTAATTACGCCTCCAACTATTGCACAGTTCTTCCCGAAACATGATGTATCGCAGTGGATTATTGCAAACTTTAACTATTCTCACCCAGTGGGAATGATCATATATGTTGCGCTCATTGTAGCCTTCACATATTTCTATGCATTTGTTCAGGTTAATCCAGAGCAAATGTCAGAGAATCTAAACAAGCAAGGTGGATATGTTCCAGGTATTCGTCCGGGTAAGAATACAGAACAATATCTAACAAAAATCTTGTATCGTTTGACCTTTGTAGGATCAATTTTCCTAGCAGCGATTGCAATCTTACCAGTTATTTTTACGAAATTGGGAAATCTTCCTCCATCTGCACAGATTGGTGGAACGAGTATGTTAATCGTTGTCGGCGTTGCTTTAGAAACAATGAAGCAGCTAGAAAGCCAACTGGTAAAACGCCATTACAAAGGGTTTATCAAGCAGTGAGTAAGTGGGAAGAACTATCTTCCCTACATGCTCATGTACTGAGGGGGAACAAGGATGAACTTAATTTTAATGGGGCTTCCTGGTGCTGGTAAAGGTACACAAGCCGAACAGATTGTAGCCAAGTATAACATCCCTCACATTTCAACAGGAGATATGTTCCGTGCAGCTATGAAGGCTGAAACTGAAATGGGTCTACAAGCAAAATCTTTTATTGATAAAGGTGCACTTGTTCCAGATGAAGTTACAATCGGAATTGTTCGTGAACGTTTAAGTCAAGAAGACTGCGTAAGAGGTTTCTTACTAGACGGTTTCCCACGAACTGTTGCACAAGCATCAGCTCTTGAAGAGATTATGAAAGATCTTGGCAAAAAAATCGACTATGTTTTAAACATTAATGTGGATTCAGGGTTGTTATTAAAACGCCTTACAGGCCGTCGCATTTGTAAAGAGTGCGGTGCGACTTACCACTTAGAATTCAATCCACCAGCAAAAGCTGATGTGTGCGATAAATGTGGTGGCGAATTATACCAACGTTCTGATGACAATGAAGAAACTGTAGCAAATCGTTTAGATGTAAATATTAAGCAAACAAAACCTTTGCTTGATTTCTACGACGAGCTTGGTTACTTAAAAAGCATTAATGGTGAGCAAGATATCAATAAAGTATTTGCTGATATCGATGTTCTCATCGGAGGCTTAGCGTAATGATCATCTGCAAAACTCCTCGCGAGATAGAAATCATGCGAGAAGCTGGCAGAATCGTTGCTTTAACTCATCAAGAGTTGAAACAGCACATTACTCCAGGAATTACAACGAAAGAGCTCGATCAAATAGCGGAAAAGACGATTCAAAAATATGGTGCTACGCCATCTTTTAAAGGATACAACGGATTTCCGGGGAGCATATGTGCTTCTGTAAATGAAGAGCTTGTACACGGAATTCCAGGAAAGCGCAAGCTCAAAGAGGGCGATATCATCAGTATCGATATTGGTGCGAAATACAATGGGTACCATGGAGATTCTGCATGGACGTATCCAGTTGGAAACATTTCTGAATCTGTTCAAAAGCTACTTGATGTCACAGAAAAATCGTTGTATCTTGGTCTAGAACAAGTAAAACCAGGCGAGAGATTATCAAATATCTCACATGCGGTTCAAACCCATGCTGAAGAGAATGGATTCTCGATCGTTAGGGAGTATGTTGGTCACGGAATCGGGCAAGACTTACATGAGGACCCTCAAATCCCGCACTATGGTCCACCAAATAGAGGCCCTAGATTAAAGCCGGGAATGGTCATCTGTGTTGAGCCGATGGTGAATCAAGGAAGACGATATGTAAAAACACTATCTGATGACTGGACAGTGGTAACGGTAGATGGTAAATGGTGTGCCCATTTTGAGCACACGATTGCTCTTACAGAAGCAGGATACGAAATCCTTACCACTTTATAAGTAGCTGGCTCTCCGGGATTTCAGAGCAGTGTAAAATGTTACTGATTTGAAGAAGGGAGAACTATTGAATGGCTAAAGATGATGTAATTGAAGTCGAAGGTACCGTTCTTGAAACGTTGCCAAATGCTATGTTCAAAGTAGAATTAGAGAATGGGCATGTCGTATTGGCTCACGTTTCTGGTAAAATCCGTATGAACTTCATTCGTATTTTACCAGGAGACAAAGTTACGGTAGAATTATCTCCGTACGATTTAAATCGTGGTCGTATTACGTACCGTTTTAAATAATATAGCACTCCGTAATCTTTAAGGAGGTTCGAGACATGAAAGTAAGACCGTCAGTTAAACCAATCTGCGAAAAATGTAAAGTTATTCGTAGACGTGGAAAAGTAATGGTTATTTGTGAAAACCCTAAACATAAACAAAAACAAGGTTAATCAGAAGGAGGTGCATTCAGAATGGCACGTATCGCAGGTGTAGATATTCCTCGAGACAAACGCGTTGTTATTTCTTTAACTTACGTATTCGGCATTGGTCGCACAACTGCTGAAAAAATTCTTACTGAAGCTGGTATTTCTTCAGAAACACGAGTTCGTGATTTAACGGAAGACGAATTAGGACGTATCCGTGATGTTATCGATCGTATTAAAGTTGAGGGAGACCTTCGTCGTGAAGTATCTCTTAACATTAAACGTCTAATGGAGATCGGTTCTTACCGTGGTCTTCGTCACCGTCGTGGTTTACCAGTTCGTGGTCAAAATTCTAAAAACAATGCTCGTACACGTAAAGGTCCACGTCGTACAGTAGCAAATAAAAAGAAATAATAAGTAAAGGAGGTTGAACTAACAATGGCACGTAAAACAAACACTCGTAAAAAACGTGTGAAAAAGAATATCGAAGCTGGTATAGCTCATATTCGTTCTACTTTCAACAACACAATCGTAACACTTACAGATACTCACGGTAACGCACTTTCTTGGTCTAGTGCTGGTGCACTTGGTTTCCGTGGATCTCGTAAATCTACTCCATTCGCTGCGCAAATGGCTGCTGAAGCTGCTGCTAAAGTTGCAATGGAGCACGGTTTAAAAACTTTAGAGGTTACTGTTAAAGGTCCTGGTGCTGGTCGTGAAGCTGCAATTCGTGCTCTTCAAGCTGCAGGTCTAGAAGTAACAGCAATTAGAGATGTTACTCCAGTTCCTCATAATGGATGTCGTCCGCCAAAACGTCGTCGTGTGTAATTTTTCTGTATAGAATTTTCCCTTTTGTCTATAATGGATATGATGCATTATCGAGAAATTTCGTACAGAAACATCGCTTGTTGTGCACAATCGGGAACTGCCTAAGGGGGACTTTCGGTTAGACAGGGGTTATACCTTTGTTTAACCGGGGTTTCGACGTTTTGAAGGAGGGTTTAGTTAATGATTGAAATCGAAAAGCCGAAAATCGAAACGGTTGAACTTAACGAAGATGCTAAATATGGTAAATTCGTAATTGAACCGCTTGAGCGTGGATATGGTACTACTTTGGGTAACTCCTTACGTCGTATTCTTTTATCCTCACTCCCTGGTGCCGCTGTTACTGCTATCCAAATCGATGGCGTATTACATGAATTTTCAACAGTTGAGGGCGTAGTAGAAGACGTTACGACGATCATCTTAAACTTGAAAAAGTTAGCTCTTAAAATCTACTCTGAAGAAGAGAAGACGTTGGAAATTGATGTGCAGGGCGAAGGTATTGTCACAGCTGCTGATATTACTCACGATAGTGATGTAGAAATCTTAAATCCAGATTTACACATTGCAACGTTAGCAAAAGATGCGCATTTCCGCGTGCGTTTAACTGCAAAGCGTGGCCGTGGGTATACGCCAGCTGATGCAAATAAAAGCGAAGATCAACCAATAGGAGTAATTCCTATTGATTCTATTTATACTCCAGTATCACGTGTGACTTACCAAGTGGAAAAGACACGTGTCGGACAAGTGGCTAATTATGATAAGCTTACGCTTGATGTATGGACGGATGGAAGCATCGGGCCAAAAGAAGCTATCTCTTTAGGTGCCAAAATCTTAACTGAGCATTTAAATATCTTTGTTGGTTTAACTGATGAAGCACAAAATGCTGAGATTATGGTCGAGAAGGAAGAAGATCAAAAAGAGAAAGTTCTTGAGATGACTATCGAAGAACTAGACCTTTCTGTTCGTTCTTATAATTGCCTAAAACGTGCAGGAATTAATACTGTACAAGAGCTTGCGAACAAAACAGAAGAAGATATGATGAAAGTTCGTAACTTAGGACGTAAATCCTTAGAAGAAGTTAAACATAAACTTGAGGAATTAGGTTTAGGTTTACGTAAAGACGACTGAGGATTTAAACCCATGAACAAAGGAGGGAACTACGAATGGCATACAGAAAATTAGGCCGTACAAGTGCGCAACGTAAAGCTATGTTACGTGACTTAGCTACTGATTTAATTATCAACGAGCGCATCCAAACGACAGAAACTCGTGCAAAAGAACTTCGTTCTGTAGTGGAAAAAATGATCACTTTAGGTAAACGCGGAGATCTTCATGCTCGTCGTCAAGCAGCAGCTTTCATTCGCAATGAAGTAGCTAACGCTGAGACTGGTCAAGATGCACTTCAAAAATTATTCGCTGATGTAGCTCCACGCTATGCTGAGCGCCAAGGCGGATACACTCGTATTGCAAAAATTGGTCCACGTCGCGGAGACGCAGCACCAATGGTAATTATCGAGTTAGTATAATGATAATTAAAAGGGCAGGACAGTTCTTTTCAAGAAACTGGTCATGGCCCTTTTTTTTAAATATAAAAATAGGCGAGCTTGGCGAAGGAAAGGGTGCCTTCTATTGAAAAAAGAGAAACTTCGGATAGGAAATATATCATTTCAATATCCTGGGGCAGCCACGTATGCATTAAAAGATGTTTCATTTTCCTTATATGAGGGAGAATGGGTATCTATTATTGGACAAAACGGTTCAGGAAAGTCTACACTTGCAAAATTATTGAATGGTTTGTTTTTGCCGGAAGCAGGGACTATTACAGTAAATGATTCAATGGTTTTATCAGAGGAAACGGTATGGGATGTTCGAAAACAAATTGGAATGGTATTTCAAAATCCAGATAATCAATTTGTTGGAACAACAGTGCAAGATGATGTTGTATTTGGTTTAGAGAATATCGGAATGCCAAGAGAACAAATGATTGAAAGATTAGAACAGGCCTTACGACTTGTCCGTATGGAAGATTTTCTTAATGATGAGCCTCATTCCTTATCTGGTGGGCAAAAACAGCGAGTGGCAATAGCGGGCGTTTTAGCACTTCAGCCATCTATTTTAATATTAGATGAAGCAACGTCAATGTTAGATCCTCAAGGAAGACGTGAAGTAGTAGAAACGGTTAGACAACTTGTTAATCAAAAAGGTATTACCGTGTTATCAATTACGCACGATTTAGAAGAAGCGGCGCAGTCAGATCGTGTCATTATTTTAAATAAGGGAGAAATATTAGAGGAAGGGACTCCAGAGAAAATTTTCAAGTCCTCTCATATGCTCCAAGAAATTGGCTTAGATGTACCGTTTTCGGTGAAAATAGCAGAATTATTAAAAAGAAATGAAATTCTTTTGCAAAATACGCATCTTACAATGGAAAGCTTGGTGAACGAACTTTGGAGATTACATTCCAAAAAGTAGAACATCGTTATCAATATAAAACTCCATTTGAAAGACGCGCACTTTATGATGTAGACGTGTCGTTTCCAAGTGGGGGCTATTATGCCATTATCGGTCATACTGGTTCAGGTAAGTCGACGATGATTCAACATTTAAATGGTTTATTGCAGCCGACAAATGGTACAGTTCAAATTGGTGAACATTTGATTTCGGCAGGAAAGAAAGAAAAAAAGCTAAAGCCACTACGTAAAAAAGTAGGGGTTGTCTTTCAATTCCCGGAACATCAGTTGTTTGAAGAAACTGTGGAGAAAGATATTTGCTTCGGACCTACTAATTTCGGGGTATCTGGAGACGAAGCGAAGCAAAAGGCTAGAGAGGCAATAGAACTTGTAGGGCTAGAACCGGAACTGTTAACACGTTCTCCGTTCGAATTAAGTGGTGGACAAATGAGACGTGTTGCTATAGCGGGTGTACTGGCAATGGAACCTGAAGTGCTTGTATTAGATGAACCTACAGCAGGTCTAGATCCAAAAGGGCAGAACGAACTTATGCAGATGTTTTATAAGTTGCATAAGGAGAAAGGGCTTACAGTTATCCTTGTAACGCATAATATGGAAGATGCTGCTCAGTATGCGGAACAAATTGTAGTTATGCATAAAGGAACGGTCTTTTTGCAAGGAAGTGCAGAGGAAGTATTTTCACATGCTGATGAACTAGAGAAAATTGGTGTGGATCTTCCTATGTCATTAAAGTATAAACGTGCAATTGAAGAGAAGTTTGGTATTTCAATTCCAAAGGCTACCTTATCTTTAGAGGATCTTACTCATGAAGTTGTGCAGGTGTTACGAAAAGGTGGTCATGAATCATGCAGCAGTTGATTATTGGGAGATATATCCCGGGGAATTCACTTATTCATCAACTTGATCCACGTACGAAGCTGCTGATTGTCTTTTTATATGTATTTGTTGTTTTCTTAGCAAATAATGCGATTTCATATGGATTTTTATTTTTATATGCACTCATTGCTTTATTTTTTGCAAAAGTGCCGATTCGTTATGTACTTTCGGGCTTAAAACCAATTTTATGGATTTTTCTTTTTACATTTTTCCTGCATATTTTTACAAATAAAGAGGGGGATGTACTACTCCAGCTTGGTTGGTTTTCGATACATGAAAAAGGATTAGAGCAAGGGATATACATTTCTGTACGGTTCTTCGTTATTATTTTAATGACGACATTATTAACGTTAACGACGACACCTATTGAAATTACAGATGGTTTGGAGACGTTATTAAAGCCATTGAAGCGTATAAAGGTTCCTGTTCATGAAATCGCATTAATGATGTCAATTTCTCTTCGTTTTATCCCGACATTAATGGATGAAACGAGTAAAATAATGAAAGCACAAGCATCACGTGGTATTGATTTCGCTGGTGGACCGATAAAAGATAGAATGAAAGCTATTATCTCACTGCTCGTTCCTCTGTTTATCAGTGCTTTTAAGCGTGCAGAGGACTTAGCTATTGCGATGGAAGCTCGTGGATATCAAAGTGGTGAAGGACGTACTAAATTTAGGCAACTACGCTGGAAAACAAGCGATACAGTAACGATTGTAAGCTTATTTTGTTTAGCTTGTATTTTGGCATGGGTGCGATCGTAATGGAGAATAGAGAAATGGATAGAATAAAATGTACGGTTGCATATGATGGTATGCATTTTTGTGGTTATCAAATTCAGCCGAAGCATCGTACTGTTCAACAGGAGATAGAAAAAGCATTACAGAAATTGCATAAGGGAGAACTTGTTCGTGTTCAGGCGTCTGGTAGAACAGATTCTACGGTTCATGCAAAAGGGCAAGTAATACACTTTGATACTCCTTTGTCTCTTGAGGAGTGGCAATGGAATAACGCTTTAAATACAATGTTGCCAGATGATATTGTTATTAGGCGAGTAGAGAAAAAAACAGAAGAATTTCATGCACGTTACGGTGTTGAGAAAAAAGAATATCGTTATCGTGTATTATTATCAAAGACTGCGGATGTATTCCGTAGAAATTACGTATATCAATATCCATATCCGCTCGAAATCAATTCTATAAGAAAAGCAATTCCTTATTTTATTGGAACGCATGATTTCACTTCTTTTTGCTCGGCAAAAACTGACAAAAAAGATAAAGTGCGAACAATTTATGAAATCGAGTTAATTGAGCAAGATGATGAATTAATTTTTCGTTTTGTAGGTAATGGATTTTTATATAATATGGTCAGAATTATTGTTGGTACGTTACTTAACGTAGGGCAAGGAAAGCTTGATCCTGATAGCATTCCAGAGATTTTAGCGAAACAAAATCGTCAGTTTGCTGGAAAGATGGCTCCAGGTCATGGGCTTTACCTATGGGAGGTAAACTATAACAACTAATCCTGGTGTAACATTTGCTTGACATTAGAAACTCAAAAGTATATCATAACATATGGTATTGTTTCTAAAACCACGATTAGCCCCGGAAGGAAATCGTGTTTAAGATAAACAATAGATTTTTTCTATGGAAAAGATAACGAGGAGGGAAACACATGCGTACGACTTTTATGGCAAAAGCTAACGAAGTTGAGCGTAAATGGTATGTGGTTGATGCTGAAGGTCAAACTTTAGGTCGCCTATCTACTGAAGTAGCATCCATTTTACGTGGTAAAAACAAACCTACATTTACACCACACGTTGACACGGGTGATCATGTAATTATTATTAACGCTGAGAAAATTCATTTAACAGGTAATAAATTAAACGATAAAATTTACTACCGTCACACTAACCACCCAGGTGGACTTAAGCAAAGAACAGCTCTTGAAATGCGTACAAACTACCCTGTACAAATGTTAGAGCTTGCAATTAAAGGCATGCTTCCAAAAGGACGCTTAGGCCGTCAAGTTTCTAAGAAACTTAACGTGTATGCTGGAGCAGAGCATCCACACCAAGCACAAAAACCAGAAGTTTACGAACTTCGCGGATAATTAATTAAAGGAGGGCTTACTTTGGCACAGGTTCAATACTATGGCACTGGACGTCGTAAGAGTTCAGTAGCGCGCGTACGCCTAGTTCCAGGCGAAGGACGCGTTATCATTAACGGTCGTGATTTTGAAAACTATATCCCATTTGCTGCATTACGTGAAGTAGTGAAACAACCTCTAGTTGCAACAGAAACTTTAGGTAACTACGATGTACTTGTAAACGTAAATGGTGGTGGATACACTGGTCAAGCTGGTGCTATTCGTCACGGTATTTCTCGCGCTTTATTAAAAGCTGATCCAGAATACCGTCTAACACTAAAACGTGCAGGTCTATTAACTCGTGACGCACGTATGAAAGAGCGTAAAAAATACGGTCTTAAAGGCGCACGTCGTGCACCTCAGTTCTCAAAACGTTAATTTTTGCGAACTACAAACCCCAACCATTTTGGTTGGGGTTTTTTTGTGTTTCATTCCTCTTTTACAATTTTTTTAGCTTGGAATATTTTAGTGCTACGGCCTCGCGTATGCTTCTTCTTTAGAAGTTTAGACTAATACGTATTAGGGAGGTTTATAAGTACTATGAATGTCATTGTCAGCTTACAAGAAAAACAAAAAGAAAAGCAGTTAAAATACGAGCGGAAGATGCTGCGAGAATTATCATTAAAAACATTGCGCTCAAATATTCGTGATGCCTTTCAAATGCAAGAGCTTCATCGTCAGTATGAAGATTACTGTATTGAATTAGGGATAGAATCTTATTTATTAGGAGCGAGATATAGTAAATTTGGTTATTATGGTGAATCGTTTTTTGATGTGAAATATAGAGCTTTAGAAGAAGAACAACAATTAACTGAAACGCTATTTCAATTTTTAACGAGTATGACTATGCGAGAAATAAAGTTGAAAGATGAGGAATTACTTTTTGAATCTTGTCAGCAGTTTATAGGATTGTGGTGGCAAGAAGGGTATGAAAAAGGTGAAAGAAGATATCGATTAAAGCTTCATTAAGACAAGCATAAACTTTCCTCTTGTCCCATATAAGTAATTAGAGGGACTAGCTGGAGGAGGAAAGGTATGAAGAGAATTCGAATTATCTCTTTTGCACTCGCTGCGGTTGTTTTGTTTTTTTTAGTCAAACAAGAATTTCAAATCACAAAATCGTGGCGAGCTTGGAATTTACCCTTATCAGGGAAAGTAATCGTATTAGATGCTGGGCATGGTGGACCAGATGGAGGGGCTGTTGGTGGAAAGGATATTATAGAAAAGGATATTACGCTTGAAATTACAAAAAAGGTACAAGACTATTTACAAGAACAAGGTGCACTAGTTATTTTAACGCGTGAGGGAGATTATGATTTAGCTAACAAAGATACAAAGTCATATAGTAGACGTAAAGCGGAGGATTTAAAAAAACGTGTAGAAATCATCAATAAACCAGATATAGACTTTTTTGCAAGCATTCATTTAAATGCTTTAACTAGTAGTGGATCGAAAGGCGCACAAACATTCTACTATCGCTCTTCAATTGAAAATGAACGTGCTGCTAAATTTATACAGGCTGAATTGAGAACGAGTTTAGAAAATACGAATCGTTCTGCTAAAACAATTTCTCACGTATACTTATTGAAGTATGCGAAAACACCAGGTGCTTTAATTGAAGCCGGCTTTTTATCGAATGTGAACGAAAGGTATATGTTAAATTCGGAGAAATATCAACAGAAGGTAGCAGCTGCAATATACCGTGGTATATTGCGTTATTTCACGGAAAAAGGAAATCCTCCAGAATAAGGAGGATTTTTTTGAGTTTCTCTCGTTAACGAAGTTTTCGGAAAATATGTTATACTGGAAATGTAAACGCATTAATTTGAAGAATAAACAAAGATGAATTCAATTAACATTACGTTATTTTTCATACAGGGGGCTGGGTTAATTATGGTAACGAAAGAACAAGTGGTTGAAGCGTTAGAAGGGATTGTAGATCCGTTTTTACATAAAACATTAAAAGAAACAAGTGCAATTAAAGAGGTAACAGTCAAGCCTGAGAAGGAACATGTGAGTGTCAAAATTGCAATCGTAAAAACTGGTACAGCGGAACAAATGCAGTTGCAGTCTGGAATTGTAAAGTTAGTAAAAGAACTTGGAGCAGCAACAGTTGGACTTCGTTTTGCAGAATTTACAGAAGAGGAATTAGCTCAGTTTGCACCAGAACAAGAAGCAGAGCAAAGTGAATCTTTATTGTCACCAAATTCAAAAACGACATTCTTAGCAGTAGCGAGTGGAAAAGGTGGCGTGGGAAAATCAACCGTTTCCGTTAACCTTGCAGTTGCTTTAGCTCGTTTAGGAAAAAAAGTTGGTATTATTGATGCGGACATTTACGGTTTTAGTGTGCCAGACATGATGGGGATAGAAAAACGTCCCATCGTAAGAGGTGACAAGATAATTCCGGTGGAACGTTTAGGTGTAAAGGTAATCTCAATGGGCTTCTTTGTAGAGGATAATGCACCAGTTATTTGGAGAGGACCTATGCTTGGGAAAATGTTAAACCACTTCTTCACAGAAGTGGAATGGGGCGATTTAGATTATTTAGTACTAGATTTACCACCAGGAACAGGTGATGTTGCGTTAGATGTGCACTCAATGTTGCCATCTTGCAAAGAGATTATTGTAACGACGCCTCATCCAACAGCTGCGTTTGTAGCAGCGCGTGCTGGAGCGATGGCATTACGCACTGAACATAGTATTCTCGGTGTTGTTGAGAACATGGCATATTTTGAAAGTAAGGTAACTGGTGAGAAAGAATATGTATTTGGAAAAGGCGGGGGAGATAAGTTGGCTACCGAACTACAAACGAATGTTCTTGGTCGTATTCCGCTGCAACAACCTGATTGGAATAAAGAAGACTTTGCTCCTTCAGTATATGAAGATACACATACAACCGGCATTATTTATAGTAAAATAGCCGAAGTGGTAATTGATAAAACAGCTGTTACACAAAAATAAAGTGAAACTTTAATCAGTGGAGTTCATCTGTTACTGGCAACAATAAGGGTTTTGTTACTAGTAAACTTTTCGCTTAACTAGAGGGCCATTTTGTCTGTTAATAGCAAGATAAAGTAATAACGAGTGGACAATTTATACATTGTCCACTCGTTATTATAGTTATTATTTTCACTGTTCTTCCTTCTTCTCGCCTTGAGAACCACCGTCACCGCCTGCTTCTTTCTTATCAGATCCACCTTTTTCAGCCTTTTGTACACCTTTACTAATGATATCAATCATCTTGGATTGGAAGAGTGGACTTTCAGCAGTTTCTGTTAGTACTTGTTGTAGATATTGACGGTATTCTTTACTCTTCATTGTTTGTAACATCATTTTTTCTACTTCAGGATTTTTCATGATTTCTATAACGCCTGCTTGGTATTCAGGGTCTTTTAATAAGGTTTTCATTAATTGGGTTTGTTCTTTCCCCATACTTTTAGCAAACTTCGATGAGAACTCAGGATCTTTAAAGAGCTTTTCCCAGAATTGTTGCCCTTTATCGGATACCATTGCATCTTCAATCGTTTTCTTTACTACTGTTTCATCTAGTATGAGTGCTTGTTTCATTTTTTCATCAGTTAATACATCTTGAATAGCTTTCTTACCTTGATCTGTTTTTAAAATATCAACAATCATTTTCTTTGTTTGATCGTAATCTAGTTCGGATTTCGTTTCTTTTCCTTGTGCGCATGCTACAAGTGCGATAAGTAGAAAAGAAGAAACGAAAATGAATAGTATCCGTTTCATAAGTTGGAACTCCTTTCAGCACAGTTCTCTCTTTTTAATATAAATATCTTTAAGGAATTTATACATGAACATGGCTAGCTTTTTGAAATTGTCATTGATACAATTTAATTAGAAATATAAGGATAATGGGGGATGTGTTGTGAATAGCCGCAAGTGGGTACGACTATTTTTAACGACGTTGTTTCTTGGTGGGATTAGCACAGTTATTATTGGTTTTGTTTTGGAGTGGGACAGGTACAATGAATTTTTTCAAAATTTCGACGTTAAGGAGATTTTAGCGGTATCTTTCTGGTTGATGGGTGTAGGATTTATTTTTAGCGTTATAAGTCAAATGGGATTCTTTGCATATTTAACAATCCATCGTTTTGGATTAGGGATGTTTCGCTCATCGTCTTTATGGAATGCAGTCCAGCTCTTCTTTATTGCATTCGTATTATTTGATTTTGTGTATTTAAGGTCTGTACTTATTGCAAATGGGGAAGTCTCATTGGGGAATAACATACTTGTTGCTGGAATTTTATTTGTGTTTGGAGCAATTGTTGCTTATGTAAAAAGTAAAGAAACAAATAAAAAAGCATTTGTGCCAGCTCTGTTCTTTATGGTTGTTGTAACAATTCTTGAATGGGTACCGGCGCTTCGGATTAATGATACAGATTGGTTATATTTAATGGTTATACCGCTATTGTTATGTAATGCATATCAATTACTTGTATTACATCGTTTAATCGGAAAAACGAGTAAACCTGCTTAATAGAGAGAGGTTTTATACACCGGCAGTTATATTACTGGAAATGGTGTGATTAAAAAAGCTCTACCACCTTCTTGAAAGGTAGTAGAGCTTTTTATACGTGAAGAGTAGTAGGGACGAAGCTATTTCACATCTTCACTTTTCGTACTTGTGTTGGAAATAAGTTGTGATACGGATATTTGCTCATATCCATCACTTTTTAATTTTTGCAGGAGCAGCGGTAAAGCTCTATTTGTTTGAAGGGCAGAATCGGATGCGTGTAATAAGACAATATCTCCACCTTTCAAATTATTAGAGACGGTGGAAACGATGTGGTTTACACCTGGGTTTTTCCAATCGTTTGAATTATTACTCCAATGCACGACGGTGTATCCAAGTGATTCTGCAATTTTAAGGGTTGCCTTGTTAAATTCGCCACTAGGTGGACGTAACAGTTTGACTTGTTTTACACCAAGTTTTGTAAAAACATCTTGTGCTCGTAAAAGGTCTCGTCTTATTTCATTCGTCTCTAGAGAAGTATAAGATGTGTAATTGTAACCCATACTACCGATTTCGTGTCCATCTTTCATGATGCGCTCTACAATATCGGGGTGTCTTTCGGCCCATGCAGCAGAAAGGAAGAAGGTTGCATTCTTAATTTCTCTTTCTTTAAGAGTATCAAGGATTGGAATTGCTTTTTTGTCTCCCCAACTAATATCAAACGTAAATGCAACTTGCTTTTTAGCGGTATCTCCTTTGTAAATTACTTTAGGGCCTGTAGCAGTTGAAAAAGCAGATTCATGTGAATATGTTTTTAAAAAGAGTAGCCATGCTGTAAATAAGGAAAGTATCACTATTAAGCTAATGTGTTTAAAAGTTCTTTTACTCGTAATAAAAAAGAAAAACATAATATTACGCCCCTTTGTCCAATCCTTTTCAGTTACATATATGCTGGAAATATAAAAAAGAGAACAAAGGATTAATATCGTAAGTAGTGGATATAATGAATGATAGGATTGTAATAAGTGAAAATGAGCGGAACGTTTATTGTTACGTAAGGAATTATTGAGGTGATCATTTGCTTGGGCTGATGTTGACAAAAGAAGAGAGAAAAGAGATGGAATACATATTAAAGAGAGAGTTAGAGGAACTTTTATTTGATTTTGAAGATGAGCGTATTCATGAAGTTGTAAAAAAGGCGATGGAAGAAAGATATAAAATCATTTTTTGTTTGTTTCGGAGAGTTGCTAACGCAGAGGAATGTATTCGTTATGTAAGAAGAAGAACTTTTTATTAAAAAGTATTGACGTTAATAGTTTGTATATGGTAAATTAATAAA
>NZ_JBVYHX010000002.1:0-392714 GCF_056033845.1 Bacillus sp. TCT6
TAACTTTTGATTCGAGAACAATAGTGTTTTTTGTTCCAATGTTGGCCTAGCACTAGAAGGTGGTATGAATTTTACAGTGTCTTGGTAATTAGAATTTAAGGTGTCAGCTTGTACACTGTGCGACGAAACAAAGGTACTTAAACTACTTACCGCGATTAAAGTTGTAAATGCTAACTTTGAGAATTTTGTTAATCTACTCATTCTATATTCTCCTTTTTATTATTTTGTAAGGTATCTCCTTACACCTCACAGTCTATATCCACTACAAAAGGGTGTACATACATATTGATAGACAAAATTCTACAAAATACGTCATGTTTTTGGGGTTGTGTATAATAATCCAATGTTTAAGAATTTATCAGAAGTAAAAAATTAGGTCTTATATAAAAGAGAATGAATAGTTTATACAGGGAATGTATATGAAATTATTGTTTAAATATTCTAAAATGAGTTGATAAAGATGTGGAATTGTTTTTTAGAAAATAAATGATTCCAAATTTAAAATTTGGAAGTTTAATTAAGGAAATACAAGCAGAAGTACATGAGACTGTAAAAGCTATGAATGAAGTAGGCGTAGAAGTACAGTCGGGAAGTAAGGTTGCGAATGATATTAAACAATGTTTTTATGAGATTTCAAAATCTGCAAATGATATTGTATCAAAAGTACATGGTATGGTAGAACTATCAAATAAAATGACAACTGATGCAATGAAAGTCGATACATCGATTGATTAAATAGCAATGGCTGTAAAAGAGAATTCTTCAAGTATGCAAACGATAGCTGGTTCATCTGAGGAACAACATGCTTCTATGGAAGAGATAAATTCTTCAGCAATACAATTAGCACAGATGGCGGAAGAACTTCAAGAGTGAATTGGTGGATTTAAGATTTAAGTTGAGATTCTAGAAGAGGATGCTAGAACTTTGTTACAGAGTGGAAATGAAAAATCTTATAACATAAGTAAATAAGTATAATATGTACTCTCTATATGTATTGAACAGGCAGATAAGCCATTTTAAAAACCCTCCATTTGGAGGGTTTTTAAATATATTTACATTAAATTTGTTGTGGTGCACCATCAAAATCGTTAACATTATATGAAGGAGCAGGATAATGTCCATGAGTAGCAAGCTGATCTGTATTAGAAAACTGAGAAATACCCAACGTTAACACCCCAATGAAAGCAATGCCAGATAATAATAAGCTAATTTTTTTCATTATTTTAACACTCCTTTTTCAATTAATTTTCGTCTTGCTTGATAACAAATATGGAAATAGTCACTTACCTTTGTGTGGTTCTCTAATTGTCTACATTTTGTGGCAAATAATTCAGCGTATTCGACAACATATTCCCATAACTCTTCTTTCTCAAAGTATAAGATTCCTTCTTGTATGATTTTTTCTAATTCTTCCAATGGAATGTTTTCATTTAATCTTTTTAAAATAAAGAAGTGATATATATACTCTTTGTTATGGATTTCTCTGCAGATTTTTAATCCCTTAACAATGAGTTTGCTAGCCGTCGATTGTTCTCCTAATTTATAATGTTCTTTAGCTTGTAGGAAGATAGCCTTGAAGTGTGTAGGGATTTTCTCTGTTACTTCTGAAAGGTGACGAATGGCTAAAGTAGACATACTTTGATCAGAATACAGCCACCCCATAGTACTTTTTACGTATAACAAGGAATCTTCTTCCTTATTTTTTTGTAGTAAATCAATTGCACATTGTAGATATTCTTCAGCTTGTTCGTACTGTTTTAAATAGATACAGCAACCACCTAACAAACTATTACAAAAGGCTGATTTTACTTCATAACCATCATACTTTGAAAATATTGCTCTCGATTTAATTGCGTATTCGATAGAAGCGAGCATGTTATAGGTATGGTGATAAAAAGTAGAAATTCTATAGTAGAATTCAGCGTGTTCAATTTCATCTGGTATGTCTACTAATATCTTTTCTGCCAGTTTATAATGTTCCTCTGCCTCAGTATAATTTGATATAAAAGTGGAGTGAATGGATTTAAAAAAATGATAATAGAAGCGTAGGAAATGGTCTGTAGGCATATCATAATCGCTGATGGCATCAAAGCTATTTTGTTGAATACCAAGGCTATCTGTTAAGACAGTGTAACGAAATTCAAGTAGTGAGTAATATAGTAATAAATTTTGATTTTGATGCTCTTGATTCGGTTCAATGCTTAACTGATTAATTTTTTCATCAATTTTCTTTTTTAGATTAGTAGCTTTTATAACTTGTTGAGATAGCATAGCTCGATACCAGTCGTTCAATAGAGAGGTTAACTGCTCATTTCCTTTTACTGAGACACTCATAATATACGCCCCCATCTTATAGAAATATCCTAATCCAATTAAATTGTAACTATCATAGCAAAATAGAAGAAAAAATGGTATGATTTTACAACTTTTTCAAGAAAATTCAGAAAATAATCAATTATTGTCGAATATACTTATAATTTAAATTATCTGCTCGGTATAAGTCATCAATCCAATGTGAAATAATACACAAAAATGTTGATATGTATTTATTGTAGCTAGGTACATAGAACTAAAACTAAGATATTCTTATCAACTTAAAAAGCCCAAATTCCTTAACTTAGGAATTCTTCACTTCTAATCGATGTAGTTCAATTGTGATGTACCTCACACCATCAATTCATTAATAAATTTACAAGTAGAATATCAATTGTTGGGAGGGTTAATCGTGATTTTCATAAAAATCCTCTTATTGTAATATGGGAGTTAACAAGAACGTGTCGATTAAAGTGTCTGCATTGTCGTGCAGAAGCACAGTATCATCGTCATCCTCTTGAGCTAACATTTGAAGAAGGAAAAAAACTAATTGATGATATAATTGTATACAAAAGACGACTAAATAGGTGTATATTGTACCTCCAAAATAATTTAAATTAACTTTTACTTAAGTTAATTAGGTAGTTAGAAATTGATAGACTAACTTAAACGAAAAGTGTTGAGCAGTGCGCTTTAATTGTATAGCAGTATATATAAATATAATATGGGAATTTACATCAGAAATAATGCGGGAAAATTCAAAGGTTTTAACTAAAATTATTTTATTATTAATAATTTCATGTACCGTAATTAATAATAAATCCAATTAAAAAGAAGTGAACTAGGATGAGCTTCCTACAAAAGTGAAAGAAAAACTTGCTGCGAAATAATAAAAAGGATTTGGCCTTAAAGGTCAAATCCTTTTCTGTTTTCAAAATCTTTTTGTGAAATGAATATAAATCCATATCTTTTAAATTGAGCTGTTGTTACGCCGTAACTAGTTTGTTTATTTCTACTAATTACTTAATGCTTATCATTTTTGCACCAAAACTTATCTGTCCATTTGGTAAGGCATCGAATAAATCTTACGTATACCACTGTGATTTCTGATAACTTACATGTAGAGGTATCACTCAATATAACAAAAATGTAATGTTAATGAAATGTAATTCCAACGATACTATTAATGAAATTATATAAAATGAAGGGGAGTTAAAGAATTTTTATAATGAAAAAGGAGAAGTATTAATGCGAAATATATTAAGTGTAGAAAAAATCGAAAAATATTATGGTAATAAAGATAATGTAACAAAGGCTATAGATAATATTAGTTTTAAGATAGATGAGGGAGAATTTGTTGGGATAATGGGGCCTTCAGGAAGTGGCAAAACTACATTGCTTAACTGTATATCAACGATTGATCATGTTACTACGGGAAAAATAATGATAAATAATAGTGACATTACTCGGTTAAAATCAAAGTCGCTAGATAAGTTTAGACAAAATGAATTAGGATTTGTATTTCAGGACTTTAATTTATTAGATACCCTTACTGCTTATGAAAATATTGCTCTAGCGTTAACTATAAAAGGTGAGGCAAGTTCAAAAATTGATGGAAAAATACAAGCGGTTGCAAAATATTTAGACATTAAACAAGTATTAAGCAAATACCCTTATCAAATATCAGGCGGACAAAAACAAAGGGTTGCTTCGGCAAGAGCCATCGTAACAGATCCATCTTTAGTGCTTGCAGATGAACCAACAGGATCGTTAGATTCTAAATCAGCTAGATTATTACTCGAAAGATTTGAAAGTCTTAATAAGGATTTAAAAGCTACAATACTTATGGTTACTCATGATGCATTTACAGCAAGCTATGCTCATAGAATTCTTTTTATTAATGATGGCAAAATATTTATCGAGTTGGTAAGAGGAAATGATTCCAGAAAAGAATTCTTTACTAAAATTATCGAAGTTATAACCCTTCTTGGAGGTGACGATAATAATGTACTCTAAGATTGCTATGGGGAAGGTAAAGAAAAGTTTTAAAGATTATGCAATATATTTCTTAACACTAACACTGGCTGTTTGTATATTTTATAGCTTTAACTCAATAGAATCACAAAAGGCACTTATGGAAATTAGCGCTTCAGATAGAAAGTATGTGCCTACAGTAATGAACGCTATCTCAAATGTGTCAGTATTTGTATCCGTAATATTAGGTGGTTTAATATTGTATGCAAATAATTTCTTAATTAAAAAACGTAAAAAAGAATTAGGAATATACATGACTTTAGGTATGGGAAGAAGAAACATATCCAGAATATTAGTAACAGAAACATTTCTAGTTGGCGTTATATCTTTAGTGAGTGGACTTATAATAGGTATTGGAGTATCGCAGGGGTTATCTACATTTGCATTAAAGCTATTTGACTTGCCCATCAATAAATATAAATTTGCAATTTCAACAGGTGCTATAGGTAAAAGCGTATTATACTTTGGAATTATGTTTTTACTTGTTATGTTATTTAATGTATATGTTGTTTCTAAATACAAAATAATTGATTTGTTAACAGCAGGTAGAAAAAACGAAGATGTAAAATTTAGAAATCCTTTTATCTATGTAATCACATTTATTATGTGTGTAGCATCACTTGGATATGCATATGTGACTGTACTAAAAATCGGATTGAATTTTAAAAATCCTATGCTCATGGTATCAATCATTCTTGGCATATTAGGTACATTGCTGTTTTTCTTTAGTTTATCTGGATTTATATTATATGTTGTAAAGAAGAATAAAAAAGTCTATTTTAAAGGGTTAAATATATTTATCATCAAACAAATAAATAGTAAGGTTAATACAAATTTTATATCCATGTCTTTAATCTGTTTAATGTTATTCCTTACAATGGTGGCGTTATCTACAGGAATCAGCTTTAACAGAATGATGGACGCAACAATGAAAGAAGTAACACCATTTGATGCTAGTATTACGTTGGAGAATAAGGATGAAAGTTACACTATAGAAGACGTATTAAATAAAGTTAATTTTAAAATAAGTAATAAAGAAAAATATGTATCTTATAATGTATATCGAACAGGGATGAAAGTGGTGGACTTTGTACCAGAACGTAAAGATTATAAGGATAGCGGTCTGGATTTCATTAAAGTATCTGATTATAATAAAATTTTAAATCTTAAAGGTGAAAAGGAAATCACTTTAAATAACAATGAAGTTTTACTTTTATCAAATGAAAGCCGGTTGGTTAATTCGATAAATGAAAGATTAAAAAATAGCAATAAGGTGAATATTAAAGAAAAAGAATATCTGGTAAAAAACGCTAAAGTTATACAAGAGAATCTTTACACTTCTGATGTGCGAACTAATTACTTCACAATCGTTATAAATGATGAGTTTTTATCAGGCTACAAAATTATTGCATCCGTACTTAATGTAAATTATTTAGATGGAAATAGAGAAGAACATAATAAAAAATATGATAACGTTGCACGGGGCTTTTATGACGAAAATGGCCCGAAATTAAATATTAATCGTATATCAGGCAAATCAAAGGATGAAGTTTGTGCAGAAAGTAAGGGATTGAAAACTATCATACTGTTTATTGGGATATATATAGGTATTGTATTTTTAATAACGAGTATGGCTGTATTAGCTCTTCAACAATTATCAGAAGCCAGTGATAGCATAGATCGATATAAATCTTTGAAGAGAATTGGTTCAAACGGAACAATGATCGACAAAACGATTTTTATTCAAACTTTCGTATACTTTAGTCTTCCAGTTATTCTTGCCATAATTCATTCTATAGTTGGAATTTATGTAGTCAATAATTATATTAACGCATTTCAACAAACAGACATTATTTTACCAGCATTGATGACTGGCTTAGTATTTCTTGTTGTTTATGTAGGATATTTCTACACGACATATGTCGGGTATAAAAATATTGTAAAAAGTAATACTTGATTTTATAATGCTCATTAAGGCTATTACACCTTGTTTCTCATGATGTAATAGCCTTATATTCTGTATAGGGAGGGAAAAGTCATGAAAAAAATCATTCTTATTGAAGATGATGAAATCATCAGAGAAGAATTACAAAATTTTTTTATAAAGTATGGATATGAAGTAAAGGCTCCCACAGATTTTAATCATATTATCGAATATATAGAAAGTGAGAATGCAGACCTTATATTACTAGACATAAATCTTCCTGTGTTCGATGGCTATTATATATGCAGAGAAATACGTAAAACTTCAGATGTTCCAATCATCATGGTTACAAGCAGAGATAGTGATGTAGATGAACTAATAAGTATGAATTTAGGAGCAGATGATTTTATAACAAAGCCTTATAATACAGAAATACTATTAGCAAGAGTAACAAACATTTTAAGAAGAACATCTGGAGATTTAAAGACGAATAATATCTTAATTTATAGAGATTTTAATTTAAATCTTTCAAATGCAACAGTTACTTATCAAGACAAGTCTGTAGAGTTAACTAAAAATGAAGTTAAGATACTCTCATGCTTAATAAATAATCGCGGTAATATTGTAAAAAGAGATTCACTCATGGAAACCTTATGGAAATCTGATTATTTTGTGGATGATAGCACCTTAACTGTTAATATAAATAGATTAAGAAAAAAGCTTGAAGAGATAGGGATAGAAAATCCAATTGCAACAAGAAGAAGGTTAGGGTATATAATGCCATGAATATAGGTGAATTTATTAAAGATAAAATGGTAGTAATACTATCTAATGTACTGGTATTTATTATACTAGCAGGTATATTGCTGACTGCGAATGTTCAGTTCATTATAATATTCTTTGCCTTTTGTATTTGGTTTTTTCCATTGATTTCATATATGGCTATAGAATTTATAAAATGTAAAAATTATTATAATGAGATTAACGGCATATTAGAAAACTTGGAGAAAAAATACCTACTTCCAGAGGTAGTAAAGGAAGCAAACTTTATACATGGGGAAAAGCTTAACGCTATACTGAAAGAAGTAAGTAGGGATATGCATGAAAATGTAAAATATTATAGAGATATGCAAATAGATTACAGAGAATATATAGAGACATGGGTGCATGAAATTAAGACACCAATAGCTTCTACAAAGTTAATAATTGAAAATAATCAAAATGAAGTAACTAATAAAATTGACTCTCAAATGGATCGAATCGAGGGATTTGTAGAACAGGTTCTGTATTATTCTCGAAGCAATAACGTTAATAAAGACTATATTATAAAACCAATCAACCTTGATGATGTAATAAGAACTGTAATTAAAAGAAATTATAGAGATTTTATTCATAAGAGAATAAAATTAGATATAAAAGATATTAATAACATCGTATATAGTGATAGAAAATGGGTTGAATTTATTATTAATCAAATATTAGGAAATTCCATAAAGTACTCAAATAACAAAGAACAAATGATACGTATATACTCAATTAAGAAAGCTAACTCAGTAATACTAACTATAGAGGATAATGGAGTAGGGATAATAACTAAAGATATAAATAGAGTTTTTGAAAAAGGATTTACTGGAGAGAATGGAAGGAGATTTAGCAAAAGTACAGGAATGGGTTTGTATCTATGCGAAAAACTATGCTCAAAATTAGGAATGAAAATTGGCATTGAATCTAAAGTGAATAAAGGAACTAGAGTTACATTAATATTTCCGTTGTCAGGTATGGTAACTTTTTAGCCTTGTTTATAAAAGAGATGCTGTCATCTTTCCACGAATTTCGTATGAAACTTATAAACAAATGTAAAACAGTATGCAAAGAGTAGAACTTCTCTTCATACTGTTTGTATTATTTAGTCATTTAATATATTGGTATATTTAATTGTGAATCTGATGCTACACAGACCTCGTAGGCGAGAAATTGTACACTATATAAAACAGTAAAATAGATATCCGATCCCTTAGCATACAAGGAATCGGATATTTTGTGTCTAAATTGTATTCTAAATTAAAATTTTCTTTTTTGATATGGTGACTCTATGCCCATCAAGCTAAGATTTTTAATTACCATTAAAGCGAAAAAATCCTCTCTCTACAGTCATTTATGAAAAATTAATCGAATTTCTTTTTTTAACAGATGATTAATTTTTAAATATACTCAAAGGTTAGGGTTTTACAATAACTTTTATGAACTATTAATACTTCATAAAAGTTATTGTAAATTTTGTGAATGAATGTTTTTGGCTTTCTACTTTAATAAATCCATGATGAGCTTCGATAATTGATTTTGCTAGTGCTAAGCCAATTCCAATGGACCCTTCTTTATTAGAATTTTTAGTTTTGTAAAATCTATCGAATATATATGGCAAATCTTCTGACGCAATACCTTCACCAAAATCTTGAATTACAATTTCAGTATGAATAGGAGAGTTTGTGACTTCAATATAAATAGAACTATTATCATTTGAATGTTCAATGGAATTCTTTAAAATATTTAGTAAAGCTTCTTGCATCCAAATACTGTCATGGAAAAGTGATGTTTTTTCATTGGCTTTTAAATGTATGTTCATATTTTTTTTATTTAATTTACTGTTCAAACTAGCAATGACCTCATAAATTGTATCAATAATATCAGAGTTTTCTTTTTCAAATAGTATTGCCCTAGCATCTATTTTTGAAACTTTTAATAAATTATGTATTAAAAAGCTGATTCTTGAAATTTGAACATCATTATTGTGTAAAAAATGATATTGCTGTTCATTTAATTTACCTTGTAATAAGATATCATTGTTCACTGTTAGTGTTGAGAGTGGTGTTTTTAGTTGATGAGAAATATCTTGTAAAGTTTGAATTAAAAATTGTTTCTCTTCCGTTAAATTATGCATACTTTTTCTAATAACATTTTTCAGTTTATGAAAAGAATTAGCAAGTTTAGCTAGATCTCCTTCTCTATTTTCCTTGATATCAATGGTGTAATCACCTTCAATAATTTTATTCGCTGCAGCTGTTACATTTCTAATTTTTAAGAAAAAAGATTTATATTGTAAGTAATTTAGAAAAATTAGGATTAAGCTGAACCCTATTACTCCAAGGAACATGTATATATTGTTTTGGGATATTTGTTTATTTAAATAAGGAAAAAGTCTTGAGTCCAATTCAGCAGATAGACCATATTGATTTAATAGCATTTCTCCATGACTGGAATACTCTTTTTTATTCGCTGTATCATTTGTAAGTGCTTGTATTATTTCGTATTCATTTTCTGGGTTTTGTGCAATTAGTTTCCCGGTAATTTCACTCCAAATAGTAATATAATCATTCTTTAAATGGTCGTATAGAATATGAACTGTGATACCTTGATATATAATAAATAAAAAAGAGATTAATGCTAATGTAAGTATATTAATTTTTATTTCTCTATTTATCATTAAATTACTCCTTACAGACGTCTTTGTTCCAGAAATATCCAACACCTCTTTGTGTGATTATATAGTTAGGATTTTGTGGAATATCCTCAATTTTACTTCTTAATCTTTTTATATAAACGGAAAGAGTATTTTCATCGAAAAACACTTCACTTTCATCTACTATTTTTTTCAATAGCTCATTTCTTTGTAACACTTTATGAGGATTTAGCATTAACGTTAATAAGAGTTTGTATTCTAAATGTGTTAAATTTATACTTTTTTCATGCTTAAAAGCTCTGGTCGCTTCAACTTCAAGCTGTATATTTCCAGACCTCAATATAGTATTAGAAGCTGTTTTAATTTTTTTTCTTAATTGTACCTTTACTCTAGATAATAGCTCTTTTACCCTAAAGGGTTTGGTAATATAATCATCACCACCAATTTCAAGGCCCATTACTACATTTGCCTCCTCATCTAGCGCTGTGAGAAAAATAATAGGTATATCACCTTTTCTTTTAAGATAGGTACATAAATCATACCCATTTCCATCTGGGAGTCCAACATCCAATATAGCTAAGTCAAATTTATTATTTTCGTATTGGTCTTTTGCATCTTGTACAGTAGAAACTCTTATAACTTCAAGTCCTTCTCCTTTTAGAGTAAACTCAATAGCCATTCCTAGATCGTTATCGTCTTCAACGAATAATACTTTATCCACAGTATCTCTCCTCATTTGTCTTTGATTATGGCAGTATTTTAGATTATGAAAGTTATTTTACACGTTGATTGGCTAATTTAAAATAGTTTAGTATGGAAATGGACTTTTAGAGGCCTTTCTGAGTATAAGCATAATACCCAAATCGGCTTGAAGCTTTTCAGTACATAATGAGATACAACATTTATTTAAAGCAGAATATTTACGTAATTCATACATGTTCTTGCTTATATTAAAAAAAAACTTGTAATAGAGTCTTGTTGAATATGTACGTTTTTATAAAATCATTAATATTTTATTTAAGTTAAGTTAACTTATACAAAAATGTTAAATGAAAATTGGATTCGCATTAATTATGTAAATGAATTTTAAAAAACAGATCATTGAGAAGAAGAGCCGAATGGGAGAGGATTTTCGAGAATTTGAAAAGTATGTGTGTACTAAAATAAGTGTATAAAAGCCATCTAAGTGTACAATTTTAAAAAATATCTTGATAAGAGTTACGAGTATATAAAAAGTTAGATTTAGTAATCTTACTAAATTGTAAGATTAAAGTATACATAGTAAGACAAGAGTTATTCAATTAACAATTAAAGACGTCTATACTGAAGGTAATCATTCTTTATTAAGATTTGTAGCATTTTAGCCACTGTTTATATAAAGAAAAAACCTACTGTTCTAATCCCAGATTAAACATAGTATATGAGGAGGAAGAAAATGAAAAAGATAATAGGATTTCTAGCAGTAACAGCAATTTTTATAGGTATAGGGTTTGCTGTAAATCGGTATATAAATGGTCCCTCACAACCAGTAAACGGTATCATGGTATCTGGAACAAAAGAAAATATATCAGATGTTAAAGATTTGTATAAAGATCAAAATGTACAAACAACAGATTATAGTTATAAATTGGTCACAGAATTAATAAAACAAGAACTCACTACCGAACAGAAAGAAGATATTAAGAAAGAATGGAAAGAAAAAAGAGAAAATATGACTGAAGAAGAGATGGACAAAGAACTTGATAAGTCATCTGTTAGAAAGAAACAATACGCGGTTATTACAAAATCTACAGCAGAAAAATTCTTAAAAAAAGGAATTGTAAGAACACCCTTATCTAAAGAAGATAGTTCAATAACTTCAACCCCGGTAAAAGAAATAAAAGAATTAGCGAGTGAAAAAAATTTATTTTATAGAAAAGAAGCGGAAAATGAGGAAGTTAAGGATGGGAATTTAAATTTAAATGGACAAATGATACCTGTTCAACATATTGAACAAAATAATTGGATTGGCTATTTTTCATCACCGATAGTAATTGTTAATGAGGAAACGTATAAACAATTAAAAGAAAAAGAAGTAAGCCTTTCGTTAATTCAGTTTGCAAAAGAAAATTTTGATTATAAAAATAAAAACAAAGTAAAAAAGGTGGTCGAATACGTTTCAAAAGTGTATGCAGTGAAAGACGAGAATGGTGAGTACGATAAGGATAAAATTTATTTTGTAGAGATTCAAAATTAATCTGTGAAAAGGATGAGTTGTATGGAGGTTGTTAGATTAGAAAATGTAGTAAAAACATATGGAGAAGGAGAAACGCAAGTACAGGCGTTAAAAGGAATTAATCTTTCCATTCGTAGGGGAGAATTCGTAACCATAGTTGGTGCATCAGGTTCTGGTAAAAGTACCTTATTGCATATTTTAGGAGGGCTGGATCGTCCGAGTTCGGGAAATGTGTTTATAGGTGATGAAAATATCTACAATTATAAAGATAATGAACTCTCTATTTTTCGCCGAAGAAAAGTTGGCTTTATATTTCAGTTTTTTAATTTAATTCCTGTCTTGAATGTACAAGAAAATATTGCTTTGCCAGCTCTATTGGACGAAGAACAGGTAGATGATCATTACCTGGATGAAATTATAAGAACTCTAGGGTTAAATGAAAGACGAGATCATTTGCCTTCTGAATTATCGGGTGGTCAACAACAAAGGGTATCTATTGGTAGATCTCTTATAAATAAACCCGATATTATCTTAGCGGATGAACCAACCGGAAATCTAGATACAAAAAATACAAAAGAAGTTCTGAATTTATTAAAAGTAACGGCTAAAAAATATAATCAGACGGTGATTTTAATTACTCATGATCCTGCTATCGCATCAAACTCTGATCGAATTATAACCATTACAGATGGCATAATTATTTCAGATAAACAATTAGTGCAAAATCAAGAAAAATGTGGAGGGGAGGAGTATTGATTCATAGTTACAAACAGTTAAGTCAAAAATATCTCAGAAGTAATATAAAACGTACTCTGCTAACATTAACAGGTATTATTTTAGCATTGGGGCTAATAACAACGATTGGACTTTTTTTTAATAGTGGATACACTTCGGGAATTGAAAATGCTAAAAAAGGTTCTATGGGTTCTGCAAATATTTCAGTTGAAAATTATAATCAAAAGCTTTTCAATATGATAAAAAGTAATCCGAATATATCTTCTTATGGCATCATAACTCCAGGAGAGGTGCTCCATGTTGATGATATAGCTGTTTCTTATATGTATGCAGATCATCAAGCATTCAAGCTATTAAAGTCTAGTATTCCTGTAGAAGGTAAGCTGCCTTCAAATGAAAACGAGGCTGTTTTGGAAGAATGGATGCTGCCTTACTTCGGTCCCAATCTTAAATTAGGCGGTATGTTTACTATTCATGAAAAAAAATATAAACTTGTTGGTTTGCTAAATAAGTCTAGTAGTACTCAGGAAAATAAAACTGGTCAATTATTGACATATAAAAATAAGTTCAAAGTTGGTGAAGGTAGCGTATTGATTGAATTGCATAAGTACGCAAACTTTGATGAAGTTGAAAATCAATTTAAAATATTGACGAATAAAGAAAATATAAGAGTGAATGACCAATTAAAGAGAGCCTTAAAGCCTAGTGTGGAGATAATGGCGGCAGCCGCTATTAGTATTGGGATTGTTGTGATTTCTACAATTGTTATTATTTACAATGCATTTCAAATTAGTATAGTAGAGCGAATGAAACAGTTTGGGTTATTGAGGAGTATAGGAGCTACAAAAAAACAAATCAGAAAAATTGTGATAAGGGAAGCAACATTTCTTTCTATTATTGCTATCTTTTTTGGGATTTTGTGCAGTATATTAGTAGTCTTTTTACTTAATCAAGTATTGATAAACGTACTTAAAAACTCTATAGGATATACAATTAAATTAGATTGGTTAATTATATGTGTATGTTCTTTAATTACATTGATAACTGTTTATATTTCAAGCTATTTTCCTGCTTTTTTTGCAGGTAGAATTTCACCGTTATTAGCCGTAAGTAGCCGATTAGCTATAAAAAAAGAAAAGATAAAGAAAAAAAAGAGAACAAAATTAAAGAAACCACTATCTTTTCCGTTAAGTATGGCATTAAAAAATATCCAAAGGAATCCCAATAGATATACAGTTACAATTTTGTCTATTATTATAAGTAGTGTACTGTATATCACGTTTACGTTTCTGATAGATACTGCCATTCAGCGTAAACAACCGGAAATTCAAGCTCTAAAATCGGATATATCAGTTACGGTTAATTCAAATTTAGACAAGCCTAGCATAGATCGTATGAGTCAAAATATTTATAAAGTTAATAACGTAGAGAAGCTGTACAAGCAATATCAGGCAAATAATTTTTATACGAAAGTACCAAAAATTAAACAAATTAAAGAATTACAAGGAAATGAATCGCTGTATCAAAAAGTAAAATATAATAATCAAACTGTAGAAATTATGAAAACACAAATAAAAGCATACGATGAGAATAGTTTAAAGAAACTAGCTGAAAATGTAACTAGTGGAAGAATTGATATTTCAAAATTAAATCGTGAAAAAGAGGTTATTTTAGTAAAACAAGCTGCATCAAATGATATGAATACAAGTAAAAAATATATAGGTTCTCTAAGTACTTTTCAGGTAGGGGATGAAATCCAAATAACAAGTCAGCAAGAAAGAAAATCTACAGAGGAAATCTCCTACAATGAAGAAAAACTAGAAACTTTAAAAATAGCTGCAATTGTAGAATTGGACATTTTTAATATGAGCAGAGTGATGGATACCATAACTTTTATTACTAGTGAACAAATAGCCGAATATATTACACCATCTCCACAAAAATTAACAGGTTTTGAAATTGATTTAGAGAATCAATCTCGGGCTGATGCTACAATTTTAGATATACAAAAGAAACTGGGTGAAGATGCATCTATAGATGTACAAAATAATATTGTTCAAAGTAATTTCCATACAGACAATATACTTTATATAAAAATATTAGGGTACGGATTTATAGCTGTTATTACACTAATTGGATGTGTAAATATTTTAAATACCATTACAGTCAGCATCATTATGAGAAGAAAAGAATTGGCTGCTTTAAAATCGATTGGTATGTCACAGAAGGATTTGAAAAAGATGGTTATATATGAAGGACTTCTGTACGGTTTCTTTGGAAGCATACAAGGGATCTTTTTCGGCTGTATGCTGTCATATATTCTTTATGTAGCACTGTCAAATACGGTGTCGTTTGAATGGATTATTCCTTATCAATCTAGCTTTATCACATTTATAACTGCACTGTTGATTAGTTATGTATCGGTACTAATTCCACTTTGGAAAATTAAAAAGGATAACGTTATAGATGTAATTAGAGAAGAATAGCAGTAGTTAAAATAATATGTGATTCTGAAGTTCATCCGAGATATGTGTAAAACGGTTCGTAATAGGAGTAGCTAGAAATTTTTCGCAAAGGTAATGAATAGAAAATCTTTATTATTAATGAAGAAGCCCTAGAGTTAGGGCTCTAGGGCTTCTCGTGATGGTAAATCTCACACGGTTTTATAAATATAAAAGAACGTATTCAAGATAACACATGAATGTTTCATAAATGTATCAAAAAGTGAACAAAATCTTTGTTTTGTAAATCGAGGTAGTCAGCACAATTAACTAACAGCTTGTTAAAAAAAGCCCTACAGAAAATGTTACAGGGCTGGATAAGATTGAGTTATGTCGTACTCAAAAAGGATTTTAACATGAATCTAAAGATGAATAAATTGATAAATGTGTCCAAGTTCTCTAGAGTTATTATTTTAGCAAAAACGTTATTTTTAATGTAGTTGTAAAAGCATTTCGGAAAGTGCTCTTCTGTAACGACTATCTATTCTAAAAAGAATGGATGCATTATATCATTTGACCTACCCCCACTTTCACATCGTATAGAAAAAGGGGGAGGTCAAGAAAATAAATATATCTTTGAAAACAAGATGAATTTGGTGAAATGAATCTATCCCCGCAATGACTCATTGTAAGTCCAAGAAGGGGGGAAAACAATTAAAGTAAAATTCAAACCACACTTTACGGTTCAAATCGAGAAATTCTAAAACAAAAAATACAAAAAGCGCCCCTTCCTAAGGGCGCTTTTTGTATTTTTTAAAATGACATAAGATACGTTTACTTGAGTTCTTTAGGTAGTTAGGGCTTGTTATACTAACTTAAAATAAAAATGTTGAGTAGTTCATTTTTATTGTACATCAATATATCTGAATTAAATATGCAATTTTGCATCTAATACATATATAACCATTAAGAGTATGTTTTATTAGATCAGTATTTCTCAATAACAACAGCTATACACTCCATTTACATTTATTGTATGTAAGGCGTATGCTAGATTTAGTTGTAATAAATGGAAGGGAGCTGTATTTTTGAACAGAAAAGTTTTTTCTTCAGTTTTACTATCGTCACTTTTGTTTTTAGGAGTAACTGGTTCAGGAGGAGTAGAGGCTTCTATGATTACACAAATAAAGTATAAACAAGGTGGAGCAAAGTACATATATACAAATGCACCAGAAAGTGTATACGATAATCCAAATATGGGATCAAACTTTGAAGCTGGTAAGTATGCTTACTACACAAATGAAAGAATATTAGAAGCAAATCAAGAGTATAGTGCTGAATTTTTTAATCGAAATTATACTGGAGGTCAATTGAAATTTGGATATGCTATACACAATGAAGATCGTCAACCGCAAACTATAAGAATTAAAAATAGTGCTGTAAATGCAGCATATCCGGTTAGTTCAGATGGTTCATGGGATATAATGGGCATTACATCTAGTACTATAGTTCAATATGGAAATAGTAACAATGATCAAGTTATTACTATTCCAGCAGATGGGCATGTATTTATATTAGAAAAAGATGTAGAAGATACTTTTGCAGTTAATGGAAAAATTAAGTTTATTCCGAACGCAAAATTAACCCTACGTCAATTTGTTTCAAAGAAAAAACCAGATGGACAGTTCTCTAGCCCATCAGAAATTTTTGATCTTATAAAAACAACACAGGTTAAAAATTATAATAAAACTACTTCAACTGCTAATTATAATTACGATGAAAGGTATGCTGTTATTGATAATGTAACAACAAGTACCTTTTATGTAGGTTCAAAGACAAGTAAAGCCTATCCTCAACCTCGTGTTGGTATTAATGAATACGAAGCACCTATATGGTATCTAGAAAATTCTAACCCAACGCTTGAAGGAAACTATGGAATTGTTTATGATTTTCAATTTAAAAATGCGGCAGGAAAGAAAATTAGAATTAAGCCTGAAATTATATCAGATAATGATAAGTCAACCGATCCAGAGAAATTCCCGCCACTAGCATTTTTTTCACAAGTAACGTACTGGACTTCAGGAACTTGGAAAAGCACAACCAAATTAACTAAACCTGATCAATATCATTATATAACTATTCCAGCAGATCAACATGTGAAATTTATATTACCAGGTGGTAATAATGGCAATAACCTTTTTGAAATTATGGAATAATGTTTTGGAAGTTAGAATTAAATAAATAGACAGAGTCATATTGTTGATGCCAATTTAAATAAAAATGTAAGAGAATAAAAAAATCGTCAGTTACTTTTTAAAAGCGCTGACGATTTTTTGTATAGTCCCATAGCTAGACTTAATTATTAAAAGCTAAATAAATTTCTATATAGTGTAAAATTAAAGAAATTAAATAGGAATTTGGGATTATAGTTGTTTTAAAGGGATTGAGGTGGATCTAATTTCATTGAATCTATCATAACTTTAATATTTTTCGAATTACCTTTAACAGATAGTTTTACTTTTTCAATTTCCAATGTTTTTGAAAAATCTTCATTTCCTATTGAACCAATTAACTGATCTAATTCATTAGTCCATGTAATGTTAGTAGCTTGAATCATTGCTTTAATCGTAGGTATATCTGCGTAGCCAGTATACAGAATTCCATCAATTACTTTTCCGTTTTCTCCTAACATGACACTTACCCATTTCATATCTTGATCTGATTTATCTACTTTTTTAGGATAATAAAATCTATATGTATTGGATTTCTTTTCTAGTTCAAGATTAAATGGAAGAATTTCAATACCTTGTGTAGATACAGTACTCTTAATTTTATTATAGTTTTTTAAATATTCTTCTGCTGTCATATGTTTAAGTGCAACTTTTTCTTTTACATCCACTGGTTCTTTTTCGGGTGCTTCTATTTTGTTGAGAGTATCTTTGTGTTCTATATCTGTGCAACCTAAAAGGCTAGCCGCTATCAGGAAGGTTCCGAGTATAAGTATTTTCTTTGGCATAAAAATCTCTCCTTAAGTGATATAGGAAAAATGCCGAAAGAGTTGATATCCTTAACAATTTCGGCATTTTTCAAGTTTGGATACTTAAATTTTTTTATAACGAAATAGAATCATTTATATGATCTAATTGATTTAAGAAAGAACATTACAATTAGTCCTGAAATAAATAATAAGACCCCATTTATTAATAAGATTAATGGTGAACCATAAATGTCAGCGAAAAATGAGGAAATTGCTAAAGCGACTGGTGATGCAATACTCGTAAGAGAACCGAGTGTTCCAAAAGTCCTTCCCTGTAACTCAGGATCTACCTCAACTTTAATAATCACATTGACAAGCAATGTACAAAATGAAAAAAGTATTCCTAAGAGGAGAATTAATGGTACTGCATAAAGAACAGATGGAGCAAAAGATAGCCCTACAAAGATTGGAGCTAGTAAAACCATACTAAGAATTATCCACCAACCCCGTCGATGTAACTTATTATCAAAAAAGATAATAATGCCTGCGCCTATCATATAACCTATTGGAATGCTAGATTCAATTATCCCAAATTCAATCGGATTTGCCTTCCACACTTTTACAGACATTACTTGAATAAGCATTAATGAAGCAGTGAAAAATGTGATTAAAGTAGGCGAGAGTATAATAACAGATTTAGCAAAAGGGTTCTGCCATATATACTTGAAGCCTGCAACAAGGTCCTCCTGAAATGAATTTTTGATTCCTGTTTTTTTTGTAGAATTAGGAAACTTTCCACTTAATAACACTAAAATAGCGGATAACATAAAAGTAACTGCGTCAACTGAGATAGCAATGCTACCACCAAATGCTGCAACTACAACTCCTCCTATTGCTAGCCCCGAAATACGAGATACGTTATCTGCTACATTTAATACTCCAGTAGCTTGTTGAACTTTGTCTTTTCCTACAATATCAACTAAGGAAGCATGGAAGGCAGGAGACTGAAATAATCCTGCACAAGAAGTAAGAGCGGTTAAGATAATAATAAGAATAAAGGGGGTACCGGGTATTGCAATACAAAATGCGATACTTAGTATTAAAAGACTTCTTATTATATCTGTTATCCACATTAGTTTTCTACGATCTACCCTATCTGCAACAGTACCTGCAATGGAAGAAAACAACATGCTCATGACCATATGAGTTATGGCAATTGTAGACATTAATTTGGCACTTCCTGTTGCTTGCAGTACCCAAAGGTTTAAAGCAATACTGTGAAATGAATTTCCAAACATTGATAAGGTATAACCTGTAAATACAAAAGTAAATGTACGATTTTTCCATAATGTCTTTTTTGAAGAAACAGCAAGAGCGGAATCTAATTCGACCTGTTGTTGCATAGTATTGTCACCTCACAAATTTAAGTATCTCATTTATAAAAATTTGTTTGCAAACTAATAGTGGTGAACTTTAGTAATCAAGTTAATTAGATGATTAATGAAATGGAATGGAATCTAATTGTAAAAAAGTTATATTAATATAAAAAATTGTTATTTTGAGGTAAAAACGATAGATATGAAATGGATTTAAGTACATACATATTTGAAAAATAAAACGTAATATAAATTAAACATAGAAATCTTAGAATGTAAGTCGATTTAAATTTTTATGAAATTAAATTACTAGAAAATATCTACTAATGGCATTATCAAATTTGTAGAAGTAAATCTTTAATTTATAGAGAAAATTTTAATTAGCATTTAGAGAGGAACATTTTAACTGTACAATATTGTTTTAATTTTTATATAAGATTTTTAAAAATAAAATATTTCTCCAGATTATTTTGAAATTTCTTTACAGCTTTCCCCTAGGTTTTTAATATTTGTAAGATTGGAAGCTATATTTATATTTTATAGTTTATTTTGGAATATAAGATTGGTATTAGTAGTATAAATAGTATTTTTATTAATAATCTAGTATTTACTTTTAATACTCCTCTCTGCATAAAGTTTTACCAAATATTTTCAGGTGAATATTACCAAATAAAAAATGTTTTGTCTATGTATTTTATTGGGGCTATATTTTGCAAGCATAATTCTATGTAAGAATTTTCTATATTTATCCTCCCTATATAATGACATTTTTTCCCTTACTTCGACATAAATCAAATGGTACAGTTTATAGGACAAATATAGAACCCACTTGTAGACATTATTTTGTATGAAAAATTGAATCGAAACATGAGTTACTAGTTAGGAGGCGAAATATATTTTAACTATTTTTCAAATAGTACTTAAGGGTAGAGTGCTAAACGTTTGAAAATAGCTTGTAAATGCTTCTATGGAATGGAGGTTGTCATTTGAAAGAAAAAGATAAGCTTCAGGTGAATAGGAACAACGTTAATTTTTCTAAAGATATAATATATCAAATTGTAACGGACAGATTCCATAACGGATGCCCATCATATAATCCCAAAGGGGAATTATACGATGAATCTAGGAAAAATAAAAAGAAATACTTTGGTGGAGATTGGATAGGGATTATTGAAAAATTAAATACAAATTATTTTACTAAACTAGGTGTGACGTCATTATGGATATCTCAACCGGTAGAAAATATCTTTACTCCAATAAATGATTTGGTAGGAAGTACTTCATATCATGGCTATTGGGCTCGTGATTTTAAAAGAACAAATCCTTTTTTTGGGACATTTGAAGACTTTCAAACCTTAATAACAACCGCTCATGCAAAAGATATAAAAATTATTATGGATTTTGCACCTAATCACACTTCGCCTGCATTACATGATGATGCGACCTATGCTGAAAATGGTAGATTATATGATAATGGATTGTTACTTGGTGGATATGATAATGATTACAATCATTATTTTCATCATAATGGTGGGACGGATTTTGAAGAATATGAAGACGGAGTTTATCGTAATTTATTTAATCTTGCAGATCTAAATCACCAAAATATAGCTATTGATTTGTATTTTAAAGAAGCTATTAAATTATGGCTAGACCAAGGGATAGATGGTATACGAGTTGACGCAGTAAAACACATGTCATATGGCTGGCAAAAAAGTTGGCTAAATTCAATCTATAATTATAGACCAGTATTTATTTTTGGTGAATGGTATATTAATCCGAATGAGTATGACCATAGAAATATTCATTTTGCAAATAATAGTGGTATGAGTTTATTAGATTTTAGTTTTGCTCATAAAGTACGTGAAGTTTTTCGAGATGGAATGGATACCATGCGTGGGTTACACAAAATGATTGAAGAAACATATCAAATTTATAATGATGTAAATAATCTTGTTACTTTTATTGATAATCATGATATGGACCGTTTTCACATTAATGGACAAAGTAAACGTAGAATAGAACAATCATTAGCATTCTTGTTAACTTCAAGGGGAATACCTTCTGTATACTATGGGACAGAGCAGTATATGGTTGGAAACGGAGATCCGAACAATCGTGGTCAAATGGAATCTTTTGATGTGAATACAGATAACTTTAAGATAATACAATCTTTATCTTCGCTTCGTAGTTTAAATTATGCACTTCCATATGGAAATACCAAAGAAAGATATATAACGGATGATATTTATGTATATGAAAGGTACTTTGGAAGTGATGTGGTATTAATAGCGTTGAATCGAAATTTAACAGAAGGATATGAAATAAAAGATGTTAAAACAATTCTTCCTTCTAGAAAGTATAAGGACATACTAGATGGCCTTTTAGATGGTGAAGCAATTAGAGTTGAAAATAATAATATAGATTCATTATGGCTTGGACCTGGGTCAGTACATGTTTGGCACCATAAAGGAGTAAATAGTATACCTTTAATAGGGACTGTGGGACATAAAATGACAACAGTTGGTCAAATAATTTGTATTGAAGGATGTGGTTTTACTTCTAAAAAAGGATCAGTATTATTTGAGGAAAAAGAGGCGGAAGTTGTTTCATGGTCACATACTAGTATAAAAGTAAAAGTTCCAGCAGTGAACGATGGTAAATATGAAATTACTGTTGTAACAGATACGGGAACTAGGAGTAATATCTATAAACATGTAGAGGTCTTAAATACAAAGCAAGTTTGTATTCGATTTGTTATTGAAAATGGATACGAAATACCAGATTGTGATGTTTTTATAATGGGTAACACATATTCATTAGGAAATATGAATCCTTGCAAAGCGGTAGGGCCATTTTTCAATCAAATAATGTTTCAATTTCCTACGGGTTATTTTGATATAAGTGTTCCGGCTGATACCTTGCTAGAATTTAAATTTATTAGAAAGATCAATAACACACTATTGATTGAAGGCGGAGAGAATCATAAGTATCTGACCCCGAGTTTTGGAACTGGAGAAGTGGTTGTAAAGTGGCAAACTGCAGAAAAAACTATCTTGGTGGAGTCTTAACTATTTAGGTCTACTTTTTATTACAATTGTAATTAAAATCGGGGGAATTTCATTCTGGTAGCTAAAACAAAAGCTTTTACTGAAAAATTCTCTTAAAAGTTAATAAAGGGTACGTTTTTAAGCTAAGAAATTTGAAGAGAACTGTATTAATGCAAGTGAAAAATAGAAAGTTGGAGGTTACTATGGAACGAGCTTCTAAAGTGATTACGATTGAAAATTTTCATTCTGAAATACTTGAGAATAGTAGAAAATTATTTATATATTTACCACCTGGTTATGAAAGCAATTCGGACCAAAAGTATCCTGTATTATATATGCATGCTGGGCAACGATTGTTTGAACCAGTAGTAAAAAATGATGAATCATGGAATGTTCATAAAACGACTGATATGTTAATTTATGAAGGTAAAATTCAGGAAATAATCATAGTAGGTATAGCACATAAAAGAATCATAGAAAATAATGAGTTTTGTCATTTCATTTCACCAGATAAACATATAGAATGCTCAGGTTTATTATATGAAAAATTTATAATCAATGAGGTGAAACCTTACATTGATGAAAATTTTAGAACATTGACTAATGCTGAAAATACAGCTCTAATAGGGTCATCAGCAGGTGGCTTATCAACTTATAATATTGGTTTCCGCAATCCTGAAGTATTTGGGAAAATTGGGATGTTATCTCCATTTTTTGTGAAAGTTGAAGATGATCATTCGGAATTAAAATTATATGAAATGTATGAAGGAAAAAAAGACTTGAAAATATGGATGGATATAGGTAGTGCGGAAGGTTTTTTCTTGGTAAAACATGTGAGAGATATTGCAGAAACTTTATTGAAGAATGGTTACAAATATAGAGATGATTTAATTTTTTATCAGGATCCAAATGGTGCACATTTTGAGAAAGACTGGGGAGAACGTATGCATCTACCATTAATATATTTCTTTGGAGATGTTGGTAACATAGTTAATGTTACATTAGATGGTCGAGATGTAGTTGGATTAACTGGAATGAAAGTGAAAATTAATCCAATTGTTACGTACGATAGTGGTTTTGAAATGAGTGTTTTAGATGGTGTATTTTTAGTTGATAACCCAGATGTGCTAGAGGTTATGGGGGATGGAACAATTATACCTAAGAAAATAGGAGAAGCCGAAGTTACCTTTGTGACACAAGGTGTAAAAGGAATACCTAAAAAATATAAGGTAATAGAAACATTATCAGAATTTGTAGATGTTTCTGTAACAGTCGAAGTACCTGAAAATACACCAGTTGGTGAACGAATTTATATGAGTGTAGGCATGATACTAGATAGAATAGAAAAAAATCGTTTTGCAGGGAATTTTAAAGTGCCAAGGGACCTTGCATGCAGGTTTAAGTTTTCAAGAGGCTTTAGGCTCTTTGAAGTGGATAAATTAGGACAACCTATTCCAAATAGAAAATTTAAAGCTACTAAGGACTTACAGTTGAATTATACTGTTGAGAACTGGATAGGGCTGTAAAAAAATAAATACGGGGTGAGTGCTGTAGTGAAAATGAAAGAATTAATTCCAACTTTTGATGTCCCTTATTATTATTCATGCTATATACCAATTCTTCACGATAAATTAAAAAGTATGGGTAGCATTAGTTACATGAGTTTAATAGCGAATGAAGAGTTATATAGTATACCAGCATATCGTATGGATACTATCACATCGGTACCTTCTGTAGCAAGATATACACAGTTGTTAGAATATAATCAAACATTTCGTATGGAGAAACATGTATATTCTAATTTCGAAAAGGGGCTTCAATATATAAAAGAATGTTTGAATCGTCAAGAAGTATTTATTGCCTTAGGAAGCACCTTTTTTCTACCATATAGTAATGATTATTTGAACCCAAAATTTATAAAAAGTCATATAGATGTCCATACGGATAAATATGTTACAGACCATTACCTCGCAATTAACAAACTTACAGAAGATAGAGTATTTGTTCAAGATCCAGTTCCTAATAAATTTATGGGTGAGATATCAATGGAGGAGTTTCATTCTTTTTGGAAAGGAGGAAAAGCTATACCTGAATTGGCTCAAGCAAAAGGTATAGAAAGAATTTCATCTTACTCATCAATTGATGTGATTATACAGGAAAAAATAAGCATGGAAAATCTTAAAGATATTTTTTTGAGAACACTAAAAAAAATATCCAGTGAGTATGTTCGAGGTTTAATTATGCAAAAAAACAATAAGATATATTATTTTGGTAAGATTGCAGCCCTTGAACTTAAAGAAAACATAAATGAAGATTTTCATAAACAAAGAAATATGTTTCCTTTGTATTTGAAATGTTTATTTGATATGAGATGGAGTAGATATTTTTTATATGACTTACTTATAGACATGAACGAGTTATTTAAAGATAAATTTATTCATATTACTAGTGAGTTAATGGATATAAAACAATCATGGGAAAGACTATATAAGATTGCACATATTAAATTATTAAAAAAAGATAGTAACTTAAGTGATCTCGAATCTTTTAATTTGATAATGATGAATATTATTAATAGAGAGTGTGTCTTACATGAGAATATTTTATTTCTTCTGCAACATAATTATAGTCTTCAGTCTTAATAGGGAAAAGATAATTGAGAGAAGTAGAGTAAGGCTACAACGTATACTTACAAACTTTATCAGTAGAAGAATAAGTGTATTTAGTGTTCATGTTATATACTACTACAATTGCCGGAAGGAAATCTTCATAGTAAAAAGATGATTTATAAAAAGGAGTGTATTTACTTGGAAGATACAAATAAAGAAAAGATTATTCAAATCGTATTGTGCTGTGTTGAAGAAGTGAATGAAAATCTTGAAAATAAAATTGATCTTGAAAAAGGCTTGAAAGCACATCTTTATGATTGGGAGGGGTATTTAGATTCGTTAGGGCTGGTATCTTTATTGGTAAGTATTGAACAAGGCTTAGAAGATGAATTGAGTTTATCAGTTGATTTGGTGAATTTAGATACAATGTCACAACATAATAGCCCATTTAAAACAATAGAAACATTAGTTGCGTATATTTTAGAATGCCAGGAACAATTAAAATCACTAACATAACAAAATATCAAAGGAGAAAATTTTAAAGGAGGTTAGGTATGCATATTGATTTTTTATTTGAAAGATTTGAAATGAATAAAGAATGCGAAGCTATTGTTTGGGAGGATAAAACTTACACATATGAGTGGTTTCTAAATCAAATAAAGATTTATACAAGGGAGTTAAATGAACATAGAAAGATGGATTATACAATAGTCTCTTTGGAAGCGGATTATTCTCCGTACTCTATAGCAATGTTTTTAGCGCTTATTGAATTAGGGTGTACTGTAGTACCGATCCTAAATTCATTGGTTGACAGTAAGAAGAAAGAATACTATGAAATAGTTGAATTAGAAAAGGTGATTAAAGTTGAAAGCGCAAGCTTTGAAATAATCAATATACAAAGAGATTACATTCAAAATGAATTATTATTACAACTGAAAAAGTTAAAACATCCAGGATTAGTATTGTTTTCATCTGGTACAACCGGACGTAGTAAAGCAATTGTACATGATTTTACATTACTTCAAAAGAAGTACAGTGTCGCAAGGAGTGCAAAACGTGTTATACCATTTATGTTATTTGATCATATTGGAGGGGTTAATACTCTCTTCCAAATTATTTCTAGCTTAGGATGTTTGGTAATTATTGATGATCGTACCCCTAATCGAGTATGTAACATGATTGAGAAACATCAGGTACAAGCTTTACCTGCATCACCAACTTTTATAAATTTACTTATACTGAGCGAGGTTTATAAAAAGTATAATTTAAATAGTTTGCAGACTATTTCTTATGGATCAGAAGTTATGCCTGAGGCTACACTAAGTAAAATAAACGAAATATTCCCTCATGTTAAAATTACACAAATGTATGGGTTATCAGAATATGGGGTTTTATATTCGAAATCTAAATCGAATGACTCTTTGTGGATCAAACTAAGTGATGAGAATATTGAGTCAAGAATTGTGGATGGAATGTTACAGATCAAATCAATGTCTACAATGATTGGTTATATTAATGCTCCAAGTCCATTTACCAAGGATGGCTGGCTTATGACAGGAGATATGGTGGAAGTAGATGGAGATTATATTAAAATTTTAGGAAGAAAATCAGAGATTATAAATATTGGCGGAGAAAAAGTATTTCCAGCTGAAGTTGAAAACGTAATACAGCTAATGGATGGAGTAGAAGAGGTTGCTGTTGTTGGTGAAAAAAATGCAATCACAGGACAAATGGTTAAGGCTGTGGTTAAATTAAATACAAATGAAAGTGTAAGTGAATTTAGAAAGCGATTAAGAGAGTTCTGTAAAGATAAACTACCATTATATAAGATTCCACAGAAAGTGGTATTAACAACTGAGAAAATGCATACAGAGCGTTTTAAAAAAGACAAGAAGGTATTTATGTAACTAAAAGTTGAAGTCCTTTTTATACAATAATTTAAAAGTAAATTATAAATCCCTTATATTTTGAAAAAACTTTTTCAAAATATAAGGGATTCTTTTTATTTTTTTCGGATCTAAATTGAGGAATTCATTTAAATAAGCTTCTTCGCAAAATAAGAATTTACGTGTTGAGGAGAAACTTTATGTTTATAGAGTTTGTTGTTGTTTATTATTACGATTCGATAGGAATTTATCTAATGAAATAGATTGGCTGTTATTTACTACAAAAAATAAAGAAACAGCCAATAATAATAAATCAAATTCATACCCTCCTATAAATCCTTGATCAAATTTTACAGTAATAATGGCTCCGGCCATAAGTAAAGAAAATAAGGTTGAAATAATTCGTGTACCAAGCCCCAGAATAACTAAAATTCCACCCACTAGTTCAAGAATTGCTACTGGATATGCAAGCCAATCAAATATTCCTAGGCTGTTGAAGAAATTTTCTGTATTATAGATGCCATCTTGAAATTTTATGAGTCCATGAGCAAAAAAAGTAAACCCTAATACTAATCTAATAATGAAAAAACTTAACTCATTTTTGTTTGACAATTGATTTTCCTCCATTCAATGATTTTGAAGTACTATTAGCCATAGATTTTTTCCTTTCTTTATTCTAATGATCTATATATGATACAGAATCAAAAAACAGTATATTTTTTTGTTTTATAACTTTACTACTTGATCACTTTTTGTTTATAGGAATAAGGTTCTATCCCTTTAATATGTATTTCAATATCCTGAAGTACAGTATTGTTAATGGATCCTTCAATCATTCCAAATGTTTTATTTAGGATGTGACCGGCACTTTTAAACCCAACATAATGTCCACGAACCATACGTGGAAAACATGCACCAAACATACCTTGTACTGTTATAATTGATTGGAAATGGAGAACCTCAGTAATTAATGTTCCTATCATCGCTATTTTCATTTTAGTATTTGGAGGTACTTTAATAGAATGTTCAATTGAAGGAGAGGTATGAATTGATTTTGAATTGCTTTCGCCTACAAAAGTTGAAATATTAAATTCATTACCCGATTGAAATTTACCTGCGATAATAAGATCTGATTTTAAAGTTAAACCTGTAATAGATTTCGAAGTCCAAGATTGTATATTGGCCCATTGTTCTTTTATTGTCACTACAATCTCTTTTTCTTCATTATTAGGATTACATACAAATTGTTCCTTTAGGGTTATTTCATCTATTGAAGGTTTTTCAAGATCTCGAAATATAAAGGGGCCCAGCATTTTATAACAAGCGTGATTATAACGTTCAGTAATAGCTGGCTTATTATGAATTGGAAACGTCTCATTATTTACTGCAATTTCATCAGGAAGTATTCCATAAAGATCTTTAAACGCATCCATTATGGAATCTGTAGTTGAATCTAATGATTCTAGATCTGAAAAAGATAATTTTTCTTGTATAATCATACTAATGCTCCTTACCTATTTGTGTATTTTATTTGTTTGATCGTGGTTAAAAGACAATTAAAATATGAAGAAGAGGTAAACTAATAGTTTGACAGATAGAATAATTAATAACTTTTGAGAATAAATTCCATTTTATGCTGTGGGATTCCTTTCAATTAATACTCGTTAGAAATTTATAAATATTTGATTGAATTTTAGGAAAATAGAGGTTTTTATTGAAAATCAAACTAAGGATAAAGTTATGGAACGGATCAATAAACAGATTATTAAGGATGGAAAATAACGGATGAATAGTAGAGAGATGAATACGAACGAAAGAAAATCTTGTGAATCATAAAGAATTTAAGAGCTAGAGGTATAGATAACATCACAGATAAGGTTGAAGAAACGTACAAAAGGTTATATCAACTCTAACTAAATGATAAAAGCCCTGCAGGGGATGCAGGGCAAGACTAAGGGTATTGAAGAATTGTCGATTCTAAAAGTAAAGGACTTCTTGGAATGTTATAAGTTTAACACGCGATATATTAAAACGATATATAAAGATGTTACATAAATGTGAATATGAAAATCATGAAAAAGTTGATAATCCATAGAAGCTATAAGCGATTATGTTTGTAAAGGTGTCTTTATATAGTTAATAGGACCGGATTTTGTTTGTTTTAAGATCCGGGAATCCAGTAGAATGCACTGCCTAATAGACAGGTTCCTGGGTATTACGAGGCGTGAAAGCATCAAAAAATCCCGTACAGAAGCACAGGCCGGTTGATACACATATCAGTAACTGATTTAAAAAGTCTATCAATAAGACTATTCAATATTAATATATAGTATATATTAATCACCCAACAGAAGTGCTTTTTTACTTCTTTTATAGAATTTACATATTAAACATATATTTATACGCATTGCATTGTTACTACACGCTAAGAAATAGTAATAAAAAGACAGTACTGATGAAACTGTATAAAAATAAAAAGAATCCTAATAGGGGGAATTCTTTATGAAAGTTGAGCATGACAAAGCTCCTTGGATATATAGGATATTTTAATATATTGTTGGTCTATTTAAAAAGAAAAACATAACTTGGTACATTGGATTAAAGGATATCTATATAATAGGTAGAATCTAATTATTTGGTTCACATTTTAATTCAAGGGGTACAAATTCGATGCGGCGTGAGAAGGATTTGTTGAAACAATGGAAGGCGGATTTGCAAGCTATTCAAGAAGAGAAAAGGCTGAAGAAGAAGGCAAAGAAAAAGAATAAGAATAAGAAATATAGCATTCCAGGTAATACGGCTGACTTCATGGATCGTAAGAATACTTATCGTAAAGATAATGGAGTATGGAAGCAAAGAAATAAATAATGTGCAGATAAATAAGTTTGATTAAGTTTATAGCAATTATCGAGGGCGCTTCCTTGATCTGGGAGGCGTCCTGTTTGTTGTTAATATTACAAAACAAACGAACACAAAATTAAGATGCGCTAACGAGAAGGGATAGATCTTGCTAAACAACGTGGCGTATAATGGAACACGCTTTAGAGCTGCTTGCTAATAAGATTTTAATAATAGAAACATACTATATGTACTTAGAATTAAAGGTAAAAAGGAAATAAAAACATACTACAAAAACTACATAATGATGAATATCCGTATGACTGGAAACTGAATTATAGAGAATTGGGATGAGTTTCGTAGAGAAGGTGAAGCGAAAATAGGAACTAGTTTAATAGAGTAAATGCACGAGTAGGAGTTGCTGGTACATTACGCCGGTAGTCTTCATATAGCATGGAATTTCATGTACTGATTACTATAGGAAAGTATTCTGTATGCAAATTAAATCATGCTTTTACAGATGCAAATAAAGGAGCTGTTAGTAAGGCTAACAGCTCCAGATCAAGGAATCTCCAAGGGGAAAGACTAAGGACTTTAAATGAGTTTTGGCTAATGCCTATCCCTATTATTGATGGAATAATAAGTTTTATTCAATTATAACGAAAGGAATGTGTAAGTATGTTACAAGAATAGTCCAATACCTATCCATGTAACTCCTAATATAGACAATGATCCGATAATAATTAAACGTTTAGCCTCATCTTGTTTTGGCGTAGTTAGCTTCCTAATTAGGGAGAATAGCCCACTTATTCCGCACAAAGTAAGAGCTAATAGTAGTAAAGTACTTGTCACCCTAATCACTCCTAGTATTTGGAAATTCTTATTGTATACGAAGCTAGAGACGGTAAAAATAGTAATGTTATCGTCTCTTTTCTATGAAGTATGTAAAGTGTGACGTGAATCTTCAATGGATAGAGGTCGTGTAAGGTAACTTTCAGTATTAGAAGTATTAATATTGGGTGAAAGGAATGCAGACTGTTGAAAATATAAAAAACGTATAGTACAATAAGGGTGTAAGCCAGATTATAACGAACAAGAAGTCGGGTGGTTCTGATTCTCGTTCTATTGATAGGTCGTAAGCTTTTTGAAAAGTCTTGGTTTGGTCACCAAGGCTTTTTTTCGTACGCAGACAGGAATAAAAGCACTGCATGTCGCAATACTATATAGAGTAGTAAGCTGGGTTTCAACGTCTTTGTACTTCAAATTGATGTTGCATTGGTCGTGTGCAATAAAAGTATGGTCAGTACTTCACCTTGAAACCCAATCATAACTACAAATGGGCTTTGTGTCGCTATTTATAGCGGCACTTTTTTATTTAAGAAGATGTCTTACATATTCAGTTATACCCTTACCTACTTCACTTTTTATGAAAAAGTAATGCACATTTCGAAGGAAACTGAATGCTGTAACGATTGTACCAAAAGAAAAAAGACGTTTACGTTTCTTCTCTCTCTCTGAACGTTTTCGGGCGGTTCTAGTATTCTCCACGTTCTATTGTCACCTCCTCTTAAAAAGAGAAGGGCAAAGACGGCACGTATTTAGTGTACAGTGTTTGACAAATCTCTACAAGAACTTATTTTCTGGTATGGAACATTCGAATATGTAAGATCAATTTCGAGTAAGATGTTTGAAGAAACGTACAAAGGTTATATCTACCGATTCTCTTTTACTAGATAAATAGTATCAGTAGATATACGATTTTTTTCATGTTGTAATTAAGATAAGTTAATGAAATATTATGATGAAATTTAGTGTGATAAAGGGATTAAGTGAGCGGAGGGAATTGGATGGTTCATAATATAATACATACTAGATTCAAACTACGAGAAATCGAAGAAAATGATTAGAAGGATATATATACACATCACAGTCCATTGTGTGCCGATACAAAGTATGAGGCCCTAATTCGGAAACGGGAAGAATTTGTAAACCAAGTTCTTCAAGATGCAAGTAAGGTCCCGAGAAGTCGATTTTTTGCATTGGTTGAATTTGTTTCACATTAAAATGTTATATATAGGATAAGTTCTATAAGCAACCATTTAATAAATATTAATATGTATAGCTGAATCTACCCGAAACTAAAAGATATTAATACTGATGAAAGGTAAGGGATATGATACCTTTATAAAAGGGTGGGAAAATAAATACTTGTAACTTCGCACGAAATACCAATTTTACGAACAATAAAATAGTTATATAAAAATCCAATACAATATTTAGGGATTTCGAGCTTGGTTTCATGAATCTTATTCTATTTGTATGTGTCCATATAGTTCATATTTTATATAGAAATTATCACATACTGAATTACTCATTGAAGATTTTTATAGTAAATTATATTTTAATTTATAAAATTTTTTTATGTTCATCTATTTAACGCCTCATAATCATTATTAAATTAACCAATTTGTATTTCATAACAACTTTTAATCTGTTTTCATGTATTCATTTTGTATGACGTTATATATGAAAATTGTTTTATTTTACACACATTTAATTGTGATTTTTTTACTAATTTTTATAGCCTAATACAGATTTATCACTTGCTTATCTATAAATTTCATTAGAATAACTACACTATCCTTATTTAATTTGAAATAAATCTTATCGTTACATAATTTAATTATGTAAATAAGTCTGTGTAAAAATTGAATTTAACGCGAACTTGTGTTCGTATAACTTTTCTGTTATAGTATATATGAGGTGATTTTTATGGATTACAGCAAGCAACGTCAAAAATCCGTACATCGTAAAAAATTATACGAGAATCTAAATGAAATGCCCTTTTACATAGAAGAATTTGTGGAGTACAAAGAATTGCATGATGCCTCTCCCTCTACCCTACTGAATTATGTATATGATTTTAGAGTCTTCTTTAATTGGTTATTATCTGAACAAATTATTGAATTAAAACCTATTAAAGACATATCCTTCTCTGATTTGGAGAATTTAAAGAAAAAAGATGTTGAGAACTTCATGAGGTTTCTAAAACTACAACAAAACATGCAAAATTCCTCTGTTAACAGAAAAATTTCGGCCTTAAAATCTTTATTTAAGTACCTTACCTCCCTATCAGAGAATGAAGATGGAGAATGTTATTTTTATAGAAACGTAATGGCTAAAATTGAAATACATAAAGATAAAGAAACATTAAATGCCCGTGCAAAGCGTATGAGATCTAAAATATTTCATAATGATGATGATCAAGAGTTTTTAAATTACGTTAAGTATGAACATGAAAAATCTTTAACAAAACATCAATTATTCTATTTCCTAAGGGATAAGGATCGTGATGTAGCTATCCTTTCCCTTTTTCTTGGTAGCGGTATTCGTGTAAGTGAATTGGCCGATCTTCGTATGGAAGATATAAACTTAAAAGAAAGATTAATTGATGTAATTCGAAAAGGAAACAAAGAAGATTCTGTATGGATTACACCAATAGCACTGAATGATTTAGAAAAGTATATGGAAATTAGAGATAACAAATACGCTCCAGGAAAAGAATTAAAAAGTGTGTTTTTATCAAAGTATAAACATACTGCACAGCCTCTTTCGGTTAGGGCTATCCAAGATATTGTAGAAAAATATACTAAAGCATACGGAAAAAGAATGTCTCCTCATAAATTAAGACATACATTAGCAAATAAATTATATATGGAAGAAAAAGACTCATTACAAGTGATGCAGCAACTTGGGCATACAAGTCAAGATACAGCTTTGCTATATACACAACTTGGGGAAACAACTATTAAAGATAGTTTAGGCAGAATAGGAAAGAATAAATAATAAAAGTTCAGCAATATTGCATTGCTGAACTTTTATTATTTTCCAGACACACTTTACTTAAACGACGTTTATTATTCGCTTTAAATTTTATTTTATTATGTAAAAATTATATAATTTGAATCCTACTATAAAATGAGAAAAGACTCCACTGACATCGTGCTATTAAGAGAGCGGGCAAACTCAAGGTTGTAACCATTCCAACAGCTAAGATGGTTAATAACGTGCGAAAGCAACAAGAACTGACCGAATGAGTTATGCATGTCCCTATCTAACGAATTTTTGAATTCCATTTCATTTTTCCCGATAAATTGAAATTCACTCGTCTACCGGATTATGCACCACGTCATTATAGAGAGAAACTGCACGCTTAATGCCGTCACGAATTTGTTCAGCTGCACTTCGTGCTGCTTTGTTGTCAGAGGGATAGCATGTATAACCACCACCGAAGTAAGGTTAGTTATTACCTAATCGTGTGCAAACAACGGTGAAGTTTACTTCAGGTTTTCTGCTTCACCCTATTAAATCAGAGTTTTCATTACTTTCCAAATCTAGAATCTTGGAGCCGTTTTGACTCAATACTACCTCTGAAACATCAAGAATCCATTCCAGGCTGGCCTTTTTGAAAAATGCCCAGATGTAGATGAACATAATAGATTTCTCCATTCCAATATTTTCGATTTTTGAACCCGAATCCCCCGGTGTTGAGAATTGGCGTAGGTTTATGCTAGAGCAAGCTGAGAAATTACGTTCTTACGGGAACTCTTCGACTCCTATATACGACCATACTAAGAAAGTCGCCTGGAACAGGTATTTCCCAGCATTCCCTGTTGATATTATGTGAATCAGCATAATCACCTGTTCCATTCCCTCCATCAGGCTCCGACGTCGGGTCGTGGTCAAGCAATACTACCCTAACACTTTCGTTTGAGATGGAAATGAAAGTTTCTTCCTCCAATAGGATTTTTACCGACCATAAATCGACTTATGTAATACAAATTCCGAAAATGTAAATCCTAAAGTTAATCACACGGTCTGTTCCAAATACTGTGCTAGTTATGAGGATTTTTACTGTTTATAAAAATATAACTTTAAAAATATTATCTAGAAAACAAGTAGACAAGATTCTGCTGCAAAGTTTTTTAATTGCAGCTTACTTTTTGATTAATAAAAAAGCGATGGCTTTTGAAAATGACAAAAGGAGATTCACTACTCCGTTTGCTGACAGAAATCAAATTAGAGCTAAAAGAAACTATTTTAATTAATCTTTGTTCAAAATGTTTTCTAGTTATTAGTCATATCTTGTGGATTTACAAAACATCTTTAATCAAACCTTATTTCGAAGCCGCTAAATCCTAAGTACTTCCACCTACCAGTACATAACCGATATTTCACCTTGCCTTTCACTATAATAAACACGAACACGTAATATATAAGATTTTCCCCTATTTAATTCGACATTTATATTTGCATTATGATCTTCACCACTATCATCATCACCTGCAACATAAAATACTTCATCAACACCTTCTTCAAATAAAACGATGACAGAATCGGATGCACCAAAAGTAGCTATATTATATTTTCTTGTTTCGTTTGGCTTAATAATGAAATCCTTCTGTTCTCCATGATTTAATGAAAGTTTATTACTTACTAATAGTGGGAGTTCTTCTAAGTCAGCATTATCCATTGGTGGATAAAACGTTCTGACCCACAACTTATCTCTCTCTGAAAAACCACCCGCTGGTGTTATCCCATTTTGATATTGCACTGGTTTTTTAATTAATCCAGCCTTAAACGGATAGTGCATAATAGAATTGGGATCCCAATTAGAGCCTTGTACGGTATCTGGGTCTATTTTTCTGATTATATTATGATAAGTTTTTTCTCTATTCCACTTATTAGGAGGTTTAGCTAAGGCAGCATATACAGCTTCTTCATCCCATTCAATACCCGCTTTTGGGTTCTGATGTTCATGAGGAAACCCTAGAGTATGTCCAATTTCATGAATGGCTGTATCTATTTCCGAAGGATTGCGAGTTAAATCCCATCCAAAATTCATTGTTCTTTCATCTTTGCTTAATTCCAGATCAATAATATCTCTTCCAATGTACGACCAAGCACCATCACCTCTCATAAAACCTATTCTTATTTCGGCCTCCTCTCTTGTTGCTACTTCTTTAAATTTCATACCTATCCCCAAAGATATCCATTGCTTAAAAGCATTTCTGACAACGTTCCTTTCCTCTTCATTTGTAGTCCATGTTTTCCATTCTCTTTGTCCATTGTTTAGGATTACATATTTACCATCTGTTTCTTTGTCAAAGAAATAATAATGTAACACAGTACCATTTACCCATTTTTTTTCATTTGTTATTAAAAGTTCTCTTCGATCGTTATTTACATCTGCTTTAAATTCTCTTTCAGGAACTATCGGCAGTGCACAATAGTTTTTATCTTTATTTACTTCACCCATTTAATAACCTCCATGTGTAGTTATAAATTGTTATTTTCATTTTATTGTTTCGCTTTTTTATAATAATATACTTGATTCTTGTTAGATTTGTAGGTACTCCTCATATCTTATCAAGCTAACAGGAATCCATGGACGACGATGCAAAAACTATAAATATTTTGATAAGAACTAAAAACAATTGACAGCTTATATACTTTTAGATTGAATATTAGCTCATTCATGTGAATATTTTATTATTTTTAGCCAAGTGATTTAGTGTTTATTGTTCTATGTTTAAAAATTTTAGATTTTCATGAATATTTTTTTACTGATTTAGATATAATTCGAATGTTATCTTAACTTCAAACTTAATTAGATTTTGCTGAGAACTAAATACATATATATGTATGAAATAATATGAATCCAATCTTTATGTTGAAAATACTCAATAATATCTTTATTAAATATTAAATTCATAAAGATAAACATTGGTATAGCCTCAAAATAATAATTTATCATATATTCTTTTTTGAATGTTGCAAGATTCGTTTCCATACTTCTCTTATAGATTATAATTTTTAGTATATTTATAATAATAGTAATATACAGGTAGTATTCATTTGTTACTTGTCATCCCTTTTTAAATATCATGTCATGAAAATAAAATCTTTTTTTATACTTTTTCCATCGCCAAGTCTGTTCCAAATAAATTAATATATGGAATGTAAACTCATTTTTATGGAATCCAATATATTCGAAAGGGAACTCGACATCTTTGCTCCCTTTATAATTGTATTAAAATGGCTTCTATATTAATTAGTTGCCACATGCCTCTTTTCCCCATGAAACATGTTATAGAATCCCTTCCTTTCCATATTTTTTAAATTCAATTTTATGAATAAATTATTTACTAATAGAGAAAATTATTTTTGTATTTAAGAATCAAGAAAAGAAACTTAATAATTATCGAAGGAGGGAATTATATATGTCTCAAAGGTTAGATGCTGAAGCAAGAGAAAATGGCATCAGATTTTTAATCTATCCACAAAGTAAAAAATTAGAAGCATTTCGAAATCCTGAGATAGTATATCTTAATGCATTACCAGGTTCGATTGAAGAAGGTCCAAAGGACGAAAGAATGTATGTAATCGATGCCCAAAATAAGAAACATTATTTAGAAGGTGAAGGACCTCCATATACAGCCGCACACTTTCCACCTGCAAAACCCGATGCACAAGGACATTTTGATTACATTAATCCTGAGAGTCGTGAATTTTCGTCAATGAGTGTTTTCGCTACAGTTAGAAGGGTCTTAGATATTTGGGAAGATTATTTTGGTGAAAAAATAAATTGGTTTTTCAAAGAAGATTTTTCTAAGCTAGAAATAATTCCACGTGTTGAATGGAAAAATAATGCTCAAGCTGGATATGGTTTTATAGAATTTGGATATGGAAGTACTACAAATAGAATAGATTATAGTAATCCACTTTGTGAAAACTTTGATGTTGTTGCTCATGAAACTGGGCATATTATTAAGTTTTCTGTAATTGGATTTCCATCTGAGGAGAACAGAGAAACAAAAGAGTATGGAGGACATCATGAAGCATTTGGCGATATAGTAGCAATTATATCTTCAATGCACTTTAATTCAGTAATAGATCATTTATTGAATGAAACAAAAGGAAATTTGTTTTCGGTAAATGAACTATCACGTATGGGGGAATTAAGTCAATCACATGAATTTCGTAAAGCATTTAATGATATAAAAATGTCGGATATTCATGATTCTGAGGAACATGGTTTGTCTGAACCTTTTACTGGCGGAGCCTTTGATATATTGGTAGAGTTTTTCCAAAATAATTTGATTGAAAAAGGACTTATTACCAAAGAACTAGGCGAAAGAGCTTTTAAAACTCACGATAAACATACATCAATTGATGAAAGAGAAAACATACAAAATGAATTTAAACATCTTTATCAAGGAAATGAAGCTGCTTTTAAAGAAGCATTACTTGATGCTCGTGATTCCTTTGGGAAGTTAATAGCTAAAGCTTGGAGCAATACTTCACCAGATTATTTATACTATTGGAAGGTTGTAAAGAATATAATTAATGCTGATGCTGAACTAAATAACAGTAAATACAAACAAACTATTGTTAATTGTTTTAAGTGGCGTGAAATTTCATCTGTTAATCCCAGACTACTTAAAATTGGTATAGTGGATAAATTTGATTCTGAATAAACAAGTAGAGAATTTAATATTAAAATGTTGAAAATACTAATATTTATAAATTCTTGGCTATGAAAAAGTAGTTTATTAACACTAAAGTGATACCTTAGAGGTATCACTTTAGTGTTTACGATATTTTAATAATAATGAAATAGCAAGGATTTATAGTCCGCATAACAATCATGTTTCAAATTTAACAAAATAGCCTTGATTAACGAGAAAGAAACTTTCTTTTAAATTTGTTACATTACGTTTTTTAAAAACATATTTTTCTTTGAATAAAATGTAACCACCTTTATTCATGATTCTTGTCATCTGACCATTTTATAAATTGATCTAAGCTTATTAAACCAATAAATTCATATTCCTTCCCCTCACCTTTTGGTTGCAAGATGATTGTATCTAAAAAACAGAGACCAGAACTGTTATTATCAGGGCATTGTATATGTTTATTAAAAGTGTGATTATGAGCAATAAAAATTCTATTTAAAGCCTTATTAGGGATTGTTTCAAACAATCTAATTAATTTTTCTTTTACTATTTTCTGTTCTTCATTTGGATTATCTATATTTAAATAATTAATGTCAGCTAACTCAGTAATTACTTCTATATTTCTTTCTTCAAAAGCAAGTTTCCCAGTATCTTTTGTTCGACAAAAAGGACTTGTATATACAGGATATTGAATGGGTAAGTTTTTCTTCTTAAAAATCTCCCCTATTTGTATTGCTTGTTCTTTTCCCTTTTTAGTTAGATTGCTCTGTGTTGTGCAATCTTTAAAATCTACTCGTCCTTCTGATTTATTGTCCCTTTCTCCATGTCTTAAATATAGATTATATCCACCATTTTGAATTGCTTTGAATAATGATAAATCCAACACTTCACGATTTCCAAAATTTGTATCGGACATTTTCTTGAACCTTCTCTCTCATTTACTTTTTAATAACCTAAACAAATCTATTATTCCAAATGATTTTATTCATACGTGTACTACAAGTAAATAACTTATAGTTTGTTCAACTCTAGAAGAACACAGAAAATATATACTATACATCATTTCATATTAATTTATTCTGTATAGTATTCAAGATACGATAGTCCAACAATCAAACATAATCTAGATATTAAAGCAGATTTTAAATTAGCAACCACTTTTGTGATTGCATTCTTCAACTGGATTAGTAGCATGTCCTTCATCGTCTGTACACCAAGATTGTGATTGAAATGCTAAGAAAACTGCAACCCATTCGTTTGTATTTTTACAATGTAGAAACATCCCACCATCTTGCCATATGCCATCACCACCTCTATAATCCTCAACATTCCTTTGATTCATATGCACATTATGGATTCCAGGAGGGATTTTTTCTCCATAAGTATAAATATCTACTTCCGGATTATTCTTAGCTTGTGACATATAGTATAATAACTTGTCTAATAAATCATTATCTTCTCCTAAAGCCGTCACAGGGAGTGAAATCATATTACAAGGATCAAGTAAATGCCCTCTAATATAATCCAGTGCTATATTAGAATTCGCATCTCCAATTAATGTAAATCCATATTCTAAATCAGGAAGATGAGTTAGTTGATCTGAATGGAAATCTTGTCCTGCGTATTATAATAACTCTGATGGGCTAATACGCGATAAAGTATTAATAATAACCTGACGTGTTTTTCGATTATCTTTAATTCTAACATGAAGGTACGATGTTGAATCATTATGGTCAGGACTATAGCCTGTCACGTGTCCTTTTAGGACACTATAATTTATTGGCTACATTTTTTATCTCTCCAAATTTTATTTAATCAAATATTAGTTTTAACAAAGTGCTAAATTTAACACTTGGTAAAATCATACAATATAGGATGTAAGTTTCTTTTTCACAAGATTCTCTTCAATCCATACTATAACTTCCCTTTTAAAAAATAATTAACAACTAAAAGGTAAAGCAAATTTCTAAACCCTAAAAAAACTCTCATCTTAATTAAAATCATAACGAGTTAAAGAAACTAGATGTAATTATTAATAACCTTATATATAAGGTTATTAATTCTTTTTTCATACATGAAATATATTACCGATTACTTATAATATAGATGTTCTTAAACTTATTCAAAGGAATAACGTAAAATGAATCAATTAAAAGATACATCTTATATTCATACCAATTAATTTTCTCTTTAGGTTCTAATTGTTGTAGTTCTTAAAAAAACATAGACTTTCTTGTAGAATATACAAGATGAATTTCTCCTTCAGAGTTTTTCGTTGTTTAGTCACTTTAAAAAAATCTATATTTAGGGGTGAATTTTTTATGCCTTTAGAGTTCTAATCGCTTTTGGAGTGGAAAGCATGCAAAAAACTCAAATAGATATAGAAAAAACGGTATCAATTATTAAAGCCGTTTTTTCTACGCCCCCTATTCTACATTTTTATTTTTCATTTTATTCGTTCTTTTTCTAACACTTTAAAACTACCTAAGTATAGAAATAGTCGATCAAAAGTGATTAGATAAAGTCCAATAAATACAAACCCTGTTAAAGATATAAGAAGAAATGGTAACAGATTTATTAAGAACCATACAGAAAGAATTCTGTGCGAAAAAAAATTTAATCCTTTGTATATAATAAACAAGATTATTAAAAGGAGAATTATTAATAATATTTGACCTTTTGATATTGTTTCATTTGCCCAGTAAATAAACCTTGAGCTGAAAGTACTTATAATAGTTCCACATATAAGTACAACCAATAAAATAGTTATAAATTTTACCAGAAAATTCATTCTAATAGCCTTAAAAGATCGTTTGCTTGCAGTTTCAAGGAGACTTTTATAATAAGAATTAATAACAGGTGATGAAATCCATGAATCAATCTTAAAGAATTGATATCTTTCCTCTTTTAATTCGGTATTTGTAACAAAACTTTTTATATTTACTTTATCCAATTCATATTGACTTATTTTATAGCCGTTAAGCATAAGAGAAAAAGCTTCTACTTCTGAAAAAGAGTCCAAATCTGTTCTGATACCAGATAGGAGGTTTTGAACATCTGTATTGACCCCGAAAATCTCGCAAGGCTGTTCCGGATTACAAAGTTTAGATTCTTCTTTAAGATTATGTCTTTTATCAAAGTAGGAAACCTCCTTTACAGGCAATCCTTTCTTTAAATGTAATAGGGCAACATTATCTGTATGTTCTTTAATTATATTGGACAACTGTTGCTCTCGTAGGTTATCCGATAGTATACTATTTGAACGTTTGATTACATTTGATATCTGTACACTAGGCTCCCTTTCATCTTTTAATTGTCCTGATGCATCACTTATTACAAAATGTGTGCAATTTAATCGTTTATCTAATAATCCTCTAATCCCTTGATTATCATGGACACCACCATCAACTAATTGTAATCGTACCCCCTCATCATAAAGATTACTAATAGCAAGAGGGGCAAAAATTCCAGGCACACAGGCCGAAGCGGCAACGGCTAAACCAAGCTCGAAATCTTCGTGTTTGTATATGTCTTCATATGATGTTATTTTTTTTAATCGGAAATTTTTATCAAATTTTTTTCTAAATTGGTCAATCTTTGTTTCACCCATATCTGAAGCACTAAAACACCAGTTATGGCCATTATTTAAGATTGTTGCATTAATAAGAAGTATTGGTACTTTTGCACTTCTCTTTTCATTATCCTTAAGTGGGTGAAAAGAATTACTCTCGCAGCAGGGTTTGATAATTAGATCCTTCATTTTTATAGGATGTGTGTTATTTGTATCAAGAACTTTTCTGTATAAAAATTTATCATAAAGCTCTCCAATATGATCACTTCTTGAGTAATTAGGAAGAATCATTTTTATATTTTTTACTGGATTAAGAAAGGTTCTTAAACGTAAATTTTTTTGGACTACTTTTAGAAAATCCACTTCAATTTTTGCAATAATTTCCTGATAGTCTTCATCTTTAATTTCAACATCTCTTTTTTCTTCCAGTAGTTTTTTTAAATGAAGATAATAAAGCGAGCCAATAATAGAGCCACCTGAAACCGTAGAAATGAATTCAACAGAACGAAGCAAACCCAAATCAGCCAACCTTGCAAGTACACCAATATGATAGAAAGATGCCCTAAACCCCCCACCAGAAAGTGCAAGTCCTAATTTTTCAATATTTTCCTCTTTCATAACCAAAGTCTCCTTTTTAATTCTTTAAAAATTTGTTATGAATAACTAAAATTTATGTTTTCTTTTTTTTATAGTTTTTATGCTATGAACAATAAATGACTCCATTCTTGTCCGTATCAATCCTTCAAATCACTGCTTGTTATTTTTGATACGTAATTAATAAAGCTCTGTAAGTTTTTCTTACATATTCAACATAACTCTATTTTGAAGTAAATATTTTCAAATCATATAGATTTATTTGAGTCATTTTAAGAGCTTTGAAAATATCGTGTTTGATTCGTTGTTGATAAATACAAAACACTAGGTGGGATTTTATAAAATCTTAAGGAGAATAACATGAAAGAAAATCAATATTTTTGAGTTGTAGAAAATGGTAAGTTTCAATTTAGACAGAACCAATGGAGTAAAATCAAAACTTTACCTGAATTCCCATGCAAGCTGCACAATCTCCAGGGTTCTGTTGCGCGGTTTCTTAGCAACAAACTAGACGAAGAATTTATGACTTACATTCTTAAATTATATAAACCTGAATTAAATAGATTGTCATTGGGAATAATTTCTATTTGTAATGAATTGACCCTATAGGTCCTAGTCTGACCAATTTCTTTTGTCAATACATTAAGGGAATTATTACTGCTGTAAAAGCCGTCTCCAATAGACGGTAATTTAATTAGGGAGGTTAAATCAAATGGCTCTAAATGAACCCACTATTGAGATCAACGACATTCAAGGTAACAGTTTGGCTGGTTTTAACAAAGACTTTCAGGACTTGCTTTTTTTAAAAATTACCCAGTCTGATACTGCTAAAAAATGGATAAGGGACCTGGTACCTCAAATCTCTTCTCTAAATGAAGTGTTACGGTTCAACAATCTGTTCAAGTCACTACGTGTTCGATTGAATGGCGAGGATCCACCTGGGCTAGCCGCAACATGGGTTAATGTGGCCTTTACCTTCGAAGGATTGAAAAAATTGATTCCAGAGGAAGCAGAGCACTTTAAAAAAGATGAAGCATTCTCGCAAGGTATGGCTGCAAGGTCGAAAGTGTTGGGCGATCGATTAGATCACCAAAACTGGGTGATTGGTGGTCCGACAAATCTACCAGATCTCTTGTTAATCGTGGCTAGTGATACAGAAGATCTCCTTAATCAACGTATAAGTAGTATAAAAGAGAGCTTGAAAGTAAATGGTGGTCTGGAATTGATACACGAAGAGAATGGAAGAACACGTATGGACACGAACAAGCCAGGTCATGAGCACTTTGGCTATAAGGACGGCATATCTCAACCAGGGATACGCGGGCTTAAATCGGACAAACAGGAGGACTTCCTCACTGCACGTTTGATTGATCCAAATGATGAGCGTGCGCAGAAATTTTCCAAGCCGGGAGCACCGCTTATATGGCCTGGCCAGTTCGTATTGGGCTATCAGAAACAAAATAAAGAAAATCTTGTTCAACCAGATCCAGATTCGGATACGTTAGCCGGCTTACCGGATTGGGCACGCAACGGCTCTTTTTTGGTATTTCGACGTTTGCAGCAAGATGTAGCAGCCTTTAATAAATTCGTAGAGAATATGGCGGCAGAAGTAGGAATGAACTCTGACCTGCTAGGTGCTAAACTGATTGGCCGTTGGAAAAGCGGTGCGCCTTTGATTAGAGCAAAGGAAGAAGATAATCCGTCTATCGGCAATGATGAGTTTACAAACAACCACTTTTCCTATGTAAATCCCGAACCTGCAATTAAATTGAAACAGGCCGTAGGTAATCAAGAAATTCCGGGTGTAGAAGGAGATTCCGAAGGGAAAACATGCCCATTTGCAGCGCATGTTCGTAAGCTTAATCCACGTGATGTTAGGTCTGCCGAGTTTAACCGAACGAAGATGCTTCTTCGTAGAGGCATTCCTTATGGGAAATCCTTTGAGCTGGCACCAGACGAGGAAAGAGGATTATTATTTATGACCTACCAAGCAAGTATTAAAGAGCAGTTTGAATTCATGCAGCAGGCTTGGGCTAATAATATCGACTTTCCATCAAAAGGGGATGGCGAAGATCCCATTGTGGGGCAAAAAGACAATGATGGTGAAAAACATTCATTCAAATTACCAGAAAAGGATAAGAGCATAAACTTCATGCAGGAGTGGGTAACGATGACAGGAGGCGCGTACTTTTTTCAGCCATCCATCAAAGCCCTTACGGATATATTGACAGTATAATCCATATTATAAAAACAAATAAAAACTCGGAAAGGGTGGAAAATGATGTCTTTGATTGAACAAGTGAGACAAATATGTAATCGACTTGCAGAACATGGCTGGAGAGATTTGTTTCTTCAACATGGTTTAGATATTTCTGCCGCAGACTTAAAACAGGAACTCCTTAAAGATATTCATGCAAAAATCAATCGAAAATTGAAGGGCTTCGAAGATTTTTCTCTTGAAGGAACAAGAGGAATTGAACCGGGGCATCCTGCTCGAAGCCTATTTTATCACTCCTTAGCTTCCCCCAACGTTGTTACCGGTGTGGATGGTTTAGAATTAACTTCTTTTCCCACATTAGGGGAACTTGAAATAGTAGAAAACTATGTTTACGGTATCACTCCCTCTTCTTTATCTGAGATTCGTAGCCGTGTAGGAAGAAATGAGGACTTAGCAATTGTCGTCTTTGCTTCTGAATATCGTCCTGCACCAGAAACGGTTCACCGTAAACACGCGGATTTATGTTTCTCACGTACAGGAGTCGCACGGGTCGGAACAACTGAACCGCTCTATTCTCCTAAAAATCGAGGATTTCTTCCTAATGTCAAGGGTGATGATTTTGCCTTTCGAGTCTTGCCAGCTCGTTATTCGGTGTATATAGCAGTTCAACGCAAAGGAAACGAAGAAGAATTTGGACCAATCTCTAGAAGTGAAGAACAAAGGCAAAGCGACATGGAAAGATTATTTTGGATTCCTCTCCATAAACTTTTCAGCGGAACAGAGTGTATCAGTGAATTAAATTTAAATGTAAGTCTTGAAGCGCAACATGTTAATGAAAAGTTGAGACGTATTCACCTTGAACTTGGTAAAGAAGGAGGTTGGTCTGAGTCAGATATCAGTCAATATCCTTTCATTTTTAAAGAGGGAATTGCACAGTTGTCCGATAGTCCTGAATTTGGAAAAAATGTAATTGTACCAGTTCCGCACCCCTTAATTGAGGAGGCAAAATACAAAGACAAAAGACTCACATTCAAGGTCCCTAAAAACCCTAACCTTTTTTCTTCCAGCCTAGAAATAAGCGCTGTTAATAATGCTCGTCGGGCACCTGAATATGTTCACATTCGTCATAAAGTGGAAAATGGGGAAATTGTTGATCTCAATGAAAATAGTTCTTTAATGAAAGAAATTAAAGAAGGAGGGTATGATGCGGTTCATTATATTGATTACACCGCAGATGGATGGATAGCGGCGATATGCCCGGAATTATCTTCTGTATTTCTTGGTAATCATCCGGCTTACTCGCTGGTAACTGCACCGGACTTTTTCCCTCACTGTGACCAAAGAGAAGTGATGGATTGGTGGAATCAGCTTGTTCCAAAAGCATTAAGAAAAGAAATTTGGCAACAAGGAGGTCCTAACGCATTATCCGATACTCGCAGAGCTGCAAACCTAGAATTGAAAACAGAGATGGTGAGTGGAAGGAATACAATCAAAAAAACCATCTTTAATAGCCAAGATGATACAATGACAGCAATCGTGTCCTTACCTTATAAGATCCCTCCACGAAATACAAAATATGGTAAAGTAGCAGAAACCACTCGGCACTCCCATTTGCCAGATGCTGCGGCTGGATACTTTGCGCCTGGTTGGGATGTAAGCTTTGATCGCACCCAAGAAGGTACAGAATTCCTTGCTGCTTACGGACTTGGTAGTCCCTTTCCCGAAGATAGTAAACTGTGTGCAGCCCTAAGTACTTTTTGGCCAGCTGTTGCTCCTGATGCAGCAAGAACTTTTGGACCGAACGTAGATGGGAGCTTTAGCTTTGCTACAGTGAGCCCTCTGACTGATGAAGAAATTGGGCAAGCGGGAAATCTTCCCTGGGATGGAGTTTCCGGACCTCTACACAAAGAAGGTCAAAAAGTAATTGAATATAATTCGTTTGATTATGTAGATTACGTGAATAGTTCATTACATAAAAAATTTAGTTTGAGCTTAACTAGTCAAATAGATATTAGAGAATATCAAGATAGGCTTTTAATGATGGCACGTGTCTATGCAGCATTGGGGATCACTCATCGTGATAAATCAAATTGGGGCGTCCTGTCGTTTCGAGAAGTTGATCTATCTGATGAAGAATTGCAAACGGCACGGGAAAAAACCCATTCATTGAATTTTGCAGTTGCAACATCTAGGGGTACTGTGTATCGATTTGAAATGTATCTCAAAGGACAAACATTGCCTGTTGAAAATGATTTTCAAAAAGTTCATGTTGAAATTAATGAAAAAGTAATCCTCTTCGTTAACAGTGTACAGATTTTAATTAAACATGAAGACAGTGATTGGATATTACAAGATGTCAATTTCTAATCCGGACGTAACCATTATTGGCAGTGGGCCTGCGGGCGCCGCTGCCGCCATTTTGTGCGCACTTAATGGTTTACGAGTAGTCATTATTGAGGCGGAGCAATTTCCTCGTAATCGCCCTGGGGAAACACTTCACCCTGGAATTGGACCCCTTTTACAGCAATTGGGTGTCACAGAAGAGTTTGATAAAGCAGGATTCCTACGACATGAGGGAAATTGGGTGCAATGGGAGGGAAAGCGCCACTTTGTCCCATTCGGTTCGGACGAGTCTGGGAAATGGCTGGGTTTTCAAGCTTGGGGCGCCGATTTTGACGCAATTCTACTGCATCAAGCTATCTCGTTAGGTGTTGACGTACGTCAACCTTGTCGTGCTTTACGCCCGATTGTAACTCATAACCGTGTTTCAGGAGTAGTAACTTCTGATGGGGAGCTTCAATCTTCATTTCTAATAGATGCGACAGGTAGGCGACAATGGCTAGCGCAGAAATTGAATTTGAAAATCAATACCTACTCTCCTCGCCTTATTGCCCGATTCGGTTATGCTACAGGGGCATGTCCCGCGCGAGATGCATCGCCAGCTATTGTAGCACACGACAATGGATGGTCTTGGACTGCCAGAGTGCGTCCAAATGTGTACCAATGGACGGAATTATCTTTTGACAATGTAGCATTGAAAAGGGATTGGATTCCTGAAGAATTTCAAGGGCTGAAACCTATGGGTAAACCGAATGGCGCTGATGTTACATGGCGAGCAATTAGTCACCCTGGAGGAGCTGGATACTTTTTAGTTGGAGACGCTGCAGCTGTACTAGACCCCGCTTCTTCCCACGGTGTCCTCAAAGCAATCATGTCAGGGATGATGGCGGCACATTCAATTGCGCAAGTCATGAATGCGGGGCAAAAAGAGGACACTATAATTCTTGGATACTGCAAATGGATCCGCAATTGGTTTGAGCATGATGTGGAAAAATTAAAGCAGCTTTACGCCCTTCTTCCAAGTTTTAGGGGATTCTGAATGAGTTTGCTTATCGAACAGATTACTTGCGTAAAAAAGACCATGTAAAATAAAACCCCGATCAAGTCCGGTAACGGAGGATCGGGGTTTTGATTTAATTCTTATCGCCATCGGACTGTATTTATGCTGTTAGACCGAACGGTTGATGAATGAAATCCACTTGATTTTGGATAGACTTGTTTGTCTTCCCGCGTCAAATAGACAACTGTGAAAAAGACTACATAATTTGAAAAAGTTAAAGTTGATAATGGAATCATTAGAGATACATTCCGATTATTGATAAGTGACTATGGTAGTTCCATGGTGAAGCGATTATAAAGATAAAGAAACTCCTCCAATCTAAGAAGAGTTTCTTCATCTTTATGACATCTTAATAGCTTCATCAACTGCTCTAGAAGCATCAACTAGACCAAACCCTGTTGCAAGATCGGGACCTTGATGAGCAGGATTCTTTTGTTGCGACTGACCTTTTGTTACATCTCTTGCAGTCTTTTTTAATATATCCCGTATTTGGAAATGACTAAGTCGGCTATTCGCCTGTTTTAATAATGCACATACACCAGCTATTTGTGGTGCAGCAGCTGATGTACCACTAAAAGCTGCCCATCCATCATTTGGTGAAGTCTCATCACCATTAGGATGTTTTTGTCCGGAGGCATAAGCGAATTTATCATACCAATCTCCTGGTTCTACTGGAAGCATTATATAATCTGCCATAGGAGGAATGCCAGACAGACCACATATATCAGGAACTAGACGGTCCTTATATGGTGTAAATGTACTTTTATAACCACTCACAAATTCAGTTGCCTCCATAGATCCATTTCTATCAACAAAAACTCCTCCTACAGAAATAACATCTGGGTGCATGCCAGGAAAAGGTTCACCTCCATTACCGCTTGCAAATACAACAATAATACCTTTATGGACTGCATTGGCTATTGCTGCTGCTAATGTTAATTGGGAAGCTGTCAATTGATTTGGTGGAGTAGGTAGCCCCCAGCTACAGGTAATAATATCAGGATTTTGTGCTACTGCTAATTTAAAAGCACCTGTTGTATTAAATTTGTTCATTTTTATCATCGTAAAATCTATATCCGGTGCTAATGAAAATACATTAGCAGCTTCGCCCGTTCCATGACCTCTTTCATCATGAATTGGATCTGTCGTCTCAGGTCCAAGAATAACTGGATTTATATGATATTGTCTTTTAGTGAAAAAGGGATGTCTAAAGAAACCAGTATCAACCATTACAATCTTTATGCCTTTTCCTGTTATTCCTTTTTGGTGTGCTCGCTCTGCTAAAAGAAGCTTAGCTAAATCTTCAGGTGGCTTTAAATGATAGTAATCTTTTTGGGGTGGATTAGGAGCTAATCCACCCGGTGTATTTACTGAAGTATCTTCTAAGGGTGCACTAGCAGGAGAATGTAAAAAAGCTTTTTCGCTAATTGCGATTCCTTCTAAAACATCTGCGAATTCACTATTACTTGTATCAATTAACCCCTGTATGTTTGAGTTTGTTGAATCAAGAATTGTTATTGATGTTTTCCCTGGTATACCCTGTACTTCAAGTTCCTTCATAACAATTTTAGTATGAAAAACATTTTCAAAAATTTTAGGAGAAGCTGCGATTGAAATAGATGTTTGTCCCACATGCAGTACTTGGAATCCATTCGCTTTTAATTTTTCTACAGATTTATGAATCATATTGTCTTTAGAGTAAAACTGCTCAACTGTTTTACTTGTAATACTTGTAGTTGTAGTAAATATCGATTCACCACCAATGGAATGAACAGAAGCTTCTGCATACAAAATAGGTGGTAAATCTGAGTTATCATTAATTTTCATAATAAACTACCTCTTTCTGTTTGTAGAAATAAAATATTATAATGTTTTTTAAATTAACAGGTACAGTATTATAAGTAAATCCGCCTTAAGGTATGTTTCAGAATCTATGTTATCATTATAGTGGCACATCATATTTACTTCCTGAGAAAACTTGATTTTGTACTACAACATCTAATTTTCAGTTCATTCACATTTATTCATTACCCAATCTGTTTTTGAAAAATCTCTCGTTATTATCCATCCTTTGTTATTTAATAATTCTTTTAGCTCGTCATGATATTGATCAGCTTTGTCTTTTTCTTCATCTTTAAATTTCTCCAAAGAAATCTCTAAAATCGGTTCCTTACATTCAGGCATTGACCAAATTTCTATAAATATTTCTCTTTCTTTAAAATTGCCAGTATATTTTTGCGAATAAACAGGACCATAATTAATTGTTTGTTCAATTAACTCCTTTCCCCATTTAAGAAATATTTCTGGACCATTCTTTAAAAATAATTCTTGTAATATTTCTACAGAAGAAGCTTCTGAGTTAGGTAATTGAAATTCTTCTGGCTTATATACAATATTTAATACTTGTTCAGTGTATCCCCAATCGATTTCAACTTGAAACTCTTGCTCATCTGTACCAAATCCAGCTTTTTTTGCAATTTCTACTTCAGCTTCTATATTATTATTGAGAATTTTATACCTCTTTTTATATGTCAATTCATATGTACTATTTGCTCTTTTTATCCGATTTCGTAATATCCATCCATTTTTATACAGCTCTCTTTTGTTTGTATCAATAAATTGAATAGTTTTTTCATCAATATCTTTTATGTCTATACTAAACTCGTCTATTATTTCCGGTTTCAATTTATATTTTTCATTTAATACTCGATGAATATCGAGAAAAAATTTGATTTCGTACTTTTTTTTCTTTAACATATTATCATTCACCTTATCTAATCATAATAAAATAGCATTATTTTCATTTTAAAGAATTCTAATACAGTAGATGCTATTAAACATTACCTTTTAAATCTAATAATCCATGACCTTCCCCATATTTACTATAACCAATTGATTTAGTGTGTTTTATTAACTCCGTAAATAACTCAGGCTCAGTAAGCTTTTTATTAAATTTCTTCTCATGATGTTTTAAGAGTAGTGCTGCTGCTCCTGCAACATGCGGTGTTGCCATAGAAGTTCCTCTTAATACAGCGTATCCTTTATCATTTGTATAAGTAGATAAAATTTCTTCTCCTGGTGCTACTAAATCAACTTCATCATTAGTGTTAGTAAATTGAGATAGTTTTTTGTACATATTCACTGCCCCTACGCATACTACCTCAGGATAATAAGCTGGATACCCCACTTCTTTTGTATGTTCATTACCATCCCCTTTATTACCGGCTGCACATATAACTAAAATATCATTTAGAACGGCTTTTTTTATACATTTGTGTAGTTCTAAATCCTCTTCTTTACCACTTAAAGACATCGAGATAATTCGGACACGCTCTTGATTTGGGCCTCTCCATTTAATACACTCATTAATCGCCTTAATAATATTTGGATAATCCGCTCTAAATTTTGAATCTCCTGGCCCCACCTCTTCTACACGCTTCAATACTTTACATATTAATAGCTTTGCCTCTGGTGCTACTCCAACCACACCACTCCCGTTAATAGTAGCTGCAATTGTCCCAGCTACATGAGTACCATGTCCTAAAATATCAGCTACGTTTTTCAAATTTTTTATATCTGTTAAATCTTGGTGAGTATCACTTGTAAAATCTGCTCCTCCTATAATTCTTTCTTTTAAGTCAGGATGGTTTATATCACAACCACTATCAAGAACTGCTATAACAATACCTCTTCCCCTATCACTCTCTTCCCAAAATTCTGGTGCTCCTATCATCTTCACACCAAATGGTATTTCGTAAGTATTTTTAACCATTGACTGAACTTCAAATGGAATTAAGCTCATTTGCTTCATAATTAACCTCCTTTTAAAATTAATAACCTCTACGCTATTTAGAAAAACTCATAAAAAATTTCTATTTTATTATAAAAAGACCTTATATAACAATGATTAGATAATAAGCAAACAGGTTTCATTCTTTTATAGATTCCCTAACTTCAAGAAATTTTATACGAGAAAGATCTAGTTGAATCAATTAAACATATACAAATCCCTTAAAATTTATTGTATAAAATAAGGGTTCCCTTTAACTTAAATTTTAAAGATACAAGTTATAATATATGTTAAAATTCTATGATTGGAGTTAGTATTCAAGGATTACACTTACTGGCCTGTGATCGCTTGGTCGATTCTCTCGGAAAATACCATGATTTACGGTATGATTATCATACTCGACATGGTGAATAGCGCCAGAATTAGGCACCCTTCTAAGTCCACTAGTAACTGAAAGACCAGGGGAAAGTAAGATATGATCTAGAAGTATATGCTTATTATCTTCACCTGTAACGAAATCATCAAAAACAGCACTATAGCGGTTTGAATTTTTCACATCGTGTTGAGCATGGTGAAACATCATCTCAGGTTCAAATGCAGATCCTACTAATACATCAACAGTATTATGTGATAAATAGTTCTTTTCAAAATAATCCATACCTGGTCCATCATTTAGGTCTCCAAGAATAATTATTTTTTCTGCTAAATTAGATAGCAAAACTTTATCAATATAATCTCTAACTCTCATTGACTCTGCGGAATTTCGCCTCCGGTTTTTAAGAGCTGCTTTAACATATTCTTGTCGAGTTGCTAGATTACTCCACAAATCTTTTCCTTTATTTACAAAATTGGACTTTGTGTGAAGTACTATAATTTGTAAAGAATCCTCTCCAATTTGAGCATCTATAACGAGCGGTAACCGAGTAAACTGGTATGGTTCCAAATGTTCATCACCATCAACATCTGCCATCCACTCTTCAATTAAGTTTGAAATATTAGTACTAGGTGTTAGTTTTAAAGAATCAACAGCATTTGGCTTATAGAGTACTGCCGTTTTTTGTTGCTGACCTGAATCGTTAAGGATAAACTTGTAAATTGGCATTCCATGCTCAGATAGGTATTCTTGTATAAAGAGGGCCAATTCTTCAGGACGACTAGGCCCTTCCTGTATAGCTAGAATATCTGGATCAATTTCCTTTATAGTATCTGCTGCACGCCTAGCGGTTTCTTTGGTATTACTTGTATGTCCTTCTCTAGTAAAGTTTTCTCTAAAGGCAACAATATCTCCATCATTTTTGAACCAATCATTCATCCATTCAATATTAAAACTAACAACTTTAATTATGGGCATTTTTAAGTCTCCTTTTTAATTTGAATATCAATCATTGTTTAACTTTTTATTCATACTTTATACCTTTCCCTTTCATATACTTATAATTTCAAGGTATGAAAGAGCTTTGGATATGAAATTAAGAATTGATGATATACAAGACTCAGCAAAAGGTGAATATTATTAAAGCCTTGTTCCAAAACCTACTACAAAAACTCTAACAATTATTTTTTTAAGCCTGCTTAACTTAGAGTGATTAATATCCATAATATTTATATATATTAATTAAATAGAACTGATATTAAATAAAAAATTTATTCACAATCAGTTAGATAATTACAACCTTTAACATGTTTAGTAAAATGACCTGTTTCAATATCTGTATACCATAATCGAGATTGCAATAATAAAAATACAGCTTCCCTTTTAAACTCCATACTTTTCTAATGGCATATATTTAGCAAGTCTTTTTTAGAATTATTCAATCGCTATTATTAGTCATTGCTATTTAAAATACACTAGAAATAACTTGCTAAACAAACAAAGTAATACTCCCAATATTTTAAATTCTTTCTTAAAAAGATAATGTATAAAGAAATTGTACAAACACAAATAATAAGTTTGTTTTTAAGAAAAAATAAAAAGGAGAATTGTTAGATGCAAAAGTTTAATACAATATTAAGCAAGTCCAATTTAATATTTATGCTTTTACTTATAGCCCTATCCGGGTGCGGTGCGAATGAAACAAAGCAATCTGAACTAAAAAAAGAAAATATGAGTAACAATAATCATAAAGTAAGAAACGTCCCATTATCTTATGAAAATGAGGGAAACACAAATAATAATTCACGTCTCAATGCAACAGCACATGACTACTATGAAAGTATAACGACTCAATCAGGGAAAGAACTAAAAGCTTCTTTACATGAAATAATAAAAAAACAGAATGTTTTAACATATGATGATACTCGAAGCGCTTTAAAAGAAATCGATCAAGACCCAAATAATCCAGATAATGTTTTACTATTTTATAAAGGTGGTTCCATGAACAAAAATAGTTTTTGTGGTAATGAACCTTGCTGGAATCGCGAACATGTTTGGGCCCAATCCCATTTTGACGATAATAGAACAATTAGAACAGACTTACACAATATAAGACCAGAAGATAAATGGGTAAATGCTAGAAGAGGTAATTTAGATTTTGATTGGGATGATGGTCATGTGAATAATCCAAACGCATCTTGTAAGGGGACAGATTTAGGAACAGCGCAAAAAGCACCTGATACTTGCGTTGACGGGGATTCGTGGGAACCACGAGATGAGATTAAGGGAGATATTGCAAGAACGCTGTTTTATATGGATGTTCGTTATGAAGGGGAAGGTGGACCCGATTTAAAATTAGTAAATGATGTAGACACAGATAATCCAAATCACGGAAAACTATCAACTCTACTACAATGGCACCAACAAGATCCAGTTGATGATATGGAAAGAAAAAGAAATAATATGGTTTTTGAAAAATTCCAACACAATCGTAATCCTTTTATCGATCATCCAGAATATGTAGAAAGAATTTGGGACTAATTAAATGTGATTCCAATCAAATAACGTAAAAGCAAGGGAAAAGTTTTATTCCCTTGCTTTTGTATTTGACTTAAACCCGATGTAATTGTGGAATTAATAAAAATTAGCTTATACCCTAATTAAGCATACAAAAAATGGATTACTAATGGATGTTCCTTGTCATTATACATTTGAAATATTCGTATCAAATTTATCTAATGTTTTAGGATTTACTTTTTCCCCATCTATTGTCATCTTTATTTTTTGTTTTGGATTTGCTGTTACTACCCAAGCATTCGGTAAATAACGATCTTCATGTGATAATGTAGAAGGTGAATTTATAACCTTTCCTCCTAAATATAGAGTAGCAGAAGAACCACCATCCATAGCCATTGCATTTACTGCTCCTTTTTCATATAGAATATCTTGACACTCTTTTAGCGTGGCCCCTATGCTATGTGTTTGCCTACCGTCTATTACCAGAAACATTATTGTGCCATCTTCTTTTTGAGCCATAATACTTCGTGGAGCAGAACCCCAACCACCGTCTCCTTCTGTAATCATTTTTTCTCCATTCACAATTAGCTGTGGCATAAATCCAGCTGCGGAAACGATTTTTTTATCCAGGAGTTGTTGTGTAGAATAATTTCCTGTTATCATTTGTCCAAACTGTGTTAAACCTGTAATAATTGTAGGGGTATGTCTATCCATATTTGTATCAATAGCTTTCCCGTTTTCTATTACAATTCCAGTAGCAACATTTCCTCCACCCCTTCCTGTTTCATCAGCAAATCCACTTGCATTCACAGCAACAAATGCATCATTACGTTTTGCCATTACACTAATTTTTTCTCCCCTGTTAGCACCCTGTGTTCCTTGGTGGCTAACAAGTTTAACATTGAAAGGATTACTAATAGTGACTAACTTTCCTTCGAATAGAAAGCGACTATCTTTATTACTTTTAATTGTTTCTACATCAATTTCTAATGGCTGACTTTTTAATTCTTCTAATCTTTTTCCTACTATTTTTTTATAAATATGCTCATCACTGTTTGACCATTTCGGATGATTAATTCTATCTTGCAGTTTATCTAGTTCCTTTTGGGATAGGAGTGTATATTTCGCATATTGTGGATGCTGAGAAGTTAGTATACTCCCAGCGATTGTTATACGAAGCTCTCGGCCATAGCTAGTACCAAATAATATTCCTATGCCAATAATCATTAAAATAGAAAATAGAAGCAAGATTCTTTTGAAGATTTTTCTTAGATGTTTCATAGTTTTATCCTCCAGCATTCATTACTTTCAATAAATCCATTAAAATATTATTTATCTAAAGACAAAAGTGTTTGATTTTCTCATTACTAAATTTCCCACTATATTTTAGTAATCAAGGCAAAATACTTATTCCACATTTGTTTTTTTCAGTGTATATTTACAAATTTAATAACGCTTTTGCAACCATGAAATAAATTACTAATCCTGTTCCGTCAACAAATGTTGTAATAAATGGACCTGAAACAACTGCAGGATCCAGTTTTAATTTTCTTAGAATTAAAGGTAAAACAGCTGCAACAAGAGAGGCCCAAATAACAATAAATAATAAAGTGATTGCTACAACTTGTGCAACTTCTGTTCCAACACCTAACATATAAGCACGAGTGAGTCCAGCTACCGCAAGTGCAAGTCCAAGAAGCATACCAATTGCAAATTCCTTTTTCATTACACGAAAAATGTCTTTAAATTTCACCTCTCCAATACCAATTGCACGAGTAATTGTTGCTACAACCTGTGTTCCTGTATTCCCTCCAGTACCTACTAATAATGGAACAAAGAAAGCAAGGGCAACTACAGTTTCAATTTCGTTTTCAAAATACTTTAATACTGTACCTGTATATGCCTCAGCAACAAAAAGAAGTAATAACCATGGTAGACGTTTTAAGAAAATGCTCCAAATGCTAGCTTCAAAGTAAGATTGATTTAATGGTTCACTTCCGCCTAACTTTTGAATATCTTCTGTAGCTTCTGCTTCCATAACATTCATTACGTCATCAAATGTTATAATACCAATCATTTTATTATTTGCTGTTGTGACAGGTATTGCTGCTAAATTATAATTCAGTAGCTTTTTTACAACTTCTTGCTGATCAATTTCAGCTTGTACTGAAATTACCTCTTGAATCATGATAGTAGATAATATCTCTTCATCTGGTGCTAGTAATAACTCATGTATGGAAACGATTCCCTTAAGATAACCGTGATTATCAAGAACATAACTATAAGATATTGATTCTACATTTTTAGAATGTTCCCTAATGTACTTCAATGTCATTTTTACTGACCAATTTCCTCTAACTGCAACAAAATCACTTGTTACAAGACTTCCCGCCGTTTCAGGTTTGAAAGTCATCAATTTTTTCACGTTATGTTTTGTAATTTTATCTAGATACGCCATTAATTTAGCCTGTTTTTCTGGATGAACCGCTAGAAGTAAATCTACTAATTCATCAATCGGTTGTAAATTTAGCAACTTTTTGGCTTTATTTTCAGATAAGTGAATTAAGATATTATATTTTTCTTCTGCACTCATATATTGAAGAATTTTAGAGCTTTTTAATACAGGTATTGTATTTAGCAATATGACTTGATCTTCAATTGAAAACTGTTTTACTTCTTGTGCAATATCATACGATGGATGACGTAAAACTTTCTCTGCATCCAAGTTATTTTTGGTTATAAGTAATTCCTTTAATAATTTCTTCATGTTAACTCCTCCTCATATTGCTAAGGGAGACTCTAGAGTTTCATGAGTGGTTTTGTTTTATTTTATCTGTCTTAAATTTTTTATTAAAGCAATAATAGTTACATTGCAATCAATTCATTAGTTAGAATTACCTCCTTTTTGAATATAGACAAGATAAAAATAAATAACATTAAACAGAAAAACCTTTACTCAAAAAGGAGTAAAGGTTTTTCACAATACAAATAAATGATTATTAAGACAGCTCTGCCAAAATCACAGAGGTGCCTTTCTATCAAATCGTATACCACTCCCTCGTTGAGTTTTAGCACTGTATAGCATAGGTTTTTATAACCAGCTACATTAAGAAGGGCCTTAATCCGACCGTTCCTGTTGACCCATTGGCGTCTCTCGACATTTTTGGGCAGCAGCGTTTCTCTATACAGGAGCCTCACCTAACAAAGTTTATTGAATTACTTCAAAATTTAAACCAGAATTTAATATTTGTCAACTGACTTTCAATTCCATTCATAAAAAAATCTTTTATAGAAAATGAAATTATATTTTATTATAAATTTAAAATTCCCCTTAAAAAACATAGAATTCAAATAGATTTAATTCGAAGAAACGTAATAAAGCATATGAAACTTATTGTTTTTAATCAAATTCCAACTTTATAACAAAAGATGAATAATTAGTCATTCTGTATATCGAAAGAACATTCATAAAAAAATCTTCTTTTATGATTAAAATCTTCTTTACTGTTTATCAAATTTATATGGTTAAACTACTTAATCAAACGATTCACTACAAGTCAAAAATATGTACTTATACGGAATGATTACATACATTTTTTCATATCATTTCTCAAAGGACTATAAAGCAATAAAACAAATAAAATTAGCAATATGGTTGCTTGACAAGCAAAAAAAATATATTTATGCTTGGCTTGCTACACGAAACAAACACATAAAATTTATATTGCTTAACCTGTTAGGTGAGGCTCCTATGCAAACACAGGCTATTGCCCAAAAATGTCGAAAGACGCCAATGGGTAGAACAGGAATTGTCGGATTAAGGCTCTTCTTAAGATAGCTAAGTAATGAATTTTCATTACTTTACGTTGTATAGTGCCAAAGCTCTACTAGGGGGAAAAAAGCCTTATTTAGTCATGCCATTTTGAATCCCTCTAGTTACATACTAGGGGGATTTTTGCGTGAAAAAACAGGGAGTAAGCGATAGAATCTTCCCAAACAAAAGTCATATTTAGTAATTGACGAGAACAAGATTCTATTCATTAGCAAATGTAATATTATGTTTTGTTTTAAATCAGGAGGATATTAAAATGAAAAAAATATTAAAAATCGATTATCTATTGCTCCTTCCTCTATTCATAACATGTACTTTAGGTATTATCATGATGTATAGTGCAAGCTCCATTGTCGCTGTCCAACATTACGATTATACCAGTAGACATTTTGTTGATTCTCAATTAACAAAGCTACTTTTAGGAACAATAGGGTTAATAGTTTGTGCTTTACTCCCATATGAAATATGGAAAAAACGAATAGTCTCAATCTGTATTATGGTTGGGGGGATTTTTTTATTAATTATGGTTTTATGGAAAGGAAAAGTGGTAAATAATGCTCAATCATGGATCTTTGGAATACAGCCAGCTGAATTTCTTAAATTAGGAACAATACTTGTAACAGCCCGTTTTTTTGCATTACGACAAGAACAAGCTAAAAATAACTGGAGTGGTATCGGAAAACTTTTATTTTTTTTAACTACAATTTTTTTTCTTATCTTTAAACAACCAAATTTAGGATCAGCACTTTTAATATTAGGTATAGGTTTTAGCATATTTCTTTGCTCAGGAATAAATATAAATCTACTAATCAAAAGAACTGCCATCGGTTCTATTTTGTGGTTACCTATTTTATATTTTTTAATTCAATATAGTTTGTCAGAAGTTCAAAAGACACGTATTACTACAATTTTCAATCCCTTTGTTGATGCACAAGGAAATGGATACCAGCTTGTAAATTCTTTTATTGCCATTGGCTCTGGAGGAATCACTGGTCATGGATTTGGAAATAGCATACAAAAAACAGGTTATCTTCCGGAACCACATACTGATTTTATAATGGCAATAGTTTCTGAAGAACTAGGATTTATTGGTGTATTTATTATATTGGCTGGAGTCTTGACTATAGTACTTCGCTCCTTAAAAATTGCACAATTATGTGTAGATCCATTCGGCAGTTTTATAGCAATTGGTATAGGATGTATGATCGGTATGCAATCTGTAGTAAATTTAGGTGGTATTACAGGACTATTTCCTCTCACAGGTACCCCATTTCCATTTGTAAGTTTTGGTGGAAGTTCTTTAATGGTCAATTTAATAGCAATGGGAATATTAATTAATATTTCAATTTTAAATAAAATCAATTTCTATAATCATAATATATAATTTTTATATATTAATTTAAAAATTTTTAAAATTTGACCTCATTAATTACTCTATATTTAAAGAATTTCTAATTATTTTTTAACTGTATAAATATTAATATTTATGTTCATTTTAATACGAAAAAAGGCAGGCATAAATATATGCTTGCCTTCCGTTCTCAAAATCAATTAAACCAAAAACAACGTGAGGTTAACCAAATCTAGATACTGTCTTCTACGCCCTATTTTTTACTTTTCTAAAAAAATTCCTGCTATTTCATTAGCATATTTTTTAGATTCAAATCCATCATAGTTACTTAGTACTACAACAGACAAATATTCTTTTAGAAACCGCATGAAGTGTGAACGATAACCTGGCCAGCTACCTGAATGTTCGAAGTATCGATAGTTAAAACCTTCTGCAAGCCTTAGCCCAAAAGCATAATCTACATTATCAATAATCGTCTCCCCAGTTGGAGAAATTTCCGGACCTATTTCGCTCATTTTTTTAACAAATTCTTTTCCACCAACGGTACCTATATTTAAATTCTCTCCCCACTTTACTAAGTCTTCAACTGTTGAATGAACTGCCCCATCTCCTGTATGTTCCCAAGGGCTTTCATGGATTTTATATGCTTCTTTTTCATTCTTCGAATATGCACTAGTAATTGGTATAGTAGTTGGGTGGTAATCTAAAATTGTTGTGTCTCTCATATTTAAAGGGGCAAACATACGATCCTTTGTAAACTGACGTAGAGACTTGCCGCTTACCTTCTCTACCACTTGTGACAATAAAAAATATCCTGTATTAATGCCGTACCGATTAATAAATTAAATTATAAAAATAATTTATTATACCTCCATGTACCCTAGCTGATATAATGTATAAGGAAATTATTGGTTAATTGAAGATACATATATTAGGAGGTACATAAGCCATGTTAGAGGTAATTACGGCATTTTTCTTACTAATTCTCCATTCCATTGTTTATCTCTTTTCAAGTGGAGAAACGAAGCAAATAGCAAAAAAACATATAAAAGAAATTCTTAATAGTCCGGATGGAGTAATAATATTAATCGTTGCTGCGGCACTTTTAATCGGGGGATATATTTATATTTTTATGGTTTCAGTTTATGACTATAAACTAAAATTATATCCAAGTATATGAAACAATGATTCACCTAGGTAGTATGCATATTATGGTGGAGAATGGGACACAGGTGGTCTTTTTGGAGAAGCCAAATATGTTTATAATAAAACTGATGAATTGGATAATAAATAGTATATAAAGGCCTTATCTTTTTTATAGGAAGATAAGGCTTTTTTATGCATAAAGAAAAGACAACCAAAGTTGCCTTCCTCCGACTTGAACCATTTTAATTTTAATAATATGTATTGGACGCCAATCCAAATAGTATTTTAATACGTTAAGTTGTTTTGTTACTTGCTACACATATTTACTTTTTCTTGATACTTAATAACATGCTCTTTTGTTGCTGGATTCTGTTCGCCATTCTTTAATTGTTCAAGAACATTTCTCGCTTCATCACAACTCATTTTTTCTCGTTCTTTATCCTCAAATGATTGAGCTCTCCTTTTTGCATAATCTAAACTTTCTTCTTCCTCACGTGCTTCTTTCTCTGTTTTCTTTTGATTTACTTCTCTTTGTTTTTTCACTTGTACTTCTTGCTGTTTCTCGGCTTGTTTTTGCTTTTGACGTTGTTGTTCTTTGTTCGCTTTTTCTTCAGCTTGACGTTGTGCTTCGGCCTCTTGACGTTGCTGCTCTTCTTGCTTTGCTTTTTCTTCTTCAGCCTGTCGTTGCGCCTCAGCTTCTTGACGTTGCTGCTCTTCTTGTTTAGCCTTTTCTTCAGCTTTCTGATCCTTAACAGCTTATTTTTTTGCTTTTTCTTCAGCTTTAGAGTCATTAGAAGTACTTGCTGCTTTGTTAGTTGAGCATGCTGCTAATCCCATAATTAAAACGCAACTTGTGAGTGCAGTTAATAGTTTATTGTTCATAATATGTGTCCCCCAGTATCTAAAATATAAGATTGCCTGAATTATAATAACAAACTATTAATCTTTATATTGTTATATTATGTCGAAAGGAAATAAAAAAGAGAGTACCAGTCTCTCCTTTTTATCTATTAGTAAAAAATAGTCACTGAGTAAGTCTGTTAGCTTTCATGAGATTGTTTAAATGATACGGAGTCTTTCGGTACTATCCAATTTTTGTGATAACCTAATTTAACCCCGTATATCCAGAAATTTTTTAAAATCTTAGTTTCTAAGTTATGTAATAAAAACCGTAAAGATTAGAAATCCTTACGGTTTTTGCTTGAATTATTTACATGCTTATTCAAATCTATATAGTTATTTTAAACCACTTTATTTTTTAAAATTTAACTTCATTAGATTTATTTAATTGTTGCTTCCACTTTTATTTGCTCTTTTTGAGTTTTGTTATCTATAGCAATATATATCTTTTCAATTTTATAAACTGTATTTCTTGGCAATAATAATTCGTATTGACCTGGATACGCAGTCAAGTCATCTGAATTCATATAAGCACCATGAGCCCCAGAGCCTACCTTAAATTCTGTCATAACTGGTCTTGTTTTCGCATATCCAGCATCAATAAGTATAGAAGTGCTTATATATCCAAATTCTGTTGTTGTTTTTCCTTGGAATTTTTTTTGTATTTCCTTGAACTTCTCTCTGTCAACCTTGCCGTTTTTTATTATGGAATTATCATACTCCTTTCCAAAAATCCATGCATCATCCCCTCGATACACTTTTATATTGTCAATCACTTTTGCCTCTTTTCTATTCAATGCTTTATCTAAGGATTCAATTTTTTTCTTCATTGTAGGATCAGAATCCAATTTACCTGCATGTGTTCTCAAAAATTCATTATACGGTCTTGCATTTTTTGTATAATCTCTTATGGCAGATTTCTCTTCTTTACTCCACTTACTAAATTGTTTTTTCCCCCAAGCATCAGCTTCTTCTTTGTTTGTACATAGCTTATATTTGTCTACAGTATTACAGTCCTTGGTCTTTGACGGTATATTTCCTATATATTTTAATGTAGATCGAAACATCACATTATCGTTTGGCTCAGTCATCGCAAATGTAGATGTAGTACCACTAAATACAGTTAAACCTAATGATAGAATAGTAGCTATAGCTAGACTTTGTTTTTTCATGTTAAAACTCCTTTTTTGAATATTGGAAGTTAACTTACTAATGAAACAAACTTATTTATTGAACATTAATTTTTAATTTGTTTGTACTGAATCTAAGAGTCCTTAATTATTTCCTATTTAATTTTTCATTTTAAATTCTGCTAAAATATAAAAAACTCCATAATAGGAAATTTTCCTTTCCTAAAACTATGTTTATATAGATTCGTAGTGTTATTATAATTATGAATTTTTACAGATGAGTAACATAGTTATAAAAGACAAAATATCAATATAAATTGGATTCAAAGAATTAACAATCTCATAAGAACTCGTTTCTTAATTGTTATTCCTGCGATTTTACCGGACTATTTATTGTATATAAAGTGAAGTACGCATTGTATTAAACGGGAAATTAATAGAGGTTTTTTGATATTCAAATGTACCCTGTTGATGTCCAGATGCATCCCACTTGTAATACCAACCAACAATTGGGTTGCCGCCAATCACACTTGATCCAATACTCTTTACTGCTGAACCGTTCATTTTTGCAATTGGATTTTGTCCATATCCAATTTCTTTTGTGTAAATATATAGGTAACTTCCTCCATGATTTCTTGTCGTACTAAAGCTATTAGGATTGATTGCCTCTACCCCGCCCTGCTCAGACTCTACTTGTACAACGTTTAATGAAGATAATGGTGCTGCAGGACCAGCAAATGCCTCTGTTGCCATTCCTAAACTTACAAATGTAGTGATTGCTAACGATGAAATCCCTAATGCTACTCTTTTAAACATAATAACATCCCTTCCATCCATTTTTTTGTATATCATTACAAACATACCCCGACTTCCTATATATGTAAATCATTTAGAACTTTAGAAATATAAGATATAATATTCTAGCGTATATTTCTAAAGCCTTATCAACACAAGAAATAGATTTCTCGCCTCTTTACGTAGGCTTTATAACAAGCCTGTCAATTTGTTCATTTTTTGCTACTCTATGTATTAGATTATCAAATTAATAATTTTTTATTTAAAAAGTACCCTTAAGCCTATTTATATACATATAAATAGGTTTAAGGAATGGAATTTGGTTTAAATGTACATAGGATAAATCAATCTACAACGTATTCAACTGGGGGTACAGTAAAAAATACTCAAAGCCCCCCTTCTACTCAAGGGAAAGAAGCTACTAACGAAAGAAGTGAAACAACTTAGTGTCAAATTTACTGAAATGGATCTACGAAAAATGCTAAAAGATAAAGGTTTCCCCTTATGGATTATTATGGAGACGCTAAACAAGTTCCGTGCTAATAAGGAGAAGAAATCAAGCCAAACTAACAGCAACTCTCCTTTTAAAATTTTAAATACAGTATGTCAAATACTATAAGGAAAATAAAAATTATCAAAGAGATTAATAATCTACTTTACGATTCCCCCCAAACAAGTTAAAAAGCTATTATAAACAAACTTCAATAAAAAATACCGCTCCACTCTTTTTTATAACTCGTTTTTTTGAGTTAATCATGATGATTGAAGATGATTCCTTTTGTACATACCAGCTGCTGCCAAATAAATGAATATCGCTTGTCTAAAACCACCTCTGACTAATCATTCATATAATAAGTCTAGAAACTTTTGAAACGCTTCTTTGTAACAGCTCATCTTATTAAATTCTGACCTAATATTCATGTTACTTTCATTAATAAAAACAATTAACATCAAAATCCTATTAAAGTTATACTAATGATAGAGGTGAGTTTATGAAAAATGATCCAAATAATAAAAAAACTGTCCCATTATGCCCGAAAAATAAATTACCAAAAATCACTAACGAGCAGTGGCATGCTATTATATATAATGATTCTTTTTATGACAATAAGTTTTATTATGGTGTAAAAACGACAGGTATTTTTTGTCGTCCCTCATGCAAATCTAAAATTCCTAAAAGAGATAATGTGAATATTTTTAAAAATGCACAAGAAGCATTATCTCAAAATTTTCGTCCTTGTAAGCGTTGTAAACCAACTGCATTAAATTTACCTAATGAAGAATGGATAAAACATATTACAGATTACATTGATAAAAACTTTGATGAACCTTTGACATTAGAAAGGTTGGCCTCTATATGTCATGGAAGTCCATTCCATTTACAACGTACCTTTAAAAAAATTAAAGGATTAACTCCTATGGAATATATTCAACAAATCAGAACTTCAAAGGCAAAATATTATCTTGAGCAAACCAATTATTCAATAATAGAAATTGGACTTACAGTAGGTATACAAAATACAGCATATTTTTCTACATTATTCAAAAAGAAAACTGGATACACACCTAATGAATATAGAAAATTACACCAAAAATGAAAATCATTAATTTTGACTTTAAATAGAGTTCACTAAAAAATTCGATAAGAACATTCATTTTATGTCAAAAAAATTTCTTGAATTTTTATTTGCAACTACAGAATCTTTACTCACTTTTCGAAAATCGACTTTCACTCGTAATTCCATAATTACAAAGCTTTGTCGATAAATATTTTGTAGAATTTTCTAAAAAATGAACAAATTTTGGATATAAATGATAGAATTTTTAAAAAAAGGTATTTTTCACTCGTATTATCTCTGGTATCTTAGCAAGTTTCATTAACAGATATATTAGTATGCAGACGGTGATAACTAAATATATTGAAGATGGAGGTCGTTGATTATGATTAATAACAATGCACTTTTAACTCTTGATGTTAACTTACAATTAGATATTCAGAAAGAGACTATTATTAAGAACGGTTTACAATTATCCCTCTCAAGGATTCAATTTAAGTTGTTATTTTATTTGGTATGTAATAAGAAAGTTCCTATATCCAGTGAAGAATTAATACAATATGCTTGGGGCACAAATGATTATATTACTAAAGACGAATTGTATGTATATATATGTAGGCTCAGGAAAAGGATCGAAGATGATTTTAAAAATCCTAAATTACTTTTATCTATTCGCAGAGTTGGCTACATGTACTACCCGCCCCAGTTTGTAGAATTGAATAGCAAAATTTAAAAAGAATTTTTTATATTAATCATGTTACCCTTTTATAAAAGGAGTGATTTTATGGGAAATAAATCAATTACACTGTATCAAGCAATTGCTCTGTACATCGCTGCAATTTTGGGTTCAGGGGTATTATTTTTATCAGCAAGTACTGCTAATATAGCTGGACCTGCATCAATCATTTCGTGGATATTTATAATTATTTTAAGCTTCCCTCTTGCATATACCTTTGCTTGCTTATCACGATCTTATCCTGATGCAGGTGGTGCAGCTACTTTTGTAAGAATGGCTTATGGAAATCATATGGGTAATTTAATAGGTTGGTTTTATTTCTTCTGTGCTGCAGTAGGACAAATCATAGTCTCTCTAACTGGTGCTTTTTATGTAGGAATCGCTTTTAACTTATCCAATGGGATAATTACTTGTTTAGCATTATTTATCTTATTAATGGGTTCAATTTCTAACTATTTCGGTGTACAAACAAGTGGTAAATTATCTTTGATTTTGAGCTCATTATTAATTGTTTTATTGTTAGTAACAATATACTCTTCTTTCGATAAGTTTGAGTATTCTAACTTTAAACCATTTGCACCTAATGGGATAATTTCTATTGGTACAGCTATGACAATGTGTTTATGGTCTTTCTTTGGCTGGGAAGCAATATGTAACCTTGCAGATAAGTTTGTAAAGCCAGAAAAAGATATTATTAAAGGGACGATTATTAGTGCAGGGATTATAGGCATATTATTTATTTTATTAAGCCTAATCACTATTGGCACTAAGACATATGGTAACCTTGAAAGCAACCTCTCTCCCTTAGCACTATTAATGCAAGATTCAATAGGAATCGGTGCGAAATATTTAACTGCTATATTAGCTTTTATTATTTGCTTAGGTACCGTCAACGCATTTATTGCTAGCATAACACAACTAGGTTTTGCTTTAAGCCGTGATAAAGCATTTCCAAATTATTTTTCTGAAATAAATCAACGTACTCAAACGCCCACTCGTGTAGTAGTATTTATTTTCGTCTTTGCATCTATAGGTGTGATAACAATAAGTACATTAAAAATATCTTATGTGGATCTGTTATTTATCCCAAATTCATTAGGCTTAATGGTATATATTTTTTCATCAGCAGCTGGCATTAAACTTTTTAAAAAAGGTACACTACAAAAAAAAGCTGCTTTAATATCTTTAATTTTATGTCTGTCATTAATCCCTTTCTTTGGTATATACTTCTTTGTACCATTAATAGTGGTAATTCTTTATTTTATGTATATAAATTACATGCGAAAATTGACTAGTATAAATCAAAATTATTAGTTCTATTACACCATTTACTTTTTATACACTTTACACAATAAAGAACTCTTTTACTTCTTATAAAAGTAAAAGAGTTCTTTATTTGGATAAAATAAGTTTATCTATAAAAGTATAGTTTGTTTTTATTTACTACGGAAGCGGTTTGAAGCTTATCTATAGTTTGTTGTTGTTTCACATTTTTTTCTGCAAGCATGCATTTCTGCTCATATAAAGGTAATAAATAAGTTTGAATAATTTTCTCTGCTGCAACTAATGAAGAATTGGATACATCTATAACACTTTTTATTTCTTTAACTATCTGCTTATTAATCATTTAACACCTCACTACATCCATATTGAACTTTTTACAAAAGTATTCATACATATATATTCTTCGTACCTTCAGCCGTATAATTGTGCTCAATAAGTTCGCGATGCAGTAATTGTAGAGTCTTAAATAGAAAGCTTGTTGAAATTTTTATTGATATTACATTTTCTTTTGGAATCACTTGTAATATGGGTATTAGATGTGATGACAATGTCTTCTTAATTGCCTCCACTATATGATAATGATTACCATCAAAAACACCTAATATATTTACATTTACTGTTTTTCTACTTTTATTATTGTATTGAATAGCAAAGACATTGTTTTTCCTCATATTATCTTGTGTACAAGTTGAAATTTTTGTACCGATATGCTTATTTAAAGTCATCCGGACATTGATAGGTATCCCTTTCCTCTCTGCCCATTTTATTGATTCTGCATTTATAATTTTAGCCCCAAACCTAGCCATTAGATAAGCATTTTTATATGAAATCTGTGGTATAACCATAGCTTCATTTATAATAGCTGGATCTGTAGTCATAATTCCTTCTACATCAGTAAAAATGTCTATTTCATGTGCATCTAATGTATATCCTAAAGCTGTTGCGGTTGTATCACTTCCACCACGAGACAGTATTGTTACTTCCTCTTCTGGTGTGTGTCCCTGAAACCCTGCAATTACTGGAATATAACCTTTTTTTACATTTTCTAAAAGACAAGATGTATGGATTTTTGTTATAGAGCTATTAATGTATTTTTTAGAGGATGTTTGAATTCCTGCTCGTGTGCCTGTTAAAGCTATAGATTTTATACCTGCACTATTCAACATACTACTAATTACGACACTTGAAATTATTTCTCCACAAGATAACAATAAAGCTTGATCATGTTCATTTATATTCACGCTATTGCTTCTTAAAAATTCTAACAATGTATCAGTTGAATAAGGATCTCCTATTCTTCCTATTGCGGAGACAATGATGACTGGGTTAAAGCCTTGTTCAATGGTTTCTTTAATTAGAGAAACTATATATTCCCTTTTTCTAAAGGTATTTATAGAGGTTCCTCCAAATTTCATGATTCGTATGTTCATTATCCCACCCACTTAAAAGTAATATTAATTTGTTTATTGCATTACTTTTTTTGTTTCACAGAACCAATTTTTTACGCCGTTTATATTAGTGTTATCAAATGTTATTTTTTCGATATTTTCCCAATTAAGATTTTGATTGGAAGTTACATCTACTCCCAGCGCTTCCTTAAGGGTCATCGAAAAACTTGGAAGTATAGGTTGGGCAAAATAAATTAATGCTTGAATCATATACCCTAAAGAGGTTAATCTTTGTAAATAAATTTTCATATTTATATCTTTTACAGGAATTACTTGCGTATCTAAATAATCCTTACATATTTGTAAATATTCGTGTAATACTTGGCTAGCCTGCCGTAGGCTAAAGTGATTAATATCATAAAAAGATTCTAGAGATTTTTTTGCCCAACTCACAGTTGCTTTTGCTTTGAGGTCAATGTAATCATTAAATAGGCTTAAATCCATGGAAGTTTCCTTTATAATTTCAATAAAGGTACTAATTGTATTAAACCAAGTATCTTCCAATTCATCTTTTCTAATTTGATTGAAATCTTTTAATGAGAAGTTTGTTTGGGTGTGTTCTGGATTTGTACGACAAACATAATAGCGTAAAGAGTCTGCTGGTACTTCCTTTAATAAATCACTGCCCCATATTGCATGATCTCTACTTGTCGAGAATTTTGCGTGCTCTAATAAATAAAACTCATTGGTAATGATGTGCTCAGGTAATAAATATCCTTCGTCTATTGCAAAACATGTTGCTACATGCAAAACTGCATTAAAGAAACTATTGTCATAACCAAGAAATTGTACAAGTGTTACATTATTTTCACACAAGTTCTCCACTGAAAAATTACTACCATTTATTTGTAACCATTTATTTGTAGTTACTATATGTCCTGGATACATTTCAAACCAGACATTAATACACTGGTTTGTATATCCCTTAATCGGTACTGGTATACCCCATTTAGTGGGATAAGTTACAGGATAATCACGAATAGGTCTTGAAACAATCCAATTGCATAATTCCTTGAGATGAGGCCTCCAACTAACTCTTGAATTATAATATTCTACCAGCTGATCTCGGTAATTTTCTAATGGAAAAAACAGCCCTTTGTAACTGCTAATTGTTGGTGTTTCCCCACACAGACCACAAACCGGATTAATAAGCTCAATTGGATCATTAATTCTACCACAGGCTTCACAGAGGTTTCCTGACGCATTTTCATTACAATATGGACATTCACCCTTTATAAAAGATTCAAATAAATACTGATCGCAATTATTACAAAAGTGTATTTCTTTTTGCTTTTCGACAAAAACCCCTTTATTGTATAATTTCTTAAAAAAGCTTTGAACTAAATTAATATGCTCTTGATTGTTTAAAGAATTGGAAAAAATGTTGAGATTTATAGATGCGGCACCTAAAGTATCTTGTACTTTTTTCGTATAATATTCTACTAATTTTTCAGGAGTCCACCCTTTTCTTTTAGCTGTTGTTGCTATATAAGTTTGATGATCATCTCCACTCGTTGAGTAAATTACATTATTTCCTTTCATTTTTTGAAATCTACTAAACACATCTGCTGCTAAATATGGTCCAGATAAATGTCCAATGTGTAAATCCCCATTAGTCGTAGGGGGAGTTGCTGTTACAATAAAAGTTTTCATTTATAATCCCTCACTTTTTATTTGTTAAAAACTAAAAAGCCATATAAATTATTGACAAAAATGAAAATAAGCATCTTATTCTATTAATTATCGCGCCTCTAGTAGTGCCCCCCACCAAATACATAAAAACTCTAAAGATGTGTCACCTATATTTTTTATTGTATGAGTTGAAAATGGCTCAAAATATATAATATCTCCTTTTTCGACTACCTTTTCTTGTCCATCAACATTAATTATTCCTTTACCGCTAAGAACTATAAAGGTTTCCTCTTCATCATGATGATGTGGATTAGTTTGCTCCCCTGGTTCTACTATTGCCCAAGCTGAACCAAAGGGTTGTTGTTTTGTAACATTCCATGGAAATAATCTGCGAAATTGTGAATTATATTCGTTTGTAAAACTATCCTTAGACACAGGTTGGTAGTCAATCAATCTCTCGTTCTGCACACGCTTTAATGCTCTGCCCAAATATAAATCAACAAAGTCTTCCTTATAATTTTTCAATAGTCCATTTTTAACTATTTCTAGATATTCTTTAGATGGAAGTGCAGGGGAGGCATGATTTTCAAGTTGTAGTGTATAGACTGAAATAGAACCATTATCTATTTTTGCTATATTTTCTTTTAAGATATACCCATGTCCATTTTTTATAAGGTCATCTATTTGTTCCATTTCTATTTGATACGCTACACCATAGACTCCTCCACCTTGTTGTGGGATAATTGTGGATGTTCCCCCTTTAAAATCCTCATGGTAACCTGTAAAAGTATAGATGTAATTTTCTAAAACAGCTTTTTTGTAATTTTTATATCCACCAATATCTTTAACCATTTGTTCAGGATTTGTACTAATACCATATGCAAAAAACCAAGGCATTTTAAAAACTCCCTTCTTTTAAGGTAACAGGAATAAATTCAGATGATTCTATTTGATAAACATCCCACGGAAAATTTTCCAAATCTCCTCTATCATCTAATTGTATATTACCTAACAAAGTACAATTCGTTCTCAATAAAGAACTAATTGTGCTAATACATTCTTTTATTCCCTTTCTTTGTAAAATTGGTAATGTACTCAATAATAGACTTGTTGCTACATAACTAGTTATGGAATAAGCTCCTACTTGAGTGCCACTTATATTCTTATAATTTTTAGAAAAAGTGTCGTAATAACTATCATTCATATTTCTTCCTGTTGAAACTACATATAAATTTTGATTATTATTTTTTAGTTCTTTAGCAAATTCATCTATAAAACAGTCATCTCCCAAAATTATTATCCCTCTATAGTCTACCTCTTTTAGTTTCCGTAGAAATTCTAGAGCACTCTGATAGATACCAGCAAAAAATATGATGTTAGATCTTTTTATATTTAACTCATTAAAATTTATTTGTACATCCCATTTTTGCTTTAGTATTGTGCAACCCTTTTTCTTGGCTAAATACTTCTCAACTTGATTCGATAAAGAGCGCCCATGAATAATATCTTCCCAAATTATTGAAACATACTTATTTGTACCATTAAAATCTAAAATAAAATCCGCAATTTTTTCTGCTAAATAATTATCTTTTCCACAAATCCGTAGAACATTATTGTATTCTTTCTCAGTTAGGGAAGGTTCTGTAGAAGCTGGCGCTAAATATAAAATATCATTTGCATCATATATAGGTGCTGCTCTTAGAGCTTCTGTACTACTTAAATGGCCAATTACAGCTTGTACCCCCTTATTGACTAAGCGCTCAGCTGCTGGTATATCATTAATCCCTAAAATACTATCATCTTCCCAGAACAATTCTATCTTGTGTGATGGATTATCTTTTATCCAGTCCTGTATAGACAAGAGACTACCAAAACATAATTCATAAGTATGGAAACCTTTATTTCCACTTAATCCGAGTCGGAAAGACGGTAGGTTTTTATCCTGTTCAGGTAAAATTAACAATTCATAGAAATTAGATTCATTATTATGAATTACCATTTATTCATAGACTCTCCTTGCTTCCATATATTTAGGTTGATCTCGACGTATTAAATCAGGATTATACCCATTTGTAACTGATACATAGTAAGCCATTAATTGAAGGGGAATTATTCCAACCAACGCACTAGTCAACTCATCACAATATGGCAATTTTATTACTCTAGTTTTATCTGTTTCTATAAAATCTTGTGAAGTAAAGATTACTATTTTACTATTAACCTTTTCTGCTGCTCTTATTAAATCATTAATTCTATTAATAACACGTAAAGGTGGTGATATAATAGTGAGTACGGTATTTGAATTACACATAGGTAGATACCCATGTAGTACTTGTTCTATATCTATGCCAATTGCAGGTGAATAGCTAGTTTCTACAAATTTTAATGCGGCCTCTCTTGCTAAAGATTCGCCTACTCCAGTTCCTGCAAAAATCCAATTGTTAGCAGGCTGTAGTTCCCTCGATAAGATTGAAACTTTTTTATCAATTGACAAAATTGTTTCCTCAACCAACTGAGAAATTTTTTCGAATTCCTGTTTGATGTTAGATGATATATTTTTTACTCCATAGTATTTAGATAACTCATAAAACAAACTTAATATCGCCCCTATACTTACTGTATAACTAATTGTATGAGCTAACGACTTTTCAAAAGGATATCCATTACTTATTACATGATCCGCCTTTTGTGCAGCACTGCTTTCTGGGAATCCTGTAATTAAAATAGTTTTTGCTTTTGCGGCCCGAACATTTTCTAATGCTTTTAAAACCATTGTTGTTTCACCAGAATGTGATACCGCTATGACCACATCTTCTGAACTTATATTCCATGGATGATGAATTAATTCAAACGCAGGAACAGAACGAATCAGATTTACATCTTTAAATATCATTCTGGAAATATATTCACTTGACAAGGCTACGTGATACGAAGTTCCACAACCTGTAATAAATACTCTCCTACAATATTTTATTTGATTGACTATTTCTATGATTTGCTCATTATCAATAAAACAATTATTAAGATTGTTCAAATAACGTACCTGTTCACAAATTTCTTCGTACATATAATAAGGATGCGCTTGTCGAATATTTTGCATTACATACCTCCTCATACTAAAGAACATAATTACATATAATCATACCTATATTTTCCTTTTATTAGTTTACTCTCAAAAAAACGTTCCAATTGATAAGGTTGTATTTCTGGTTGTTTTTCTTTTGTTAGTATTTCCTTTGCAACAGCCTCACCAACTGCAGGTGCAATTTTAAAACCACCTCCACTAAAACCTACAGCTAAGTATACATTCTCAATCTGGGGACACTTCCCAATAATAGGGTGCTTATCAGGTGTATAACCATCAAAACTTACTCGCCCTCCTATAGGAAAGAAATTTTCTAAAAAAGGTAGACGTTTCTTTATTTTATTTTGTGTATAAGCTATATTTTTTAAAGTTGGAACACTATTTTTATTATTTGGATCTACATCCCATTGATTATGAAACATTCCAATTAATATTTCTTTCTCTGAAATCGGACGAAAATAAGTACCAATAGTATCGTCAATATGAGTTAATAATTTTGTTGGAACTTTGGAATCTACTCTTGATAAAAAACAGATGCCAATTTGTTTTGAACGTAAAGGTAGGTTTATGTTGTGTTTCTCTAATATTTCAGCTGCCCACACATTGTTGGCGATTATTATATTATCTGCATACAAGCTTCCAATGTTAGTTTCTACACCAATCGCTTTTTCTTTTTGGATAATCAATTTGTTTATACGGACTCCTTCTCTCAATAACACTCCATTTTCCAATGCTTTGCTTATAAAACACTGAGTAGTTTTTACTGGATCTGCGTAACCACTATGTGGTTCAAATGCTACTAATCCTATTCCTTCAATAGAGGATTCCGGTTGTATTTCTTTATATTCTTCTGGAGACAACAGTTTAATAGGTACGCCTATTTCACTTATCATACTTACATTGTGTGTAATTTCGTTTTTAAATTCCGGGCTAACAATCATTGCAAAACCAGTTTTATTAAAACCGCAATCTCCACCTATATTTTCATTCCATTTAGAATAAATTTGTAAACTTTTCCAAGCTAGTTTACTTTGAAACGAGTTTGTATGATGCATTCTCAGAAGGCCGCCAGATTTACTGGTAGCCCCTATTCCTGGTGGTCGTGATTGTTCACATAGAGTTATTTTCCCTACATGATTTTGAGATAAATAATATGCAATACTTGCTCCAATTATGCCCCCACCTACTATCAAGATATCACTATTACTATTCATTTTTCTCTTCCTTATATTGTAATAATGCAGAAGAAAATATTGATACGGCATCTTGTACGTGTAACTTATTTATGATTAATGGAGGAATCCAACGAATAACATGATCCTGTGTTCCGCACGTCAAGAGTATTAATCCTCTCTCAACACATAACTCACGAATCCTTTTAGCTGTTTTTGAATCTGGAAGACCTTCATAATCTAGAAACTCACATGCTATCATAAGACCAAGTCCTCGTACATCCGAAATAAACGGATAAATGTCCTGGAGACCTTTTAAATAATTAAGTAAAATCTCACCTGTTTTTTCTGAATTTTCAACTAACTCTTCTTCTTTTAAGACATTGATAGTTTCTATTGCAGCTGCAGCTGCTAATATATTTCCACCATAAGTCCCACCATGAGAACCAGTTATCCATCTACTCATTAATTCTTTTGATGCAGCAATTCCACTAAGAGGTAAACCTGATGCCAAACCTTTTGCAATTACTAAAATATCTGGTGTAACTTCAAAGTGCTCCATTGCAAATAATTTACCTGTTCGTCCAAATCCAGTTTGAATTTCATCAAAAATTAATAGAATTCCATATTTGTCACAAATTTCTCGTAAACCTTGAATAAAAGGCTTTGGCGGAATAACATATCCACCTTCTCCTAATATTGGTTCTATAATCATTGCAGCAGTTTCCTCTGGAGAAGTTTGAGTTAATAAAATATGTTCTAATTCCTTTAAACATCGTTTTGTTAATTCATCTGAGTCATAATTATTTCCAATTTCATAAGGAAATGGACTAACAATAACCCCAGACATTAATGGTTGATAAAATTTCCTATAAATGCTTTTTGCTGTAGTAACAGCCATTGCTCCTACAGTCCGCCCATGATATCCGCCTTGGAAACAAATAATATTAGTTTTTTTTGTCGCATGACGAGCTAACTTTATTGCACTTTCTACCGCTTCACTACCACTATTACTAAAGAAAAAGCAGTTTAACTCACTAGGAAGTAAATCGCAAAGTTTATGAGATAATTTTGTGATAGGTGTATTATATAAAATAGTAGCTTGTGCATGTAGCATTTTTTCAGCTTGATGTTTTATAGCATTTACAATTCTTGGATGACAATGTCCAGTATTGGTAACACCTATACCTGAAGTAAAGTCTAAAAATTCTTTTCCATTTATATCATATATATATGGACCTTTTGCATAATCAACATGTATTTGAGTAAAATGTGGCCATACTGGTGATAGATGTTCAAAATTATTTAGTAAAGAGGCTTCCATCACTTATTCTACCTCCTGTAATATTCGAGTATTTTTTAATTGTGATTGTATACTTTCTTGGATTTTCCCAGCTTTTACAGCCATCATACTAAAGGAGGCTGCATCACTTATTCCATGCGTTCTTTCGGTTAAACCATTTACATAAATCTTAGGTATAAATCTCTCGGAAGTCTTAACTTCATAATTTTGACTAATAATTAAATCCTCATCTTCATCCAATTCAATATAGTTACTTAATGGTTGTAATCCACTTGGGAATTTTTCTTCATAAAATCCAGTACATAAGATTATATAATCCACATCAAGTTTTAACTTTTCTTGTGTGTACATATCAGTTACATCCAGTTTAAATGATTTATCTTTTTCACCTATAGTAGTTAACTCCGAATTATTAATAACTTGAATTCTATTTATTCCCTGAATACCTTCTTCGTAAATTTTCCAATATAAAGATCGACTTACATCAGCATCCACCGCAGAATAGTTTGTGTGTTTTATTTTTTCAAACAAATGTTTTTTCTTTTGTTTCGGTACAGAATAGAAATAATCAGCAAAATAAGGGAAATATACTTCATTACTAAAGTGACCTAAATCATAAAGTCGAAATCCCATACCACGATGAATAGAGGTTATTTTTGATTGTGGGAATCGATGCGCAAGATCTAATACAATTTCAATAGCATTTTGTCCTGACCCAATTACAGCGAATGTAGGTTGTTTTTCTCGAACTGTTTTAATATGACTTTTATAGCCACTTGAGTGAAATACTCTCGGGCCAATAAATTCTTTACAAATTTCAGGAATGTTTTTTCTTCTACCTGTACTTAAGACTATATTTCGAGCTTTTAATTTTTTTATAGCCCCAGTATTTAAATCTTGTGTGGAAACTTGGACCATTTCTACCGCTTTAGTTTCTGATGATACAATTGGCTCAACATTTAAAAATTTATGTCTATAAAGGGTATTTTCTGATACTTGATCTGCAACCCACTTTACGTAATCCGACCATTCAATTCTTCCAGGATTACTTGAAAATTGGCCAAACGTAAATAATCTATCTTTTTCCTTTAAATACATTGGAAAAGTATACCTACTCCTTGGATTACGAGGTGTAGCCAAGTCTCTGAGGTAGTGATGTTGAATATCTGTTCCCGGTAGTAACATTTCCGGCATCCAAGTAGAATCCTTGGCTTGCTCTACAAATAAACATTTTAAATTTAAATAATCTGAAGGATTTCCCTCTTCAAAATCCTTCATGGCAACAGATAGCGCAATACCTGCCGGCCCAAATCCTATTCCAATAACATCATAAATTTCTTCATTTAGAAAATTCATTTAAATATACCTCCTATTAATTTAATAAAGAATTTTACATTTTGATATTTTGTTTATTCCCTCCTCTCATCCTTATACTATCAAATAGCTATCGAAATAAACCTTTCACTCTATTAAGGTTTATTTCGTATACAAAGCTAATAAATTCTCATTAAAAACTTATAGAAATTCAAATTTATTAATTTAATTTAACATTTAAACACTTTTTCATATTCCACAAATAGTTTTTTTTGGTATATTATAGTTGTGTAGTGCAGATAATTAATTAGGAGGGTGAATGATATGTTTTATAATCGAGTGATTACCATGGCTTTACCTTCTCTGAATGCTATTTCATATTTAGAGGTGTACCAATTAGACCAAAAATATTTAGATAAGGTTTTAACTTTATCACAGGAATTTCAAAAATCTCTAAATATTGAGGATTTTAGCTTTGATTTTCAAAAAGCTATCGAGATTACAGATTATTACGACAATACTTTTGTAACAAATAGTATAAATCATACTATAAAAAAAGAAGGGGTTAGTGTTGGCAAAATGATTGACACTATCTATTTCACTATTAACAACCTCCTTGAATTATCAGAACATAATAATATTTTTCGTTCTAGGGTGTTAAATACTATAACTAACGCTTTTTTAAACCTTTCACATCAAGAAAAAGAATCTTACTTTTTCTATTATCAAAAAGATAACAATCAAACTAGTTATCGTTACCATATTTTTTTAGCAATTCAGGAAAATAACGAAAATCTTTTCTTGAAAATAGTTCCAATTTCAATTGATGTAACAATAAATTCCAATATTGAGGAAATAAGAATTTTAAACACCCATGACATTAGAGATTTTACTGTTAATATAAAAGCAATAAACTTAGTGTTTTATGATATAGATAATCCAAATTTATTAAAAGATTTTAATAGAAGTTAAACTTAAAATTTATAAACTGAGCGTACTAGACTCTTTTTATTTCAGAACTACTGACATTTTTATCCTCATTTAAAAAGTACCTAGATTTATATCTAGGTACTTTTTTATTTTTATGGAATTAATTAGTCTGTATCTTTTTATAGAGAAACAAAAACAAGACGGTTCTTTTGAAACCGTCTTCTTAAAATAATAATACCATCTAACATATAGCTAGTTATTTAATGTTTTCTTTTATTAGATAATTTGATTAAACAATTTATATTTCTATCATTCCTCTCTTCTTTCATATTCATCTGAAATAATATTTTTATCCCACCATATTTATAAATAAACAACACTTTTTATATTTAATTCTTTATTTTATCTAGTTACTCAAAAAAAGATCTCAGGTTTGTTTGTATCGGATTTTAAACGCCTCCCCAATACAAAATCATACCCAACAACTTTAAAGTCTATTTTAAGTTGTTAAGGTATTTAAAGAGAAATCGAATATTTTAAACCGATTTTGTTAAATAATTTCTATATACTATATGCTAATCTCTTAATTTTTCACCTTTGATTTCTTCTAAGCTCTTTTTATACACCTTTTCTTTTGTAATATGCTTCATTTTTAATTATATTACAACAATTACTTTTACAGGTTGTCCATTTCATATAGCTGTAGCAATTAGAATATTTAGTTTTAAAATGTAACATTAATTAATCTATATTCAAATAATTTCTAATTAATTTTTTAACTGTATGAATATTAACATCTATATTCATTTTAATACCTCAAAAGGCAGGCATAAATTTATGCTTGCCTTCCGTTCTCAAAATTAATTACACCTAAAACAACGTGGGATAAAGCAAATCTAAATACTGACTTCTACCCTCTATTTTTTACTTTTCTAAAACAATTTCTGCTATTTCATTAGCATGTTTTTTAGAATCAAATCCATCATAGTTACTTAGAACTACAACGGTCAAATATTCTTGTGGAAACCGCATGAAGTGTGAACGATAACCCGCCCAACTTCCTGAATGTTCCAAGTACCGACAGTTAAAACCTTCAGCAAGCCTTAGTCCAAAAGCATAATCTTCATTGTCAATAATCGTCTTCCCAGTTGGGGAAATTTTCGGACCTATTTCGCTCATTCTTTTAACAAGTTCTTTTCCACCAACGGTACCTGTAGTTAAATTCTCCCCCCACTTTACCAGGTCTTCAACTGTTGCATGAACTGCCCCATCCCCTGTGTGTTCCCAAGGGCTTTCATAGATTTTATATGTTCCTTGCTCATTCTTCGAATACCCACTAGTAATTGGTATAGTAGTTGGGTAGTAATCTATAATTGTTGTGTCTCTCATATTTAAAGGGTCAAAAATACGATCCTTTGTAAACTGACGTAAAGACTTGCCGCTTACCTTCTCTACCACTTGTGATAATAAAAAATATCCTGTATTGCTATACTCAAATTTTGTGTCAACAGGGAACCTTGCAATTTGATGACCATTAAGGTGTTTTAGCGATTCTTCCACAGTTAATATATCAGTAAATTTAATATTTTCTGCTTGAGCCAATTCCATATAATCAACTAGTCCACCAGTGTGATGAATTAGATGTCTCAATGTTACAGGTTCAGCATATGTTCCTATACACGGGACGAATCTTATAATTGAATCATCTAAACTCAATCTTCCCTCTTGTTCTAAGAGTAATATAGAAAACGCTGTAAATTGTTTAGAAACTGAGGCGATATTAAAAACGCTCTTTGTGGTTATCGGTAGATTTTCCTCTATAGAAGCTAAGCCAAATGCACCTTTATACTTTACTCCGCTATCAAAACTAGCAATATATGCAAAGCCAGGAGCTTTTGGTGAGAACTTTTTTAATAATTGTTTAATCGATGTATGCGTCTTTTCATTATATGTATTATTCACCCTAATCACATCCCCTTCCCTTTAAATGATTAGAAATATATTATCCTGTTATCTTTTTCAATTACACATCTTACTTCAACTCAAAACAACATATTTTATATTTGACTACAATCAAGCACCGTCACACTGATTTCTTTAGTTTCTAAATTCTTCTCTTTATAGAGAGCTTGAATCTATTTAGTATTATTATCCCCTGATTTATGGAAGTGCCTCTTTCAATTCTAAAACCACTCATGGAAACGGAATAAATATTTTCTAAATTTGGTCAATAACATCTAGACCACAGATGTTATTAACCAAAACACCTATTTTACTTTCAGATTAAGGACCGATGTACTAGCGAATATGAAAACTATTTACCAGTCCTCTGTAAATATAGGTTTGAATAAAACATTCATCTAACTTAAACCTTGTTTCAATTTTAGTTATAGTCTACTAATTTTATAGTCATCGTCTATAGTGTTTTACTTTTTCGATATGAAAATCCAAATAACCTTTTTAAACAACTTTGTTCACAAAAAAAGCAGCAGCGTTCCAAATCTTTATTTTTCATTGAAGTTTTAAATGTAGAATTTGGTAGTGATGCCCTGCATTATCTGTAAGTGTCCCATTGACTTCAGCTAACTAGTTCAAATGAGAGAGTCAAGAAAGTAATCCTATATCTTTTGCCTTTTGTACTGCTTCTTCTCGATTTTTAACACCTAGCTTCTCATAGAGATTGGAGGCGTAATTTCTTACCGTTCCGTTTGACAAGTAAAGTGTCGAAGCTATTGTTTTATAACGGCTTCCTTGTGATATTAGTTCCAAAATCTCTAATTCTCGTTTCGTTAACCCATACTCTTTTCCATCTGATCGTGATTCAAATAATCCTGTTTCTTCATTTTCTTTCCACATTCTATGGAACAAGTCATGATTAATCATCGTACCTCCTCGATAGACTAGACGAATTGATTCAGCTAGTTCCCGCGAATCTATAGATTTCAATAAATATCCATCCGCACCATTTCGTATGATTTCTTTTGCCCTTTCTGTATCCTGAAAGGTTGACAGAATGAGTACACGAATGTCCGGCCATTTTTTCTTAATCATTTTAGTCGCATGAATCCCATCCAGATTTGGCATCTCTAAATCCATTAATACTACATCTGGTTTTAGTCTCTCACACAATTCCAAAGCCCGTTCGCCATCTTCAGCCATTCCCACTACTTTTAAATCCTCCTGTCCATCTAAAATTGTATGAAGGCTTTCTCGGATAAAAGAATGATCATCGACAATACACATGCGGATTTGTTCATTAGACAGTTGTACTTGTTTCGGTAAAACACATGAAATTAATGTCCCTTCCTCTTTTTTGGAATAAACAATGACTCTTCCTTGTGACTGACTTACACGCTCTTTCATTGCAGTTAATCCAAAGCCATCCGTCCACTCTTCTACCCCACAGCCATTATCCTGTACATCCAATCTTATCTGTTGTGGTTCAAAATGAAGTGACACAATAATTTCTGTGGAATGCCCATGGCGAACAGCATTTGTTAGTGATTCCTGCAAGCTTCGATATAGTGTCATTTTTGATTGTTTGGAGACCATATACTCTTCCCCTATTATTCGAGTACGTACATTTACTTTTGCATGTTTCTTAAATTCCTCTGTCAATTGTTGTAATGTGACAGCTAAGGGAAGCGATTCTTGTGATAAATCCAATTGATGTACATACAGTCTTACTTCTTCCATACTGTTACGGGCCAATTGTAATAATGAATCGAGCTGTTTCTCCCCTTCCTTAGTTTTTAATTCCGTACGTAATGTTTCCATCCCCATAATAATTGAGGTATAGGAATGCCCCATCGTATCATGTAAGTCTTTTGAGAGCCTATCACGTTCCTCGAGTAATGTAATACGCTCAACCTGGGATACGTATTGTTCCAATACATGTTTCTGGTTCCGAATAGTTTCACTTTGACGATAATTAATAGCCAATAAACGAAAGAAAGAGCCCATAGCAAAAGCTAAACTGAGTTGTAGGATGATTACCCATAAATCTGTCACTTTGGAAAATATCGCAATGAGTAACGGGAACAAAATAATTGTGATAGGACCCGACCAGCGGTAAGATTTATGAACGCTATTTGCCGCAATCATAAAAGTTGGCATTAAAAAAGCAAGATACGCTAACGGAAATAATAAAGTTAAATAGAAACAAACTCCGCCAAATAATATTATTTCAGTAAATAAATAATAGCGATAACTGAACATTAAACAAATCCAAGGTACTGAAAATGAAACGACTTCCCAAAGGATTATGATCCAAAGTGGTACTGTCAAATGTTCTTGTTGTTGGATAGTCGTTGATATCAATGATAGCCAAACAATAAAGCGCATACAAAGTAAGGCCCAATCATACCAAAACCATAGTTTCAAAGTCTTAAACAAATTATCACTCCTTTATAGCTTTAAACATGGAACTCGTGTACATTCCAATAATTTGAACTAAGTAGTTTCCAATAAAATTATGTATCCCGATGAGAATGAAACCAACAATCATGACAAAAATTGCTGTCTCCCATGAATCCACAGCTATGCCCAATAAGTATATATTAAAATATCGAAAAAGTAAGGGTGTAACGATACATACTAGTGGCATTACATACAGTAAAACGGCACATATAAGACTCATTATTCCGACAAAAAATTTCTGCATGAGCCAAAAAATAGCCCGCCAGTTGCTATTATTGAGGATTGTATCTCTCGCTTTAATCCATTTATCTCCTTCCTCTTTTTTTCTTGGTTCGAATATCTCTATCGATATATCTGTATAAACCTTCGTCTGAATACGTTCATACCGAACGAACGTTTGAGTTGTTTGTAGTACCCACGCTAATAAGGGAATACCCCAAAAAATAATGGTCATTACTAATGCAAATGTAATGCTGACCAGATAGAAACAAAAGTAAAAAAAACCGGATACAAAGGTAAATAACAAGAAATAAAAATCTTGCAAAGTTTTTTGAGCTGATGCTTTCATAATTAAAATCTCTCCTCCTCATTCATTGCTAATGCTTTAAAAGCTACTTTTTTATTCTAAGTATTTTTCTGTCACAAACGGTAGTGTCAAAATGTCATGGTTTGTATGACATAACTATCAATACAGCCTTATTTACTCAATTTTTGTTGTTCTTTATAAACATGACAGAAGTTCACTATCGACTATGACTCGCCGCTTGTTATACTCTGTTCATACGCTAATTCTTTATGTTAAAGATAAGATTGTGTTCCCGATTTTATCTTTTTTCTTTGCAAATTTTTTGGTACAAAAAAGGAATCCTTATAATAAGGATTCCTAAAAGAAACGACGTACCCTAATCAATTTCTTGATTTAGTCCATCACACGTATAAAGTAAACTTTAATCAGCCCTCACCAATCAGTTTTTTACGGGCAACCCACCCAGCCTAACTTCTTTGTTTTCGCTACATTTTGAGGTTGAGCTCTTATTGTCCGTTAATGTGGGATAAATTCCTTAGTTCCTCATTTTATCTACTTAGGGAGAATTTTATTTTGTTAACTTAATGATAATGTGCTTCTATCCCACATCGTCTCTAATTTGAAAACATTTATTTCATCTAATAATCCTTTAATGAAATAACCTAACTGACATTTCTAAACAACTCTATTGACACTTAACACTATCATCAATACTACACTTCGTTGAGCCACATTATTACAAATTTATTGATGTAGTTGAGATGGACTCACTTTTTGAATTTGAACAAGTATATCAAATGCTTTACCTAATGATATATCAACAGTTTTTGGTATATCAGGCCCTTCGGTAGTTATTCCAGCGAAAATTGGATGTTGTTCGTTTAACCAAGTTTTTGTCACGCCGTTTGCCTTACGTAAATCAATAAAAAATTGATCTTTTTTAACTTGTCCAAAGATGTAGTTATAACTGTTTGAATCATCCGATTTTAATGTTCCATAGGGGCCAAATTCACCATCGCTATTCTTGACATTATATTGTCCTTCATAAACTGACGTTCCAATAGATACGTACCGTTTTCCATAATATTCTGCTAAATGCTGCCCAGCTACTTTAGGATATATAAAAGGAAGCATATTTGTTTTCGAAACGTGTCCATTATGTCCCCATACAATCGTTTTTCCTAAATGTTCTTCAGTCCACTTCGCATTTTCATACATTGCAATATCATGTTTCAAATAAAAATCCGATGGTTTATCAGGAGGTGTCGCTAACATTGTAGTAAACTGTTCAATAATACGAGCATTTTGCTTTATCCATGCAAACTCTTTAGATTTTCCATTTAAATAACTTTTATTTTCCTCTAATAAAGCACTAATTTGTTTAGCATCTAAAACATACTTTTCTTTTTCTTCTTTCGTAAGGCTTTCAAAAGTATTCATATCCTTTGTTACAGGAATAAGACCTTTTATCTTCGCTTCTACTCTAGGCAACAGTTTTGAATTGTTCGCTTTAATATATTCTATTATATTATTATAAACATTCTCGTTTACTGATTGAATGTCCATCCCGATGATACGTACTTTAGATTTATGTTTTGGATTAGCATTATATTGCCGAATCCAATCAAGTAAAGCTAGCATTTCTTTCGTCTTAAATGTAGGTGATAGATGTTGGCTTGGGTTTCCCTTACCAGTAAGAACATATCGATCAAGTTCCAAGGCCCTATCCCATCCCTCTTCTAAAACTAGATTGGTAAAGCCCTTTTCAGATACTAAATAATTAACAATACGGTGTTTCATCGTAAAAACTTCATGAGCCCCATGCATAGCTTCACCTAAACCTACAATTGAAGCTGAACCTACCATATCCTTAAGTGGTTTCAAATCATTAAGAGATGCAGTTGGATTAGTTGTTTTTAAAGGCTTTGCATGTGCTTCTAACCATTTCGCTATTTTATTTGTATTGTAGGGAGCTGTAACAGAAACCTCTGTTTTCGAATCTGCATAAGTATTTCCTACAAAATGAGTCATTGTTATAGCAGAAGCAACAATTGCAATAATCATTTTCTTTTTCATAAAACCCTCCTGAAATACTTACTTATTAGTTTTTTGACATGCTCTAAGGACCCCAGTTTAAACTATTAATTCTCTTATTAGTGTTAAGATAATTTTATTCTAGTTCCTAAAAATAACATATTTCTTAATAGGTTTTTAAGAAATTCTTAATTCATTCATACCAATATAAAACCAAATAACCTTCAATCCAAAAATAAAGGGAGCAGGTTATTTGATTATTCATTCCGTAAACTTAATGCTCAAGTTAGTCATTTTTCAAACGGTTAAACTAGATTAGAAAGGATAACGTTTTTTGGTACTTAATTACGAGTATTAAAATCTCTTAAGTTGATAGCAATGGATGCTCCCCCACACTCATTAATTAAAGAAAAAAAGAAAAAAAGCAAAAAATGAACTGACATCTCAAAGTGACTACCTGTAGAGAAACAAAATTTCGTTTAGGGGATACTCCAAAACCCTAGTCTGATGGCGACGTGGCAGGACCTCATGCCTATCAACTTAAGAACTTACTTTATTCTAAAAAATTTTTAGAATAAAGTAAGTTGTTTTTGAACCAGAAAGGCATATTTTTAACTATAAAAACTAAGACAAAATTTATCTGGTTTTCCTTTTTACCTACTTGCTAAATTCAGCCAGTAAAATACTTTTAAATGGATCAGGACTATCAGCTTTAAGACTGTTCAAATTGACGGCCAATGTATGCTTACCTCCAAGTGTGCCACCAGCAAAAGTGGTAAACCCTAGAACTTTACCCTGGTGTCCCCATATCGAGACACCGTTTGGAAGCTTAGTTTCATAGATTCCAAGACCATATCCGGTTCCTTCTCTATCTGTAGGAACTGTAGTAAGCATTTGTTTTAGTTGCTGTTCCTTCAGTAATTTACCACTGAGTAAGTAAGTGAAGAATTTGTTTAAATCGTCAGCAGTAGAAATCATATCTCCATCCGAGCTACCTGGGTTAATATAAGTAACGTCTTTTAGCTCACTTGCTCCGTCTAGTTGGAAATAGCCACGGGCATGCTTGGTGCCTGGAATCACGCTTGAATTGCCAGGTAGGAATGTATTTGACAAATCAAGCGGTTCAATAATTCGATTTTCAACCTCTTCCGCATAACTTTTGCCAGTTACTTTTTCAATAAGGATCCCCAGTAATACGTATCCTGTATTTGAATAAGACCAACCCTTCCCTGGGGCAAAGTCTGGGGGAAGTGAAATCCCCATTTTGACGAATTCTTCAGCCGTATACGATTTTTTTGTATCCATAATATCAAAGTCTTTTGAATTTACATAGTCAGCAATACCACTTGTATGATTCAATATTTGCCGGATCGTAATCTGGTTACCATCATATCCGTTTCCTTGAATAACACCAGGCAACCATTTTTCAATGGAGTCGTCTAGATTCAAACGGTTCTCTCCAGATAATTGAAGTAGAACTGTTGCAATGAACGTCTTCGTTACACTACCAATGCGAAAGCGAAAATCTGTTTTCATTGGTTTCTTGGTGCTCAGGTCCGCTAACCCAGCGGCATAACTCCATGTTTTTCCACCCTCAGAAGTCTTAGCAAGTATTCCAGGATATCCAAGTTGCAATGTATCCCGCATTGCCTCTTTGACGGAATTACGTTCTCTTTGAGTGCTTGTTTGTAGCGAACTAGATACATTTTGCGTAGGTTCTGCTTTTACAATTGATGTTGGTGTTATGTATAACAGGGAACTTCCAGCTATTAAAAGTGCTAGACTTGCACATTTAATTTTACTGCTTGTTTTCATAAAGCATTCCTCTCCTCTATTTAAATTGTATTGATGGTTGATAGCTATGTCATATGCTAACCACACAGCTATCAACTCTCCCAATGATAAAAGTCAACACTGAATTTGCAATCATCTATGCACCTATTATTTCTACAAACAACTTTCTGACCTAATAAATGATTAATTCCTCTTTTTCAGATGTATGTTAACCTCTGTAATTTCTTCTTTTCTTCCATAGAGTTTTGTTAATGAATTTGTTTTTATATAAATATATAGTATCTATTCCCCCTCTCGTTCTTCTCTACATTTTGATCATACACAATGAAAATCTCTTTTCTCTTACTCCTTTCTTACAAATTCCTTACGCTCAAAACCACTTCTATAATTCGGTGGTTTTTATTTTAAGAAAACTCAGTTCTATTAACTTGATAGTCATAGGGTACTGCCACATGTCCATCAAATTAGGACCCTGCTTTACCCCAAATGTAAAAAAACGTTATCCTTTCCTATGATTCTAGAGAAAGAATAACGTTTTTCATGTTACGGAGGATTTTGTTTTATTAGCTTAACAGCATTTACTACCTTAATTTTAAAAAAACTTTAAAATTAAGATGTTTTTTGAACCAGAAAAGGATATTTTCAACTATAAAAACTATGACAAAATTTATCTATTTTTCCTTTTTGCCTACTTGCTAAATTCAGCAAGTAAAATATTTTTAAAAGGATTAGGACTATTAGCTTTATTGCTGTTCAAATTGATGGTTAATGTATGCTTGCCTCCAATTGTGCCTCCAGCAAGAGTAGAAAAACCTGGAGAGCCACCTGTGTGTCCCCAAATCGAGACACCGTTTGGAAGTTTATTTTCATAAATTCCAAGACCATAACCATCCATTCCTACTATTCCTGTAGGAACTGGAGTAAGCATTTGTTTTAGTTGTTGTTCCTTCAGTAATTTGCCACTAAGTAAGTAAGAGAAAAATTTGTTCAAATCGTCAGCAGTAGAAATCATATCTCCATCTGAGTTACCTGGGTAAGAATAAGTAACATCTTTTGGCTTACTTGCTTCGTCTAGTTGGAGATATCCACGGGCATGATTGGTACCTGGAATAACAGTTGAATTACCCGGTAGGAATGTATTCGACAATTCGAGCGGTTCAACAATCCGATTTTCAACCTCTTCCGCATAGCTGTTTCCAGTTACTTTTTCAATAAGCATACCTAGTATTACGTATCCTGTGTTTGAATAAGACCAGCCCTTACCTGGAGCAAAGTCTGGCGGAAGAGAAATTCCCATCTTTACTAATTCTTCAGCCGTATACAATTTTTTTGTATCCATAATATCATAGTCTTTTGACTTTAAGTATTCAGCAATCCCACTTGTATGATTCAATAACTGCCGAATCGTAATCTGGTTACCATCATATCCGTTTCCTTGAATGACGCCAGGTAACCATTTTTCGATGGAGTCATCTAGATTCAAGCGGTTCTCTCCAGATAATTGAAGTAGAACTGTTGCAATGAATGTCTTCGTAACACTGCCAATACGAAAGCGATAATCTGCTTTCATTGGTTTCTTGGTTCTCAGATCCGCTACCCCAGCAGCATAACTCCACGTTTTTCTATCCTTTGAAATTTTGGCGAGTATCCCTGGGTATCCAAGTTGTAGTGTATCCCGCATTGCTTTCTTGACGGAAGTACGATCTCTTTGAGTATTTGTTTGTAACAAACTAGATACACTTTGATCAGACTCTGCTTTTACAATTGAGCTTGGTGTTGTGTATAACAAAGAACTTCCAGTCATTAAAAGGACTAAACCTGTAGATGTAATCTGACAATGTTTTTTCATAAAGATATTTCTCTCCTCTATTCATATTTTATCGGTAGTTATTTGTTGTTTTCTATTAGTCACACAGCTTTCATCTTAACCAAAGATAAATGGACAAAAATGGATTTGTAATTATCTTACTCAGCATTATTTTCACAAATGCTATTGTGCCCTAACAAGCGGTAAATTGCTCTTTTTCCACATGTATGTTGACCCTATAAATTATTTATTTTCCTTAAAATACTCTTATTACTGGTTTGTTTTTCATAAATAAGTCATACTTGTTTCCCCTTTCACGCCCCTTTATATTTTTGTCATGCACAATGAAAATCTCCCCTCCTCATTTATTGTTAATGCTTTAAAAACTGCTCTTTGATTCTAAGTTTTTTTATGTCACATACGGTAGTGTCAAAATGTCATTGTTTGTATGACATAACTATTAATACCGCTGTATCCCACTCAATTTTTGTTCTTCTTTATAAATATTACAAAAACTCACTACCTACTATGACTTGCCTCTTGCTACACTCTGTTCATACACTAACGAGCCGCTAACTCGTTGTGCTAACAAAAAATCCCAATTAAATAAAGGAGCGTACAAAAATGAAACAAGCAATTAACAAACTGGGGATTGTTGCAGTTCTTCTTTCTTCTTCAACCATGATTTCTGCGTGTTCCCAACAATCATTAGAGGCTGAAAAATCAAAGCCATTGGCATCCGGAACTAATATCCAAATGCCGAAAGGACCTACTAATAAAAAAGAAATAGAATCTTTTGCAGACCCGTTATTTGAAGAAAAAATGAAGAAGTATAATGTGAACGGTTCTAGTTTTGTCGTCGTTCATGATGGAAAGGTTGTTGTCAATAAAGGATATGGATATGCCAATAAAGAAAAGAAAATCCCTGTCACTAAGGACACGGTCTTTCAAATCGCTTCAGTCTCAAAAACCTTTACTGCTTTGGCTGTGATGCAGCAAGTCGATAAAGGAAAGCTTAAACTAGATCAAGATGTACAAAAATACCTTGGTGGATTACAAATTCCTAATCAAACAGGGAAACCTCTCACCCTGTTTGATATGCTTACTTATACTAGCGGGGTAGATTTTCCGGATCTCACAAATATAACTGGACCCGAATACGTTCATAATAGTATACCAATGAAAGAATTTTTCTCTAAGCATATGCCAACGGTGATACGGCCACCAGGGGAAGCTTATACGTATGACAACGTCTCATTTGCGCTCGCAGGGTTTGCAGTAGAAAATGCTACTAACACCCCTTTCTCAAAATATATGGAAAAAAATATTTTCAAACCATTAGATATGGAATCTACGAGTATGAGCTTTACGCCTGACCTTCTCAAAAGAATGGCTACACATTATGGTCCCACAGGTGATCCGATTCCAACAAGTGGGAGCGGTTTAAGGGATACACCACAAGGAGGCATTTTATCTACTGCGGAAGACATGTCAAAATACATGATTATGCAACTACAGAAAGGAACGTTTAAAGACAAAGAAATTGTAAGCAAAAAAGGCATAGATATGATGCATGCCTATCAAGTTTTTGATGATAAGACAGTCCCTGTTGCGACAATTGGATTTGAAACGCCTTTTAATAAATTTGCTAACGGTCAACATGTTGTAATGAAAGGTGGAAGTATGCCTGGGCATCAATCACTGCTGATTTTAGTGCCTGAACAAAAAACAGCATTCTTCATGTCTTACAATAATGATTCAATGATGAGTATAGACATATATGAAGCTCTCATGGATCACTATTTCCCCGCTAAGAAGAATGAAGTAAAAACAAGTTATCTCCCGTTAGAGGAAAAAGAGGCTCATAAATACTTGGGTTTATTCCAGAATACGCGTTTCGCTGCCATTCGCACTCATTTAACTTATGAAAATGGGAATTTGATTATGGAGGGTGGAACAACGGGAAAACAAGTTCTCAAAATGATTCATCCATTGTTATTTGAGGATTCAGAAGGCAATAAAGTCGCTTTCAAAAAGAATTCAGCAGGAGAAATCACATATTTTCACTACACCTCTCCTAAAAGCCTTGATTTTGTAGCAGATGCTCAGAAAATTAACAACAAATCACCGTTTGATGACGTGCCAGCAAAGAGTAAATATAGAAGTCACATTGATAACCTTCATGCTCTAAACATTATGGGTGCTAAAACAGATAATCTATTTAATCCGATGGACACCATGACACAAGGAGAATTTGCGGATATGCTGTTACTTGCTCACGGATGGAATGGTTTTCCAGACGAATCCAAGGAGGCAAGGGAAAAAATGATGAATGGAATTCCAGAGTATAATCGTGCTACTCCGATTACCCGACAGGCCGCAGCAACCATGATTCAAAACGTAAAGCAAATTCAAGACTTGAAACCGATTCAACCTGATAGAGCTATTAAAGTTAAATTACTTGATGCCGCAGATGATTGGGCAGTCCAATCTATTCAGGCACTTGCCTCCCAAGGAATTCTAGACCCTGATACTTCCATCAATGCTGACGGATCTTTTATGTTCCGTCCGAAAGATGTGTTACTGCGTCAAGAAGCCAGTTCCTTACTGGATTTAGCTTTTGGCTATTATGCATTGCCTATTAAACGAAAATAAATATTTATTCTAATTTGAATAATAAAAAATGGGAGGCTAGTACCTTATCAATATTAAGCTAAAATAAAACAAGAAATTTAACTTTATAAGATCTTTATGAAAACGCAAACGATTCGAAGCATGACTCTATATATTTGAAATTTTTGTATTTAAAAAAGGAATCTATTAGGAAATATGATAGGTTCCTTCCTTTAATTTAATAGGCGTTATACACTATAAATATGTTGAGTTAGATCTTCAACCTCCTCTGAAACAATTTTCTTAAAAGATAGAATTCTTACATGCTTGTAAGGTAAATGTAAGACAATTCAATATGAGGACTATAATATTTTAGATTAAATTATATATAGCCAATAAACGAACAGGAGATAATAACTATGAGTATATTAACAGTCCGTAACTTAAGTAAAATTTATAATACAGGAAAAGTATCTTATAAAGCTCTTTCCAATATTGATTTGACAATACAAAAAGGAGAATTTGTAGGAATTATGGGAGCATCAGGAAGTGGCAAATCAACTTTACTAAATATGATCTCTACTATTGATGCACCAACATCAGGAGAAGTATTTATTAACGAAAAAAATCCCCATTGTTTATCTTCTAATGATCTAGCATTATTTAGACGCCGTGAACTAGGGTTTGTCTTTCAATCCTTTAACCTCATGAATACTCTAACTGTAAAAGAGAATATTGTTTTACCACTTACATTAGATAATGTAAGTTTGAATGAAATGAACAACAAAGTAGAAGTTATTTCTAAAAAACTAGGGATTGAACAGATTTTAAATAAAAGAACCTATGAAATTTCAGGAGGACAAGCTCAACGAACCGCCATTGCTCGTGCCCTTATTCATTCCCCTCAATTAATATTAGCAGATGAACCAACAGGAAATTTAGATTCAAAAGCGGCAAATGATGTGATGGAACTCCTAAAGAAATTAAATCAAGATCAACAAGTAACTATGATGCTAGTGACACATGATCCCGTAGCTGCGAGTTACTGTGATCGAGTAATCTTCATTACAGATGGATCTTTTTATAATGAAATTTATTGCGATGACAATCGTTTAAAATTTCACAAAGATATTACAGATGTACTATCTTTACTAGGAGGTAATTAACATGAATTTTCGTCAACTTGTATATAATAATGTCACTCGTAATAAACGATTATACCTTGGACATTTTTTGAGTAGTACATTTGCCGTGATGATTCTATTTACTTTTGAATTGCTTGCATTTCACCCTAATTTCACTGGAAATCTTGTATCGACCAGTGAGACCATGAGTTCTTTAAGTACAAAAGGATTTAAAATTGTTCAATATCTAATTATATTTTTCTCCTTCTTTTTCATTCTCTATTCTATTACTATGTTTTTAAAAACAAGGAAAAAGGAATTTGGGATTTTATTACTCCATGGCATGTCTAATGCACAATTAAAAAAGCTAATTTTCATGGAAAATATGTTAATTGGATGTTCTGCAATTATTGTTGGGATTGGACTTGGATTAGTTTTTGGAAAATTAATCTTACTGATAAGTGGTTCCCTTTTCCTGTTAAAAGGTGGGCTTCCATTTCATTTTCCTACTAATGCAATTTTAGTGACATCTCTTATGTTTTTTATTTTATTTATACTTGTCTCTTTTTTCACTGTACGAGTAATGAAGGTATCACAGCTAATTGAACTCATGAAATCTGAAGAAAAACCAAAAGCGGAACCAAAGTCATCTAAATGGCTAGCTTTCTTCTCAATTCTTTGTATTTGCATTGGATATGCCTCAGCGTTTTATTTGGATATAGCATTAAAAAAAGGAATTGAGATATATGTTCTATTACTATGTGTTTTCTTAACTGTATTAGGAACATACTTTTTATTTACTCAGCTCAGCTTTTATGTCATTACAATATTGAAAAATCGTCAATACACTTTCTTTAAAAAAACCAATATGTTAATGATTTCAGAGCTAACATATCGAATGACAGATAACGCACGAACACTCTTTCTAGTAAGTATACTTTCCGCAGTTGCCTTTACCTCTATTGGTGCTTGCCTTTCTATTGGAAATGGCGCATTAGCGGAAGTTAACAGTCCTTATGCATTTGAATATAAATCATATAAACACAACAAGGAGGAGGCATTTCATATTTCTCAAATAGAGAAACAATTACATAATGATGGATTCTCATATAAATTAGTAACTTCTACTGGTTTTAATACAACAAGTCACGCAACACCAATTATGAAACTGACTGATTACAACGCAACTGCCAAAACACTAGGATACCCAGCAGAAACGTTAAATAAGGAAACAGACAGTCTAATCCTACCATCAAAAATGTATCTGAGAGTAGTTCCTCAAGAGAAATTAAAGAAACTGTCTTCATCCCTTACACTGGAACACTGTAATATGAATTATAATTTTTCTGGTAATAAAATATTAATGGATAATATTATCAGCCCATCTGATAATTTTTCTGTCGTTGTTTCGGATTCAATGTACGAAACAATACTCAATACACAGTTAGGAGAAGCAACGGTCGATCAGTATATAGACTATCGTTTTTTAATTAAAAACATGTATGAAACAGCAGATATGGCTAAAAAACTTACAAAGATAATTCCAAATGATTATAGAAGCGGACGCCCACCTTTTATATTTGATTCCCCGGTATTAAAATGGTTAGAAGGTAAACAAGTGAATGCGATACTATCTATTCTCAGTGTACTAGTAGGTGTTGTATTTTTTATATTTACAATTAGTTTCTTATACTTCCGTTTATTTACAGATTTAGATCGTGATAAAAGCCAATTTCAAATGCTTTCTAAATTAGGGTTAACTAAAAGAGAGATAAAAAAAATTGTAACCCAACAAATTAGTATATTATTTTTTATACCTATTGTGATTGCTGTTCTTCATAGTAGCGTGGCCTTCTTGGCAATAAGGTTTTTAGCACAGAGCAGGCACATAGACTTACCTATTGCAGGAAATTCTATTCTGATATTCACGAGCTTTATTAGTGTACAAATAATTTACTACCTTATTATTAGAAGAAGTTATTTGCGTCAAATACTTCATTCCATAAATTAAAGTGGAAAATGAGAGATATGCTGATGGCATTCCGTATATATACCTCTTACTTAAAGTCACTTTTCTAGTGAGCTAATTAATTTTTTTGTTTTACTTATGAAGTAGCACCACATCTCTATCAAGCTAAGAAATGTAAATACCTCAAAACAAAAAAATGAGCATTCTTACAGTTACTACTGAGAATTAGGCTCATTTTTTTCGTTTTTGGAACAATTAATATCTTAAGTTGATGGATGTATGGCGGTACCCCGTAAACGTCCAATAACTCTAAAATATACAAAATTTGAGAACTATGAAAAAGACACTCTTATGAGTGCCCTTTTTAGCAACTAAGTCTCCTGCAGCTATTACCATATCTCATATGAATTTCGTCTGTAAGATGAAATTTCAAGTTCATATTTAATTATTAAAATAAACCGCACCAAAGTTTTCATTAAATCTTTTACACCAAACAGAAACCGAACCATATTCATTTACATCTATCCCTTCAGGAATTTCGTAGTTTTGGTCTCCTTTATTTCCCTTTAATTTTCCTAATTCAATATACTGATAGCTTTTCACGTCTTCATTATTTTTCAAACGATTTGTAGGAACTAATACAACTCGTACATCTGGCCCATTAGATGTTGCAAAATTAGAAAGTCGTAAAACACGTTTTCCATTCGCTAATTGGTGAATTTTTGCCGTTCCGGTTGTTTCATGGACACCGTTTTGAAAATGACCTTCCCTTATTACTCGATCACCTTGTTGCTTTACTTCAGTTGATTGTATCTCTGCTTGTGGCAATGATTCATTTACGTGCTTATCAATAAATAATTTCTCTGGTCGGAACAATGACCATAAAATCCCCAATACAATTATTAAACCACCTATAAGCCATACATATTTTCTTTTCATAAAGTAAAAAACCTCCTGTAACATACTGTCTAGTAGTATGTTAACAAGAAGGTCTTTCATTTTTCTAACATAAATGTTACAAAAGTCTTTCAGCTGTCTTATTTTTTTCGGATGTGATGGGAAGAGTGAACCAAAATTCACTTCCCTGCTTACCATCTGCGCGATTCCTCACACCAATATCCCCTTTGTGCATTTCTATCAATGATTTTGCTATAGCTAATCCAAGACCGGAACCTCCAGACTGCGAACTTCTTGATCGATCTGTTCTAAAAAAACGTTCAAATACACGTAACTGATCATTAGGGGAAATTCCCATCCCTTCATCCCGCAAGGTGAATTGGACTTGTTGAATTTTTTTATTTTCTTCTACAGTTAATTCAATTGTTCCAGAGCTAGGAGAATAGCGAATTGCATTATGTAATAAATTCCCTATGACCCTTTCTATTTTACAAGGCATAATTAAAAGTCTAGGTAATGTATCTGGAACAACCAATTGCACATTGATTTGTTTGTCTTCCAATAAGACAGAATGCGACTCTAATACATCTAATAGAACTTTATCTAAATGTGTGAAACTTGGGTGAAAATCTACTTGCTCAAATTCTAATTTCGAAAGATCAAATAAGTCGTTAATTAATCCACTTAATCTTTCTATTTCTTTTAAAATCGTCGCTAAGTATTGCTTTTTCATTTCAGGATCTTCAATCAGGTTATCTTGTAATGCTTCTATCATCATTTGCATGCTAGCCATAGGTGTTCGTAAGTCGTGTGAGATATTGGTAATTAGCTCCTTACGAGATTTTTCCTGTTTCTCTAACTTAGTAAACCCTTCTTCTAGTTTTTTTGCCATCTGTTGAAAGGCTGTTGCTAATTCTTTAAACTCACGTGGTTCTTGCCCAATTATATACATTGTTTCAAAGTGTCTATCACTAAATTGTTTCGTCAATTTTATTAAATTTTGTATAGATCTCATGATAGGGCGTGTCATTAACCAAAAAATAAACGTTGAAATAATAAATGCCACAAATGCAATTACTGTTAATAAACGCGTTTGTTCCGGTTCAAGTAACATTTTCGTCTCACTATACCATATAGCAATTACCATAATACCGGTACTTAATAAATTCATGAGTAACAATTGAATACGTAATCTCACGTTTCATTTCCTCCATTCGGCTCAAAGCGATATCCTATACCCCAAACCGTATGAATCCAGCGATTCTTTATCGTATGCTTCTCGAGCTTTTCACGTAAACGGCTCACTAGCACGGTAACCGTGTTTGATGCTCCTTCATGTCCAAAATCCCAAATTAGTTCAAGAAGCTGTGAGCGAGAAAATACTTGTTTTGGATGCTTTGCCATGAGATACAGTACCTCAAACTCTTTTACCGTTAACTCCACTTCCTTATTACAAACAAGTACACCTCTTGTCTTTGGATATATTTTTAAGTCTGGAAATTCTATCACTTCCGATAGAGATTCTTTTATTTGTATTGCCACTTGGCTTCCTCTTCTTAGTATAATTTGGACCCTTAATACTAATTCACGAGGGGAAAATGGCTTTGTTAAATAATCATCCGCCCCCATTGTTAAGCCTAAAATTCGATCCCTTTCTTCTCCCTTAGCAGTTAACATAATAATAGGTACGTTTGATTGTTGACGAATTTCCTCGCATAATTCCCATCCATCTTTTTTTGGCATCATCAAATCTAATATAATTAAATCTGGTTGATATGTAAGAAATAAATCCCAACCTTCTTTACCATTTACAGCAGTATATACTTCATATTCTTCTCTTTCTAAATACCGTTTGCATACTTCTCGAATATTTTCTTCATCTTCTACGATTAAAATTCTTTTCTTCATATACTATCCTCACTTTTTTTCATCAATAACAAAAAAATTTATTTTTTCTATTCTCGAATAAATTTATATAAACTGATTGTATCAACAAATCAAAATTCCTCATTTCAACATCCAAACAAATAAAAATTCAGAATACTATTTATGTGATACAGATAGTAATCTTAACATTTGATTACTTATATGCCTAGATAAGCATTTAAAATAGTAGTGTCTAAATCATATAAATTAAAAGGAATGAGTCCGATTCAACATCAAACTCATTCCCTATTAGTAGTCTAAATTTTTGTATCTAACTTTTTTTATTCAGTTCATTACTGTTAATTATCAACCTTAGCAACAGAACTGTTACCTATTACTGAGCTCTTGATAGATTCCATGCTATAGTATCCGTCCCGTTTTCTCCATTACCATATTTCATATAATCAATTAAATATCCTACCTTTAACTTGTTACCATTAGATAGTATGTTCCATTGCTTATGGTGTCCAGTGAAATTCTTTGGGTATGCATGATTAAATTTAAAAGTACTTGCGTTCCGTTTTTGATCTAAATGAATATAACTATCTTGAAGTTTTAAATATGCGTAATCTGAATAAATAGGATTTTGGAATTTAATTAATACCTCTTCATCCTTTTTAATTGGTTTTCCGGGTTTAGGTTGACCTACTCTTTCAATAATTACATTCACTTTTTCATCACTAGATTGCTCAGCCCACAGATACTCCCATTTATTCCCGGCGTGATGACTTCCCCAATAAGCTGTATTTCCATATGAAGCTATAGTATAAGGAATTCCTTCAGTAACAAATTCACCTGAATTATCTACTACATAATCTTCAAACTCTTTATTAGCTTTAACTTCATTATCAATCTTTTGTGTAGGCGTTAGATTGTGTGCGTCATTGATTTCAAATGTAACTTTTCTGTGCGCAGCAATTTCAGATTTAATAGGGTGTATATTTTCTCTAGATTCATATGTAAATCCATTCTCACGTTTAACTAGTTTTACTGTTTGTGACGGAGCATTCCATTTCTTGCTATAAGTAGTAGGAATCTCTTTACTCACTCCAAATAAACCAGGTAAAATTGTTGCCCTAATCTTTTGTGTCACAGAATCATAACTACCTTCTACTAATGTTGGTTGCTGTAGTTTTGCAAAAGCACCGTGTACAGAGTCTTTATGTAAATAACCGCGATCTCCCTGTCCCGCTTTTAAATGGTTTAATGCATCAGTTCCATTATTAGCTGAAACCACTGATACGTTATTAGTACTTTTAGCCTTGTTTACAATATGATTTACTTTTTTCGTATCTATATTTACATGTTGAAAAACTTCGTTATAGGATAAAACTGGCTTATCAGCAAGGGATTTGTCTTTAGGAGTATATACCCTAACCTTTGGTATATTTCCTATATCTGTTTCTAATTGTTCAGTAGCTGCATTCACCCTAGACTCATATCTCCCTGCATCCCCCAAATGCATAATTTCTTCACCTTTTTCAATAGATAAATCCATTGTACTTGTAGGTAAAACTTCAATCGAAAGAAGTTCTCCTTGTTCAACAGCTTTTAATTCATCCAAAGATAAGACAATATTTGCATCTGCTTGTCCTTCTAAACTGTCAATTACTACTTCTGTTTGATTCCGTCCACCTTTTTCTGTACTTAAATAGTTTGCTTTATAACGATCTTGTGTTGCCTTTACAGTATTAATAATTTTGTTTCCTAAACGAATATTAAAATGTGGCGAAACATTTTCAGCAGATGCTGTTCCTACATTCTTATATTCCAAATGTACCCGTAATTTTGCTGCGTTCGCTGTGTCCACAGTTGTTGCAGTGGACCAATCAAAATTGTTTGTATAACTCTCCGTTTCCGTAGTTGTTTTGGAATATCCGTATCCCACATTTGCTGAAACACTTCCGGAAGGAACAGGACCGGCTGCTGAGCCTTCTACACCACCTGAACCACTTAGACCTACATTAAATGAATGTTGTGTAGATACGCTTTTTTCCCATCCTCTGCTAACGGATTCGCCATTATTATCCGTAATGGTTGCAATAGGGATTACTTCAATTCGTTTGACACTAATTTGCAGATTCGGCATGTTGGCAACTATCGGATTGAAATTAGTATCAGAATCGTTGTTATAATTCTCAACCTCATACATATCGGTAAAAGGATCACCATCCGTATTTGCATTCATAGGATTCGATATAAATTTTGGTTTTCCTTTATCCTTCTCAGGATCCCATGCTTTCGCTTCATTTTTTCCAGTTTGTGAATTGAATTCAATTTTATATCCATTAATCTCTAAGTCGTTAGAAATACCATCTTTGTCCCAATCATTGTTTGCCATTTCAATGTTTTGTGTAATGAGCGAACCTATCTCCCCATCGGATCCGAGCGTGAAATTCTTATCTTCTTTTTTTGCATTTGCATTCTCTTTGAATATTTCAACTGTACCTCCTGGATTCGGTTGTTTTACATCTGCTAAAGCTGGAGATGCTAGAGTCAGTGCCATCGATACACTACCTAATACACTAATTGCTGGCTTTAATTGTTTCATTGTTATTTTTCCTCCTTGGTTTCTAGGTCAATTAGAACACCTACTAGTAAGATTAATTTCATCATATATAACAAATCTTTCTTTTCTCTCTCATAACTGTTAAAAAAGTCTCTCGTAAATATTACAAATCACTTACAGAGTTTTTAAAAGCCATAAAATCTATATATGAATCATCAAAAAGCAGTAAAATGTAGAATCGATTCCAATATATACAAAAAAGCAGCTAGCCAAAGCTAACTGCTCACTAACTTATAAAAAAACAGAAGGAGTCTATCGTGACAGACTCCTTCTAAAAAAAACAATGATTATATACATATTGGAAATAAATTCATTTTACTAATAGTGAATATTCACCATTTTTATCATCAAATTTATACACATTCAGATAATATTTCCCTGGTTTCGCTACGAATTTTCCCTTTATAGTATTTCCTTCATCTTCACCACAAGCTACGTAATTTTGCATGTCTGATTCATGATAAAGTACCCATGTCATCCCAATATTTTGTTCATTTACCACAGAAATATCTACTTCTTTTGGATCTGTAACATTAAACGTATAAACATCTGTTTGATCAGGAGTAACCAGATTTCCTTTTACAAGCGTATTAAATGGGAGTACCTTCTCTTCTTCAAGGGACCCGCCTGTTTGCGGATCTTGTTTTACAGTAACTTTTGTCTGTTCTTTACTTTCTTTTCCTCTACTATCTTTCACAGTTAGTTCCACAGTATATGTTCCTTTTTCTCCATATACGTGGGTAGGATTCGCTTTTGTACTTGTTGAACCATCCCCAAAGTTCCATAGATAAGAAATAACTTTTCCATTTTCACTTGTTGTACCATCGCTATGGAATTGAATTTCTTCATTTACTATCCCACTGTATGGTCCATTCATATTTACTATAGTAGTCGTTTTTTCTTTTTCCTCTGTCGCAACACCATGGAAAACAATATCATATTCAAACTGATTAGCTGCATTCACACGATAGTTTACAAAATAGGTTGTAACTGTTTTATAGCCGCTCCACCCTTTTTGTGATAACTGCTCCAAAGTTTGATTTACTTGTTTACTCATCGTTTTCCAATCTTCAGACTCACCTTTTGATGTACCACCTGTGTACTTGCCTTCCACGGTAAATGTATTAAAGAATTGCGACTCGTGTTTGGTAATTTTTTCATCTTTTATATTTGCTACGTCCACAATTTCGTTTTTCACTTCAGCTAACGGCTTAGGTGCATGTTGTATTAAGTAATCATTTGTTACTTGCGGTACATTGTATTTATCTTGATTATCAATCAATTGCTGCATATACGTTTGATATTCTGTATTCAGCTGTGCATCCTTACTTAATGATTCACGATACACGTCATAATTTTTCACATCGTTTGCACGGATTAAATCCTGAATCTTATCAAAGGTTTCAAAGTGATGATTATATAGATAAGACTGTAGTGCAAAGGAATAATTATAAAAATCCCATGATCCATATTTTGCGAACAAAGTTTGCTTTGCAGTATAACGGCTTGCTGGATCAGATGATAAGCCACTTATAATACTTTTACGAGGAACGACATTATTTGTACGTGTAGATCCTGCAAAGAATTCTGCATTCCCCTCTTGGAACCAAGTTAAGCGTTCATTTTGATATAGTTCTCCGCTCCCAAATAAACCAGGAACCTCGTATCTTCCTTGTAAATAATGAGTGAATTCGTGACGGAATAACTCTTCTAGACTATAAATACTCTGTTTTGGCGTACGCTCATATGTAAAGAAAGTACCTTTCTCTTCAATATAGATACCACCGTTGTTCGTTTCATATCCATATAATTGTCTATTCAATTGATAATCATCTGGATTATTATAAATTACAATTGTCAGTACATCATCTGCGTTACCTTGTTCTAGTGCTTTATCATTTCCAATTACACGGTGATATTGTGCCTTTACTTCTTTGGCTGCCCAATATAACCTTTTAATTTTTTCTTCTGTTACTTTATCGCCTGTCTTAAAAACAATAGATCCATCATCAAATGTATATGTTTTAGGTAAGTATTGTAACTTTCCTTCTTCACGTATTTTCTGTAAATCTACTGCATTTCCATCATAATCTTTTCCACCGTAGTTTGTTTTGATTTGCTCTACCGCTATAAAATAAGGTCCGCTTAGACGAGGATATGTATTCATCGCTTGTGTAATAACTTCCAACCCTTTATTTGAATTGCTATGAAATTTCCCTAAACGTCCTGCATAATAAATACCATTATTAATTAGCCAACTATTCTCAGTTGTTAAATTCCGTATGAGAGCAATTCTACTAACCTCATTTATAAAATTATCAATTTTTCCATACCACATTGTTGCATTAGGTTTTTTATTCGTTTCCTGCAAATAAGACTGTAGATCATAATCAATACCTTTTACAATTTCATATACAGCTTGTTCTTTCGTATAATTTTTAGCATACATAGAAAGGTTATCATTAAACTGTTTTAAAATATTTGCTGCATACTGTACTGTTTCAGCATCACTAGAAGCATTACTAATTAACTTTCCATACGCAACTACTACTCTATCTTGCTCAGCTGTACCTAATGTAAAGTTTGGATTTTTTGCAATTGCTTTTAATGATGGTAAACATTTGTCATGGAAGCTTCTCTCTTTTAAGTAACCTACTTCATTATTAAAATATCCCACATAAAAAGCAGAACGTAATACTTCAACAAAAGTTTCAATTCCCTTTGAATCCTCTTTCGTAAAAGATTTCCCTCTTTGTCCTAATTCATCAATGATAACGTACATACGTTCTTTATTTTGATAAAAAGCTTTCGTATCTTGATTGAATTGAAATAAATCTGTAATTTGATTCCATGAAACTCTTGATAGCGTATCAATGAATTCACTATCAGACATTTTATTCAATTCTGCCAGATTATAGCTTTGCTTTAATTGCCTTTCATCATGTTTCATCACCGAATTAGGTCGTTGTGAAAAATCGCCTACTTTTAAACGCTCTTCAAAATTCAATGTTTCGTCCGCTTTTGTAGCATGAGCCATTTCATCTTTTGAAGTTTCTGTTCCAATTGGTTTTATCTGCAACAGATTATGGGGTGCTTTTTCTTCAGCTGATACCTGTGTTTGAATACTTCCAAATGATAATGCCATCGTACTCATACCGATTATCAGTTGAGTAAATTTAAAATTTTTGTTCATTACATTTCCTCCATTTATATATTCCACACAAAAATATAACATTTCATCTTAATAAATTATCATAAAATGTATTATTTCATATTGTGTTAAATGAATTTATATATAAATCAATATTGAACAAAGCATTACTGTATCTCTTTCATTTCCAAAAAGGACAAACTATCCCGGGTGAATAGTTTGTCCAAAACCATAATCTCTCTGATTTAAAAATATATAATTCATTTCCGCTAAAAGTCTTTTATTCTCTTTTCACCTCCTACTATTTTTGCATCTGAACTAACAATAGTAAATTAGAATAATGACTTAATACTTGCCAGAACAGTAAGTATTCCTATAACAATTACAAATACATTGCTCATCTTTCCTCTATATTTTGCTAGTACAGGCACTTTACGAATTGCATACATTGGTAGTAGACATAGAATAGCAGCAACTAACGGACCGCTAAGGGCATCAATGATTCCAAGAATACTTGGATTTGTATAAGCAACATACCAGCATGTTAATACGACAAAAGTAAGAATTATTGTCTTAACTGTTTTCTCTCCTAAATCTTTCCCACGTTTTTTACCGGACTTGATAATCATGTCACGCATTACCTCATACGCACCTATATAATGACCAAGGAAAGACTTTGTAATAGCCATAAACGCAATGATAGGTGCTGCAATAGTAATTACTGGCGAATTAAGCTCATTAGCAAGATATGATAGGATTGATAAGTTCTGTTCTTTTGCCACCTTAAGATCATCTGGAGTCAAACTTAAAGTACTGCTCCAAACAAAGAACATAACAACAGCAAATGTCATGATATAACAAACTTTCTGTATTTGAGCACATTTTGCATCAGTAGCCTCTATTCCATACGTAGCTCTCTGTTTCATAACGAATGACGAAATCATAGGTGAATGATTAAACGAAAATACTATGATCGGTAGTATCATCCAAATCGTTCCAAAATACCCTGTTCCAGTTGAATCAGTAGAAATACTTGAAAAACTTAGCATTGACGTATTCCACTGTGGAATTAAAGATATTGCAATAAAAAGTAGAGAAGCAATGAAAGGATATACTAGCATGCTCATTATCTTTACAGTAATATCTTGTCCAAAATTTAGTATAGCGATAAGACCGAGTACTAATACAAGTGATTGAATAGCCCTTGGAGGCTCCGGCATGTGCAATTGATGCACAATAAAACTACTTGCAGTATTTGTAAGTGCAACCGAATACATCAGCACGATTGTATAAATTGAGACGAAGTATACGATGTTAAAAATGATACTTGCTTTATTTCCGAAATACTCTCTTATTGTACCCGTAATCCCCTCTTCGGCAGAATTCGAAGCGTATATCATTTTAGCAAGCGCCCTATGTGAGTAATACATAACAGGATAGGCAAGTATGGTAATTAACAGCAATGATAATAAACCACCTGAACCTGCATTAATAGGTAAGAAGAGTACTCCCGCTCCAATTGCTGTTCCAAATAGACTCAATGCCCAGGTAGTATCCTGTTTATGCCACTTTTTAGGGTCTAGATATTTCTCATTTTTTACTGTAGTATTATCAGCTTGAAATTCTATGTTTTTTGCAGTGTTCCCATTCATATAATAATTCCTCCTTGTGTCCTATTCTTAATTTAAGGCATAGGAATAGAGACCGTTCTTGAAAAATGAAATACTTATAAAGTGCGCCACATCGTATATCCTTCTTCTAAGTTGATCAAAGTCAAAAAAATTAGCGAAGCAGCAACCGGATGGGTTCGTTACCACTTACAGAATGTTTCAATTATATAGTAGTAAATTTTATTGGTACTTCCCCCAATATACTGACATCCTTAGGAGAACAATAGAGAATATATTGTTAACTATTTCACAATATATCCGATAACTGTTCATTAATTTGATTGTTTCTCTCCAAAGATTTTATTTTTAATGGCAATCCCTGTAGGTGTAGACGCAATTCCACCTAAACCTGTCTCTCTTAATTCGCGAGGCATCTGTCTTCCAACTCTATACATTGCTTCAATAACTTCGTCAGCATTGATGATATTGTTTACGCCAGCTAATGCGATGTCCGCTGCTGCTAAAGCATTTGTCGCTCCAATAGCGTTTCGCTTTACACAAGGAATTTCTACCAAACCAGCGACCGGATCACAAACTAAACCGAGTAAATTTTGTAACGCGATTGAAAAAGATTCAGAAGATTGCTGTGGCGTTCCACCGGCTGCTTCTACCGCTGCTGCAGCCGCCATCGCTGAGGCACTGCCTATTTCAGCTTGACATCCTCCGTACGCTCCTGAAATACAAGCGTTGTTTGCGACTATTGTTCCAAATAATGCTGAAGTGAATAGAAAATGAATCATATCTTCATGACTTAACTGCAACGTATCTTTAATACTAAATAGGACCCCTGGGATTGTCCCACTCGCACCAGCTGTTGGAGTTGCACAAATTGCCCCTAAAGCAGCATTTACTTCATTAACACCGATAGCATTTTGTATTCCTAACACCATCAAATCTCCAGAAAGAGTTTTCCTATTTTTCCTATAGTTTTTAATTTTAACGGCATCACCTCCAGTTAAACCGGTCGGAGAAAATACCCCTTCGCCCTCGATACTTTTATTTATGGCATTTTCCATAGTCGCTAAATTTCTTTCCATTTTACTCCAAACTTCTTCATAAGAAGTTTTAGTTTGTTCGATTTCCTGTTCAATTGCTAATTCATAAATTGGCTTTTGGGTTTTATTAGCTGCATCTACAATTTCTTTTATGGCCAAATACATATTTTTTCACTCCTTAATATAACTAAAGAATAATGAGATTAGCTTTATTTCTTAATTTTCCTAATTCCTTCTGAACATTACCAGGTAATAACGAATCCAAAGCGAATGCATATAAATATTTTTCGTTTTTTTCTAAACTATGAAAGTTGTTAATTTCCACATCATATTCTTTAAAGATCCTGCGTAAGACAAATTCAAAATCAGCTCTTTCAGAAATCGTAATAATAACTGGCAATGGCCCCTGTAGATCTAAACTAAAACCGTCAATTTCAACATGCTTTACTTCAATTAATCCACCGCCGACCGAAATACCCATCGTTCTAATACTCCGACTTTCATCCTCTAAATATACATCTGCCGTATTTGGGTGACCAGCAGGACTATCGCCCGCTTTTTCAATAAAAGTAATGTCAATTCCTTTACATTCTGCTATTTTAATAGCATCTGGCACTTTGCTGTCATCGGCAGCAAATCCTAATATTCCAGCAATAATTGCAAAGTCAGTTCCATGTCCTTTATGGGTTTCAGCAAATGATTCATAATATCTTACCACGACTTTTTTTGGAAGACCTTGAAATAATTTATTGGCAATTGTTCCAATAGCCAAAGCACCTGCAGTATGTGAACTTGAAGGACCTATCATTACCGGTCCAATCACATCAAAACAACTTTTGTATTTAATAACCTTCTTTTCTTTAATAGATGCTACATTCATATTTATAAAGCACCTCCATAATTTATAATTGCAGTTAAATCTAGGTTATTACAATGATTAATTGAAAATAAGATTACTTGATAGCGCTTTCTTTTTTGTCGAATAAATTTCCTCTCGGATCACAAAAATTTCGTAGTATAATCCTATTAGTGTCTAATTTTAGAAGGTTACTTGCAAGGTCTTTAGAATTTTTTCACAAAAATAGCTTTAATATTTTCTCTAGAGAGGAATAAATTATCTTTCGTCGCCCTCATTATAACTTGTATATTTATGAGTTTAATCTTTTTTTATTTTTAGAATGATTGAATAAACAGAATATTGAATAGGTAATAGATTACACTTATAATGTAGCAATTGTGTCCTTTGTTTGAAGCTGTATTAGTTAGTATAAAAGCAAAAATAATACAGAATTCCTTTCATTAACACATTGATTATATTGGAAAGTCATTATAAAGATACTTATATCGTCCATTGTCGAAACATCTTATTTTAGGTATATAAGCTGTTGTAATAAATAATTATTGTAGATGGAAATTAATAAGTTTATGATATATAAAATCACATAAGCATAAAAATTATAAATTACGTATAAATATTCATTTTTTAGAAAAAAACAACTTTTCTTCATAAGCCTTTAAGTACTAATTTTGTACTATTCACTAGTATAAAAAAGGATGTTATCTCTTCTCTATAGATTATATATATTTTATTCAAAAATCCTAATGGAATTAGATATTTAGAATTGCTTTCAAAATAAATTGCAATATTACATACTGTTTTAATAGTTAAAAGAATCGTTACAATTTAACCACTTTATATATTAATCCCTGATTCATTGAATTCTCTCCTAGCCCATCTATTCTAGGTAAACTAAGGGGATTATACAAAGCGAAATATCATCAACATAAATTTATATAAGTAATGCACGAAAAGATACATGCAAAAACACCTTTCATTAATAGTGAATGAAAGGTGTTTTTGCATCTTAAAATATCGTATATCATTTCATTTATTTTAAAATTATTATATAAAGATTTTTCTTATTTATTGTTCCAAATTGTCTTTTGATTTACTATTTAATTTTTTGTTCTGTAATAATAAATCTTGAGAGCAATTCTGTTAATGCTTCTACCTTGTCTTTCATATTGTTCGACTGTATTGAAATTTCTTTGATCGAATCTGATTGTGATTGAATTGATTGTACTGTTTGAGTTGTTTCTCTTTCTACTTGTGCTGCAGTATCAGATACTAGTGAAAGAGACGCATTTACTTCTTCTGTGCCAGCAGACATCTCTTCTGTTGCTGCAGAGACTTCTTGAATTTGACTTGTAATTTTATCAATATCTCTCATAATAGATGAGAATGTTTGATCCGCTTTGTGGGCCGCTTCTTTTCCTTCTGCTGCTTTTTGTTCTCCTTTTTGCATGACATGAACTGTATCTTGAGTATCTTGTTGAATAGATTTGATTAAATGATTAATTTCATTCGCGGACTCTTTAGACTTTTCGGCCAAATCCCTCACTTCTGCTGCAACCACTGCAAACCCTTTCCCATTCTCTCCAGCACGTGCCGCTTCAATAGCAGCATTTAGAGCAAGAAGATTAGTTTGCTCGGCAATATTAGTAATTGCATCCAAAGCTGTATCAATCTGTTGTGTACGTGTAACAAGTCTATCTATTACTTTTGATGTTTCCTCGACAACATCATGAACACTATTCATTTGAAGAATAGAATGTTTTATCACTTCACTACCTTTATGTATTTGTTCCGTGGTTGTTACTGCTACCTCAGCAACTACTGCTGAAGATTCAGCTACTGTTTGCACACCAATTGTTATTTCTTCCATTGACGATGAACTCTCTTGAATACTAGTTACCTGTCCTGCTATTTTTTCTTTTACTTCAGTAATAGTCTGAACAACCTCATTTGAAATATTAGATGCTCGCTTTGTATCTTGTAAAACCCCCTCCGTAGAAGAAATCACCTCTTGTGTTGTCGTCTTAACATTTGCAATTAATTGTTGTAGGTTATCTAACATACTATTAAAAGACTGTACAATGATTCCTAACTCATTATTTGCTTTATAAGAAGTACGTATTGTTAAATCACCTGCAGCTACTTTTTCCATATCATTTTGTAATAAAATAAGTGGTTTTCGTATAGTAAGTTTAATAATATATCCAATAAATATAACTATGACAATTGCTAAAATTGAAATAACCACAAACATTATCATTGTATTTTGAGCACTGCTATTGTTAACTTTTTGTAACTGGTCTGCATTATTACTATTATATATAATTAGTTCACGAATTGACTGAATTGTTTTTTGCATATTAGGTTCAATTTCTTTTAGATAATAGGCATAAGCTTCCTCATTATTAGATTTCCCTAATTCTTGTGCTTTTTCCATCTGAGTTCTTAATTCATTAAATGCTTCATGAAATGTGTTATATAGTTCTTTTTCTTTATTAGAGATAATTTTAGCTTCATACTGCTTTAATAACTGATCGTTTTCCTTACGCATCCCATCCATTTCTTTTATCAAATCGTTCATTCTTTTCTCATCTTTGGATAGCATTATTTCCATAAAGTTCATATTAACATGGTAAAATTTAGATTCTATGGTTCCTATCCACTCGATTGATTTTAAGTCATCTTCATACATATTAGAAGAAGCACTTTTTCCTCTTTCTAGACCCCATCCGCCTATTAGGGATAATACTATACAGGAGATACAAGATATAAGTATTAATATGTTTAGTTTTGTACCAACCTTACTGTTTGCTAAAAATTCCAATTAAAACTCTCCATTCTTATATATAGTTCAGGTAATATATTGTATACTAAGAATCTAAAATATACGATATTAATTTTTAAAATATAAAAACATGTATAATTCTGAAAAGTATTATACATCAAAATGTTTAAATTTATAAAATTTTATCATTAACATAATACTCTTTTGTATATGTATAATGATTTTCTATGTGTCTTTTTAGGGGTACTGCCACATCACTAGTACCTAACAAAAATAAACTACCCTACAATAATAAAATTAAGCAACTTGTACGAAATTTTATTGTTCTGGAGTAATTCTAAATTCTTAAGTTAATCGCCATGTGGTGCTATCCTTATTAGAAATTAAACATCTTTATTATGGCTATACGGAAGACAGTTTCAGGTCTTTTCATCTGATAATTGTTCCTTTCTAATTCAAAATAAATATCTCGTAATTTCTCCACCTACAAAACTACTTACATGTGAGAATTCCTCTAACCCAAATGTCTCCTAATTCACTAGCTGTCTCTATACTTATATACCAACTAACAGGTGAAATTATAATTTCATTTACTTACCAATAATTATCCATTTATATTTCCACATGAATAAAACCCTATTTAATTATATAAAAAATACACAATTAAATAGGGTTTGGATTATTTCAAATTCACACTAACAGATCTGCTGAGGTACCTACATTATTTTCTCGTTTCATGTGCTTTTCTAAATAAATCTTTGATGTTTGAATGTTTTCATGCCCCAATGTTTGCATTAAATGATATAAATCTGCATTTCCTTGTTCAACTGCCATGATTGCGAATGCATGACGGAATGTATGTGCCATTATAGGATTTTCACGATACTGTAGAAACTCTAAGTTTGTCTTTTTTATCATATCTGTTACTTGATTCGATAGTGTTTTAGAGTTATAAGTACTTCCTCTTTGATTTATAAATAACGGACTCTCATCCCCTTCTCCGCCTCATTTCACAAATACACTGGTATAAGTGTTCCGAAATGAAAAGTTCACGTACTTTATCTCCTTTTCCAGTGACTTTTAACCAGTACTTTCCGTCATAATGTAAATCTTTCACTCTCGCGGTGCACAATTCTTGAATTCTTGCACCAGTACTTGCCAGAGCAAGTAAAATTGTATAGTTTACTACATGTCCTCTTTCTTTATAAAACCCTAAAATTTTCATAACCTCATCATAGGATAAGTCCCGATTTGGCCGATCCTGCTCATTTACATTTGCGCGCTGCAGTTCTTCATGAAGAGGCTTTTCAATGTAAGAAAATACATGAAGATGTTTTAGAAAAGAACGAATGAGCACTGTTTTCTTTGCAAGTGTTGCGACTGCATATGTGTCACCATTCCTACCGTTCTCTACCCGTTTCAGCCAAGAATTGTATTTACGAATATGCCAAGGTTGCAATGTTTTCAATAAAGAGTCATTTTTCTGTACCTCTTCCCCATTCAATTCAAATTCTTCTGCATGCTGCACCATGCACTGACAAAATGACAAGATTTCAGACACATAACTCTTTTTCGTATCCTCTTTTCTATTCTTCTTCTCATCCATATCTTTTTGTAAATGTACGAAATGATAAATAACTTCCAGGTCACTTAAATACGTATATTTACTCTTTCCCTCTTTTTCTGCAACCTCCATCTTCTCTTCCAATTTATCCACATGACCATCGTTATACAGAAATGGAACGACATTTCTTATATTCTCTACATATGTATCTATATATTCACTTTGTTTATTTATAATAGATAAATTTTCTTTTTAATTTTTATTATCCATATTTCAAATTTACCTCTCCTATTGAAGATTATAATAATAATTCTCTTTATTACCTATAATTATTATTTTATTTTACTTCTATTAATTATACCAATGATAATTCATTTTTCTTCTGTAAGAACGCTACATTCTTCTTTATTTACTTATAATTATATTTTTTAATAATTTATTATTAAATATATATCTTTTAACAGTTAAATACTTAAAATTCATAGTGATTTTATAATAAAAACAACTATAATAATTCATTAACATATAAATTGAACGAAAAATATTTCCAAACCATAACAATGAATACTATATTTAATAAAATCTATTTCTTATTTAAAATATAAATCAGATTCTGATATGATATCTACATACCTAAAATATTAACAAACGATAGTTATGGAGGTGTCCTTTCATGACACAAGATTTATTGTTCATTACAAAACCTACTGTAACGACCGAAGAGGCAGCTGACTTATTAGGAGTAACGGTACAAACAATTTTTAAAAAAGAAAAAGATGGATTAATAGAACGTGTATATAAAGATAACTGGAAGCAATTCGGTAGTAAGATTTTCTATTTAGAGGATATTGAACGTTTACAAAATCAAAATAAGGTTAAAGGCCTTAGCACGAAAGAAGTAGCTGAAATTCTTAATGTTGCACCATCTACTATCTTTACATACATCAAATCTGGACAATTACCCGCCACAATGGTAGAAAAAAGAGGAAAACAAGTATATCTTATCGATGAGGAAGAACTAGAGATTTTTATGCTTGATTATGAAAAAACCAAAACAAAAGAGCGAAAAACATTCATTACGAAAATTTAAAATGAAGATATATACTTATATCAATTATTAACACATCAACATAACGGAAAAACAGCTAGAGTAATAGAGATCAATGGAGCAGACGGCAAGATTCTTACAGAGGACGAAGACATTTTCCCTCTATCCACTTATAAACAACATGATTACACCTTTGAACCTTTCATTAAAAAAGCGGTAATTACAAAACGAGGGTATTTATCTTTTTCCTTTAAAAAACCTCAATTATTTAATTCCATTACTTATAATCTAATAAACTTATTTTATAAGGAGGTAGGTATCACAAATATGAGATTGAGTATTTCAGCAGATACTATCAGATTAGAAATTAAACCTTTCGTATTACAAGTAGATCCATTGCAGTTTCAAGAAGAGATTAAGTACTTACATTCTCATATGAAATCTGGCACGATTCTTCCACATGTAGAAGGTATTTACTTTAAAAGTAATGTAGAGCCATTAACTTTTCATGCAGATTATGAATTTAAGCAAAAAGTAGTTCAAATGGCAGCGGAAGCTGGTATGAAACAGGAAGAATTCTTATTGCAAGCTGTAAAATCTTATATAACAAATTTTAAAAAACACTAAATCTACTACTTATTAAAAGAAGCGTAGAAATAAGATCTTTCTACGCTTTTAAAATATTTGTCACTTGCAATGAATGCAACGGAGGGAAAATATCATAAAATCAAAATGTATTTTTCCTATTTTTTGTAAATTAAAGGGATCCATACCCGAAAATGTATAATTTATTTTTATATAATTATATAAAAACGATTAATTCTTTATAGATCACTCAAAATAGTCACTTAACTTAAACTAGCTATGAATTATAAACCTAAAAATCAAATAAGCTAACACTATAATAGGAATAGAATTTCAGTATCCAAGAGTTCGTTAAATAGGAATTTAACGAACTCTTCAATGGATGGGAGTTAACCTCTTCCCCTTTTTGTACAAGGACAAGAAACTATAAACTAGTATTCAAAAGCTTACTTTTGAATATTGTATTATTACTGGATAAGTAGTTTAGACTTTCATGTCCCTTTATTGAGACATGAAAGTACCTACAAAATTTATGATAATGGCTATTTATTAACGATTGTTCATGAAATTTTAGTTTAGACTTTTATGTCTTTCTGCAGTTGTAAAAATGTACAAAGACATAAAAATGGATAATTCTATACCTATCATTGTTTTTGGACAAGAAAAGTTGATGCTTCCAAACAGCTAGATAACTGAGTTAAAGAAGTCATAGCTACATTTTGGCTCACCCATACACATAAAGCGACTAAATCTTTTGCTTGGTACTTACTGGTTCGTTGTACAAAGCCAACATCTCTAGCAAGATCTCGTAAGGCATTTGGAGATAGGGCACTTTGAATCTCTTGAGCAAATAGTTGTAATTCGTTAGACACAGAAACAAACATAAAAAACGCCATCCTTTCCTATGATTCTACAGAAAGAATAGCGTATTTTTTCATTTTAAGGGGGCATTTCTTTTTATTAGCTTGATAGCGATGTGGCGAGACCCCCTTAATGAGAAAATGTGATATTTCGTTACCTCTCTATATGTAATATTGAATATAATAATGTATCGTTAAAAATGGAAGCGCTTACTACGATAAAAGCATAAAGATAAATCATTAGCATCAACAACAGAGGAGGAAATAATATGGAAATCGCAATGACAGTTTTAAAATTTGTAGGTTCCGTCACATCAACATCAAGTTAAAACCACTTTTAAAACATTAATAAGTACTTTTTATTTATTATAAATATGAAAGAGGCAATAAAAAACAGTAGTGCATAAAATCCCTACTGTTTTTATTGTTTTTTGTAAGTGAATAATTTAAATTCCTATCTATATAATTTAAACGAATAAATAGCTCCAACGAAGAATACAAAGGCTTCAAATCAAATTTTATTATTTAATATGATGTTACATAATACCAATTCTTTTCTACCTTTATGATTTCTTTAAAATCACTATTAAAATCCGACTTAATTGGTTTTATATCATTAAACGAATATATAAAACCTGAAAAATTATCTAATATACCACGATAAGTATAAAAGAAAATTAAAGTACTATTTTCTTTTTCTTGAACCAATATATCCCCACCATTTTTGGAAGTTGATACAAATTGTTTAGGTAAATGAATCATCTTACTATTATACTCAACATTTGGAAATAACTTTTTTTGTTCTATAAGTTCTATTACTTGTTTACGATCTTCTTTATAAATTATAAAATCTAGTTTCATATATATTTTTACAAAAGGCACATATATACAAATAATAATTATGATTAATTGTATAACTAAAGGTTTCCAGTTTTTACATTTTATAAAGTTTATAATTCCTATAATAAATATTATAAAAAATGACCCATAAATTGCAATACTAACAAACGGCATGAAAAATGGTGTAACTAATTGAACTAAATACCATTTAGTTAAATTATAAATTATTATAATAATACCGCTTATCATTGTAATTTTAGTTAATTTTTTTTCATATTTTATACGCCCTTCCAATTTTAAATCATAATTCTAAATCATTCTATATATTTAATTAAAATGATATCATCAAAAATCGAAAAAAGAGTTCTATATTTCTAGGGGTAGTATCACACATCCATCAACTTAAGAAATTGGTAGTTCCCCAAAACGAAGAAAATTTTCGTTTTGAGGACACTTCAAAATATTAGCTTGAGGGCATGGGATTGAACCCCTAATACTTTATTTTAATAATAATTCTTTTCATAAAATAAAACCCGATTATCAGTCTAAACCATTTTTTAGATTTAACAATAACAAGTGGACATTTTTACATTTCAGATAGTCTCTTTTATTCTAATTTCTTCATTTCTTTCAGTCGTTCTATATCCTTTTCTGAAGCCTTTTCTATTTTATACAATTCATAGCTACCCTTTGTCTCATTTATCACTACAAATTCAATTTCATTCCGAATATAGCTTTTAGTTTTTCCTTTTTTATAACCAATAACATTATCTAATATAGTTTCCCCACTATCTTTTTTATATAAATTATAGCTTACAGGTGGACGACCAATTACATACTTATTATCTGAAAACCCGACTATATCATCTCTTCCTAATCCTGTCGAAACACTCCAGACAAAAATAATCTGAAATATAGAAAAAACAACAATACCGCATAAGAAAACAAATAGAATTGATTTAAAAAATAACTTTAAAAATATCCTGCCCAAAAACATTCCCTCCCATTTCATCTCAGGATAGCAAGAACAAAACGTGAGTTTTGTACGTTAAGAAACCGAATTTTTATATTGTTGAACTCACCCCGTCAATGCCATAAGAAAAAGGGTTACCGCAGTAACCCTTTTTCTTATAATACACGTCATTTAGGTAAGCTATGGATGAATAAAGTCAATCTATGAAATTTCCCACAATTTTTTAACTTCCACCAATTCCTGCCCATTGAATTCCATTCTATATATATCTGGTTTTGATGTCTGTAGTAAAAAATTCAAATCATACTTACTGTCATAATACCCCATCATCAAAGTCATTACAGCTCCATGAGTGCCTAATACTACTTTCTGTCCTCGATAGGTGTTTAATAATTCTTTTAAAACTTTTATAGCACGTTTCTGACAGTCGACATTCGACTCTCCTCCCTTTAAAGCAAAGTCGGGATCTATGAATGACTTTTCTATCAAAGGGAATAATTCTTTATCCGACATTCGTTCCTCTTCAGCAATAAAAATTCTCTCTTTTAAGTCCTCAAATACTATAACTTCTTGTCCTATTTGCTTCGCTAACTGCTGAACAGTTAGAATTGAGCGATTGTATGGACTCGAGATAACAACGTCGATTTCCTCACCTTGTAATGCATCTGTTATTCGTTGAACATCTGATTTTCCTTTTTCAGTTAATCCTCTTGTCTCTTCTTTTCCAAATTTCGGTGAATCCCCGTGTCTCACCATATATATGAAAGTTTTCATAATTGCCTCCATTTTCTCAGTTTTCTTTACAATTCCTCCCTGATATTAGCATATATATCCAAGTTTTTCTCTTTCAATTAACAGAAAAACGCGCGAATTTGAAATAAATTCACGATATTTGTAAGAAAAACTCGAAGTTTTCACTATCCTCAGGTATAAAAAAACGTTATTCTTTCTAAACAAGCTTGATTATTAGAAAGGATGAGATTTTTATGAATCTTTCAATTCGAAGCGAGCTACAATTATTTGCTGAAGAATTACATCAACATCTTACCCCATCATTTTTAGAAAAACTCGCTAGAGAACTAGCTTTTGTACAAAGAAAGCGTAAATTTTCAGGACGTGATTTAGCTATTATTTGTGTGTGGATTAGTCAAAGTGTAGCGAGTGATTCCTTAGTTCGACTGTGTAGTCAACTTCATGCTGTTACAGGAACTCTTATGAGTCCAGAAGGACTAAATAAACGCTTCAATAAGAAGGCTGTTTGCTTTTTAAAACATATCTTCTCTATATTATTAAAAAATAAAATTTGTGAAACATCAGTGATTCCAAGCTCTTCAATTACCTATTTTCAACGGATTCGTATTTTAGATGCGACGATTTTTCAAGTACCAAAACATTTAGCTAGTGTGTATCCTGGATCAGGTGGTTGTGCACAAACAGCAGGTATAAAGATTCAATTAGAATATGATTTACATAGTGGACAGGTTTTAAATTTTCAAGTTGAACCGGGTAAGAACAATGATAAGACCTTTGGAACAGAATGTTTAGCAACATTACGACCTGGCGATTTATGTATTCGGGATTTAGGCTATTATTCACTGGAAGATTTAGATCAAATGGACCAACGAGGCGTGTATTACATATCGCGACTTAAACTCAATAACATGGTGTATATCAAAAATGAGTTTCCTGAATACTTTCGAAATGGAACAGAAAAAAAAACAGTCTCAGTACATCAAAGTTGATTTAGAACACATTATGAATACCTTAAAACCGGGACAGGTCTATGAAATATCAGATGCTTATATCGGAAAGGATAAAAAACTATTTACACGAGTTATTATATATCGATTAACTGAAAAACAACTTCGAGAGCGTAAGAAAAAACAAGTGTATACGGAAAAGAAAAAGGGTATTACGTACTCAGAGAAAAGCAAACGATTAACTGGTATGAACATTTATGTTACCAATACACCTTTGGAATGGGTTCCGATGGAACAAATACATGATTTTTATTCCCTCCGCTGGCAGATTGAAATTATCTTTAAAACTTGGAAATCCTTATTTCAAATTCATGATTGGCACAATATCAAACGAGAGCGATTAGAATGCCACATTTATGGAAAACTCATCGCTATTTTTCTATGTTCTTCTACTATGTTTAAGATGCGACAGTTAATTTTAAGGAAGAAGAAAAGAGAATTAAGCGAATATAAAGCCATTGGAATGATTCAAGACCACCTATACATTCTTTATCAAGCTATACAGCAAAACACCCGAGAAATAACAAAAATTTTAATTCGCCTGTTCCATCTTCTACAGAAGAACGGACGGAAATCTCACAAATATGAGAAGAAAACTGTCTTTGATATTATGGGTGTTGTGTATGAGTATAGTGGATTGAGGAAACAAAAGAAAATTGCATAATTAAAAAAGTGAGACCCATTAGGGTTTATTTGGTATGCGCATTTTTAAGAGTATACTTTTATTTTAACAATGTTTTAACCCGGCTGAACAAGAGTTCAATTTGTTTACACTCTTAAGTTGATGGGCATGGGATTATATCAGGAACTGGTATTTCCATAGATGAAATGAGAATGCATATTAGGAAGGCGAAAGAAAAGATTCGGAATACTGGTTATATTGGAGTAAATGTCCTTTTTGCAATGAATGATTTTGCTGAAAAAATGAAAGCAGCCATTGAAGAAAAAGTTGATTTCATCATATCTGGTGCTGGTATTTCACGAGATATGTATACTTGGGGGAAAAATGCTGACATATCAGTTATTTCAATAGTTTCCTCAGCTAAACTGGCTAGATTATCTGAACGCTTGGGTGCGGCCGCTGTTGTAGTAGAGGGACATGAAGCAGGAGGACATCTGGGTACCGATCGACCTCTATTCGATATATTACCAGAAGTAGTGGCAGCAGTCGAAATTCCCGTGATTGCTGCTGGAGGAATTATGACTGGGAAAGATATTGCTCGTGCCTTAAAGATGGGTGCATCTGGTGTGCAAATGGGTACAAGATTCGTTGCAAGTAATGAGTGTGACGCACCACTATCCTTTAAGGAAAAATATATAAACGCTCGATTAGAAGATACTATATTAGTCAAAACAACTGTCGGTCTCCAAGGTCGTGCGGTTAAAAATAACTTTACTAAATTAATAGCTGATAATAATAAAAAAATAAAAAAGTGTATAAATTGCTTAAAAAACTGTTCTTATCGTTTCTGCACGCTAGATTCTTTGATAACCTCTATGGATGGTGATTGTGAAAACGGTCTTGTTTTCGCAGGTGCACGAGTAAATGAAGTCAAAGAGATTTTGCCCGTCCAAACAATTATTAACAATATTATGATGGAATATAGAGCATGTATTTAAGGTAGCATCCATGTATAGTTCTTTAAAAAATATTTAATGTTTTAAATTCTTATTTTCCTGACGATACATCAACTAATAATTATGGGCATTATTGATCATAAAAAAGAACACCTACAAATGCTGTAGGTGTTCTTTTTTATTTATAATTGGATAATTTCTCTTATTTCTTCTATAGGTAACTTCGTAAATTTCGCAATATCCTCTACAGACATTCCGTTTTTATACATACCACATACTAATTGTATACGCTCGGCTTTTTTTCCTTCTTCAATACCCTTTTCAATACCTTTTTTGATTCCTTGCTCCTCTGCATGAGCAAACTTTGCAGCTTCATCCATTAGGGTTTTTTCCCTCGCTTCATAGGCTTGTCTGAAAGTCGAATCTTGACTCATTCGCTCCCACTTATTCATTGCTTTTTGTAAAATCGGATCTTGATTCATCGCAATGTCCTCCAATGTTTGAGTTAAGTGTTCATCTTCATTTGCCGGAAGTAATAACAGCCAACGAACAAATGAATCTTCCCACGGATTAACCTTCTCTTCCCGCCATTGTTCCATTAATTTAGGAAGCTCTATAACATGAATCTCTATATCATCACTAAACTGCTTTTGCTGTTGTATATTCCATAGCTTTCCCGTTGTATGAAATTCCTCATATTCAGGGGAAAGTACGAAGTTCAACAAATTAATAGTAATTGTTTTACGAAGAGAGCTGTACGGCATCCCTTTTTGTAACTGTGAAGTATATAATTTCCCCCAGTAATACAAACTTCGTTTAATCATGTCGTGATTATTATTCAGCTGAATTTCTACGTTTACTTTAGTACCCGTGTCTAATGTGGCTGAGACATCTAAGATTGATAATTTATCATCCTCATGTTCTCGATGTAAATGTGGATCCTCTAATTGTAGCGACATAATAGGTGATTCTAATGAATTCTTTAGCATGGCATTTAAAAATGTGATAAGAATATCCTCACTACCACTTGTCCCAAATAATTGCTTAAAAGCAAAATCAATTCGTAAATTTACTAATGACATGGTCATGACTTTCCTCTTTCTGTCTAAGAAATTCTCTTTTCTTTATTGTACATAAAAATTAGGTAATCATGCAAATAGGAACATTTACAAAAGATAGCGCTATCATTCTTTTCAAAAATATATATTCATTAGAAGATAGAGGTAAAATTAATAGTTAATTTGGTGAATTATAACATATATTATCTTTAAATAATACCCATTTGAAAAAACAATGGATTATTTGTTACACAATTGTTAAATTTAGGGATATAAAAAGGCTTTCTATATAAAAAATAGAAAGGTGATGGTGTACGGATAAAATATAAGGGGGATTTATATTATGTTTTCAAAAAAACAAAAATTAGTAACAGTGGTTACCACTCTGACGCTAGGATGTGGATTAGTTTTCGGATTAACTCCTACTTCTGCAGATTCTATAAGTAATCCTACTCCTATTAAGGAAGAACAAGTAAGAATACAGATACCTTTTACTGGATATGTTATTTCAGCAGATGATAATTATTTAGTTATAGCTGACACTAATACAAAAGAGGAGGCACTTTCTTATCAAAATAATTGGTGGGAATTAGCTTCTCAGAATAAAATTTTACGTGTTCCTATTACTAGCAAGGATAACTATAGCGTAGGTGAAAAACTAAATATATTTTCCGTAGGATGGACTCACTCTATTCCACCAATCGCTGTTATGCCTGTTATCGAAAAAATAATTGAATAAATTATATATTTTTTACAAAAGAAGATAGCCATTACAAATGGCTATCTTCTTTTAAACTCATTTATTCTAAATTGGACTAAAGAATTCTTGTTTGTAACTATCTTTATAAATTTATGCTATAACAACACTTGTGCACTTTTTTATTTACTGAACTATGCCTTGTTCTTCCTTCTTCATAGCTCTAATGGATTGAGCTACTTTAACCATCATAGAACATTCTATTCTCTTTCGGAAGATTTTACAGCTGAACTCATGTGTTCCCTTAAGAGAACCCGTTGCATGTATTGTATTAGCTGGACAACCGCCACTACAGTAAAGCTGTGCCCAACATTCCTGACATTCCGGTTTTGAATAGCAATTACTTTCCTTAAACTGAGACTGTATCTCTGCTTTTGTAATGCCATCCCATATATTCCCCATACTATATTCTTCTTCTCCCACATACTGATGACAAGGAAATATCTCCCCCCACGGGGTAATAGCTAGATATTCAGTCCCAGAACCGCAACCAGAAATTCTTTTTTGAACGCACGGACCTTCTGAAAGGTCGAGCATGTAATGATAAAATGTAAAACCATTTCCTTTTTCCTCACGGTTTAGCATTTCTTTCGAGAGAATTTCATACTGATTATAAATTTCCAGCAGGTCTTCTTCACAGAGCGCATATGGTTCTTGGGGATTACAGATAACAGGTTCCATTGAGATTTTGTTAAAACCTAAGTCAGCGATGTGATAAATATCATTGGTAAAATCAACATTATTATGGGTATAGGTTCCACGTACATAGTATTCTTTATCTCCAAGCTTCTCAACAAACTCCTGGAACTTTGGAGCGATATGATTATAGCTACCTTTCCCATTGATAGTTTTACGAAGATAATCATGAACTTTTTTTCTTCCATCAAGACTTAATACAACATTGTGCATTTCTTGATTTAAGAATTCAGTAATTTCATCATTAAGCAGCATACCATTTGTAGTAAAGGTAAAACGAAAAGTTTTTTTGTACTCTTTTTCTTTATTTCTTGCATAGGCGACAATCTGTTTGACAGTTTTCCACGCCATGAGTGGCTCCCCACCAAAAAAATCAACATCAAGATTTCGATGATTACCTGAGTTTTCTAATAGAAAATCTATGGCTCTTTTTCCAACCTCAAAACTCATTATGGCTCTATTTCCATTGTATTTTCCTTGGCTAGCAAAGCAGTATTCACACGACAGATTACATGTATGCGCGACATTAAGGCAAAGAGCCTTTACATAAGTGGGACGATTTATCAAATCAATTGAAAGGTCCCTATAATCATCTTCGGTAAAAAGCTTCCCATCTCTTTTTAGTTCTTCAATATCCGCAATTGTTTCTCGAATTTCCTTCTTGGAAACGTGGAAATCATATTTATACTTTTCCTGCATTATTGACAGGATTTCTTCCCTAGTAGTATTCTGATATAGCATAATTATTTCATAAGCAAGATCGTCAACGACAAGTACGGATTCGCTATAAGTATCTAACACGATATTGTATCCATTTAATTTATATTGATGAATCATACTGGATAACCAAACTCCTTTTTCATAAAGATGGCCACCTAAATAAAATATAATTGAATACTATACTTCTTGTTTCCTATTTATTGTATTTTCACACTTTTGATTTGCAACTCCACATGAGGTTTTACAAACAGACTGGCAAGATGTCTGACATGCACCACACCCACCATGTTTTATAGTATCTTGCAGTTTACAAGTGCTCAGTGTTATAATTCTTTTCATTGTTTATAACCTCCTTTTGAAATAATTTTGAAGAACTAAGGTATATGATTGTGATTTTTTTCACAATCATATACCTTAGTTCTTCAATTTCCCACAAATTATTACTAATATACTTATATATTAACGAACTACTTTATTTTACTTTCCTTTCTTTTAACCTTAATTTAAAATATCACGAGAAGGTTAAATATTATCTATTTAACAGTTACATATCGCAAAGCTACATATAGAATAATATTTATTGTAATTATTTATACATTCATAAATACGGTACGTGAAATTACAATATTTATCTTATAATAAATATGGGCGTTTATAACTTTGTGCTACAACTATAAAAAGTCAATCCCATTGGAATTGACCTTTTATAAACTGTGGCAACAGAAGGATGTCATAAAACTAGGATTTGATATTGTAGCATTTCACTTGTGAAAAGTATAACATGATTAACTAAGAATAGATGTGTCAATCCTTGGAACATTAGCTATAACTTAATTTTTTGAGTATATATAATAGTTAGTGGGCTATAGAATTCATCCTATATCACTATTAATAATTAGCGTTTTTTAATAATAAAAAAGGATGTCTAAAAAAATTCTATTTTTTAGACATCCTTTTTATCTATTTTATTAATAATCCTGTAGGAGTAACTTGATATGTTTTTTTCTTGCCTACAAATTCCTGTTTACTATTCTCAAGATTAGTAAGTGTGGCACGGGTCTTTTCCTTCTGTGCTTCTCCCTCTATATGAGTAAACTCTATATAATCCCCTACCTTAACTGGAACGGTTTGGCTTTCAGCATTTTGTTGTCTATTTCCTACAATTTCTTTATTGTACAATATATTGCCCGATGAGTTTTGAACTTTAATGCTTGCATACGTACTAGTAAAATAGGAATGGGGGATACCCGCTTCTAATTTAATCTGCATTTTTTCTGTTGCTCTGTTATATTCTATTTTCGCGATTTCCCGATCATTATATCCCTTTAATGACCAAGCGAATTGATTTCCATCTAAAACCGTTGTTTCTGGCATTTTCTCTACTTTCTTCAAGCCTTCTTTTGTAACTTGATACCTCGCTGTCTTTCCAATGGTTTCATTTTTGTTATTTTCAAGGTTAGTTAAAGTCGCTCGCGTTTTTTCCTTTGTTGCTTCTCCTTCTATATGGGTAAATTCAATGTAATCCCCTACCTTGACGGGCACAATTTGGCTTTCAGCATTTTGTTGTTTATTTCCCACGATTTCCTTATTGTACAGAACGTTGCCAGAAGAATTCTGGACCTTAATACTCGCATACGTACTAGCAAAGTAGGAATGTGGTACACCTGCTTCTAGTTTGACCTTCATCTCTTCTACCGTTTTATCATAATCTACTTTTGCAAATTCTCTATCACTATATCCTTTTAATGACCACGCAAACTTGTTTCCTTCTAAAATTGTTGCTTCTGGCATTTTTTCTACTTTCTTCAGGCCTTCCTTTGTAACTTCATATATGGCTTTTTTTCCAAAGCTCTCTTGTTTACTATTATCTACATTTGTAAGAGTAGCCCTATGTACACCTTCTAGATGTGTTAACTCGATATAATCGCCTACTTTGACTGGAACTTTTTGCGATTCAGCATTTTGTTGTTTGTTTCCATAAATGTCTTTATTGTATACTACTTTTCCTGTTGCATTTTGTACTTTAATACTCGCATACGTTTCATTAAAATAATGATGCGGTACGCCTGCTTTTAAGTCGATTTGCATTTCTTCTGTTGACTTATTGAAATTAATTTTTGCAAACTCAAAATCACTAATTCCTTTTAGTGACCATGCAAACTGCTTTCCTTCTAAAATACTAGAAGAGTTCGGTATATCTGAATTAAAACCTAAGTTATTTAATATAGATTTTAAATCAGGTAAAACACCTATTCTATCATTCCAAGGATCTTGAGATTGTGTTCCTGTATTTGGATTACTTAAAATATTTCTTAATTCGGCTGGTGTATAAGGAGAACCTCGATGTTCTTTAGCAATACCTTGAATCGAGGTTGCTGCCCCGGCAATAATTGGTGAAGCACTTGATGTTCCACTAAATGTTGATGTATATAAATTTGTAGTATTTTGATTTGGATTTGCTGATGTTGTATCAACATTTTCTCCCCATCCATATACATCTAATCGACTTCCATAATTTGAAAACCATAAACGTTTATGTGGAACAGTTGATGATCCCGCCCCAACCATAATAGCACCTGAATCCTTGAAGTCTGGACTATTTCGATTTAAGATCTTTTTTCCATTACGATCTTTAAAATTATCTAAGTCGTTTGAACCATTTGCGCCAGCTTCTATAATAATAATCCCTTTATCTGCACCAACACGAATTGCATCAAAAATATCTGGATGTACTTCTACAGGTAAATATTTATCCCCATACCCATCATATGAAGCTTGTGCCTCTAATAAAAGAACATCCCCTGATTGTAAATTATGTACAGCACTTAAAATAGCATCTGCTGTATTATAAATTCCATTATCCCTAATTTGGGATATTACTTTTACATTTGCTTTTGGTGCAATTCCAATATTTCCAATTTGATTATCTTCGGATGAAACAATTCCTAAAACTGAAGTACCATGAGCTCTATGCTGGCTTATATTTTGTCCAGACATAAGCTTTATATTTTTATTCACTAAATCCTCATGGTTCAATAACCACCCATATTCCATATCCACAAAAGTTGTACCCTTCCCGTCACCACCCTTAATGCTCCAAGCATGCGAGGCATTAATTCCCTTTGGTGCCGCTTCAAGATATCCTTGATTTTTAAATCTAGGATCATCGTACGGATTAACAGATAAATCTTGTAACTGTATTTCAGGGGGTGTCAAAATTTGTTTTTCTTGTATATAAGCCTCCTCTACAAGAGGTGATGTTTCAAATTTTTTCAGTAACAACTCTATTTCTATGTTATTAGGAGCTTGTACAATATAATAATTTAATAAATTATTAGCTGATTGATTAGCAAATGATTTAGAGTGTACTGATAACTTTTCAATCTCTATCGGATTTACTGATGAGAACAGACGATTCAAAGTAAGTTCTTTATTTTCAGAAAATAACTCCTTTAAATTGTTATCATAATCCCCATTTTTTATTTTTTTCTCAATACCATCTTCATAAGGTAAGTCAATTTGATTTTTAAACTTTACAATTAATCTTTCTTCCTGTGAATCTCTTTCCTTGTATGTGACATTATAAGATTCAGCATAAACTTTATTATGAATACTATCATTTTGTAGGATTAGATCTGTTCCTACAAAAGTTGTCATTGCAATTGATGAAATTAGAAACCCTTTGAATATGTTCATACTATACCCGCCAATCTATATTCTCTTGAGATTTTTTTAATGCGTATAATGGTTAAAATTTTTATATAATATATAAATCTATAATTTAACTTTTGTAGTAAAATCTATGACTTTATTAATAATCCCATAGAGGTAACCTGATATATTCTTTTCTTTCCCATATACTCCTGTTTACTATTCTCAAGATTAGTAAGTGTGGCGCGTGTCTTTTCCTTTTGTGCTTCTCCCTCTATATGAGTAAACTCAATACAATCCCCTACTTTGACTGAAACGGTTTGGCTCTCAGCAGATTGTTGTCTATTTCCTATAATGTCTTTATTGTACAAAATATTACCGGATGAATTCTGGACTTTAATGCTTGCATACGTATTAGTAAAATAAGAATGGGGGATACCCGCTTCTAATTTAATCTGCATTTTTTCTGTTGATTTGTTATATTCTATTTTCGCGATTTCTCGATCATTATATCCCTTTAATGACCAAGCGAATTGATTTCCATCTAAAACCGTTGTTTCTGGCATTTTCTCTACTTTCTTCAAGCCTTCTTTTGTAACTTGATACCTCGCTGTCTTTCCAATGGTTTCATTTTTGTTATTTTCAAGGTTAGTTAAAGTCGCTCGCGTTTTTTCCTTTGTTGCTTCTCCTTCTATATGGGTAAATTCAATGTAATCCCCTACCTTGACGGGCACAATTTGGCTTTCAGCATTTTGTTGTTTATTTCCCACGATTTCCTTATTGTACAGAACGTTGCCAGAAGAATTCTGGACCTTAATACTCGCATACGTACTAGCAAAGTAGGAATGTGGTACACCTGCTTCTAGTTTGACCTTCATCTCTTCTACCGTTTTATCATAATCTACTTTTGCAAATTCTCTATCACTATATCCTTTTAATGACCACGCAAACTTGTTTCCTTCTAAAATTGTTGCTTCTGGCATTTTTTCTACTTTCTTCAGGCCTTCCTTTGTAACTTCATATATGGCTTTTTTTCCAAAGCTCTCTTGTTTACTATTATCTACATTTGTAAGAGTAGCCCTATGTACACCTTCTAGATGTGTTAACTCGATATAATCGCCTACTTTGACTGGAACTTTTTGCGATTCAGCATTTTGTTGTTTGTTTCCATAAATCTCTTTGTTATAGACCACTTTACCTGATGTGTTTTGCACTTTAATACTTGCATATGTACTATCAAAGTAGTCATGTGGTACACCTGCTTTTAGATTTATTTGCATTTCTTCTGTTGATTTATTTAAATTTACTTTCGCAAATTCAAAATCTCCAATCCCTTTCAGCGACCAAGCAAATTCATTACCTTCAAAAATGTTTGGAGATTCATTTTTGATTTGTACCTTTTTCTCAACAGTTTGATCAAATATATCCGTTAATACAATTTTTGCATAAGCATTTGTTGGTAATGATATAGATTGACTGAATCCATTTTGATAAGATTTAATATCATCAATTACGTTAATAGGTTGGCCCGTCATATTTTCATTGTTATAAATTTCAATTTTCCCCTTAAATTGCGGTGTACTATTTTCTTTTAGTTTCCAAGATACATTTAATTTTTCATTTTCATAATATATAGATTGGATATCAAAATCTAATTTTCCTATTTCAGGTTGAGTAGGTTGATTTAGCGTGAATATTTTTCCTGACCCAATAGTAGACTGCGTATTACCTCCTGCTTTGACCCATACATATTCTGAAGTAGCTCCTCCATCATATTGATAAGTATTATCATGCGTTCCAGAAATACTTTGATTATTCCAAGAACTCCATTGTTTATCAACTAATTTTCGGCTATAACCATTTTTTAGGCGCGCTTCTCGAACATTCTGTCCACTATCAGCCCAGTCTTCTTGAAACATTCCTAATCCATGATTAAATGCAACATTAGCAACCGGAAAGTCCATAATTGCAATTTGATGCCATTTATTCTTTGTTACATCTTTCATCCATTGTCCAAATTTGGTATGACCATTTTCTTGCCATGAACGCATTGTCATTCTGTACCAATTGTTGTCTTTCCAACCATAAGTTGTTTGAACCTTCATTCCTGTTCCTTCTCCTCCAAAGGGGCCAGCTTGCGAATTCGGAGATAAGTATTCGGCTTTTATTGCTTCTTTAGAGGAAATTGGATCCCATAAGGCAAAATGTAAAGTACGTTTTCCATTTTCATCAAACCCACTTTGTTGTTGAAAACCAGCATATCCTCCAGCTTCACCACCTGCATTCCAGTTGTGTACAGCCCAGTACGTATAAGGTGGAGTCTGAACTGGTGACCAGTCTATACTAATAATATCTGAGACAGGTATATTTTGGGGACTCACATAAACTGCTGGAGCAGCTGAATGTGTTGCAGCTTTAGTGTGCAACATAGACGTTCCAAACATAGAAAACATGCTACATGCTGCGGTCATTATAATAACTTTATTAAATCTTTTCTTCGTTTTCTGACTAATCACTAATCTACATCCTTTTCTAATTTTTATTGTTTCCCGACAGAAGACTCCTTCCTCAAAAATGTGAAGGTGTGAAACACCAATTTTAGGTGGGAGATGAATGTCGGTTGGCATAAGCCAACATGTTTGTTATCATTTACTTGTACAGATTGCTCATTGAAAACTGAAGATATGGGGTTGGTTGCAGAAAAACGTTGCAACCGTAAAATCTTCAACGTTCTATCGCCCCATGCTTACCGAAGTTGCGAAAACCAAGCTAAAGTAGGGAGTGTGGTGCGTTAACGTACAAGATACTTATGTTCTCACCGTAGGGACTACGGGTAGAGCCTGCTAAGATAACCAGTGGATACACCGGTGTTCGCAGGAATCTCCCACTTCAAAAAGTCCGTAAGGGCGTTAAGTGGTCAGTAGTTCAATATTGAATAATAACTTAGTAGAGAAATCTATCAAAATTCAAGCAACATCCAGTAAATCTTTAAAATACTGCCCCAATTTTATGTTGTTCTATCTTCACATCTGATTCTTACATGTTATTTGATTGTAATTGGTTTCCATAAAGATAACGCAAATATCCAATTCGGGTCCCCATTTCCTTGATGACTTTGAACCGCTTCATACACTGTCCCTTGATGTTCAACTTTATCGCCCTTTGTATATGCCTTCTTTGGATCCCATTTCTCATAAGATACATTTTGATCTTTTGTTTTTACCAGAAGAATTTCACTTTGAATTGATGTATTTCCAGCTGCATCTACAGCCTTCACTGCATATTTATATTCCTTATTAACTGTTAAGTTTTGATCAGTAAATGTCGTTCCTTGTACGGTTTGAATCAATTGTCCATCACGTAATACCTGATATTCTTTTACACCTACATTATCTGTAGACGGATTCCATTTTAGCTCTACACTGTTAGAAGTAAGGTTGCTTGCATATAATCCTTGTGGCTGTGTGGGAGCTTCTGTATCTGGTTCCGGATTAACAATTTTATCTGCTTTCTTCAATCCCTCTTTTGTAATCTCATACACCACTTTGTTCCCAAAACTTTCCTGGATGCTTTTTTCCACATTTGTAATAGTAGCTCTATGCACACCTTCTAGATGTGTTAACTCTATATAGTCTCCTACCTTAACCGAGACTTTTTGCGATTCAGCATTTTGTTGTTTATTTCCATAAATCTCTTTGTTATAGACCACTTTTCCTGATGTGTTTTGCACTTTAATACTTGCATATGTACTATCAAAGTAGTTATGTGGTACACCTGCTTTTAAATCTATTTGCATTTCTTCTGTTGATTTATTTAAATTTACTTTTGCGAATTCAAAATCTCCAATCCCTTTCAGCGACCATGCAAACTGGTTTCCTTCTAAAATATTATTTACATTAGGCATATCTGGTTTAATTGGATTAGAATCTGTACCCTTCCAAATCTCTGCTGTTAAAATTGGATATCCTAATGCAGCTACTTTTTGAATGGTATCGTTGTTTGGATGTAATCCCCACTTCTCAAAGAAAGGAATCAAATTTTGTTTGGCTACTTTTGATGCTGAAATCATAAATAATTGTTTTTTATTTTCATCAGTTTGTGGAAGTTCACTTGAAGGCATGTCTCTATACAATTGATGCAATTTAGGATAGAAATCCTCTCCATACGCTAACTGTAGTTGCCAAAGCATAACAAGCTTTACAAAAACATCGCTAATTTCATCATAATTTTTATTCACTTGTTCTAGATATTGAAATGCTTTTGGATAAATTCCACTTTTCTCTAAGTTGGATGGTTGATTAAATGCTTTTTCTACAGAAAGGCTGTATATATTATTTTGTACTTCTGTCATATTATAAAACTTCCAGGGCGATTGTTGTCTCAAATGTCCTGCCTCATGCCAAGGGCCCCAGCCATCTGTTATAAATTTATTAATATCTAACACGTATTGGATTGCGTCTCCTACATATGCTGTTCGATAAGAAGTTGCATACATATAATAATCAGGAGAATGATTTTCTTCTACGTAATGAACATAATGTTTATCTACTTGTTCTTCAGATAATCCAGCTACTTTGTCTTGAATTCGAGTAGCTTCATCCATCTTTTTTAAGAGTTGTACAGGATCTGTATTAGAACCCAACAAATATTTCTTAACACGTGCAGGGCTGGCCGTAATTAATACACGTTCGCCTTTTAACTCCACTGCATGTGCACTAGGATACTGGTCCAGCATGTTTATTAAATCTTGTTTTGTATGCTTTCCTAGTTCAAAGAAAGGCGTAGTCGTTCCACCTGTTGTAATTGTTGTTCTAATGCTACCTCCTTGTTGTTTATTATAAAAATAAATCATCCCCCCATTTGGAGATTGGATTGTGTTTATACCAGGTTTTAATGTAAATGATTTTATCTTAGAATCTTCTCTCCAAGAAGCATCATATGAATACGTTCCAATATATACCTCAATATCTTGATTACCTTCTACATTAATCGTTATTTGTTCATTTGGCTTTGCATATAAACCAGTTGGTTCATATGGACTAAATGCCATATTTTTTCTTTCCTGTTGTTTTAGTACCTCAACATCCCCTTTTCCTGGGACTGTAAATGTTCTATTTTCTGATTTAACTGACTTTTCACTTTGCAGTGATGGCGATAAATTTTTTTGCTGCTGCATTTCCTCTGCAAAGACATCTGATGAAGAAGCCATTCCAGAAGCAATTATAGTTAACGTTGCAGTAGCTACTAGTATTCTTTTGGTTTTATAATTTGATTTATTCCCCATAGTATCTCCCTCTCATTTCCTTGATCAATTTAATAGTTTTGGTTTCTTTAGCATGTACTTACGTGCAAAAACAGTTTATGACCTTGTATTTATTACTTTTTTACATAGTCCTCCCTTATTCTGTTTATAATTATATTTTGATATTATTTTATGACACATATTAATACAACTTTATAAAGTATCAATCAATAATGAGCTTTTATGTTTTGATTTGGTATTCCTAACTACCTTATAAATTAAATAAATTACATAAAGGTATTCATTTTGTGTGAATAATACCTTAAATCAAATTATTTTCAGATTAATAATTCACAAAAAATTAATATTATGTAAAATCCTATCAAGGAAATAAATACAAACTGATTCGTCATGTATACATTGAAATCACTCAGGCATTTACTATCATCCGAATACTTCATTCATTTTTTCTATTTTAAGTTTAAGTTTTTAAGTTATTAGGAGATGAAAAAGCGAATCTATTTTGAAAATAGATTCGCTTTTTTTACGTATAACATAAACTTTCAAGTTTTTTTGATTGAATTTTTTATAAAAAGAAAAGGTACATCCCAAAAGAGAAGAATCCTACTTGTTCAAACATGTAGATTGTGATAACCTTTGTCTCTGATATATCTCATTTATAGTTTGTTTAATTGACTATGTCTTTTAGAATACATAAAAACGCAATCCTTTCTGTATATTTCTACAAAAAGGATTGCGTTTTTTAATTATATGATTACATATTATCCATTATTAGCTGGAGCCTCTCCTGTATTCCCATCATTACTTGGTGACGGTAGCGTTCCATGATCATCCTCATTGTTTGGTTGTGTTGTATTCCCTTGGTCACTGCCACTTTTTGGCGGCGTTGTATTTCCTTGGCTATTACCATTGTTTGGTTGTGTTGTATTCCCTTGGTCACTACCACTTTTTGGCGGTGTTGTATTTCCTTGGCCATTACCATTGTTTGGTGGTGTTGTATTTCCTTGGTCACTACCACTTTTTGGCGGTGTTGTATTTCCTTGGCCATTACCATTGTTTGGTGGTGTTGTATTTCCTTGGCCATTACCATTGTTTGGTGGTGTTGTATTTCCTTGGTCACTACCACTTTTTGGCTCACTTTGCTTTTGCTCTTCTTGTTTCTTTTGCTTTTCTTTTTGCTTATTTTCACTCGGCTGTTCAGTCGTATTTTCTATTTTCGTATTTGGAGAAGAATCACGCTTCTCACCTTTAATACGTAATTCGCTACCTTCTTGAACTACACTGTTCGGCATTTTAAATTGTGACTTATCTGTAGCAAACTTACTCATCATTTCTTTAAAAATCAATTGAGCTATTTTCGTATTTTTACTACTAATATAATCATCTTTACTATCCTTTGTATATCCGGTCCATACTGCCATCGTATATTGTGGTGTATAACCAGCAAACCAACTATCACGAGTTGCACTTTCTGGTAGATTATATTGTGCTATTTGTTCTAAAGAATAGTTTGTTGTACCTGTTTTACCCGCTATATCTAAAGAACCTATATTAGCTGTTGTACCTAATCCAGATGAAACAAAAGTACGAAGCATATCAGTAATCATATATGCTGTAGAATCCTTCATAACTCGTTTTGGCTTTTGCTCAAAACTTTTTGATTTACCATCTGAATAAATGACTTTCTTAACAAAATGTGGCCTCGTATACTTACCATCATTACCAAATGCCGCATAAGCACCTGCAATTTCAGTCGGTGACGCTTCATTTGTACCAATCGCTGTTGATTCGGTCGGTGCTACATTAAATGTAATACCTAGCTTTTCAGAGAAAACTTTTGATTTATTAATCCCTACTTCTTTTGCAGTTTTTATTGCCGGGATATTTCGGGACGTTTTCAATGCATCACGCATTGTAATTGGTCCTAAATGCTTTCTATCAGCATTTCTAACTTCTTGTCCCGTTGAGTACTTAAATGGAGAGTCATCAATTTGATGGTAAGTAGCCCATTTTAAATATTCAATTGCAGGAGCGTAATCAAAAATTGGTTTCATCGTTGAACCTGCTGAGCGATTTAATTCAATTGCAATATTATGTCCTTTAAAAACAGCTTTATTTTCACCACGTCCACTACCAATTGCACGTACTTCTCCTGTTTTCGTATCCATAAATGTGAAAGCCCCTTGGAATTTCTCATTTGGATAATTAATAATATCTTTATTTAAAAGTTTGTCCGCAAAATCCTGTGCCTTTGGATCTAATGTTGTATAAATTTCTAAACCGTCAGATCCTATATTAACATCTGGCAACTCTTTTTCAACTTCTTTCACAACCGCATCCATAAAAGCTGGATAGGGCATTTCTTTTTGTTCAGTTGCTTTCTTAAGTCCTTCTGTTACTGGAACTTTTGATGCTTCTTCCATTTCTTTTTTTGTAATATAACCATGTCGATTCATTAATTTAAGTACAACATTTCTTCTTTCTGTTGCTTTTTTGATATTTTGTTCTTTCGTTGGATCATAGTTATTAGGAGCTTTCATTAAACCAGCAAGCATTGCAACTTCTGGTAGTGTTAAATCTTTTAATTCCTTACCATAGTAATTTTGTACTGCTGTTGCGATTCCGTATGAACGGTTACCTAAGTAAACTTTATTTAAATACATTTCTAAAATTTCATGTTTTGAATACTGTTGTTCTAGCTTATATGCTAAGTATATTTCTTGCGCCTTTCTCTTTGACGTTTTTTCCATCGATAAGAAGTAATTTTTAATAACTTGCTGCGTAATCGTACTTCCACCTTGAGAGCCGTAATCCCCTTTTAGGCTGACTAGAACTGCACGTGCAGTACCTTTAAAATCTACGCCACTGTGCTCGTAAAAACGTGCATCTTCTGTCGCTAAAAACGCATTTTCTACTAACTTAGGAATTTGACCATACATAATATTCGTTCGTTTTTCTTTCCCATATTCATATATCAATTTCCCATCTTTATCATAAATTTTTGAGGATAACGGATTAACAAGTTTTGCTTTCTCGAGTTTTGGCGCATCCTTGATCATAACGAAAAAAGTAGCAACCCCTGCGACTAACCCCACAATACCAAGTAATAAAAAACTAACTAAAAACTTACGAAAAAATGATGTTTTACCTTTTGCATTTTGTTTCTTAGCAGTAGGCTGTTTTTTCTTTTTAACTTGTCGTCGCTCCTCTCGAAAACGATAATTTTCTGACATGCTACTTTCTCCTGCCTTTCAATTCTCCTGTTGATTTACTTAAAATTATTGAAGTCACTTTAAGAAATATATTCATATTTAATAAGTGTACTAAATAGACAATTTAAGTAATAAATTTGTTCCACTTTAAGATGAGGAAGAAATTTTAACTTATCTGATAACGAAACAGAAAAGGTAATAGTGGCACAACAAAAAAATGGAATTTCATAGAAAATCCATTTTTAGCTTGATAATAATGGGGTCTCGCTACAAATCCGCCAACTTAAGGATTTAGACTATTCTTGAAGTTAAAAGCACGTTACTATTCACTTATGTTAATGAGAAAAGGTGACGTGCTTTTTATAAATATTTATCAAAACAAGAGTTGTCTTTATTTGCTAAAGAGTTATATCAATATATGTCTCCCACTACACTTAATCAATTAGCTATAGAAGCAGGCGGAATGAAATGAAAACGCAAGTGCCATGGGCATCATTTTTTATATTTGTGTATATGGTTAAATCAACAAATCGCTACTACCTCTATTACTCAACTTTGTAGTCAATTAGAAACTTCAACAAGAATTTTATTAAGTCCCTCAGGGCTAAGCCCTGCCGCTGCATGAAGCCCACTCATAATCGAACCAAGGAATCACTTGCCGCCCGTTGACTAATCCAAATGAAAATAGCAGCTAATTCTGATCCAGAAAACTTAAGTCTTCGCCTTATAAATCCTATTTCTCTTGCAAGTTCTTCTAAGAATACAGGTGTAACATATCGTTGTAATTATTCTGCAAATGGTAATAATTCATCTTGAATCGAGAGATTCATAAGAAAACATCATCCTTTCTAATTTAGCTTGTTTAGAAAAGGTAACGTTTTTTTGATATTTGAGGGTATTAAAATCACCTGAGTTGATGGTTATGTATGGTGACCCCATAACCAAAGAAGTAAGAAGATATTTAGAAGTGCATTAAATTTTGAGGAAGTGCTTGTGAACCGTATCATAAATAAATCAGGTTTTGTATGTTCGATTTTTAAATAATACCCGAGAAGGAGTGGGTTGCAGTTATAGTAATACTCTATTTTTGGTATTTCTATAATAGATATTTTTTTAAAAAACAGAATTATCTTGACAGTTATTAAATGGATTGATAAGGTTATAAAAAAATATTTCTTATCCAGAGAGGTGGAGGGACTGGCCTTATGAAACCTCAGCAACAGGTCTGCTTAAGTAGACACTGTGCTAATTCCAGCGGGTGATAATCCTGATAGATGAGAGCTTCCGTTTTTATTTGTCAGTAGCGCCCTCTTTTTTAGAGTGCGCTTTTGTTTTTTCTGGATAGTAACTAAAGGAGATTAGAAATGGAGAACAAAAATGGGCAAGAATTTCAAAGGAAAATGCAAGCACGTCATTTAGTCATGCTATCACTTGGTGGAGTGATTGGAACTGGCTTATTCTTAAGCTCGGGTTACACTATTCAACAAGCTGGACCGTTTGGAACAATTCTATCCTATCTGATTGGTGCGCTAGTGGTTTATCTAGTTATGCTATGTTTAGGCGAGCTTTCCGTACATATGCCTGAAACGGGCGCATTTCATAGTTATGCAGTTAAATACATTGGACCGGGTACAGGGTATACAGTAGCCTGGTTGTATTGGTTAACTTGGACTGTTGCTTTAGGTTCTGAATTTACAGCCGCAGGATTACTTATGAAGCGATGGTTTCCATCGGTTAATATTTGGGTATGGAGTGCTCTTTTTGCCATTTTGATCTTTGTATTAAATATCCTGACTGTTAAATTTTTCGCCGAATCCGAATTTTGGTTTTCATCGATAAAGGTTATAGCTATTGCGATTTTTATTGTTTTAGGAGTAGCGGCAATGCTAGGTTTTCTCCCAATGACTTATTCAAAAGCAGCACCATTCTTTTCTAATTTTACAAGTGGAGGTTTATTTCCTCATGGTGCTACGGCCATTATGATGACCATGCTTGCGGTTAATTTTTCTTTTTCGGGAACAGAATTAATAGGCATTGCAGCTGGAGAAACAGCGAACCCGGAAAAAATGATACCGAAGGCCATTCGAACTACTCTGTGGAGATTGATCATCTTTTTTGTAGGAACGATTGTTGTTTTATCTGCGTTATTGCCTATTTCCGATGCAGGGGTATTAGAGAGCCCTTTTGTTGCAGTTCTAGAACGAATTGGGGTGCCATATTCAGCTGACATAATGAATTTCGTTATCTTAACAGCCATTTTATCTGCGGCAAACTCAGGCCTTTATGCCTCTTCTAGAATGCTTTGGTCGCTTGCTAATAAGAATACGATATCCCCGATTTTTGGGAAAATGACGAAGCAAGGTGTTCCAATCAACGCCGTCATTTTCAGTATGATGGGTGGAGCTTTGGCTTTGCTCTCAAGTATTGTGGCACCAGATACTGTCTATATCGTACTTGTTTCCATTTCCGGTCTAGCAGTAGTTATAGTTTGGATGAGTATTAGCGCTTCCCAGTTCCTATTTCGCAGACAATTTTTGAAAGAAGGAAATTCTGAAAAGGACTTGATTTATCGCACACCACTATATCCATTAGTACCAATTGCTTCTTTTATCCTTTGTCTGGCATCGTGTATTGGAATTGCATTCGATCCAACACAGAGAATTGCCTTATATTGCGGCATACCGTTTATTTTGTTTTGCTATGGAAGTTATTATCTAACAAAAAATCTAAAAAAGAGGGGTGTAGATTATGTCGAACAAAATCAACCCAATTGATGCTATTTTATCCCAACATTCCATTATGCTTCTTGACGGAGCATTAGCTACTGAATTGGAGGCGCATGGATGTAATTTGGACGATCCCCTTTGGTCGGCACGTGTGTTACTAGAAAATCCGGAACTAATTTATCAGGTTCATTCGGACTATTTTCGTGCTGGAGCAGACTGTGCCATAACAGCAAGCTATCAAGCTACTATTAGTGGGTTTTCCGCGCGTGGAATACAAGAACAGGAAGCTTTGGAATTAATTAAGAAAACGGTGTTACTTGCAAGAAGGGCAAGAGATGATTTTTGGAAGGAAAATACGCAAACAAATAGGCCTAAACCATTGGTTGTTGCATCAGTTGGGCCGTACGGAGCTTACCTTGCAGATGGTTCAGAGTATGTAGGTAACTATGTTGTGACAGATAAAACATTAGCAGACTTTCACCGTTCGAGAATGTCTGCGTTAATCGAAGCAGGTGCAGATCTATTGGCATTTGAAACGATCCCTTGCCTGCAAGAAGCAAGAGTATTAGATACATTATTGCGTGAGTTTCCAGAAACATATGCGTGGCTTTCCTTTTCGCTAAAAAATGAGAAAGAGATTAGTGAAGGTATGAAACTAGTGGAGTGTGCACGAGTTTTTGAGAAAAGTGAACAAATTGTAGCAATAGGCATCAATTGTGCACCAGTAACTGTTGTGACTGGTGCAATCCAAGAGTTGAGGGCAAACATAAAAAAACCAATTATTGTTTATCCAAACTCTGGAGAAACTTATAATCCAGAAACAAAAACATGGCATGGTCATGAACAATGTAACACGTTGGATATTCAATCTGAAGAATGGTACCAAGCAGGTGCACGTTTAATAGGCGGATGCTGCAGAACGACACCTTATCACATTGAGGAGATATCGAACAAGTGGCGTTCTTCCGAGTTTTTCTATTCGAACGAAGCAAAACAGTAATGTAATGGATGATAATCTAACTTTGTGTGTATTTTCATGATTTTTCTTGTTCAGGAATCTACAGTTACGTCTAGTGGCACAAAAAGTCTTTTTAGAGACACAATTGTGGATAGTAGCCTCGGGAATCCAGTGGACTTTTGGGTACCTTAGGTATGGAAAAGAATCAGGGAAAATAAAAACTGCTAGTTTAATAGACATGGTAGACAACATGCTGAATCTTTTAATGAAGATGTAGTTGGTCCAATTGAAGGTGAAGGGGACCATTTATTCGTAATTAAAGTTAACGAAGAGGTTAATTTAGTTATTCAAAAAATAGTTCAATAACTATATGAAAATTTGTTGTAGTAGTAAATGTAGTCATATTGTTGTAAAAAAGGATAGATGTAAACAGGTATACTCTCCTGTTCATCTATCCTTTTTTACATACAATATTAAAATCCAAATTAGTTCCTTTTAGGAAGGTACCAATATGAACAAGACATTTAAATACATTTTAATCTTCTTTTGTGCAGTATTTTATATTGCAATGGTTTGTGGGATTATTTATATAAACTTTGTTCAAGATCATTTTATTCCTCCAAGCAGGAAATCTAAGATTGAACATAAACATTTATAATTAGGTATAAGGAGAGCTGTACAAGATACTCTTGATTTCCCAAGATTATGAGGATAATATTTTTGATACTGTTTAGCTTCATCTAAAATGAAGAAGAACGTCACGTTTACACATTCTTTTTCTACCGAATCCATATCCTAAGTTTCTATACCATAATGTTTAAAATAATCACCAAAGTCATTAGTGAATCTTTTTTCTCCATCCGTTCCAGTAATTCGTTTATATTGCAATTCTTTAAACGATTTCATTTCAAGTCGGCAAGTTTCTTCTAACCACTCATATCGTTGCTTAACTGCTTCCGTCTTATTTTCATACCAATCCTCATGCCCTTCATAATATTTCTTCATACATTCAGGTCTCTGTTTATTTCTTAAATAGCTTGGCAATTAAACCAAATTTACGTTATTTCTTTGCGGAAATAGGTTGAAACCAACTATCCCTATCATTTAACTGAACTTCAAAAACATATATAGGCTGTGAGAAGCCTTTTGTATCAGTATAGTAATCTATATTATATTTTGTGATGAATAATGTATCACCTGCTTTGAAAGATCCTATAGGATCAAATTCTCCTTGTTTCAGTTTTTGAAATGCTTCCTTTGGAGAAAGAATTTCAACATCTCGAACATGTGATTTTTTTGTACCGTAATATTTGTAAACAGGCATTTTGTTCTCTGCGTCTTTTAACTCTATTGATGTTTTTATAGTAACTTGAGACATATCATTTTTTGTAATGGGATCAATAGGCATATTTCCAAATTCCTTTATTTGATACGAAATTATTATTCCGAGTGCGACGAAACTTACTGTAATGGGAAGGTATAAATATTTGATTATTTTTGTATCTGTTTCATTTTTTTTCAAAAATATAAGAACTATGTTTAACACAGAATATCCTAGCATCATGCCTAAAGTATTATGAAGTAAATCTGCTAGTTCCATACTTCCTCGTTGCAGTGTAAATTCAAGAATTTCAATCAATAAACTTGCTATAATTGAGATAATTAACATCCATTTTGTTTTTTGAAAAACCTTACTAAATAAAGGGAATAAAATTCCTAAAGGAAAAAGCATACCTATATTCACAATGATATGGAAAAAGGAAGTAAATGAAAATGTATTCCATGCTTTTTTATAAACACTAAGTACATCAAAATCAATGGTTCTTGCAAAGGCCATATCATCTGAACGACCAAATGAAGTAGCTGATAATGCAAGGGAATAGTATCCTGTTATTAAAACAAACAATATAATTTGTTTTACAGTTAGTTTTTTTTCTCTTTTATATATCTTTTTGTATACTACAAAATAACTAAAAACAAATACAAGTAGTAACAAGAGTGTGAGTAGTATCGTAGGAATCGCATAACTAGCGATTAGATTGAAAATAACGTTCATTTTACACCTCTGTTTTTATGAATATAATTTTGTACATATGCATTTTATATAGTGATTACTAATACAACAATCGAGCTTTGAATCTTCAAAGGCTCGCAAAAGATGTAGGATTTATTCGTTAGGGAAGTAATTTTAAACAAGGCTGAATAAGATAAAATTTTCATGCCGTTAAAAAAAACGATAATGTTTAAAAATACGAGCTGAATTTACATAAATAACTGTCAAGAGATAAAATTTTTGTTTTGGGGGTTCCTGAAAATATTAGCTTGATGGGCATAGGGTACAGCCCAGTAATTGATAAATCGCCTTTCTTGTTTTTCTCTCTATTTTTTTGTTGCTTACATTAGAAATGCTAAACTGTATAATGACTCATATTAAACTTATAAATAGACTTGTTAGTAACTTTTCATACTAATTATTCCTTTCTTCATGCTGTAATACTTAATAGACAACCTAAACAATAAAGTTGTTCCACATTTACAAAAAAATAATTAAATATAAGATGAAATAGGCTACATAAGGAAGGGTTATATGTTACATACAAAAAGACGTTATTCTTTCTATTGATTTCTCAGAAAGAATAACGTCTTTTTTTTAGGGGTTATTTTGTCTTGTTAGCTTGATATCGATGTAGTTCTACCCCTTATAAAGGGTATTTAATCTTAATTTTTTTTTGCAAAAGTTTTGACAACATATTTAAGCGCTATATAATAAGAAAATTCTGGATTCAAACTTTCTATTTTTGGTACGTTTAATTTATAGAAAACAGATAATAACATAATTTTCTCAATAAGTAATATTCTTATTTCAATACAAAATTCTTACAATTGATGCTATACCTGTATTAAGGGGAGCGTTTTAGTTAATTAGGGAGAAAAATTGTAAAAATGATATGGGAGGAACAAAAAATGTCATTGAAAAAGAAATTAGGTGTTGGAGTGGTTTCAGCCGCTCTTGGTATGTCTTTAATTGGTGGGGGAACTTATGCATATTTTAGCGATCAAGTTGTAACAAATAATACATTTGCTGCAGGTACATTGGATTTAGCTATGCAACCAACTACTTCACTTAACTTAGAAAATTTAAAACCTGGGGACAAAATATTAAAGAAATTCAATTTAAAAAATAGTGGTACATTAGATATTAAAGATATCATGATGAAAATAGACTATACTGTAAACGACTTAAAACAAAATAATACTACAGAAGATTTCGGTAAACATATTAAAGTACAATTTCTTTGGGATTGGGATCCTGCAAAAAGCCCTGCATACGAGACAACCCTTGCAGAACTAAAATCACAAAGTTCAGAGATTGTCTCCCAAAAAGTATTTCATTCTAAGTGGACTGAAACAGGGGGGTTAAAACCTGGGAAAATGGATTGGTTTTGGATAAAGTTTATATTTGAGGATAACGGAACAGATCAAAACGTTTTCCAAGGGGATAGTATTGCGCTAAAAATGGAGTTCCAAGCCAATCAAACAGAGGGAAAAGAAAGATAATATTACAAAAGTATTGTTGTGAAAATGTAAAACTGAGCTTATAATTTTTTATAATTTGTAAAATTGACCATCAAATATCCATATAAAAAACCAGTGATATTAGTACATGTGTATAATATCACCGGTTTTTTTGAGTATAACATTTTATATGTTTTGTAAAACTATTTTTCTTTCGGAAGTACAATTCTTTTATACAATTGAACTGTAATCAAGTAGTAAATTAAGTAAATCACTACGAAAATGACAAGTGGCAACCAAATTCGAAAATACGGATCAATCAAAAGCGGACCGAACATGTTCATACCAACTAATATATGAGCAATACCAACAATTGCCGGTACTAAGAATATGAAGAATAACTCTTTATAAATCGATTGTGTTAATAACTCCTGGCGGACACCAATTTTACGAAGCATTTGATAGCGTTTGCTATCTTTCGATGCGCCAGATAGAATTTTAAACATTAGGCAACTTGCCATCATTGCTAAGAACGCAATTCCAACGAAGAAGCCCATAAACATGAATCCACTGGCCATACCATGACTCTGATTATACATTTGATACGTACTACCTAATTCTTCCGCTTTCACATTTTTATATTTCGCTACCTGTAATTCATCAAGTTTTTTCCATTCTTTTAAGTGTGCTCCAAAATCATCTGTTTTCCCAATAAACACAGTATTTTCTTTATTCTTCATACTATCGTATAAGTTTTGGCGTATAATTTTTATTTCATGATCAGGATACATATAGGTTGGCTGGATTATGAAGAAAGCTTCTTTCCATTGTTTTGTTTTCGTATCATCGTTATACAGTTTATACAGTTGTTTTGGCAATGTAAATGCATCCTTAGGAAATTCCTCTGAAACTTTCATCTTCTTCCTATTTTCACTATCTTGTGCTAAAGGACGATTTTTCTCTACATCTTCTTTTATATAATACACATATTGATCATCTACTTTGTAGCGATATTCAAACTTCTCTTGAAATAAGATGTCACTCAAAATTTTCTTCTCTTCCGCTGTTGGATTATGAATGACTGAATCGTAAATTTTTTCTTTATCAATCGTCTTTAGAACGTTATTTTTAAATGCCATACCACACGCAATTCCACCAGCGCCAAGAGCCACTAGGATTGCTACCGTTGCAAGCACCCGTGTTAGACTATTAATTCGGAAATTCAATTGTGCAAAAGTAAAAGCATTCAGCCCTTTTTCACGACGTTTTTTATTACTCTTTATCTTGTTAAGCATAACTGGGAGAAGTGATCCAAATAACATGTAAGTACCGACTGTTGCTGTGATTAATCCAATACCCATGAATCTAGGTACGGTTAATAGCTCTTTTTCCTGTAAATGTGCTATATGGATCAGTGATGCATACCCAATACCTAGCAAAATCAGACCAAGGAATGTAACTACACCTGTCATTTTTCTTTTTACAGCGATACGCTCTGTTTTTGCATCTGCATGTACAAGTTGTAATACAGAAATACGAGATAATTTCATACTATTCATGATTGCTGATACTATAAATAGTGTAAAGAAAAAGAGGCAAGTAACAATCATAGATGGAATATAAAATGCTTTATAATCTTCACCAGAGAATTCCAACTGCTTCATTAATAACTGACCAATACCTTCTGCAAGCCCTACACCAACTGCGATTCCGATTGCAAGAGATGCGGCACCTATTACGATTGTTTCGATAAACATAAGTAAGGTAACTTTATACTTTTTTGCCCCTAACATCATGTACATACCAAATTCTTTTTGGCGAAGAGATAATAAGAAGGAATTTGCATATAAAATATAGAAAAACGTTACAATCGCTAATAAAAAGGAACCGATTTGGAATGCAATTGCAACCGTATCAGCATGTGGATTGGATTCAAGGAACGCTTTATTTAGTGATAACGTTTGAAACATATAAAAAGTTGAAATAGAGACAATCAGACCAATAAGTAAAACAATGTAATCTTGCAACTTACTTTTTAGGCCTGACATAGAAAGCTTAAATAACATGATTGAACTTCCTTCCTTACTCTTTTTGTGTGTCTAAGTTTGCAAGCACGTCTAAAATTTCTTTATAGAATTCTTCACGGGTACCACCACGATGAATTTCTTTATATAACTCACCATCTTGAATGAATAAAATACGCTGACAGTAACTTGCGCTGTAAGGATCATGTGTAACCATCATAATGGATACACCTTGCTTTTTATTTAAGCTTGTCATAGCCTCAAGTAAACTCGATGCATTTTTAGAATCTAGAGCTCCAGTCGGCTCGTCCCCCAAAATAATTGCTGGTTCATGAACTAACGCACGTGCTGCTGCGGAACGTTGCTTTTGTCCACCAGATACTTCAGAAGGATACTTTTGAAGTATCGCTGTAATACCTAACATATCAGCTACTTTTTCTACTTTCTGTCCAATATTTCGTGATGAAACACCTTGAAGGGAAAGTGGAAGAGTGATGTTTTCGTAAATAGATAAGTTCTCCAATAAGTTAAAGTCTTGGAAAATGAATCCTAACTTTTGTGAACGGAAATCAGAAAGCTCACCTTGTTTCATTTTCGTAATATCTGTTCCTGCAATTTCAACAACGCCGTCCGTTGCTTTATCTAACGTTGAAATTACATTTAATAATGTCGTTTTACCAGAACCAGATGGTCCCATAATTCCGACAAACTCACCCTCTTGAATTGAGAATGAAACACCTTTTAACGCATGTGATTGGTTCTCACCTTTTTTACCGTACACTTTTTGGACGTTTTTCACGTCTACAACTGGTTGTATCATATATATCCTCCTACGTTTTTTTCATTTCTTTAAAATAAGTTTCTATTCATATTTGCCACTAACAAAATAGTCATGTTGCATCTACTTTTTTCATAAGGCTGTTACGATGTATCCAATTGAAAGCCGTAAAGAAAATTTTTTTTTTAATTTCTCCACTTACCTCATTGCTTTGAATACATACATGATAAACTATGAAAATTAGGAAACACCCTGTAAAATCCTTAAGAATTCTTAAGTTTTATAAAAAAAGACTTATGGAACCTGTAATTCCATAAGCCAATCTATTTGATCGGATGTTCAACAATAAAGGATATCCAACCTTCTTTATATTCTGCATGTATATTACCATGATGAAGTTCAACAATTCTTTTTGAGATAGCAAGCCCCAGACCATTTCCCTGGTCATCTTTTCTTGCCTTGTCCCCCCTGAAAAACCTTTCAAACAATTTATTTGGATCGCTAACAGGCGGTCTCTCGACTTTATTTGACACTTTCAAAATTGCTTTGTTACCTACTAATTCAAGACATACGGATAATTTGGAAGGTTTTATGCTGTACTTTATCGCATTCATAAACAGATTTTCATATACACGTACCATTTTTTCTACATCCATGAAAATAGGTATTGTTTCTTCCGTTATTGATTTTTGAACGATTAAACTCTTCTTTTCAAATATAGGAATGTATTCTCCAACTATTTGCTCCAACAAACCTGATAAATCAACTTCATTAAAGTTTAACTTAGCATCGATGCCTGATAAACGAGTATATTCAAACAGTTCATCAATTAAATATTTCAATCTCTTTGATTTTAAATAAGTGGTTTCAAGGTATTCCTGTAATTGTGTTACACTATCGTATTGTCCTCTTTTTAATAAATCTATATAACCAATAATAGATGTCAACGGTGTGCGTAAGTCATGAGATACGTTAGTTATGAGTTCATTTTTTGTACGTTCTAATCGTCTTTCTTGTTCAAATGTATTTTCCAATTCCTTAGACATATAGTTGATATTTTGGGCAAGTTGGGTCAATTCGTCCTTCCCCTTAATCCCAATTGTCAAACCCAGTTTTCCATTGGCAATATCATTTACATTATTCGAAATGAGCTTCAAATATACTATTTTCTTTCGAACCAATATCAAAAAAAGTATGATAAAGGTAAAGATTGCGAACGCGAATAAGAAAAACAATGCCAAATTGGCTTCAAACATACCAAATTCTTCGTGTTTAACAAATAATGGATCAATGACGTATACCAAAATGAGGATTGTTAAACCAAATGAAATAAAAAAACTAACTGCAACAGCACAAAGAAGTTTTATAATGATCTTATTTCTAAACCTAACATTCTTCATATTTTATATCCAATTCCCCACACAGTTTTAATATAAATGGGATGTTTAGAATCCTCTTCTATTTTGTCTCTTATTTTTGTAATATGCACCATGACGGTATTGTCTGATTTATAAAAAACCTCTTCCCAAACTGCTTCATATATTTTTGCTACACTCAGGACAATCCCTTTATTGCGGGCAAGTAGTTCGAGAATAGCAAACTCTTTTGGAGTTAACCTTGTTTCTTTTCCTCTTATCCATACTTGACGTGTATCTGTATTCACGGTTAAGTCACCAATTTCTAGAATGCTTTTATTATGTTCTATTGATGAATTGTATTTTTTAAACCTTCTTAATTGGGATTTTACCCTAGCGATTAATTCCAATGGGTTAAACGGTTTTGATAAATAATCGTCTGCACCAGAGGCTAGACCCTGAATTTTGTCTATATCCTCAGATTTTGCAGATAGCATGATGATAGGTATATTGCGGTCTTCCCTAATCTTCATACACGCTTCAATACCATCCATATTTGGCATCATAATATCTAAAATAATCAAATCAAACTCCTTTTCTTCTAACAGTTGTAAAGCTTCCATAGCATCTTCTACCTTTTGAGTTTTCAGACCTTCATTTTCCAAATAAACAGAGATAAGATTTCTAATCTCTTTATCATCATCGACAATAAGAATTTTTGACTCCATAGGATTCCTCCATATTTTTTCTCGTATTAAACAGCTAAAGACATAAGCAGGTGAGACATTTTTATCTTCTCTTTATTGTAAACTTGCAAACGGAAGATAAGAAATAACATAATAGATATAAGTAATATCGTTCTCCTAATATATTGTTCAATATTTACTGCTGAACCATATATAATTAATACGTTCTCTTTTTCTTTAAATTTTGCTTTTAGTAAAAAAATAAAATTTCTTATTATTTTTCACTAATAAAATAATTGTCTTGTGATTTCTTCTTTTAATTAATTTTTCTGTGAATACACCTGTACTCAGTCCATATTTGACAATATAATTTACTTTCTTCAAATCAATTCCTTCAATTATTTTGTCTCTAAGAAACCTTGAACTTGGACTGGCTGCACCAATTGATTTTTAGTGAATTATATACAGAAATAAGAAAGCGAATTGTTTTCATACCTAATCATCCCACAGGTTTGAACTCATAATCATACTCTAGAGTCCGAACCTTAAGAAAAAGGGGCAAAAGTTCTTAAGAATTCTTAAGCTTTCTACAGCATTTTGTCATAAGAATATTTGACGACTCTTGAAATGTTAGCGGGATCCCCAATAACACTTACTATTCGTCAATCCGAAGAACAAAAAGAACTTGTAGGAATCTCTACAAGTTCTTTTTTAGATAATGTAAAAAGTTAAAACAAACTATCTCATAATTTGAATCGGAGCAAACACTATAACCACGGGTTAATTTTATTATATACCGAATCCTAATATATGTCCTTTTTATATTTGAAAATTATGCGAATTAGGAAAATGAGTTTTACGTTATAACTAACTATAATTCTTGAATATATGTAAATGGAATTGTCTTATCTTTTTTTTATTTATGTGATAAAGAAATTAGGTATAGGAAGATTATACAAACGTTTATTTATAATATTTTAGCGATGAAACAATGTTTGAGATATGGAATGAGTTACGGAGGCCAATGGTCCGCTTTGTTAAATCCCACGTTTATTATATGAATTTTATATAACAAAGAAAAAAGTACCGCTCAATTATATTTTCTATTATCGGTACAGCTTTAGGTAAACTATTTTGCTTTCATGTGTGTATGTATATTTAGTTTTGGTCTTGTCCGAGAGAAAACTCACAGCTTTACTGTGTCACGGAAGTATAAAAGCCTGGGAGAAACTGTTTAACAGTTTTCTCTTAGGCTTTTTTTGTTTTTTTTGGTAAGAATAAAATTGGAGGTGTCTTTTAGATGAGTAAAGACTGGATTAAAGTATTTATTGCTGCTTTCTTTGAAATTTTTTGGGTTATTGGTTTAAAAAATGCTGATGACTTTTGGACTTGGACGGGGACTATCATTGCTATATTTTTAAGCTTTTATTTAATGATCATGGCAGGAAGAAAACTTCCCGTGGGAACTGTTTATGCTGTTTTTGTTGGGTTAGGTACAGCTGGAACTGTCTTTTCTGAAATCCTGTTCTTTGGTGAACCATTTAAAGTGGGAAAAGTACTCTTGATTTTATTTTTATTAGCTGGAGTAATTGGCTTGAAATTAGTTACAGATGACAGAGTTCAGAAAGGTGATGAATCCTAATGGCATGGATTTCTTTAATCTTAGCAGGGCTTTTTGAAATGTTTGGTGTTGCTATGATAAATAAACTGCATAAAGATCAAAATTGGCAATCATTAGCTTTGTTAATTCTCGGATTTGGATTAAGTTTTATATTTCTTGCTTACGCAATGGAAACACTACCTATGGGAACAGCTTATGCAATTTGGACTGGAATTGGTGCGTCTGGAGGTGCAATTTTAGGCATGATTTTTTATGGAGAATCAAAAGACTGGAGAAGACTTGTCTTTATAGGTATGGTTTTAGGTGCTGCAATAGGTCTAAAACTCGTTTCATAAATGCTTTTTTAGATTGTACTATGAGGGTGCACCATACATGCCCATCAACTTAAGACCCTAAGTGCAAAAAAAACGAATCCTTTTTCAAAATAGATTCGTTTTTTATCGTACAATATAAGTTTGCAAAGTATTTTTAATCGAACTTTTTTTAAAGATTCATAAATACTCCATACAAAAATTTTAGCTACATGGTTCTTCCAGTTTTTTTAGCTTATTCTCCACCCTAATAATCATACTGATTATTAGTAATAGCATAGATCCCATAATTAAAAGTATTGCAGTGGAAGGGCTATTAAAAAATAGGCTGATAATACTTCCTAGTATAATAATTATAAATCCATTTTGTGTCATGATTTCAGCGCTATACTTATTTCCAGCTTCCCAAAGTTTCATGTTTTTCATAGACCTAGTTGTTCGATAGCCATATATTGCATTAATATCTGTTGGTGGTCTTTTTTTCAATAGTAATGAAGTTAATATAAAGATAATCCCAATTAACAGACTTACTCCTATATTCACAAGGCTGTATATCATTTTAATCATCTCCATAAAATGTTATTATAAGCTAATTATACCATTTTAATGGGGTTCTGTGTCGGCATTTTGACATTTATAAAATCGCTATTTGTGGCTTTAAAATAAAGTTACGATGTTTGTTAATGTGCTTCTTTTAATTAAAGAATTCCAAGGTATTTTTAATTAGACTTTTTATTAAAGGGGAAAGTTCATCCCAAAAGAGAGGAATCCATTTTGATTAAACTTTTTTTAGTCCTCCCTTTTGGGAGATAGGAAAAACACCTATATATAAAGCTTAATTAATTGGTATATACTTCTTGAAACCCTTACTTATAGTTCCATTATAACCATTTTTAGCGAAGAATTTATGTGCTTCTATTCTAGTTGCACTACTTAATAAGATAATTCTTGTGGATCCCCTTGCAATCGATATTTGTTCAATATGTCTTAGTAACTTTACACCTATTCCATTACCTCGAAAATCTTCATTTACAATCACATACTCTAGAACGGTATATGGTCTAAATTGGTATCCAGGATCAAGACAAAAGGTCATAAATATACTTCCTTTAACCTTACAATCTTCCTCATAGACAAATAAGAAATTATTAGAATCATTTCTTATCTGTTCAATTCTTTCTGGTAAAACTTTAATATTTTTACTATGCGGTGCTAATTTTTTATATAAATTTTCGATTACATTACTATCTTTTGGTTCAGCTTCACGAATCATAAAATTACCTACCTTTATTAGAATATCAATGACTTGGATTGTTTTAATATTGCACCTTTTGACTCTATTGTATCCTAAAACAATACTTTTTTAGTACAATTTAGATAAAAAGAGAATAGTAAGGATGGCACTTTTATATGAATCTCTCGATTCAAGATGGACTACAACCATTTGCGGAAGAATTACAACGATATGTTACACCTGTATTTTTAGAAGAACTTGCGAGAAAAGTCGGATTTATAAAGCGAAAACGTAAGTTTTCTGGATCAGACTTAGCTACTATTTGTATTTGGATTAGTCAACGGGTGGCAAGTGATTCCTTAGTCCGATTATGTAGTAGGCTTCATGCAGCTACTGTTACTTTACTCAGTCCTGAGGGCTTAAATAAACGTTTAAATGCTAAAGCAGTTTTGTTTTTAAAACAGATTTTTTCTTTACTGTTACAACAAAAATTATGTGAACAAACACAAATTTCTAACCATCTCTTCTCCTATTTTGGGCGAATCCGTATCCTAGATGCCACCGTATTTCAAGTGCCAAATGCTTTAGAGAATGTATATCCAGGCTCTGGAGGATGTGCCCAAACAGCCGGAATCAAAATTCAATTAGAATATGACCTGCACAGTGGGGAATTTCTTAACTTTCAAGTTGGACTTGGAAAAAATAATGACAAAACATTCGGTACGGAATGCTTAGACACCTTACCACCAGGAGATTTATGTATTCGTGATTTGGGTTACTTTTCATTGGAAGACTTAGATCAAATGAATCAACGAGGTACATACTATATTTCTCATTTAAAATTAAACACGAATGTATATGTGAAAAATTCAAACCCAGAGTACTTTAAAAATGGTGCAATTAAGAAACAATCGGAATACATACAAATCGATGTAAAACAGATTTTGAAACAACTACAGCCTGGAGAGACATTTGAATTAAAAAATGCTTATATTGGTGATAAACAACAACTGTTTGCACGCGTCATTTTTAATCGATTAACAGAAAAACAGCTTCAAAAACGACGAGCGAAGATCACTGAAAAAGAAAAATCAAAAAATAGAATGTACTCAGAGAAAAGTAAAACTATAACTGGGTTAAACGTGTACGTGACGAATATACCTTGGGAATGGGTTCCGATGGAACAAGTACATGAGTTATATACTTTGCGTTGGCAAATAGAGATTGTCTTTAAAACGTGGAAATCACTCTTCAAAATAGACCATTATCGTCATGTAAAACAGGAACGATTAGAGTGTCATTTATATGGAAAGCTAATCGCTATTTTCCTGTGCTCCTCTACTATGTTTAAAATGCGTCAACTTCTTTTGCAAAAGAAGAAAAGAGAATTAAGCGAATATAAAGCGATAGGCATGATCCAAGATTATTTATATCTGTTATATCAAGCTATACAGAAAGACACCCAAGAAATAAGAAAGATTCTAATCCGCCTATTCCACCTACTACAGAAAAATGGACGAAAATCTCATCGATATGAGAAGAAAACATTCTTTGATATTATGGGTGTTGTCTATGAGTATAGTGAATATGGATATATTTATTTTTCTGTGATATTTACAAAATTAACGGCTCCCTTGTCCTTAGTTCCTAAAACCATATTCACTTTATCTATTTCCTTACTTAATTCTGGTGCTTTCCCTTGATTGACTAAATTAAGATTCCCAAAAGATTTATTAAAAGATAGAATCTGTCTAGTTTTTTCTTTCCCATTTATTTCTTTAAATAATGTATCATCTACAATTAATAGGATTTCGTTGGGTCCACCACGATATGGAGATAGCCATACATCCCCTTTGTATTGAACATTCATTTTTTTGTTATCGAATGTTAATTCTTTTAAGTCTTTATATTCTTTATTTGCAAATATGATAGTTTCATTTTTCCCTATTTTCGGTAACGAATCGAGAGGGTCTGAAGATAGGAGCCCCTCGTTATTATCCCTTTCACGTATAAATCCCTTTTTATTCATTTTTTCAGCAGTTGTTCTACTAATAAATAGTAAATTACTAATAGCAGTACCCATAGAATCCCCAAAATTAGTCGGTAGCTTTATGTCGAGCTTGTTATTATCTATCGTCCCTTCTTTTAATTGATATAGGTCTTGTGAGCTTGTTATATCTTTGTATGAGTCAATTATAGAGCTTCTTGTTTGTTCGTTTATCGCTCCTACTTCTATTGAAATTCCATTTGCTGGAGAGTCTTTTGTACCAAATAATGAATATGCTCCTAACATGGTAATTGAAATACCAGCTACTATTAATAATCCAATTCTTTTTTTCAACCTATATTCTCCTTCATTTAATTATATTTAAATTAAAAAATCGTTTTATACATTTTTTTCAAATATTGAGCACGAACAAAGTAAAAATATATAATTTGTAAAACTAAGAAACAAACCAATACTATAACGGAACTATCCAAGACTGAAAAATTAGCTAACTTTTGCAAGGCCATAAAAGCTACGGCACTATGGGTAATTGCTATCACTATGGGTAAAAAGAATAGTAATGCAAGTTGACGTGTCACAATTTTCTTTAATTCAGGTTTACTTAAACCAACTTTTGCTATCATTTTATATTGCTGCTGATTTCGTTCTAAGTCTGTGTATAGCCGGAAATATAAAAAGCTTGCAGCAAACGTAAAGAAAACAATACCTATTAATACACTCATGATAGATGCAAGTCCAAACCCTTGCTTCATAGCTATCCATGTAAAAATTAAAGTCGAAAATTGATATGATTCGTTGTATACCCTAGGATCATTTATATCTTTATTCCCTTTCTGTAAGGAAGCCAAGATTTTTTCAGCAACTTTTTTTGTTTTCTCCCAATCTTTCACAACAAAACCATTGATAGTGAATTGACCGTATTGATTCTCTGGATCCACAATCATTTGATTATATACAGAATCCGGAATAATAATTGTCGTTATGTTTGTATCTTGTAGTTCTTTTGGCGTTAGTATTTTATTTACATGCATAGCTTTTTTTATATTTCCATGCAACAATTGGAAGTTATTTTGATTAGATTTTGTATTAGTGACTTTTCTTGATGGTATGACAAAACTTTCATTTTCATCTTTTAAGCTTTCTTTTTCAAAATCAAATGCCTCAGCTAACTTATTATAATCACTTATTTTTATAACACTTAATAAAACATTACTGTTATAAATGGTATCCGAAATTTGTTTGATTGAATAAGTCACTCGTTTGAAATTAAACCCGCCATCATTGAGTTCACTTTCAATCCTTTTTATATGTTCTTTTTCTAAATTGTTATTATTATAAGACCGATAAGAAAATGCAAAAGGGCTATCCGATTCAGCCATGGATGAATTTCCTAATCCCATACAAGTCCCCACTGCAGTGAAGGCAACAGCAGAAATAATAGTTACCATAAAAAACATTTTTGCATTATCTTTTAATTGATACACTAAATCTGAGATCGTGAGTATGTTTGTTTTCTTAAAGAAAATATTTTCCCTTTTCTTTAATACACGTAACACATACACACTGAGTTGTGTAAATAAGAAGTACGTTCCAAGTACAACAAAGCTCACCCCTGTCGCCATCATGGATAATACATATTTCACATCCTTGTAATGAATTGCGTTAACACTATGGAAAACAGCTGTATATCCTAATCCAATACAAATTAGTGCGAACAAAGATAGCCAAAGGGATGCTTTTGGTTCAGGCTTTGGCTTTTCTTCTGCTTTTATTAATTCTACTAATTGCTCTACATTTATTAGTCGAGAAGTAAAAAGTGAAATAAATAAAAATAGTAATAAGAATGCTCCAAATGTTATCCCAATTGCTTTAAATGGCATGTAAAATGGAAGTCCTTTATCAATCATTAACAGATTGTTGCTCATAATTAAGATAAACTTAGAGAACGCCATTCCAATTGTAATTCCTGTTAAAATAGAAGCGGTACCAATTATTATATTTTCAATAAATACTAATTTATTCAACTGTGAACGCGACATCCCATGTAGCATTAGAATTCCAAAATCTTTTTTTCTTGTTTTTAAAAATGCACTTACAGAATATAAGATAAAGAAGAATGAGAAGAAAAATATTAACCCCTGCGATATCTGTAATCCTGACTTTGCAAATGTATTGATTGTTATACTGGCAGCAAGATCCCCTTGTAAATTAGGATGAAATGCAAGTAATGCATAAGTAAAGAAAATCATAATAGCAAACGTACTACTTAAAAAATGAGCCAAATATGTTCGTTTACTTCGAATGACGTTATTAAATGCGAACTGTCGAAAAGTCATTTGCATTTCCTCCTAATAATGCTAAAACCTCTAGAATTTTTTGATAAAATACTTTACGATTATCTCCACAATAAATCTCATTGTATAACTGTCCATCTTTGATAAACACAATTCGATCACAATAACTTGCAGCCATTGCATCATGTGTCACTAACATCATCGTTGTGCTATTTTCTTTATTAAGCTTTGTCAATAATTCCATCACATCACTAGCAGATTTTGAATCCAGATTTCCTGTAGGCTCATCCGCAAGTAATAATTTCGGATTATGAATTGTAGCTCGTGCGATAGCTGTTCTTTGTGCTTGCCCACCAGAGATTTCATACGTACGTTTATCTAATATTTCAGTTATCCCTAGTTTTTCAGCAATAGCTTCCACTTTACCTTCCATTTCTCTAGGGCTTACACCATCAAGCGTAAGTGAAAGAACAATATTTTCTTTCACTGTTAATGTATTAAGGAGATTAAATGATTGAAAAACAAATCCTAATTCACGTCTTCGAAATAAAGACAACTGATCTGGAGATAACAGATGTGGATTTTCTCCATGAATTAATACTTCTCCTGATGTTGGAGCATCTATAGTAGAAACCATATTTAATAGCGTTGTTTTACCACTCCCAGATGGTCCCATAATTCCTACAAATTCACCTTTGTTTATTTTTAAATCAATATGGGATAATGCTGTATAAGAAATTTTCCCAGAATAAACTTTCCCTAAATCTGAAACATGTAGTATCTCCACAAGTATTTCACCTTCCATTTCTCTTTTCGATATATGAAGTGTAACTTATATATAGTATGTCTCATATCGATTTCCCTAACATTTATCTAACAAGTTTGTAAGATTCAAAAGAAAAACCGATGAAAGGTATACCTTTCATCGGTTAACGAGATGCATACGGGAATATGATTCTAATTTTTGTTCCCTTACCTACCTCAGATTCTAGCTCAATCTTATGATTTAATTTTTCACATACTTCTTTAACAAGATATAATCCCATTCCCGTAGACTCTTTAAATTTCCTACCATTTTCTCCAGTATAAAATGGATTGAAAACACGTGGTAAATCAGCAGAAGGAATACCAACCCCATAATCTTTTACTTCCAAAATAATTGCTCGTCCCTTTGAAAACGCCGATACTATTACTTTTTCTTTCTTACTTGACGAATATTTAATTGCATTTGACAGTACTTGATTGAATATAAATCGAAACCATTTCTTATCTGTTTCTACAATAAGATTTGGATCTACTTTTACTTCTGGATACACATAACTACGTATAAATAGACGTTTATTTTCATGAATAGCAGAATCAATCATTCCCAATAACTGCAATCTGTTCACTTGAAAATCTTGTTCAAATGTTTCTAAGCGAGCAACATATAAGACCATTTCTAGTCCTTTTTTGATTCTTTCCGTTTCTTCATTAATACTGTCAAATCGTGAGTCTTCTGCATCTTGTGTAATTAACTCAATAACAGAAATAGGTGTTTTCATTTGATGAACCCATTGATTCATAAAAGTCATTTGCTCTTGTTGTTTTCGTTCCCATTTTTTTAATTGGTTTTGATAATATTGATATTGAGATTGTAGTAATGTTTCTAAGGCCATTGATAATGGAGTCAAATCACTATCTTTTATTGACTCATTTAAAGTTTCCATTGGTGTTGATAGACGCTTATAGAATGAACGATGACTATAATAACGATAGATTAAATAACCCATCAATAAAAAAACACCCAAAAATACTGAATATAATGCTGTCAAAATATGTGGATAGCCATCAAACCAATATATAAAAAGAATGATAAGCAATTGGGCAAATGTATAAAAAATAAGTGGAATATGTTCTTGTAAAAATAATTTCATTATTCCTTTCCTTCCTTCTCCCAAGTAGCATGCAAACGATATCCAGCGCCACGAACTGTTTCGAGCGCATTTTCAATACCTAAATCTTGCAGTTTTCTTCTAATTCTACCTATATTTACACTCAATGTATTTTCGTCTATATATGAACTATCCCATAGTTGTTCTAAAATTACTTCACGTTTTACAAGGAGCGGAGACTTTGTTATCAATATTTCTAATAAAGTTGTTTCTTTTCTAGTAAGTAAAATTGTCTTATCATTTAGTTGAAGTTCCATTCTTTCTGGGAACAGGATTAACCCTAATTGCTCAACTATTCGTTCTTTTACTTTAGGAGCATATTCACCGTATGCTCTTCTGAGTTGGCTACGGATTTTAGACATAACAACTTCATAATAAAAAGGTTTCGTAATGTAATCATCACCACCATTTTCTAAAGCCATAACTTGATCCATCTCTCCACTCCTTGCAGATAGAAATACAATTGGACAAGTAGAAATAGCTCGTATTTTACGACACCAATAATAACCGTCAAAATTAGGTAAATTCACATCTAATAGCACTATATCTGGTTTTATCTCTTGAAATATATCTAAAACATTTTCGAAGTCCTCTATAATAACACTTTGATATCCGTATTTTTTAATATGCGTTCCTAGTAATTCAGCAATTTTCATATCATCTTCTACAATCATGATTGTATTCATAACGTACTCTCCTTTAATTTAAGTGCAATTTCTAAAGTTCATTTGTTATTTAATATTTTACTTATGTAAAAAAGATGATATCTTACCTCTCCCCTTAAATGCAATAAGTATCCAATAAACCTTATATTTGTTGTTACTTAATTAATAATTTCAATAGGGATTGTTTCTATCTTTTTTCTTTACTTAAGTAGACTCTTTTTAAAATACACAAAAAGACCGTCACAATACTGTGACGGATAAACGGGAAAATATTAATAACTAATTACAATTTTATTTATTAATTTATAATAGTGATACCGCCACTTGATCATTTTCTTGATTAGTTCGTTTTACTTTTAATACTCTCAGTTACTTTTTTAAATAGTTTCATTGCCTGTTCTGCTTTGTTATTTGCCTGTTCCAACTTACTATCATTTTGTTCTTCTAATGCTTCTGAAAGTAATTGCAGAGCATCCCAGTAATTATCCATTGCCTGTTTTATCTTTTCTTGTTCAACTTCTAACCCTTTAGGTGCCTCAAGGTATTTCATATCTCTTACGTGTGTTTTTGCCATATCCAAACTCAGTTGGATTTCACTTTTCTTTGACTCATCATCCTTTACATCTGAATGTCCTATATCTTGTATCAGTCTGATAACTTCATCGATCTTATTTGTATTTCCTACGATGTCTGCTTTGTATTTATCAACGTCTGAACCACTAACTTTGTCATTTAAATCATCCTTACGATGCCCCTCTTTCGCGTGTTTCTGATTCTCTTCCTTTACCTTTTGCTCTACATCAGGGTATCTTTCGTTTATCTCATTAAATACTGTCTCCCATTTAGAAGCACCATCATCAATCCCAAACATACCGTTTTGTATGATTTCTTTTGCTTTATCCTTATCATATTTACCATCATACTGTCTAACTGCATCTTCTACTTTTATTAGGTGTTTTCTAATCTCTTCTACCCCTTCTTGTATTAAGAATTGGTAATCTTCATACTTTTTAGGTGGCTTGATTTTTTCAAAACGGTTTATATCCAAACTGATGTGACTAATTAAGGAATCTATCTCACCTATGTAGACACCCTCTTCTGTAAATAATTTATCAGTTTTCTTTTCTAGTTTTTTTAAATGATACTGGAATTCTAAGTGTAGTTCAGTCAAACGATAAGGGTAATCTTTTTCAGATACCTTTACCTTCTTTTCACCTTCTGTGTCTGATACATTTGATTCACTTTCTTTACTACGTGATTCGTCTTCCTTACCTCCCTTTTCATACTCAATTCTAGACAATGCGTTTCTTAGTTGGTTTTCAATGTGTTCATCACTATAGTGCAATTTCTTTAGGTCAGATACCATTTTATCTGCATCATAATACTTATCTACTTTTCTATACTCTGACTGTGTAAGTCCATATGTATTTAATGTGCAACCTACTAGCATGAAACTAACACTTAACCCTGCTAATGCAATACCTTTGAAGGATCTATTCATATTCATTTACCCCTTTATATTTTCGTATTCTTTCTCCATCGATAGACAGTCCATTATGAAAGTTTTCATTATAAATATTGTTTGCTATTATTGTTTTACTTTCCTTACTATCTGTTTCGGCCCTAACTCTACTCATTTACCGTTTCAGTATTAGGCTTCAATTCGGATTAGCATTGCAAAAAAGGACATACCTATTCTTATAATCGTTGGCCATATATCCTTTTATTATTTTATAGTGAAATAAATAATGAATCAAAGTGATTTTGTGAAAATTATACAAAAAACCCTTAAATCATCGTTTGCCCAACAGTAGATAATCTAGGTAAAGAAAAAATACTAGAGAATATAGTAATCTAGTAGTCTCTAGTATCTTTTCATAGTATTTTAACGACTATGCAATATGGAGGGATAAAAAAAGGACCTCTTACGGAAAGATAAGAGGCCATCAAGAAGATAAAAATGTTGTATTTGAAACACGCGAGTTTCTACTTCACATTATAACATAATATCTATATATTTAATATGAATATTAATACATTTGTTCAAACTAATAAGTTTATGATAAATACATTATGTAAATTATCAATTTTTGACCCTTTTGGATAAAAATGAACTTTCAAATTCATGTAATCATTCCAGATTCCACACAAGATCCTGAGGTAATGGGACTGCTTGTGGAAAGTAAAACAATGCTAAGAGAAATGTTAACACAACAGGAATGCAGAAAACGTACATGCAATATGTATATTTGATTACAAGACGTGACATAGAAATAAGGGTTTCTTCACTACACTGAAGGAACCCTTTGAATTTTCACAATATTAGTATTGTTAGAGATTATCATCTATATTATTATAAATAATGTTATATCGGTAAATTTTGGTATTATTTTTTCAGCTTGTAAACTATGATACTTGGAGGCGTTGTTGTGCGTAATAAATGGAAACTTGGACTAATGAGTACCCTTCTTGCCTGTACCACCTTTACATCTGTTGCATTCGCAGCAGAAAAACCAGCCGATCAACCCAAATGGGAGGAATGGTTAAACGGACATGCAAAAATATTAAATGAACCAACTTCCCAAACAACAGAGGATTTATCATTTCTTAAAGAGGCCGTACAGGACAAGCGCATTGTTGTACTTGGTGAAAGTACGCATGGTGCAAAGGAAATGAATCAATCCAAAATACGTATGATTAAGTACTTACATGAGGAAATGGGATATGATGTGATTGCATTTGAAACAGGGCTTGGGGAAGCAGCAGCTGTTCAGCAAAATTTCGATAACTTAACCGCTACGGAAGCGATGAAACAATCTTTATACCCTGTATGGCAAACTACGGAACTTGAACAATTATTTACCTATATGAAAGAACAAAAAGAAAAAGGAAAGCCACTCACATTAGCTGGTTTTGATATGAATTTGTTTTATAAATCTTCATTCCGCTCTTATGCAAAAGAATGGTTGCAAAAAGTAAATCCTGAAGTGGCGAGTGAATTTGATACTGCAGTGTCAGAGTTGATTGAACTGGATAGGTATTACAATAAAAATAAAACATATCCCTATGATCGATTTAAAATGGAAATACAGCCCGTAATTAACAAGTTTGAAAAGGTTAGAATGTTTATTCAGAATCATAAATCTGAATTGATTCAAGTTGCACCACATCCTACGTTTGATGTGAATTTGTTTGAGAAATCAATCAGTATACGGATTGATGCGATTAAAACGCATCTAGATGCTGATATGAAAGTCAGAGGTGGCATCTCCTCACCTAACCTGACAGACTATTCTTTTTATATCCGAGATCAAAAAATGGCACAAAACTTCGCATGGCTAACTGAAATGCAGTATAAAAACAAAAATATCATTGTGTGGGGTCATAATTATCATATTCGAAAACAAAATTCAAAAATGATATTAGACTTTACAAAGGTGCAGCAATACAATTATGTTGGCCCAAATATGATGGATTATCTTCCACAGCGTATCAAAGATCAAATGTACACAATTGGTGTATTTGCGTATAGTGGAAGCAGTTGGGATGATGTTAATGAAAATGTTATTCCTGTACATAATGAACATGAAGAACAAAGCGTTGAAAAAATCATCAGCACTGTAGGAAGTCCCCATGTTTTCGTTAACTTAAAAGGAGAAAGTAACCGACCAGAAACTTCATGGATGTTTACTCCTACTGCAGCAAGTTATTGGGGAAATAAATTAAAAGAAGAAATCATGATTCCGACAGAACAATATGATGGCATTCTATGGTTAGAAAAGACGACGCCTTCTGTACTGAAGTAAAAAATAAGAGCCTCCGATAAATTAATGGGGGCTCTTTTCTATTCATATTCTTTTATTCAATTACCGGATAATTTGTTAAACAATATCGACTCCTCACATCTCCCATTGTTCAAATTCAGGTTCATTTGTCATTGACTTCACTTCCTATTCTATCTTATTATTCCTACCTTCTCTTTCCTCATCACTGTATATAGATTCTTCTGTACAAGAGAAAAAAGAGGCATTCTACACAAGTATGATACCTGCTATAGAATGCCTCTTTTTTCACAAATTTATATTACGATTAAACTTTCACAATGTTACTTACTGCTAGGAGTTTACACTTCTTTTAATCTTTCAAATGTAGACATATTAGTTCCCATCTTTGGCACAAATACTTAATGTCGTTACCTTTAGCGCCTGCTTCTCTTGGTGAGACATAAATAAGTAATCCTGTAATGTTCCTTTAAAGACCTGAACCCCGTTCGAGTATGCGATAACAGTTTTATCAAAATTTAACGATGTAAGTGTAGACATTAAGTTTTTCACTTTATTTGTTCACTCCTATTTTCCATTCAGATTTTGTAATGGTTCCGTCAAAGTTGTATGTAATCTCTAATTGGTCATAACCACTCTTATAGATATGCTTCGTACTCGTTCCATTCGGCTCAGTAGCATCTGTCCAAGGTAGGTTACTATCATCTATCTCACGAAATTTTACACCCTCCTTAGCTACTTGTAACATGTCCTTACTAGCCCATCTCGAAAGCTTCGGTTTAATTAGTTCTTTGTATGTCTCTTGCGCTTCTGAACTTCCAAGAGAATTGAGATTCACATATGCTTTCTTTTCTCGGGTTGCATATTGCTCCTCTTTGAGTGTTTCCTCTTCAGATTTCTCTGGCTCCTTATCTTGAATCAGCATCTCTTCCACTTTCTCAACAGGTTTTTCTTCAGTGTCATCAACTTCTGCAGGTTTCTCCTCGGGTAGATTCTCTATCGCATCTAGTTTAGCCTTCAGCTTAATGTAATTAATTTCTAATTCATCATATTCTTTGGCTAATTTCTCTGACTCTGCTTGATAATGTTCTACTTGTGATGATAATCTATCGGTTTTTTGGTTATAACAAGATGTCAGCCCAAAGAATAGAAGAACTGTTGCCACATACTTTGCAGCTGTCTTTCCTTTAATAGATTGTACTTTCTCGGTAAATGTAGATTTTTTTGATTCCATAATTTGTAGTCTCTCCCTCAAGTTACTCATTTATCTAATTATAACGATTTAGTTACATGTGAAATTTTACACAACTATACATCGTATGTCCAGTTGACTATATTAGACAATTAGTCATTTGTTTAAGGATTTAATATAGTGATAATATACGCGTATTTTGCCACTGTTTAATGACTACAGCGTGTTTCTACTTACTGAGTTCTCACCACACAACAATCAGCTTAAGGTTTTAAATTATCCTCATAACGAAAATTTTCTACATCGCTAGCTTCGTTTAAACCTTGTTAGTTAATTTAAAGAAAATTAAGAAAGCCAACCTCATAGCTGAGAATGGCTCTTATAAATAAAACTTAATGAATATGTAGTTTTAGATATTTATAATGAAAGAAGCACTAAATAACTTAATTGATTTTATGAAAGATTTCCTTCCTTTATTGATCACACTATTAAATCCATAATTGTTTATTAGAAAAATATTATGTAAACTTTTGATTTGCCAATAAGACAAAATAGTTTATTTGATGCTGTCTTTTCTTCAAAAGAACGTGTACAATTCATACATTAAAAATAAAAAATATATAGGATCTATTTTCAAGTCCATTACACTTATTCCTTTCTTAATTAACTCTTTTTAGAGTTAATTTCGGATCATGCTTTTGAATTCTAAACCCTAATGCGATAGCCGCTCCAATACAACTTGAAAAACATCCAACAAACAAATACAGGGATGGATCTGACTCGCCGATTAAAACGGAAGCTATCCCCCCAATTACAGGGAATAGCGCAACCATATATCCGCTTCGAGCTCCTCCGATTTTTTCTACAAGCTTCAAATAGAATAACCATGCTACAAAAGAAGCAAATAGAGTTAAGTATATCAACATAGATACATATGAAAACGATGTAGGAAATGCAAATTCCTGTCCTTGAAATAGTACAATTACTCCCATCAATAAACTACCTACTGTAAATCCAATAGCATTTGCATAGATCGGGTTCACCTTGTGGCCTGCATTTCGTGCCGAGCTCGCATCACCTATTGCTGTAAGAAGCGTACCTAAAATTGCAACCATAATTCCTTTTATATCATTGAACCCTTGAGAATCATTCAATTTCGGATAGATAAGAATACATACTCCTAATACCCCTAAAATCCCTCCAAACAAAATGCGTGAATGCAACTTTTCATTTAAAAAAATTCGAAGTGCAATCGGAGTCAAAATTACCTTTAATGAAAAAATCAATGTTACAATTGCCGCAGAACTCAAAATTGTAGCGTAATAAAGGCATAAATAGCTTATTGCAAAGTTACATATACCAAAAACTATTACAAATGGGATATCTTTTTTTGTTGGCTTCCCACTTGGTCGAAGAAAACAAACAAGCATCAAAAATAAAAAAGCTGTCATAACCAGACGGTAAGTTAAAGATAACTCTAAGCTGACAGGAGTTCCTTGAATTTTCACTGCAATAAAGTTGAGTCCCCATACAATCAAACAAAATATGTACATAAATATTGTCATAATTCACCTCCTTGATTAAATTTTTTTATAAAGTCATTATTTATTTATACTGTCATTTCTAAAAGGTACAGTTTACAATAAATACAAATGACAGATGGGGTATTAAAATAATGAAGGAACTTATATTTAATATAAATCGAAAAAGTAAAAATCCTATGTATCAACAAATTTATCAATATATACGAACTCAGATTTTATCTGGTAAATTAGGACAAGGTAAAAAGTTGCCATCAATTAGACAACTTGCTAACCAATTAGAGGTCAGCAGAAACACAACTCAAGTAGCCTATGAACAACTGCAATCAGAGGGGTATATTCGAAGTAAGAACAAAAAAGGTTTTTTTATAGAGGCTATTACATCGGATGAAACACTTAATTTTGAACCTATTAGAGAACAGCATCATGAAACAAATCATACTACCATGAAAACTATTGATTTTAAGATTGGGACAGTGGATCAAGAAAACTTCCCTTTAAAAAAGTGGAGAATGATTACAAACAAAACTCTTAAAGACTCTAGCATGTTTTCATACGGTGAAAAACAAGGCGACATCAAATTAAGGAAAGCACTAGCAGATTACTTATTTCAATCAAGAGGAGTTACTACTTCTGCAGAACAAATTATTATTGGCAGTAGCACACAACATTTGTTATTAATTTTGTCACTAATGTTAAAGCAAGACTATGATTATATAGCAGTAGAAGATCCTGGATATAACGTGGCAAGGGAGCTTTTTGTTCTTCAATCATTTATTATTGATCCACTTCCTGTAAAAGAACGAGGCATTCAAGGCGATTTTCTTTTAAAATCGCCTTCTAGACTTTTATATGTCACTCCTACTCACCACTTTCCGTATGGAGTGACCATCCCTGTCAATGAAAGACTAAAGTTAATTGGATGGGCCAAAAATGTGGAAGGCTATATTATTGAGGATGATTATGATAGTGAATTTCGATATATCCATCAACCTATACCGTCTCTTCAAAGTTTAGATTCAAATGATAGGGTGGTTTATTTAGGAACTTTTTCAAAGGCACTCCTCCCCTCTATCCGTGTCAGTTATATGGTTTTGCCTAGGCGGCTAATAAATGAATATAAAAAGATACTCCCTTTACTTGAACAAACATCCTCATCTATTCATCAGCGAACATTGGCAACATTTATGAATGAAGGATATTGGTACTCGCACTTAAGGAAGATGAAAGCTTTGTATAAACGTAAAATGAATCTATTAAATAAGGAATTATCAAAGCATTTTAAAGAATATGTCAGGATTAAAGGTGGTAGCTCCGGTATTTTCGTTATTATTGAAGTGAAAACAAAAATGAGTGAAGAAATGCTAATTGAAAGAGCACATGATCACGGCATTATAGTTTATCCTTGCTCAAAATATTTCTCGGAATATTTACCAGAATATCCTCATATTCAACTTGGATTTGGGGATTTAAGTGAAGATGAGATAATAAAAGGAGTGTCTCAATTAGCAAAAATTTGGTTCTAATAGGAAAAAGATAGAATAATTAATCAATGAATGATTTTATTTAAGTATTAATAGAAATCCCTTTAGTATTTCGAAATTTTTTACACTAAGTGATATTTTATTTTTTTATGCATAAAAAAAGACACCTTAAAGGTGTCTTCCTCCAAATTAATAACTGCATGTTATATCATAAACTTTCTCAATAATTATTAATTTAATCTTTACTTTTAAATATGTCCTTTTAACATATTTTTTGAAAAACGATTTGGATATAAAGCAATAAGCATCCCGTAGGGGCTTCCTTTCCAATAGCGTTGTAAGGGTGTCCGTAATTTTCGTTTTATGAGCCATCGTTGATTAAATACTTTTAATAGCTGTTTTTCATCCAGTTTTTCTTTCTCTTCAATGGTCCATCTTAAGGCTTCTAGTGCTTTACATTTGGACCAAAAGCCAACTGGTGTAACTTTGAATTCCCATTCTTTAAAGCGACCTTGATATAAGTCGTTTATCATTTTAAATGGACTATTTCCCCACATTAATTGACATGGAGACGCTAATCTGTGAGTCTTTAGCCACTTTATACTGTATACATCCAGTATTTGTTCGGGAGTTAATTTTTCTTTTTCTTCAATGGTCCATTTCAATGCTTCTAATGCTTTTTCTTTTGTCCAGAAGTTATTGGGCGTCATAAGAAATTCCCATTCTTTAAAACGACTAGGGTACAGATCGTTAATCATTGCAAACGGACTACTATTCCAGTACATAGCCAGAGGGGCACTAAGTTTGTTTTTCTCCAACCATTTTTTGCCGTATACGCGTAAGAGCTTTTCGTTTGATAGACCTTTTTTTTCTTCAATCATCCATTTCAAAATCGTTAATGCCTTTTCTTTCGTCCAAAAATTTAAAGGAGTCATACCAAACTCCCATTCTTTAAACTCACTTGGGTATAAATCATTTATTGCTTTAAAAGGGCTATTTTCGTATCTATGTTTGAGTAATCCTCGTAATTTATACTTTACAAGTAATTTTGTGTTCCACTTTTTTCTTATGTCTTCCTTATTCCATTTTAAAATACTGTTAAGCAAATATGTTAATACCCTCCGCGCCATTTTATTATCTATATCTTCTTTCCATGTATTCGGAGGAAATCTAATTCTTTTCCCATCTAATATTTCCTGATAAATATCTTCTATAGAAACTTCTTTTTTTAACAATATATAAATCCTCCTACAGTTTGTATTAATATTTATACACTATCATCATCTTCAATCAATATATCTATATTAAAAAATATAATTAAAATACCTATTAAAATCAACAAGAAAATTATTTTTTGGAAAATTTCTAATAATTAACCAAGTAAATGTTTATTTTAATTTTCTAATTATTAGTTTATACTAAGTTAGTATTATTATATTTATATATAAGGAGTGTATTCGTATGGAGAAGATTAGTAAAAGCGATATTATTCGTACTGTTCCGCAAAGCGGTTTTTTCGGACACCCTAAGGGGCTGTTTACCCTATTCTTTACAGAGTTTTGGGAGCGATTCTCTTACTATGGGATGAGAGCAATATTACTTTACTATATGTATTATTCAATCTCACAAGGTGGTTTAGGGATGGACCATGCGACCGCAGCGTCAATTATGGCCATCTATGGATCTCTCGTTTACATGTCTGGCATTATTGGTGGCTGGATTGCAGATCGTCTACTAGGTTCAAGTAGAACAATTTTTTGGGGTGGAGTTTTAATTATGATAGGTCACCTGATTTTAGCACTACCAGGAACTATAAGTACTTTATTCATATCTATGGTGTTTTTAGTACTTGGTACAGGTTTATTAAAACCTAATGTATCTAGCATTGTTGGTGATTTATATAGTGAAACAGATACTCGACGTGACTCAGGTTTCAGTATTTTCTATATGGGTATTAATTTAGGTGCGCTTTTATCTCCTTTTGTTATAGGAACACTTGGTCAAAAGTATAACTTCCACCTAGGCTTTGGTGTCGCTGCAATTGGTATGCTATTAGGTTTAATTATTTTCGTTCTTACAAAAAAGAAAAATCTTGGTTTAGCAGGAACACAAGTACCAAATCCTTTAACAGACATCGAAAGAAAAAAAGTTATTATACAGTTTAGTATTGGCACAATAGCTATAGTACTATTTTGTATTTTAACGATACCAACAGGTATTTTAACTATTAATCGATTCACTTTATTAGTAAGTATCTTAGGTATTCTCATTCCAACTGGTTACTTTATTTTTATGTATCGTAGTCCGAAAACTACAAAAATTGAAAAGTCTCGTTTAATTGCTTACATACCATTATTTATCGCTGCTACAATGTTTTGGGCCATTCAAGAACAAGGAGCTATCATTTTAGCTTCATATGCTGATCAGCGTACTCAATTAAAGTTGGCCGGGTTTGAACTTCAATCTTCATGGTTTCAATCATTAAACCCTATTTATATTGTTTTGTTAGCACCAGTATTTGCTTGGTTATGGGTAAAGCTTAATTCACGTCAACCAAGTACGGCTAATAAATTTGCTATTGGTTTATTATTTGCTGGTTTATCCTTCTTAGTTATGATTATCCCTGCATATATACATGGTACAGAATCCCTTGTAAGCCCTATGTGGTTAGCGATTAGCTTCCTGTTAGTAGTAATCGGGGAACTTTGTTTATCACCTGTAGGTTTATCAATTACAACCAAATTAGCACCAGCTGCCTTCTCTGCTCAAACAATGAGTCTGTGGTTCTTAACTAGTGCAGCTGCACAAGCTATAAATGCTCAAATAGTTCGATTATATAATCCTGAAACAGAAATTATTTATTTCGGTGTAATTGGTGGCCTTTCAATCATTTTAAGTGTAATTTTATATTTTATGGCCCCAAAGATTCAAGTTTTAATGAAAGGCATAAAATAAAAAAAACTGTGTTAAAAACTTGTTATAATGCAAGTTTTTATGCACAGTCTTTTTGAATAGACATTGGATTTATTTATATATAAATAAATTGATAATAATTATTTATATATTTTTTGTATGCTAGTTCATCATCATATTGATTATGTAAATAGCTTTTCTAATAACTTTGATCGTCCTCTACTGTATATTCTATCCTTTTATTTACTTTTGAGAGAGAAAAAATTAACCGAGAACTCATTATAAAATCAACCAAGAAGCATCCAACATATTTTGATTAATAACTACATTTTCTTTCATTTTCATAGTATGTCAACGTATAAAAGACACTTTATAAAGTGTCTTTTATACGTTATAAGGTTAATACATTAATTTCATACTTATTCTTTTGTTTCTCCAACATGAGTGGTCTCTAAAACTCAAAGTATTGTTATTGAATTTTTTTGAAATAGTACCCCATACCCATCAGGCTAAGAATTTAAGTGCAATATCATTCGTAGAATTTCTCTTTATAAAGGGAGTACTTAAGATTCAAATAACACATCTTTTCCATGTCGTACCGTTTTATTGAAGTCTATCTGAGTTGTAGCTAATTCAACGAGATTGCAAATTCTGAGTTCGGTGCCCCAGCGAATACGATTGTTCCGTTCTTTGGCAGTTTCACCTTGTTATTGCCACTCACGATGCTAAAGTTGACGCAAACTCCCTTCTCATCATACACCGCAAACGAACCTTTTGATGGCAACGTCACGGTCATTCTTTTCTCTGCTGCCGCTTGCGGAATTGCAAACCATTTCGCATGCCCATTTGCTCCCAACGTAACTTGGGATGATTGGCCTATATCAATTGGTTTTACATTTGATTCACTTACGTATAGCAACCCAGCCATCTCCATATATTCATTTCCACCTTCTGTATAGAAGTGTGTTTCCGTTGTATCACGGCCATTCATTACGGGAATTTGGAGCTGATGCGTTGCGGTATTCGGACCTGTAATTTTTCTCCCATCCCAATAGCCTGCCGGGCCTTTCTCGCGAGTAATTTGAGTACTAAGAAGTTTCGGTTGAACGAGATATTGAATAGAACTAAATTTCTCGTTTACAAGATAGAACTTGACACCTTCCCTCTTTGCCCATGCAGCAGCGGTTTTCTTCGATAGCACGTTGTCTTCTAGTTTCTCAGCTAAATAGTGGGTCATCACACTTTGCCCTAAACCTGGATGCGATTTATATGAGCTCTCCTTCAAATAAGTCCTTCCATTCTTCTCGGTTACAAAGTTGAGCTTGGAAGTCCCCTTCTCATTAATAAAGCTTCCATCAGCAGTATATACATATTTTTCTTCTCGATTAGATGGTAAGAACAGTTCCCCGTTGTTCGTAATTTCAATTTTGAAATGATTTTCGCTATTGCCATAAAATCCTGCTTTCTTTGCTACGCCTTGAGGCATTTTGACTTTGACCGGCTTACCAAAGGATTTGTTCGGCTTGATTTCCTTAATAGTACCTTTTTCTTTAAGCGTAGCGAGTAGCAATTCAGTTGCCAATAGTTGATTTGTAGAGCTCCGTCCACCAGATGTCAATACTGCCGCTGCTATTTTCTGTTCCGGAAGCACGACTAATATAGCATGTTGCAGTGCCGTATCGCCGCCCTTAGCCAATGCTTTGATCCCATATTCACTAAATGGGTATAGTCTCACACTATCCCAGCCAAGGCCATAGTTAAAAATATTATCTCCATCCCCTGGCCATATTCCTTTTTTATATTCCTCTTGCTCCATTGCCTCGACTACCTTATCAGAGAGAATCCCTTTTCCCTGTCCCATAAATAATTGTGAGAATCGCACCATATCTTCAGCCGTGGAAGAAATGCCTCCCGTACCAATTACATTCACCGATTCAATTGGAAGTTGTCCTTGGTACGCCGGGAAATATAGTCCCGCCCGATTTTCGTCTCTCCATTTGTCCTGCGGCGTTTTCGTATAATTCATCTTTAAGGGCCCTGTAAAGCTTTGATGTAGAAATTCGGTAAAGCCCATACCACTAACTCTTTCCACCAAAATTTCAGCCAGCGTAAAGCCATCGTTACAGTATACCGAGAAAGCACCAGGGTCCGCCTTCAAGTTTTGATTTGACAATTGCTGTAACAAGGTATCATGGGCATAGGTATCATTATCGTTAAATAAAAATGCATTACCTAACGTAGAACCTTGCAATCCAGAGGAGTGATTCAATAACATACGCGGTGTAATACGTTTGTATCGACCGTCTTTCATCTTAAAATCAGGAACATAGCGGACAACAGGAGCATCCAAATCGACTTTCCCTTCATCGACCAATTTCATTACAGCCGCTGTTGCATACATTTTACTGACTGAACCAATCCCATATTGAGTATCTTTGGTTAGCAGCTTTTCCCCTTCCATATCATTCTTGCCAGCCTGACCCGACAAGATAAGTTTTCCATTATCAATTAGCGCATACTGCACGCTATTCGCTTCATGAGACTTTGTAAGTAGCTCCGCCTTCTCTGCTGCAATCTTCTTCAGTTCCTGACTAGCTACTTCTTCACCAGTTACAACTGTAGTCTCACTTTCAGAAAATGCTTTCGCTCCTGTTGGTAGAATCATAGTTACCGCTAATGCAGTGGCTAACACACCAGTTAGCTTATTTTTCATCACGGAATTACCTCCTTCGATAAGTGAACGTTTTCATTATTTATTTGTTTCACTATGAAAATATGATAAAACTTATCCGTTTTCCCTTTTGACCTACTTGCTAAATTCAGCAAGTAAAATATTTTTAAAAGGATCAGGGGTATCCGCTTTAAGACTGTTCAAATTGACGGCCAATGTATGCTTGCCTCCAAGTGTGCCCCCAGCAAAAGTTAAAAAGCCAGGAATGGTTCCTCCATGCCCCCATATCGATTCACCGTTTGAAAGCTTCATTTTGAAAATTCCAAGCCCGGAATCGCCAAGTTCATCTGTTTCTGTAGGAACTGTTGTAAGCATTTGCTTTAGTTGCTGTTCTTTCAGTAATTTGCCCCCAAGTAAATAAGAAAAGAATTTGTTTAAATCATCAGCTGTAGAAATCATATCTCCGGCCGAGCTCCCCATACTTGGATTATAATAAGTAACATCTTTTGGCTCACTTGCTCCGTCTAATTGGATATATCCACGGGCATGTTTGGTTCCTGGAATCACGCTTGAATTTCCGGGTAAGAATGTATTCGATAATTCAAGTGGTTCAATAATTCGATTTTCAATCTCTTCCGCATAGCTGCTCCCAGTTATTTTTTCAATAAGGATCCCTAGTAATACGTACCCTGTATTTGAATACGACCAACTCTTTCCTGGAGCAAAATCTGGAAGCATGGATATTCCCATCTTTACTAATCCTTCAGCAGTATAAGATTTTTTTGTATCCAACATATTAAAATCCTTTGACCTTGTGTAATTAGCGATACCACTTGTGTGGTTCAATAATTGCCGGATAGTAATCTGTTTATCATCATATCCATTTCCTTGAATGACACCAGGCAACCATTTTTCAATAGAATCGTCTAGATTTAGGCGGTTTTCTCCTGCTAATTGAAGTACAACTGTTGCAGTGAACGTCTTTGTCACGCTGCCAATTCGAAAACGAAAATCTGTTTTCATTGGTTTCTTGTTACTCAGATCAGCTACACCAGCCGCATAACTCCATGTTTTTCCACCCTCAGAAGTTTTAGCAAGTATCCCTGGATATCCAAGTTTCAATGTATTCCGCATTGCCTCTTTGACGGAATTTCGATTTCTTTGGTGGCTTGTTTGTAACGAACTAGATACATTTTGAATGGACTCCGCTTTTACACTTGAGATTGGATTTGTATAAAACAAGGAACCCCCAGTTATTAAAAGGGCTAAACCTGTACATGTAATTTGACAGTGCTTTTTCATCAAAATATTCCTCTCCCCTATTCATATTGTATAAATGGTTTTTTACTGTTTTCAAACTAATCACATAGCTTTCATCTTAACTAATGACAAAAGGGCGATATTGAATTTGTAATCATTCTTATACCCACTATTTCACAAACGACTTTCTGACCTAAAAAATAGCCTATCTTTTTTTCAGATGTATGTTAACTTTTGTAATTTTTCTTTCATACAAGTCTTATTAATTGATTTGTTTTCTTATATAAATATACGGTATTTATTCCTCCTCTCACTCTTCTTTACATTTTAATCATACACAATGAAAATCTCTTTTTTCTTACCTCTTCCTTACAAATTTCTTACGTTCAAAATCGCTTCTATTCCTCATGAATAATAAACTTTTAAACTCTTTCTAATATTCGAAACCACTATTTGTAATCCAATCCATATTTTATTGATACCAATGCAGTTACAGGTATGATAAAATTCATTTGAAACATTGCTTTTGGGAATGCAATTGCTATTATAATTGCAATTTATTTTCTACAAACTGGATTGGGTCTCAACCCAACTTGCGGTTTTATTCCGCAGTCCTTAACAAATTGTTAAGGACCTTTTTTGTTTATCCTTTAGTTGCGTAAAAATTCACAAGCAAATTATTAAAATGGACATCCATACTAGTCTAATTACTTTTGTTAACTCCATTCTATCAGTCTGAGCAGCAAATTGAGTTACTTCCGCTCTCGTTATAACTTCTTGGAGATTGTATTTTCCTGTTGCATCACCTATAACAATATCTGTTTTTTATTATATCGATATTAGGGATAGTTCAGTGATTTTGTGAATTATAAAATATTAATTGTCCGATAAATACATTGTCTTTTTTAATACTATCACACAGGAATTGTCCCCCTAGTTTTTGCTAGGACTTTTCTATACATATTAATAATTGCATCAAGATTATAAGCACGTTATAATAGTCACCTAATTACATATAAAGAGGTGCAGAAAATGAATAAGACAGAATTAACAAAAGTAGTAGCAGAAAAATCAGAACTTACACAAAAAGATGCAGATGCAGCGACACAAGCTGTGTTAGATGCGATAACAAATGCGCTAGCTAATCAAGAGAAAGTACAGATCCTTGGATTTGGTACATTTGAAGTGCGTGAAAGATCTGCACGTACAGGACGTAACCCACAGACAGGTGAAGAGATGCAAATCGCTGCTTCAAAGGCACCTGCTTTTAAAGCTGGAAAAGAACTAAAGGAAGCAGTGAAATAATTATATATAGTGAAACAGGATCTGATATATGGATATCAGATCCTGTTTCTTATTTAATCAATTCTATTTTGTACGTTTAATTATTATATATCTATTAATCATTTCACGGTGCGAATTAATAATAAATTCTGCTGCATATCCTCTGCACATGTGGTTTAGAGCATACATTTTTTATATTTTGGTGCAAAATGAAAAGTTTCCTCTAATTCAATATTCTCTATTTTGCTTTCAAATTAAAATATTCCAAAGTAATTCTCATTAAACTGCAATTATAAATATAGGGTTCTACTTATATTTGTGATTTATATAAATAATCTGATTTATTAACTTATCTATATCTTGACTTAAACTTAGCACCTGCTGATGTCTAAATCCATATTTATCTACAAGTTTAATTAATTCTACTTTCTTGTCTTCAATTAGTTTTTGTAAGTTTCTCATCTCCATATCTATTAGAACTCCTTTTTTACGATTTAGCAGTTAAATTATAGTATAGATATTAAAATAAAGAAACTGGAAATTTTGGAAATCGAAAGAAATTCAGACGTGCCTATAATACAATAAAATTATATATATGCATAAATGCATTTAAATTATTCCATGATAATGTTATAATAGAATTAACCAAGAAGCATCCAACAAATTATGATTAATCACTACATTTTCTTTCAGAACTAGTCAACATATAAAAAGACACTATGTATAGTATAGTGTCTTTTTATATACTCTATAATATTAATTAAACATAAATATGTTTATGCAAATTAAATTACTAAAAAGCTTTAACAAAGGGTTGTACCACATCCCTATGTAGCTAAGAAAAGAAAAATACACAAAAGGATATATCTTACCATATATGATGGAAACGACATATCCTTTTGTTAAAACCCTACTCTTATCAATTTCTGCTATCAATAAGTTTTAATTAAACTTAATACCACACTCTAATCGATCACTGTTATCCTTAGGATTTAATGTAATTGGCTTTACAATGTACTCCATTATATTCACCTCCTTTCACTGAAAGTATATTTCAACTCTCTTATTAACTAGATTGTTTAATAACCTCAGTTTCCGGTACTTTTTGTTTATCAATAGGATTTTTTATGTAATATCTATATAATCTATCTTTGATATTATATTTTAATTGATCACATTCAAAATCTTGTTTTTCTAAACTCAGTTCAGGGCATCTTCCTTTACATAGAGGCATAATATTGCAAGTTTTGCATTTGTTTGGCAATTCCCAATTCATCCATTTTGTTAAGGTTTGTAACGAAGTAATGCCTTCTGCTAAATTCCCTACTCTTAATTTTTTATTTCCAACTTCATGCCAGCATTTAAATAAATCACCGTAGGCATCCACAACAAAAGAGTTATTATCTACAGCTTGACAAACCCAACCACCACGATTTTTAGGATAAAGATTTCCCATATTGAAGCCAATCTTATCCGCGTATTCAATCAAATCTGTCTCCCATTTTGCAAACTCCCTTGTTACTAGACAGGATTCACTAATCGATTGACAAACGTCATTGTATGCCCCTACTGGAGCAAAATACACGGAAACTTTGTTGTTTAATCCTTGATTCATTAGAATAGGAAAAAGCTTATAAACATCTGCAACGTTTTCTTTTGAAACATTTACACGAATTCCGACTTGTATAATATCTTGTATTTCTTTAATATTATTTAAAATTTTATTGAAAGAACCTTGCTTATTTCTTAATATTCTAGTCATATCATGCGTCTCTGGGCCACCATCCAATGTGATTTGTACATATTTAACGTTATTCTCTTGAACCAAATGTTCTGCAATTTTTCTATTAAGTAAATATCCATTTGAAACCATTTTAGCTCTAAATTGAATATTTTTATCTTTACATATTGCTAATATATACTTTGACATTCTATCTATAAGATCTTTTTTTAATAATGGTTCGCCACCATACCAAGTAACGGAAAATTCAGTCTTATTTTGTAAGTTATTTTGAATGAAATTTTTCAAATCTTCTTCTTTTTGTCCCTCAATATATTCATCTACATGATTCTCATAACAATATGGACATCGAAAATTACATTGTAATGTAGTTGCTATAGTTAAACCTAAATACTCACTTCCAAAACGGCTTTTATTAGTTAAATAATGATAAACCCCGTATTCATCTAAAGAATTTTCTACTATAAAACCAGCCCTAGTCAATTCTTCTAAATGTAAATTAGGAATCTCATTATATTTTTTTCGGCTAATTTTTTTTATAGTATCCGTATACTCATCAGAAATTTTAACAAACGCCCCTGTATGGCTATTGTATAGAAAATTAATATTATCTCTTTTGAAAGGTACATTAAATTGTGATACCTTATACAAAATAATTCCTCCATTCTATTCCTATCCATATTACTAAAATGATGCAATTACTTATGTCCTGTAATATTAATTAATTGTTAAAATCTATTTTTCACTAATAACTTAACACAGGTATAGTAGCAAATGAATTGAGAATATATATACTGAATGTTTAGTATAGATATATAAACCTATTATGATAGTGTAAATATTGCATTTCTATCGGATTATATTGCAAATTTTTAAAAAACTTGTTGTTTGAATTTTTCATTCTAATTGCTTTATTAGTGGACAGACTACTCCAAATAAGTATTTACGGATTGCTCTTTCTTCTACAAACTCATTAGATGAATTAGAAATGGCATTAAAAATATTAAAACAATATCTCTATTAACGAGATACTGTACAATTATTTGAGATATGTAATGTAAACAACGTATGTATCCATCTACGTATTTCCAACTAGCGCAAATGGTATTTTTGTTAGTTCGGTTACTCGACTGCCCTACTTTACACCTGATTTTTTGATCTGTATTATAGAAGCTAAAACACCAGAATCCAACCTTGTCGTATCACTAACTACCGTTAGCTTTGTTTATCATAGCCTAATTTGCGCAAGAAACAGACACGAAAATATTTTCGTTTTTTAGAAAGGCATTATGTATGTTTCTTGAAACTAAATTTTAATATATAGAATAACAGATTTAAATGTGCTAGAATGAAGGAGATATGAAAAATTGCTAATATATTTCCAATTGTAAAAGTAGTGTTAGTAAAATTATATTAGTTCAAATCAAAGAAAAAGACACCTATACAATATAGATGTCTTTTTCTTTAATTTTATGTATTAAGAGGAATGGTCTTACTTAACTAATTGCTGTTGGATTTCCTTAATTAACAGTTTAGCACCTTCAGGACTAAGAACGATTTGAGCATTTGCTAATGATATATTTTTTTCTGAAATATCACCAGTTATTGCACAAGCATTATAAGATTTATATTTTTGTAAAATGATCTTTTCATCTTCTACAAATATTTCTATAGGATCTTTTTCTACAATTCCTAATGTTCTTCTTAACTCTTTCGGAAGAACAATTCGCCCTAATTCATCTACTCTTCGTGTAACACCTGTTGCTTTCATCTTATTCACCCTTTTTATTTTTTATAAATTTTCATATTTCTAGCTATTAACCTCCTATGAACAAGCAGATTAAATTATGTTTGCTTGGTATCATCTGCATTTAATAGTACAATTATATATCTAAAAAGGGTTTACTAGTAGTAATTTGAATGATTATATTGAAAGTAGCCTTTATGTAGAAATAAGTAGATTATCTAGATTAGGTAATTTTTGTTGTATAAAATCAAACTGTAAAAATATAAATTGTGTGATGAACACATTTTTCTTTCTTACTACCATACAGAAATTGTCCCCCTAGCTCTTGCTAGGGGTTTTTCTATGTATATTATTAATTGCATCATAAAAATACACACGTTGTAATAGTTACCTAATTACAAATGAAGATGTGCTAAAAATGAATTAGACAGAATTAACAAAAGTAGTAGCGGAAAAAATAGAACTTACACAAAAAGAGGTAGTTACAGCAACACAGGCTGTATTAGATACGATAATAAATGCGTTAGCTAATAAAGAAAAAGTACAGATACTAGGATTCGGTACATTTGAAGTGTGTGAAAGATCTGCACGTGCAGGACGTAACCCATAAACAGGTGAAGAAATGCAAATCGCTGCTTCAAAAGAACCTACATTTGAATCTGGAAAAGAATTAAATGAGACAGTGAAATAAATGCACATAGTGAAAAGGATTTGATATTTTTATCACCCTTTTTTAATAGCATTTTTGTTCATAAAACAAAAATGTATCAACCAAAACATATATTAGATGATACCCCTTCGTTTATAGACATATTATTTCTTAGTACACATTATGCAAAATTTATAGAAATAATTTAGATTTTCAAATAATGTAACCAACTTGTGTCACGATAAACATTTTCTATCAAAAAAAACTGCATAAATGCAAGTCAAATATAAATTATGGACTTTCTCTATATAAAGTCACAGAAAAAATTTCATATCAATTATGCGTCTATGCGTCTGGTGACGGAAATCTTGCAGCTTCAAAATGCGTACTATTTTCTACATTAGAAATAACTCCAGCTACACTACTTTGTGCAAAAATCTCAACTATATCCCCTGCATTTAACTGAATGATTGATGAAACAGCAACAACATTAGCAAAGTTTATTGGACCAAAAAAATCATTATCTATTGCAATTGCCGGATTTCCATTAACTCGAATTTCTATCCGCGCTCTATAGTTTGTGTTTAGATTATTGGGAATGAACGCAATAGTCCCAATAACAGAATAAACACCTCTTGTCTTTGGAATAAAAATTGATGTAGCTGGATTATACTCATTCGCTAAATCAAATTGTTCATTTTGGAATAAGACCTTAACAAATGTATTTGCTGGTAAATTTTGATTAACTGTGCTCACAGCTCTAAAAGCAGATGCTCTTACAAGATTATATTGGTTATCATCAGAACAACAATTTACTTTTACATTAACCCAAGGTTTCTCCTCATGCTTTTTATCACATTTTTCATAACCCTTACTGCTTCTATGACAATCGTGATATTTCTTTTTATAATCCTTACAATGATTACAGTAGTAATAAGACATACTAAATTCCTCCTTTTAATTTATTACTACATGCTATGTAAGATAGATTAGTAAAGTTTGGACAATCTGTTACTAATTTTAATAGAATTAAAATTAGTCCTATCAAAAAGTAGGTCAGTGAAACAATATAACATGTAAAGTAAAAAAACTTCATTTGAACCTATCTATATCAACACCACAAAATGCTAGAATTCCATTTCTGTTACTTTAAAACCAAGTTCATGTTATTCCCAAATCCATAGTTATCAGCTCAATTTTACATTTTCCTCTGATAAAATATATGGTCTTTAACAAACTATTCTGCTTGTAACATTCCTTTAAACATATACTGATTTGTTGTAGCTAAGTCCTTAAATTTATTCACTGCAAAATAATGGTTTGCAAATTGTAATAACATCCTTGTATGTTTATCAGCTAGATTTGTACCAGCTCTAATTCTTCCTAAATCTTCATGTACAACTTCTTAAACTGCTCCTTTAATCTGTTCTAATAGATCGTGATTTTGGTTTTGATGTTCAACAACAATTCTTTCTAATGCATGGCATGGCTTGGTTTGATTCCTTTTTCTTCTGCGTATTCCTTTATATAAGCAACTGTAGTTTCATTTAAATAATAAGTTTTATCTACTATTTTCTTAGACATATTTAAGCTCCTTTAAATATTTTTATTTAATCATCATCCAATTCAACCTCTTCAATAACTCGCAACACACAATTCATAGTTTGTGTATTTTGTTTTATGAGAATTATGCTTTGTTTTTGTAATTTTATATGTTTATCTTGTAAGTCTTTCATATCTTGAAGTACTGCAAGATTACTAATGTATCTATGCAAAAATTCTTGTCTAGAATTTTTTTACCTTTGCTAGTTCGTCAATTCGTTCCACTAAACTAGCATCAAGATCTCGGATTAACACATTCATAGGGTAAAACCTCCAAATTAGTGATTTAAATTGCAAAGAGCATAAGGGTTTTTTGCTATCACCGAAGGTGACAGGTTAGGCAGAGCCTAACAAAAACGTGATATCATGAGAAAGAGAAATTCAATGTAGTTTCAGCGTGGTTTCAATGTATTTCCAATGTAAATCCAATGTAGTTTCAATGTAGTTTCAATGTACTTCTTCAAACCTTTATTTTGAATCACAACTCCTTATATAATGGCAAAAAAAATATCAGATAATTTTTTTATACAACCGAAAAATTATCTGATAATTATATTTGTAATGTTTATATCTCTTTTTATCTTTTAAAAAAGTTTAATTTCATTCTGCTAAATTAAACTTTTTCCGCTGATCTTCTAATTTCTTCTGAAGATTTTTCTCTTTTGCTTCTAACTCTTTGGTTTTGTTTTCTAGCTCTAATTTCCCTTTTTATACTGTTCTATTTATAGCTTTCTTTTTTGCTTTTCCGATTCACTTTTTTCTTTTTCATCATCTGTTTGATATACTTTATTTGCTTCAATTCTTTCGATTTCATTTACAATTTTATCTGTTAGTTCATCTTGTAATAGGATTGTTTTCTTTACATTATTTATTTCTATCTTTACAGATTGTAATTCTTCTTCCGTTTCATCTTGTGCGTACTCATTTTCATTTTTTCTTAATAAATCTTTGTTTGTTTTTATTTTTCGATAATCCCCTGTTAAAACAATTTTCTTTTCCTTTAGATTATTATTTTCTGATTTTTGAATGATTCCATTCAACACCTAACATGGCTTATTACCTGATAGATACAGAAACTAATCAAACAGTTGCAACTATTCCAATTAATACGCAACATAAAAAAAGTGGTGAATGGTACTATAAACTATTCAAAATCGATCCAGGTAAATTTATTGTTGTTCCTAAATATTATAGGGTAGATGTAGAAAATAATTCTAAAATTGGGACAAACATTGGATTTGATTTGTATAATAATGTTTACGAACAATAAAAGAACCCGTACCACGTTAACATTAGGATAAAATAGATTTATAATTATTATTTTTTAATACTTAACAAGGGGTACCGCCACATTGCTATCAAGCTAAGCTCATACAACGTCAATTATAGTAAAGGCTCTTTCTTTTTTCTAAAGGCTAGGTGTAGGGAATTGAAAGATTTGCATACGAAATAAACCCTAATGGGTTTCATTTTTTTGATTTAAGCCGCTTGATTATTTTTCCCTGTAGCCAACCTGTAGTTTGTCTGTAAATCAAAAAAGACCGGCAGAGGAATAACCCTGTCGGTCAAAGTGATAAAGCTTGGTTGCTAACATCAGGGGTGCAGACGCCTCATAACAAAATGGCTGAGATAAAACAGATAGGCGAAATATAATACTACGCAAACAGTTACTACCAAGGCAAGTATATTTACAACCTTAACAGTCCTATTTTTGAAAATCTTGAACAATAAAGCATAAATACCAATGCCGATTACCCCTCCAAGCGTATTGTCAAGTACATCAGTAATATCGCTTCTTCCCATTGCGAAAATGAATTGTATAGCTTCAAACGCCAATGTCAAAGCAACAATTGGAAGAACTTTCTTCATAAAAGGCCATTTGCTTTTTAGCATACAAATATATATACCTAAAGGGATAAAAATAAGTATATTATCTCTTATTTCTCTAAAATCAATAGTTCCGTTGTCATCGAAAGACCCCTGAAATGGAATCAGATTGATTACTCGTATCCCGTCTGATATTTCAGAAGAATAAAACGGTAATTTGAAGAGAATGACGCCTGTCAACAGCAGCATATATACTACAAACAATGCAATTGTAAGTTTATTTCGGTTTTCTAATTTCATTATTTTTTCTCCTTGTGTTATTTATGCCTTTGGCAAATCTATCCAAAATAGAACGCCATCCGGAACGTTTTCCAAAGCATATTCAATGTTCATTACTTCCAACGTTTTCCGCACGATAGTCAAGCCTAAACCGTTGCGCCCACTTTTCCGCCCCCGCACTTTATCCATACGGTAGAATGGATCAAATAACTTAGGCAGAACTGTATCGTCTATCCTTGCATCTGTGTTTAATATGCAAAGGCGATATTGTTTAGCCGCAGGCTCGCTCCATATCCTAATTTCACCGCCTGTAGGCGTATTCTGTACTGCGTTCAAAATGATATTAGAAAGTGCTTTTTGAAGCATTTTAGAATCGACAAGGCAGTTTTGTCCGTCAGGAATGTCCATAACAATGCACTGACCGTTTGCTTCAGCTAATATCTGAAAGTCAGGCAGTATGTCAGCCACTATTTGCCTGACTTTCAGTTTTTCAGAATCCTGAGAGATTTTCCCATTGCTCAGGTTGACAATCTCCAGTATCTCGGAAATCACATCGTCCTGCGCATCCATCATCTTCACGCATTCGCGCAGGTATTTGGGATGGTCTTTGTAATCACCTACATTTTCGAGCATACCCTCCAGCAAGATACTTGTTGCCGCGATAGGCGTTTTTAGCTCATGTGAAGCCGCCGAAAAGAAATATCGCTGTGCTTCCTCCATTTCCCTTACCCGCAGGATTTCATTTTCTAACCGGGAAATAGTATCTTTCAACTTATCGTACATAGAGTGAATGTCACGCGACAAATCGCCTAATTCATCCCGGCGTATAGGCAGGCTTTGCGGTACATCTTCAAGACTTGTCATTTTCCCGGCGTCATCCGCCAGTCGCTTGATAGGATTGGTTATCTGCCGTGCAAAAACATACGCGCACACAAGGCAGAGGGCGAGTATAATGGCAAACGCGACCAATGCCCGCACAATTATTTCATTGTAAAAGGCAGTTAAGCCTGGTCTGGTCTGGGCGACGACAGAATAGCCGAGGGCTTTATCATTATGCACCACATAGTAAAAGTCACCATTGAAATTATCCGAGGTATCAGCACCCGGCGTAGCGTAAATTACGCCGCCATTATCATCTATAATGCAAAACTCAAATGATTGGTTGTTGTCACGAAACCTTTGCCCTGCTGCGGGAATATCGTTATAATTACTATTTTTTACTCTATTGACCAAAGGCTGATAGGACACTAATATTTGTTCCCTTTCAACTGCCCTGTACAGTGTTAAGAATTGACCTGAAAACAATGCGGCAGTTACGAAAACAATCAACAGCATAGCAACTATCGTATAGGCAAAAGTCTTAACAAATATCCCATTCTTTTTCATGAAGTTTCCTCCAATCGGTAGCCCACTCCGCGTACTGTTTTGATGATATTATCCGGTAGCTTCGCCCGTAGGTTTTTAATGTGAGTATGCACGGTGCTGCCATCACCGTCAAAATCGTAGCCCCACACGCGGGACAAAATAACTTCATGAGATAGTGTTTTTCCGTTTTTTTGCACCAGTAGCATTAAGATTTCAAACTCTTTAAGGGTCAAAAGCAATTCTTCGTCGTCATAAAAAACCTTGAAATCTTCCGGTAAAAGAGTCAGCTTGCCATAGTGAAGTTCCTTTGCCACCGCACCGCTGCGACGGAGCAGCGCCTCCACACGTTTCAGCAATAGCTGAATCTTGAACGGCTTAGTCACATAATCGTCCGCTTCCGCATCAAACGCTCTGATTTGATTCTCATCATCGGAAAGAGCAGTCATCATCAGAACCGGCGTATTATTCAGCTTACGGAACTCCCTTAAAAGCTCATGACCGTTCATTCCCGGCAGCAAGATATCAAGAATGACAAGCTGATAGGTGTTATCATAAAACTTGGTATGCGCTTCATCCCCGTTAAAACAGGCATCCACCTTATATCCCGCTCCAGATAAAAAGACTTTTACTGCATTGCAAATATGCTCATCGTCCTCGACAAGCAGTATTCGTATATCCATAAATGTATACCTCCGAAAAAAGGATAACACAGCAATCTGTATTTTCCCTGTAGTTTTAAGAGTTATTTCATTCGTCCATCAACAGGTTTTACGGCATCCTCTGGAATAGCCCATCTCCAGCCGAGCCGATATGCACCTATAATCCTGCCCTGCTTACATAAAAGCTGTATCCAACGATCTGAAATGCCCCATTTCTCACTGGCTTCTTTCGCTGACACCAAAACTCATTACCAAAAACAAAGTGCTGATGATTAGTGGTTAATATCTTTTTGGTAATGGCTTAAGCGAACACATTACAATCAATTTTTATAGTTTTGACTGCTTACCGTACAAAATTTCCGAAATGTTGGTGGTACGACTTCAAATAATTCTTCAATTTCTTTGTTTTATTAGAACTCCCCTCCTATTTATTCAAATCTACGAATTCATTTTACATCACTTTTAACTCTATTTTTTGCATGTTAAAAATTAACAAAATAACAATAAGAGATTTACTTTTGTTTTTAAAGGATTTTATTATCAATATACAACCCCCATCATTAAAATAAGGGTCAAAACCTTTGTCTATAAACACGAATTCATTGTGACCATTCATATTTTGGATCCTACCCCATGCCCATCAAGCTAAGTAAAAACAATACCTCTAATAACGAAAAAACGCTATGCTTATCGTAAGAAGTTTACGAAAAAGGTTGGTTTTTTTTATGAATCCTATCATCTCTAGTGAACTGACACTTTTTGCACAAAAAATACAACGTTTTTTCTCTTCAATCGTTCTTAAAGGAATAGCCAAAAAGGTTGGTTTTGTACAGCAATCTAGTAAGTATCAAGCAGATGAACTCATCGCCCTTTGCGTTTGGTTCAGCCAAGAGGGTTTCATCAACGCTTTATTTAATACAGCAGCTGTCGCATTCCTCAGAGAAGTTTTCACTTCACTCCTAACACAAAAACTCTGTTTAAATCGATCCATTCCTTCAGACATAATTTCTACTTTCAAAAGTATTCGTATTTTAGATGCAACTGTATTTCAGCTACCTAATTCCTTCTCAACTGATTATCAAGGTTCTGGAGGAAGGAGTAATACTACGGGGGTTAAAATCCAGTTCGAATACGATTTACTAAGTGGCCAATTTTCAAACGTACAGCTAGGACCAGGTAAGAACAATGATAAAACATACGGTACTACCTGCCTTGAAACGGTAAAGAAAAATGATTTATATTTGCGTGATCTTGGTTACTTTGATTTAGGAGACTTACAATCCATTCATGATAAAAAGGCTTACTATATCTTGAGGTTAAAGCTAAATACACGTATTTATATCAAGAACCCTGAGCCAGAATTCTTCAACAATGGCACGATAAAAAAGCAAACAGAATATATCAAGCTTGATATGGTACAAATAATGTTCGGCCTAACTCCTGATGAAACGATAGAAATCCCCGAGGCATATATTGGCCAAAATCAGAAGCTTCCAGCACGTGTGATTTTCCATCAACTAACAGACAATCAAACCCAAACACGCCTTAAAAACAAGCCATACGAGAAGAGAAGAAAGGCATTGTCATGTAGGAGAAAAGTAAGCACTTGATGGGGATGAATGTCTATATCACGAATACATCGCCAGAAGAAGTTCCCACTACTTATGTCCATTCACTCTATTCCCTACGTTGGCAGATTGAGATTTCATTTAAAACATGGAAATCATTCTTTGAAATCAATGAATGCAAAACAATCAAAAAAGAACGCCTTGAATGCCATTTATATGGCCAACTTATCGGCATTCTCATCCGTTCTTCCACCATGTTTCAAATGCAGCAGCTATTACTTGAAAAGAAAAAGCAGGAAATAAGTGAATACAAAGCGATTTATATGATTAAAGATTACTTTCCGTTACTGTTTCAAGCAATGGCCCAAGATACAGGAGGACTTTTGAAAATTCTGCATCGCCTTTATCAGCTGCTAAAAAAGAACGGTCGTAAATGTCATCGGTATAAGAAGATGACTGTCTTTGATATTCTCGGAGTTGTGTATGAAACGACGGTGAAGGATAGTAGACAAGTTGCCCAGCAAAAAAATCGATTCTTAAAGGCTTCTTTGTCATGCCAACTTTTCCATCACTTGTTAATTTGGAAGAAGGGAGTATTTTTATCTATTAACATTCTCTGTTAGCTTGATGGTTATGGAATAGCACCAACATTTCGCGAATTTTGTACGTTAAGCAAAATTTCATAAAGAAAAAGCCGATTTCCTGTACGCTAGGAACTCGACTTTTTTAGATTGATATATTTCGACTAAAATTCCCTCAAATAACTAAGGGGGTTTTTTATTAAATTATAGTTTAGTAATATATTGTACTCATTGAGTAAATAATTTTGCATCCGCCCAGTCAGCATGATCATTGTCAATATTATCATTAGCATAATAGGAAACTAACTCAAGTGTATTTTTTCCTGCAATATTTACTTCTACATGTTCAGCTGGCGCGTGGGATTTTTTAACCGGACTTATATACAAAATTTTACCATCAGCGATTATCACAAAATTCACAGAACCATGACCAGGTGCTACTTGATCATCTATTCCTACATCTACTGTAAATTTAGAATACTGTCCATTCAAATTATACTTAATTGTGCTATTTGAATGCGAGCCAATCCCTTTGTCATATTTCACACCATTAATAGACAACTGTGTTTTATAAAACGATTGATTTTTATTATACGAAAAATAATTAGGTGTCATTTGTTCTATATCTCCTACAACTGAAACTGGAGTTAACGTATCACTCAATTGTACAGATCCAGGTATAGGAGCTGCTAAAGTTTTTGTATTTCCACTTGCAAAAAATGTACAAATAGCAATCACTAAAACTGCAACTAGACTTAATACTTTAAACCGAAAACTTTTTGGGTTAATAACGTACTTTGTATTCATATCAAATCCCCTTTCGATTTTGTAAATTACCTCTCTAATCTTTACATATCAACCTTAAATTTTCAAATTATTTCTATAATTATAAATATTTATACAGAATTGCAAAAAAATGAAAGCGCATTCCCGTATTTTTAAGTGAACGTTGATACAGGGATTTTCATGTATCCCCAAAAGGGACACCTATTTCCGTAGGTGGGCTACAAATGATTTTGCACAATTAAGTTAAAGCAAAAGCATTTATATCGAAAGTAATTAAAATTAACTTTGTAACCCTAATACCTTAATAATCTCAATTGTTTTATTATCTTTTATTTTAAAATGAAGTCTTTTCCCTATACGTTCACTAATTACAATATTTTCAAAGGCTAATTTACGCAAATGTTGTACAATCAGATCTTCTGAAATTCTTGTTTGCTTACTTAAATCAGAAACTGACAACGATCCATATTTAATCAATTTACAAACAATTGATAATCGAGTAGAATTCCCTAATAACCCTAAAACTTTTATATTTTCTGTATAGAAACTAAAATCCATGTGAAAAGCATGTAACAGATCTTCCAACCTCCTAAAATAAGATGAATAACACCAAAATATCTTAACATAAAAATAGCTCCCCCCCTAATATATACCAATTACTTATTGAGAAAAATAATACTTGAATACGAGTCCAATACATATTCTTAGAATTAAAGTGATTCAAGTCGGAAGAAGGCACCTTTGGGTGTCTTTTCTTTGTGCTTTTATACAAATAAAAAAGCCTCGTTATGAAGTGCACCCCAATTGTTAGACACAGTTTAACAATTGGAGGTGCACTTCATATTTGTGGGCAACTTTTAGAATTTCAAACCCAAAAGGATATGATATTGTTAAAACTAGAAGAAGCTAAACAGAATAATATAGGATATAAAGGGGTATTCAAAACAGCAGACGCTATGGATAAAACTTTAGACCGTATGGAGAATATAAAAGTAACTGATAAGTACAAGGACATTCACGAACTTGTTTTAGAAGGTGTTACAGATGCAAGACAAGGAACAAAGATAATACAAGACGCTAATAAAGAAGATGGAAAAGAGATTGAATTAGCTATACTAAAAAGCACTCCACATATGTCAGGTGTAGACAGTGAACAGTGAGATAAGGCAATTTATGAATTAAATCAGGAAACTAAAGATGCTTATGCTAAAGCACTTGAAAAGAAAATGGAAGAACATGCAAAGTGATAGATTAACTTATCACAATACATACTTGATATATTATTTGATTTAGGGGGCACCTTCATGAAAGTTGTGCGCTCTATATTTAAAGTTTTTCGTTTAATAGGTTTAATTGTAAAGCCTGTACTTAAAGCATTATCGATAAGTAAATTTTAGTATAATAGCAATAAAAAAGCCGTCATATGACAGCTCTTATTTTTGTTCATCAAGCTATTCTCTTGTATAGAAGTATTTTAATCCTTTAGCATCTAACCACGCCGTCGCTTTGTCTAACTCGTTGCCTTGACGATAATCTGTCTCAAAATGCGCAAGCCCTCGACGATCTCCACGAGAAACTATTTTAGAAGTATATCCAAGACTATCCATCATTTGAACCATATCAGGAATTAAATTTACACCAAACTCATAAGTGATTACTTTATTATATTTATTCACTATAATTCCAACTCCTTCTTGTGTTGTTGCTTGCTCAACAGTTTGATTAGTAAACCACGCTAACGATTTATTTCCAACCAACTTATTTAAATCACACTTTCCGATACCAGCTACATTCCCTGTTTCTGTATATTGCCAAATATCACATGGGTACGCTGGTTTGTTACCACCATAACGAGGAATCCATACAAAGTCACTCTTTACATTTGCCATTCCAAATGGAGCATACATATGATGGCCAACATATAAACCAACTTTTTTAGCACCTAATCGACGTAATTCATTGATAAAAGCCTGTGTACCTGCCCGCATATTTTCCATTGTTTTCACTTCTACATCAGCCACCCAAACTGTTGCACTCTTGTCACCACGTTTCCAGAAATCACGAGCTTCTACACGTGCATCATTTTCAGAAACGAAACGACAGAATGCATAGTTACCAAATGGTACATTTCGTTGCTTCATAGCCTGTACATATTTTTGATACATTCTATCTCTAACTCTTGAACCATCCTGCACACGAGCAATAACTAAATCCAATTGAGAAGCTGCTTGGCCCCAATCGATATTACCGTTATGATGAGAAATATCTACAATGTAACCCATTATTTATCGTCTCCTTCATATTGTTTGTCAGCAAACCATACCAGCATTAGGATTAGAAATTACACCTGCAGCAGGTAAAATAACCAACATCACGTCTACATACTCTTGATATCGCCCTAAATTAAAATTAGGGACAGTATCCATTCTTATCATTCCCAACAGTGCAAATAAAGCTATCCATAATCCTCAATTTTTTAGTTTTTCTTTCATTATTTATCCCTACTTTCCTAAGAATTTAAAAAGCAATGCGATTGCTCCAGCAATAATTGATCCAATTACTGTAGTTCCCATCCAAAAAACTAAACAATCTACACGTAAATGCGCGTATTTTGCTGACTGCTGCGCCTCAATTGCTAATTCTCTCACGTTACTAAGAACATCAATTTTTGTTTCTACTCTAGTTAGTCCAATGATTACCTTTGTAAAGTCATCATGGTTTTCATGCTCCGGCAATCCTCTCGCCTCCTTTCCAGCAAAATAAAAAAGCCTGCTATAAGCACGCTTCGTTTTGTTGTAAAAGCCGTATTTTGTGCAAAATAAAAAACAGCTTATGGCTGCCCCTGGCCTACTTGTATTTTGTTTTCGTTAATTTGTGGTTCTTGTGAGGGATAATTCCCAGTAAGTGATGTATAATACTCTAGACAAATATTCTTTTTCGCAAATCCCATATCCACTGGGTACAAACGCGCTCCGCGTTTACACATTTCACACAGCGTAGCAATTCGAAATTTTACTGTCCCATCCAACTCTCTCCATACTTCAACCCTGCTCATACCTTTTAGAATACCAGTATTATTTAACATATCAGCAGGTATTTGAACAAAAATCCCTGTCTCTGTAAGCTCTGCATCCACCAGCCTCCCTATAAAAGGAAAGCTTTCATCTGCTTGAAGTGGCATCATTTGATTCTCATTCATTCTTATTTCTCCTTTTTATTCAAGTGCATTAAATTTCCAACCATTTGGAGTACTCGCATAAAAACCAGCTCCAAGATTAGTGCCTTCTTCCGAATTGAAGCATCTTAATTTTAATAATATGTATTGGACTCTCATACTCACCGAATGGAAAGTAGAGATGATTCAATTATGTACCTATCTGGAGCGTCTCCTATATAGTCAAAAGGATCACAAGTGTTAACGTTTATGTCGGCTCAGTTTTGTCTACAATAACTGTTCGATTTTCTGAATCAGTTATCCAATGCTTGTTAATTCTATATGTATATGTTTTATTTTCATATTCCACGATAAGTTAATCATTTTCCTCTAGTTGACCAAGCTCAGTAAAAACAGTATCCCTATGCCCACTTAAAACTGTATGTCCCTTTCCTGATGGTGTAGTAGTTAAGTCACTAACAAACATACCTATACCCTTTTTTTGTACTTTATCATCAGCTCCCCAATATACAGAGTATTTCTTTTGTATTTTAGGGATAATTAAATATGCGACTTTATCGCCTAATTTATGGTTTACCATTGAAACGGGAATTTGTACAATTTCTGCTTGTTCTGTATTTGTTGTTTCATTTTCTTTAGAAGGTGTGGAGGTTGCATATTGTTTAGCCTCGTTCGTTGTTAACAACTCTGCTGATTGTCTAGCACCATACCATTTTGGAAAATAACAGGAAAAGATAGTAAGTCCAATAACAGTTAAACATAAGCCTATCCATTGTTTTTTATTCACTTTTATCACTCCATTTGAAAACGACAGAATTTCTCCTGCCGTTTTAAGGAACTATTTTATGCGTTTGTCTTTTTACGACGGAACATTAATACCGATCCAGTTAATGCTGACCTTAAGCTTGCTAACATCATTGCAACACCATTTGATGCTGTATTGTTTTACTTAACTTAATTAAGTATAAATTTCTTATTGATATTACTTTCCATGAGGGTACTTTAATCCCTTTATTAACTTATTATATAAAAATATAATAAAAATTTGGTACGTGAAATTTCGTCACAACGCATTTGAGAGAACAACATATCAAATGTTGGATTAATTATAAGCAATTCAGATTTATTAAGCTCAATAGCTGAGAAGCCTTTCATCCATTGAAATGTATATTCTGTTTAAAAATTAGAAAAAAATAAAATAAGATATGATTAAAAATACATAATATATATGTTTAATTTTATGAATTTTAAACTTCACATGACATTTACCCGAATATCATTAAATAAAAATTCACCTTATTAACGGATTACTAATGTTTCTTTGCTGGCTTTTTAGAGTACAGTATACTTTCTACTAATCAATTAATTACGCTATTAAGTGCATGCTTGTTAACCATAATTAATTCCTTGTACACAAACATCTTAACATTGTATTTTAATTTAAATTATTTAGTCCTACTTAAAATCAATTTAGAACAAAGACTATAAAACAGTCATATAATTATCAATTTCATGTTGATACCAATAAAAAATCAATACATCTCGCCCTATTTAACATTAACATATTAACTGAGATTAACATATCAACCGAAGCGCACCAACTTTATCACTATTATCCATCGATTGACATTAACATAATATTAACAAGCGGACACTTAACAGAAATGTTTGTGCTTATCTAAACTTCAAGATCTATATTATTTGAACATTAGTCCATTGCAATAGATTGTAAGGAATTATATTAAGTGATTAACTAGCATTAAAAATATTCCAATGCTAATAAGATATAAAAAAAGAATCAACATAAAACTATCAATCTCATGTTGATACCGATGAAACGACAACTGATTTCCAATCTTCCATTTGGTATTAACATGTTAAGTGAGATTAACATGTTAAGTGATTATTTTCTTTTGTTATCAATATCATTCTGATTAAGATCAACATAACATTAACAATCCGGCGTCAAAAAAAGAACTGTTTATAACTTTCAAGATTTCAAAGTCTATATTGGCTGTTTTTTCTTCTGCGGTAGTTTTCTCAAAGCGAATCTAGTGAAGATTTATCCCGAGAAATGTTTCGACACTATCAAAAAATAGTTAAAGATTCAATTGAGTAATAAATGATTACAGCAATTCAATGATTTTCACCCTTTAACTATCATTTACATAGAGATAAAAAACAACAAATAGACAGGAATACCGTCTGTATTGTTAATCTCATATCAACAATTTATATTTAACATTAATATAACATTAACAATTGATTAGTTGAAATACGCATAAATGCAACTTTCGAAGATCCAAGATCTGAATTAATTATAAATTTATCTAATACAACAGATTTCTATTGAAAAATCAAAAAAACACTTTAAAACAACTATAATTGTGGTTAGAAGCTAACAAAAAATCCATACAATTGATTGTTTCTTATTAGTGACATCAAAAAAATAACAGTTTTCTTTTCTTTTATCATTGATATATAACCTGAGATTGACATGTTAAGCGTTTTTTCTTTTGGTATCAATATTATTCTAATTGATATGACATTAACAATAAGGCACCAAGAAAGTCAAAATATCTATGGCTTTCGAGATTTCAAAATTTATATCGGTCAGAATTTTCTTTTGTAGAGGTTTACTCAAAGTAAATCTAGTGATGATCTATCCTAGAAGATATTTTCACACTATCAAAACATAGTTATACTTTAATCGCAATATTAAATGACGACGGCTAAACAATGGTTTTCAACCTTTTTTAACAATGACATATAGTCTAAAAGTAAAACGTAGAGAGACATGATATTTAATTATTAATGTTATATCAACAATTTGCATTTAACATTAATATGACATTGACAATTAAATAGTAGAAATGCACCTAGAAGCAGCCCTCGTTTTTTTTAAATCCACATTAGTTAAAAATTTTATCTACCACAACAGATTTCTATTGAAAAATAAAAAGGAAAACACTCTAAAAGAACTATAATTGTGGATAGACATTAACAAGAAATCCATACAATTGATCGCTTCTTATTAATAACACACGAAAATTAACAGTTTTCTCTTTATTTATTATTGATATATAACCTGAGATTAACATGTTAATAGGGCTAGTTATTAATTAATAGTAGCATCATATCAACTATCGTTAATTAATATTGACATAACATTAACAATTATAGATTCTAAAGTTGAGAATATACATACAGATAGAGTTCTAGATTCTACATCTACCAAAGGGCTTTTTTCTATAGTAAAATTCACTGCATAAACCGCGGAAGATATCATTCTTGAAAACATTTTGATAGTAATAAAAAACAATGAATCGCTTTTTATTACTTCTGATTTAAAAGTAGCAATTGTATAAATCAATTTTGATTATATAGAGATCACTTGTAAAGGGTGATGCCCCTTAAAAAAGTAAGTTTATATAAACCGCATAAAAGCTATAATAGCCTTTACGTGCATTCTAAAGACCTACTAAAACCAATTAGCTATACAGTTCTTGTTTTTCTACCACCGAGTGTCATAAACTATAATAAATATAGGCCTTTATTTACTATTAGTATGGGCTTTTCTCTTTAGATTTATACATACTTTTTAGCATTTAAGTCTTTAAGTTTAATGCTATATCCTTATAATTTATTTACAAATCACTAATATTTTCTTATCATTAATATATTGTAGACTAATTTGTTAATTTTATAGCAACAATAATCATTAATAACTAATGGATTGTTAACAGGGCATTAACATTAGTTAATTCCAAACCTTTGTTTATCAACTTCATGTTGACAAGTAACACTTTATATATCAATGACACATTTCATGTGAATGTCGTTCGATAAAGGTATTAAGGTTTATATTGTCGAAAGACACTTAACATGTCAATCTCACTTTATATGTTAATTACATTTTGCTATGGCCATTATATTTCAAGGAGGTATAACGATGATTGAACAAGATAACAAAAATACAACTGAACATATGGAGTCAAATAATACAAACTCTAGTCATGAAGATACTTTTGAAAAAGCTTGGCGAATAACAGAGTTTTCAAAACTAGTAGGTCGACATCATAACACTGTATACAATTGGTTCAATATCCTAGAGGAAAAGGGGTTACACGGAACATTAAGAACCAATAATACAAATGAAAAGCTATATAACACACTGGATTTAGACATAGCTTTATTTATCAAGCTAAAGAGGGATGAAAAGTGGTCGCTAGATGCAATTATTGAGCTTTTACCACATCAATTTGAACTAAGACCAGTTTCTCCAGAAAATCAAACCAGTGAAGTCTCAAGCCAATTAAACATGCAGGAAGCTGCAGCGACTATTGAAAAAATAGTAGAGCAAAAGATTCAAATGCATTTACAAAACATTGAATTAGAGTATCAAGGAAAGTTTGAAGAAGCTATACGTGCCATGCTACCTGAACCAGAAGACCCTGAGAAGTTAAAAGAGCGCCAAAGACAAGAAAGACTAGATAATATAATTATTCAACATAGGGCGCGTACAGAGTTAAGAAAACAAGCTGAAAACGAGTGGAATACACAGCCAGAAGAAACTCGTATAAAAAAAATTGGTTGGTTTAAAAAAGAGGAAGACCTTGCGAGAAAACAACTTTTCATAGAAAACTATATTGATGAGAACATGATTGAATACATGAAAAATGTAATGAAAATAGAAATATAAGCCTGGAAGATTCCAGGCTTATTTTTTATTTAGTTCCGAACATCTTATCAGGATCCATAAATGCCGCTAATTCTTCATCATTTTGAGCTTGTGGTTCTTCATCTTTATCTGGTTCTAATTCAAAGTAATCACCAAAATTAATATTGAAATCATCGTCCGAATCTTGCGCTTCAATAGTAGTAATTTGAGATTTTGTATATTGAATTTGACTTTGTTTTTCTTTAAATTCATTATATTCTTCAACTAATCCTTTAGATAATCGAGATGGTAGTGCATCTGTCTTATAGAAAGTATACACGCTACCCATAAAGTCATTTTTACTCACTAAATAACCATTAAAAACAGTTCCATTGATTGGTAGTTTATTTGTTACTTCTACTTTTGCATCATCCATAAATGAATCATCAATGTTCTTCTGTTCATCTAAAATTGCTAACATCCCAAAATGATGTACCTTTGATGCCTCTAAATCTCCATTTTCATTTGTCTTCATCAGGTCAATAGGATGATGGAATGAGCTTCCTTTCAATGATTCTGAGAACATATCTACAATTTCTTTACTGTTTTCAATTTGATTCATATTACGTGAAACCTTATTAATTACTAAACAGCCTGTTCTTTCTAGTAAAATTCGTTTAAAGTCCTGAGAATCTAGAATTACTGATGTTCCTGAACCATTTGCAGCTGTATTTAACTCATGAATAATATCTCCAATTCGTTGGTTTGCATAGTCTCGTGAGTTTCCAATGCCTTTTTTCTCATTTTCGTTTAATCCCTTAAACTCATCATAGAAGTGTTGGTTATCTGCAAATACAACAAATGCAACGCCTTTTGCTGGATCATTAGCTAACTTCCAAATTTCTTGTGAAAATTTATTCACCTGTCTCAGTACATCAGGTCCATCCGCTCTAACTGGAAGTGTAACTACAATACCCATTTTAATGAAATCTTTACGCTCAATAGCATTATTGAAAGCAATTCTTGCATACTTTTGTTGATTTTTTATTAATTCTTCTCTAGGAATTTTCATTGCCATACTTTTAAGTTCTTCAGCAATTACAGGTTTATTATGAAAAGCGGAGAATTCTTCAATTGCTTGAATAATTGTAGATGTACCTGTACCACCGCCTAAACCTGCAAAAAATAGTACTAATTCATCAGTTGGTCTAACACGTTCCGTTATAAATTCTTTTAGTTTATCTTTAGCTTCTTCATTAGATTCTAAAACCTTTACAGCACGCTCAGGATTCTTACCTAAACCACCTAATTTTAGTGAAACTTGGTTACTTTTCGGCACATTTTTCAGTTCAGCTAAATCCCCATCATTACTATTCAATGCTAGGCAATTATAAACTGCTGTACCGTCTGTATGCTTATACTCAGCAAATTTATCTACCATTCTAGTTCCAGCTTGACCAAAACCAACCATAGTCATTTTCACAGCTACTTCGTTTTTTAGAAAGTTTTTTGCCATTATTTTATCTCTCCCTTATTCTCATTACTTTTTTTACGTTTCCCTAATTCAACTAATACTTGTTGTCCCCTAATAGTTGAAATTAAAAACTTATACGGATGCATAATTTTTTCTGTTATTAATGACATTGAAGCTAAAGTAGCAACACTACCTTCTGCCGATCTTCTTGAAATGTTAGTTCTTTCAAGTTCTAATGAATAGGATTTACCCTTAGGTTTCTTTACTCTCCTATCAATAACAACACTTTCTACTATTTCATTTATTGAGATTCCTCTCATATACCTTGTCTCTTGGTATTGTTTGTTTACTTGAGATCCTATGTAATGAAATACATTGTAGAGTATTTCGTCTCCTTCAATAATGTCTGCAAACATTTCCACAACTTCCTCAGTGAATTTGTTTTGTTTATATTTTTCGCTTAATACCTCGTTCAAGTTGTCCCCCCCTTAAAACGTTGGTTAATTATTCCTAAAAATATATTACATCATTGTAAGACGTATATCAAGTTGTTATATACAAGACTTATATGATATTTACAAAATATAAAATTGAAACAACGTCCTATATATCAATGTCAAATATATAAGACGTACATGAAAGCCGTTCATATAAGAAGTGAACAAAACATGTTAATATTAGGTTTCATATAACTAACAATAACTATTAAATAATAAATATGAGTGCAGTATTTATGTATATTTTTATCTAGAATTATAATTCTAATATATATTACTCCTAAAATAACGTACTAATATCATGGTTATTAGGTTTATACGTCTTGTATGCAAAAACTACATGTAAGACGTATGAATAAATACTTATAATTAAAGGTTTTGTATGCTTTTATATTAATTTCATGTCAATATAATATCATCACAAATTATTACACGACCTATTTGAAAGACTTATATGAAAGACTTATAAATAAAACGTGTATATATCCCTATAAAAAAAGAGTAATACCTCTTAAGTATTACTCTTTTAACTATATAGTTTTATATAAAACACTTAGTTTATTAAACAGATTTTTATGATTCCGCTTCTTTTTTAATAACCCATTTTTCTGTTGATTGTCTACAGAAAGGTAAGGGGATGTCAATGTCATGTTATATTTCGTTATTTCTTTTATTAATTCCATAGTTATTTCTGAGATTTGCAGAAATAACACATAAAATTGTGATTCATTTGGTTTTCTTTGAAATTAAGTTCTATAAATTTGTCCATATAACTTGTCAATTTCATATCAATATAATCACTATAACTCACATATAAAGCCATAAAGCGATTAAAATCAGCTAAACTATAAACATAGATGTACTAAATAAATCTTGTATACAGCTTTAAATAAAATAATATATTTAGTTTCTTTAATTGTTATTGCACAAACAATTAATCAATTAACAATTGAACATGACCAAAGATTCATGGATATCCCGTTAGGAACAAACTTGTTTATGATGATATTACTAATGAAGATGATACTGACAATGAAGGGGAGTTAACAAATAATCAGTCTGTGCAAAATTACTCAAGGAATTCTGCTCCTAAGCTAGAAAAGGAAGGTACTACAGCATCAATTGCTACTTCTAATACAACAGAATCCGCAAAAAGTAATGAAGTAATGGCTGTTCAGAAAGAAAATGGACCAGATACAAGTAAACATAGAGAACCTATTGAACTTAACAACAAAGCACCCGTTATTACTGAAACTCCAATAGAAGTGCCAAGGGCGAAGCATACACCACAAAATATAGAGAGCCTGCTTACAGCTTACACATCGACAGTAACCCATAATCAGCAGGAAAATGAAATTCAACGAACTGCAGAAATCAATGGTAAAAATACAACATCTAACTTAACAATGCAATGATTATGACAAATGGCTGCTACTGTTCCTCAAGATGATGAAAATACATTACCTTTAGATAAAATGGAAGGTGGCTCTTGTCTTCACAATCGTAAAGTAGCAGAAGTAACTCCAAAAAGTACGGCAATTAAGGATAAACTCAGTCAATATATCGAAGGTGACATTAATCGTGATTGATATACTAAGCATATAACGAATATTTCTACTGGTAAAAAGGTGTGGGTCGTAAACTCATACCTTTTTATTATTTCATATGTAACTTTCCCCAAGGAGACAATTTCTTTATGCTAAAATTTAATTGAGTTTGTGTAGAAGGAGAAAATGGATGAAAGATTAAGGGTTGGAGGAATGACATTGGAAATAGCCAAATTAAATTTGCCCATTGATAGTATACACTTTTTACTTAATCATCAAATCAAAGAAAACGAATTCGAATGTCTCAATGTAGAATTTTACACCTATTCAAATGGTTTTCTTTTAGATGTAGTGGAATGGAAAAAACAAAATGATTTTTCTTTATCGATATTGGATAAAGAATATACAGAAGCGTTTTTAGCAAGTTTAGAGAAGTTTAAACGATACCTTGTTATTGGGAGTAATATGGATTCAGGTAATCTAATTACTATCTACCAACCCACAGGAGAAATATATGAGCTAGAACATGAAATTACAGAAAAAGTAGAAAGATGTTTTGTTAATTATTCTATAGAGAAAATGTATTGCTGCTTCAATTATTTTAAAAAGTTTTGGGTTCAACTATTAGGGCAGGAACACGACAAAAGTCATGATCTAACAAACAATTTTTATGAATTAAAGAACAAATTAGCGGAGTTTGATACTAACGTATTAATAAATGATGATGACTACAATAGACAATTTTGGAATTGTTTATATCACGACAATTTAAACTTTCTTTTGAAAAAGTCAGACGAGAATTAGATTATCTTTAATTGAGATACTTCCATGAAATAAACGTTATTTCGGAGTAAAAAATGACTTTTTAAGAACCAAAAGCAGATTAAGGAATAGCTCCTTACTGGTTAAAATTTCACTAGAAAAATAAAATAACAGTAAGGAGTGGTTTTATTAATCCCGCATTGCACCTGCTTCTCGGGAAGTCATTGCTCCTTGTCCTTCTCTTACATCATTTTGAATTTGTTGTTTCACTTTTTTCGCATCAGTTTCTGCAAAATTTAGTTTCATAATAGAACTAGACTTTTCTATAGCTTTTTTATTATGTTGCATACAAACCCTCCCTTTAACATTTAACAATCTTATTATGTGCAAATGTACACATGATATCCACCGAGCAATTGAGCGCGTTTATGGATTAATACAGGCAGATATGGGGCTGGCAGAAGCGCTATTTAAAAGCAACAGCTATTTTACCTAAAAAGCTGATATTAGAAATTCAGAAGTATGTTCAAGAAGAAACAATATATATTTCTAAATCTAAAACCTCTCATCAGAGACGGGGTACACATTCTGGAACAAGAAAGCTGATCGATGAAAGAAATGATGCTCCTTGCTTTTTATTATGGTGAATTTGTTTCTTAGTTATTTCCTGCATTTTATAACATTCAGCAACCATGTAATGTTAAGGGAGATGACAAAAGAAAGGAAGAATGTACAAATGAGTATAGTAAAAAACGGAACATTGCAAGTACTTGGAGCAAGCATCTATTATGAGGTGCGTGGCTCGGGTCCAATTCTTCTTTTGATTCATGGTGGGGGTGGTGATTCCGACAAGTTCCATAATATCGCCGACCATCTTGCTAAATGGTATACCGTTGTTACTTACGATCGTCGTGGTCATTCCCATAGCAATCTCGTCAATAAAACTGAGGATTACCATGTGCACACACATAGTGAAGACGCTCATCGGCTGCTAGCCAATCTGACCAATGAACCGGCTTATGTATTCGGAAGTAGTTCAGGTGCTGTCACAGGACTTGATTTGTGCATACGCCATCCTGAGCAGGTACAGTTACTAATCCCACACGAACCGGTTTTATTACAACTTTTACCTGAAAATGAGTTGAAGCAGGCTATAAATTTCATGGAAGACCTTAAAGGAAATCATCAAAGTGAGGTCATGAAGTTATTGTCAAATATTGATGATAGCAATTCCGGACCATCGAAGGATATGCTATCAAAGCGACTACTCGGCAATTCAATTTATTTCACTGAGTATGAAATCCCGGGAATTCTCAGCTATACTTTAAACATCGATGCATTAAAGCACCCATTAAAACCTGCATCGATACAGGTACGTCCAGCCGGTGGAAGTATTTCACGAGAATTTTTTCCTTACCATTGCGCATTCAACTTAGCAGAACACCTCGGAACAGAATTCGCAGAGTTTCCAGGAAACCATGTGGGCTATAACACAGTGCATCATAAAGAGTTTGCTGAGAGGTTACATGACATTCTTGAGAATTTATCCGGAAACGTATCAATCGGTAGTGTATGAACACAATATCGCGAATAGATATCCAAAGAGCTACAAGAGACTTCGTAATTTAGGGTTTTGTCTATATGTCTAAATTATAATACGATGCATGTTGTTTAAGAAATGGGCACGTTTGTTGAAGAATAAAGGTAGAAAATGATCAAACTTTTTATAAAATCGAAACTTAAATTTGTTAGATAAGAATTCATTTTAAACAATCTTTTTTCAAAATGAATTCTCCTTGTTTACCATAAAGTACGAGTCTGTGAGGTATTTTCAATCAAAGTTTATTTCAAAGCAACAGCAGAATATGAACAAACTAAAAAGAAGCAGGTACCTCTGTAAAGGTATCTGCTTCTTTTTACATAGACTCTATAATCATTTGTCTCTCATACCACTTGTTCAGTTTTTCATTAACGCTTTTTGAAATACGCTTCATTTTTTTATTACAGAATCTTGATAGCGTAGCAGGCGATAGTCCTATTTCATCTGCTATCTCACGCATTGTTTTATTTTGATGCATATGTTGATGCATAATTTTCTCTCGAATCATATCCTCTGATCCTACAGTAGGTTGTTTTACTGTATCTGCAATATAACGCTCCTCTTGCTTCTCTTGCGTATCTATTGTCTTTTTCTTCACCATACTATCTATATTATTCATTAATTCTTTTGGAGGTAAAATAATGATTCCCAACTTTTCAAAGTAATTCTTAAACCAATTACGTTCTCCTATTTTTGTTTCATCCAATTCTTCTGCATATGCCCAATGTGAAATGACATTTTCCTTTTCTAAGTCAATTAAAACATTTTCTAGTTGTTCTCGAATTCTATGTGGACGTCCATTCGTAGTTTTGATACCCATTACAGATAGTAAACCTTTTTCTCCACCAATGGAGTATGGTCTTTTTAAAGTACTGTATTGCTGACGAATTCTCCACTGCCATGATAAATAACGAATTAAACGTTTATGAAACTTATGTCTATAGCTATTATACTCTAGTGCTTTTTTCGATAATAAAGCAGTTGTACTATTAGAGCCATACAAATAGCCTGATAAGAAACTACCTGGTTTAATCTTACAGGATTCTATGCCCATATATTCATTAGTATTCTTATCTCTCCATAACACTACTGAATCGAGTACGAATAGCCTTTTAATGACTTCACGTTTTACTTCGAATTGCTGCCCCGTTTCTGCTTGATCGTTCAGTACTACAACTTCATTATCATCATTCAAATAAATAAAGATACTAGCTAAAGCTGCTATACGTTGTGCTATTTTTATCTTATCTTCTGCTCGATAATACTCTACACCATTTGCAGATGCTTTTGGCATATTGCACATTTCTAATACATTTTCATAACTAAAATCTATAAATTCATCTGGTGATTTAGCTTGATTTAACCACTGGATTGTAATGGTATCCAAACAATCTGCTGTAAGGTCATCCATATTACTAATTACTCCATCGACCAATATGGACCATCTCTCTGCTTCGTTTGTGTTAACAAGTCTCAAATCCTCATCCTTATGTGAGGATAGTTGTGCAACTCCACTTGAATTTTTCGTTTCTAATGGTAATACCGGTTTTGCTACTGCTTCATCTTCCTCAAAATGATTTTTTGCTATTCCATCACGTAATTGATAGTACATTGCGTCATTGGTTACAGGATAGTAATCATCCGATATATCTTCTATATGTTCTGTTACCTGACTATCTTCAAAAATTGAAATTTGAGTTGGTTCAACTGCTTCAACTTTTTCTTCGAATTCTTGTTCAATGATTTTATCTAGTACATTTTGAATCTCAATTTTATATTTATTCAGATTGGCATAAATGTTTAACAACGATGTTCCTTGCTCTTGTTTCTGACCTAACCAAGAAACAAGTGTCGAAAAGGAAGGGGACATATTAGCTGATGTTACTAATTTATCGTGATTCTCTTGTACTTCTTTATAATATTTATTCCATTTGGCCCATAACTGCTTGTTTTCTTCATAAATTGGAGCAGCAAGTAGGAGGGCATCACTAAACAATGCTAACACTTTCTCCATATTTAAATACCTCCTAATAATGTTAATTACAAATATAATTTGAATCTTAAAAATGTGAAACGCTATAGCTATATGATGGCTATATAACCTTTAAGTTGAAATGTTATCTGAATAATCTACATAATCTTTGTTTTTTTACACGTTTTACTGTGAATCATTGAAATTTTCTTTACTTGTCTTTAATTATATAAAACTGCTTCTATTTGTAAAATCAATACTTTACAATACAATTCCAGTTTTTAAAAGTTTTTTATGCTCAAATTCAGTTACTGTTACATTTTTAACATCTATATTTTTGATTCAAAAAGTTGTAAATCCGAGTGGTAAATATGTTGATTTAAGTCCTTGGATATCTTATTCTTCAGTTTTCCATTCCCTAAATCTTCTTCATCAACAATAATAGTTTTTGGAGCGACTCGATTTGTTAGCTTAATAATTATGGGACTTTCCTCTAAAAGAACCAAAGCAAACAATAAAAGCGCTTGCATAATTAAAAATCCGAGTTATAATACTTGTATACAAGTATACTTGATTAACATGAGGTGAATTTATGGCGAAATCAATGGAATTTCTTTATCCTGAAAAATGGCTTTCAAAAGCTTCTACAGGTGATCGTGTTGCGAGCGAACTGAGAATGCGAATTATTGCAGGTGAAATTGAAAGCGGTACCATCCTGTCGGAAAATAAATTAGCTGCCGATTTTTCTGTAAGTCGGTCACCCGTTCGTGAAGCATTAAAAGTACTAGCTTCTGAAAATATTATTCGCTTAGAAAGAATGGGCGCAGTTGTCATTGGTTTAACCGAGAAAGAAATCGAAGAAATATATGATGTTCGTTTACTTATAGAAAAGTTTATCTTTGAGCGACTTGTAAAGATGGACACAAATGATTTAGTAAGAGAACTAAATAAAATAATGGAAATGATGAAAATCGCCATTAAATATCATGATTCTGATGAGTTTTCTTATCAAGATCTCTTATTCCATGAAACGATTATTCGAACCATTGAGCATTCCTACATCCTGATGATCTGGAATAATTTAAAGCCTGTTATGGAAAGCTTAATCCTTTTATCAATGCGTACTCGTTTCAAGGAAAAGTACGAAGACTTTGAACGGGTTATTAAAAATCATGAGCTTTATATAAAAGCAATCGAATCAAAAGATCGAGCCCTCATGATTGAGGCCTTACATCAAAACTTTGATGATGTTCAAGGGAAAGTTGAAGATTTCTGGATGTCACAACAAATGTTATCTAAAGGAGTAGAGCAAGGACATGAGTAGCTATATGTTAGGTATAGATATCGGTACAACAAGTACGAAAGCAGTTTTATTTACTGAAAAAGGCGAAGTCATCCAAACTGAGAATATTGGTTATCCACTTCGCACACCGGATATATCCACAGCGGAACAAGATCCAGAAGAGATTTTCCAAGCTGTTTTACAAGCAATATCAAATATAACGAAACAGCATTCAGATAAAAAACCATCGTTTATTTCATTTAGCAGTGCTATGCATAGTGTCATAGCTATGGATGAAAATGATCATCCGCTGACACCTTGTATCACTTGGGCAGATAATCGTAGTGAGGCATGGGCACATAAAATCAAAGATGAACTGAATGGCCATGAAGTTTATAGACGAACAGGAACACCTATTCACCCAATGTCACCATTAAGTAAAATTACATGGATTGTGAATGATCATCCGGAAATTGCTATTAGAACGAAAAAATATATTGGAATCAAAGAATATATCTTCAAACAATTCTTTAATCAATATGTTGTTGATCATTCCATCGCCTCGTGCATGGGTATGATGGACTTAAAAACACTAGATTGGGATGAGGAAGCTTTAAAAATTGCTGATATAACACCCGCTCAATTATCTAAACTCGTACCAACCACCCAAATATTTAGCAACTGCAATCCAGATTTAGCCCAAAAGATTGGTATCGATTCACAAACACCGTTTGTCATTGGTGCCAGTGATGGGGTGCTTTCTAATCTAGGTGTAAATGCAATTCGGAAAGGGGAGATTGCTGTCACAATTGGGACAAGTGGTGCTATTCGGACCATCATTGACAAGCCACAAACAGATAAAAAAGGAAGAATATTTTGTTATGCCTTAACTGAAAAGCATTGGGTAATTGGTGGACCGGTAAACAATGGCGGAATGGTCCTTCGTTGGATTCGTGATGAACTTGCTTCATCAGAAGTAGAAACTGCGAAAAGACTAGGAATTGATCCATACGATGTATTAACTAAAATAGCTGAACGCGTGAGACCTGGTGCAGACGGATTAATATTCCATCCATACCTCGCAGGTGAACGTGCACCATTATGGAATCCAGATGTACGTGGCTCCTTCTTCGGTTTAACAATGTCACATAAGAAGGAACATATGATTCGTGCAGCTTTAGAAGGCGTTATATATAATTTATACACTGTATTCTTAGCGTTAACCGAATGCATGGATGGTCCTGTAACCCGTATTCAAGCAACAGGCGGCTTCGCAAGGTCTGACGTTTGGCGACAGATGATGTCCGATATTTTCGCATCTGAAGTCGTTGTTCCAAAGAGCTACGAAAGCTCTTGTCTAGGTGCATGTATATTAGGTCTCTATGCTACAGGAAAAATTGATTCTTTTGAAATCGTTTCCGAAATGGTTGGCAATACCTACAAACATACACCGAAAGAAGATGCAACAAAAGAATACAGACAATTACTGCCGATATTTATTAACCTATCAAGGGCGCTAGAAGATGATTATACACGAATTGCAAATTATCAAAGAAATTTAATAAAGTAAAACTTTCATCAGTAATCCCCCACGCCTCGTTTCTATCTAAATCTCGAGATGGGGGCCTTACTGCCCACGAATAGCGGGATAAATACAAATACAGCTAAGATTAGGGGGGAACTACGATGCCATTAGTCATTGTAGCAATTGGGATTTTAGCATTACTTTTACTGATTATGCGCTTTAAATTAAATACCTTTATTTCATTAATCATTGTATCGGTCGGGGTTGCTTTAGCACTTGGAATGCCACCAGAAAAAATTTTTAAAACCATTGAAGCGGGATTAGGGGGAACACTTGGTCATTTAGCACTCGTTTTTGGACTTGGTGCGATGTTAGGTAAGTTGCTTTCAGATTCTGGAGGCGCACAACGCATTGCCATGACCCTTGTGAAAAAATTTGGTGAAAAGAACATTCAATGGGCTGTTGTGACTGCCTCATTTATTATCGGGATTGCATTATTTTTTGAAGTAGGATTAGTATTATTAATTCCGATTGTATTTGCGATTTCAAGAGAATTAAAAGTTTCTATCTTATATCTCGGTATTTCAATGGCAGCAGCTTTATCTGTAACACACGGATTTTTACCGCCACACCCAGGACCAACTGCTATCGCTGGTGAATTGCATGCAAACATCGGTGAAGTATTACTTTACGGTTTTATGATAGCGGTTCCAACAGTTGTGTTAGCTGGACCTGTATTTACTAAACTTGCAAAAAAACTAGTACCTGATGCGTTCACAAAAACCGGTAATATCAAATCTTTAGGTGAGCAGAAAGTATTTACACTTGTAGAAACTCCTGGCTTTGGAATCAGTGTTTTTACCGCTTTACTGCCTGTTCTTTTAATGGCAGTCGCTACAATTATTACTTTGCTGCAAAAAACAATGGAATTCAAAGATAATAGTTTACTAGTAACAATCGAGTTTATTGGGAATGCGGATACTGCCATGTTGATATCCTTACTAGTTGCGATCTATACAATGGGATTGGCAAGAAATATTCCAATCAAAAATGTGATGGAATCTTGTACAACAGCGATCTCAAATATTGGGATGATGCTCTTAATTATTGGTGGAGGCGGCGCTTTCAAACAAGTATTAATTGATGGCGGCGTTGGTAACTATGTAGCCGAATTATTCAAAGGAACTTCATTATCACCGATCTTGCTCGCATGGATTATCGCTGCCATCTTACGTATTTCATTGGGGTCTGCTACGGTTGCTGCATTAACAACTGTCGGTTTAGTGATTCCGATGTTAGGTCAATCTGATGTTAACCTTGCTTTAGTTGTCCTTGCAACAGGGGCTGGTAGTTTAATTGCTTCACACGTAAACGATGCTGGTTTCTGGATGTTCAAAGAGTACTTTGGTTTAAGCATGAAAGAAACATTTGCAACATGGACTTTACTTGAGACTATCGTTTCTGTAGCCGGATTAGGATTTACTTTATTATTAAGTTTATTTGTATAGATTTTTCTAAACAATAAAAGGGATACGGAAGCTGTTTAATGTGATTTTTCATAATTAACCGGTTATTTTTCATGATTGATTAATAAGGATGAAAATTTCTCTTTATTTTTTAACTTGATAGTGATGCGCCGTGTCCCTATAACCTTTTGTACGAATACTGGTGGAGCCTATTGAAATGAAAAAGATTGATTATTTGATTAAAGTGTTATTTTAGGTATATATACTATAATACAGAGTAACATACATGGAAAGGAACGATGGAGTATGGCAAAGTTACAAATTGGAGTTGTTGGTGTGGGCGTTATGGGAAAAAGCCTCGCACTTAACTTTGAGAGCAAAGGGTATTCTGTTGCCCTATATGATATTTCAAAGGAAAAAGTTGATGAAATCATTGAGGAAAACCGTGGTAAAAACTTAGTTGGTACTCATATAGTTGAAGAGTTTGTTAACTCACTTGAATCACCTAGAAAGATTTTATTAATGGTTAATGCAGGGGAAATTACAGATAAGGCAATTGATTCCCTAGTCCCTCACCTCGATCAAGGTGATATTTTAATTGACGGTGGTAATACATACTTTGTCGATACAATCCGCCGAAACAAACGTCTTGCCGAAGAAGGAATCAATTTCATCGGTGCAGGTGTGTCAGGCGGCGAAGAGGGTGCATTGAAGGGACCATCTATTATGCCAGGCGGACAGAAGGATGCATACGAAAAAGTAAAGGATATGCTTGAAAACATCTCTGCAAAAGTGAATAACGAGCCTTGTTGTTCTTATATCGGACCTAATGGGGCAGGCCACTATGTAAAGATGGTTCACAACGGTATTGAGTATGGAGATATGCAATTAATTTGTGAAGCATATTTCTTCTTGAAACAAACACTTAATTTGACTGCAGAAGAATTCCATGAAATATTTGCTGAATGGAATAAAGGTGAACTGAACAGCTATCTAATTGAGATTACAGCCGATATCTTCAAGAAGAAAGATGAAGAAACTGGTAAGCCATTAGTGGATGTTATTCTTGATACTGCAGGACAAAAGGGTACAGGGAAATGGACAAGCCAAAGCGCACTTGATTTAGGTATCTCTCTCCCTATTATCACAGAATCTGTATTTGCACGTTGCATTTCTGCTTTAAAAGAAGAGCGAGTGAACGCAAGCAAAGTTTTATCTGGTCCTAAAGATAAAACAGCAATTGGAGTTGAAAAAGCTGAATTAATTGAAGCAGTGCGCCAAGCTTTATATATGAGTAAAATTTGTTCTTATGCACAAGGATTCACGCAATTGAAGGCAGCTTCTGATGAATATGATTGGAACCTTGATTTTGGCAGCATTTCTATGCTTTGGAGAGGCGGATGTATTATCCGTGCTGCCTTTTTACAGAACATTAAAGAGGCTTATGAAACAAACACTGACCTACCGAACCTTTTACTTGATCCATACTTTAAAGAAATTGTAGAGTCATATCAAGGTGGATTACGTCAAATTATCTCAATGGCGGTACAACAGGGCATTCCGATACCTGCATTTTCAGCAGCAATTTCTTATTATGACAGCTATCGTACTGCCAAACTACCTGCCAACTTGTTACAAGCGCAGCGCGATTATTTTGGAGCGCATACGTATAAACGAGTAGATAAAGAAGGTACATTCCATACAAAATGGATATAAAATAAGAAATGGACTAAGATTAAATTCTTAGTCCATTTTTCATCCCACAATTCGCAGGCTATAAGACTCCCACTGATGGAAGTTCACTTTAAACGAATGACTGAATCAAAATGCGTTTATTTTTCCCATTTAGATGAAAAACCACATAACCTTTAAGGTGAAATGTTATCTGAATAATCCGCACAATTGTTGATTTTTACTCCTTTTATTTTGGATCATTTAAATCCTCTTTACTTGTCTTTAATTATATAAAACTGCTTCTATTTGTAAAATCACTACTTTACAATACAATTTCAATTTTTAAAAGTAAATTAGTTAAACACACTGATTTTTTGCTTAACGCCTAGATAACTTGTTACTCTAAGTCAAAACTTAAATACCCCAGCTGCTTCTTATTTAAAACTACATAGCCTTATCATGGCTATATACTCTTATTTGAAACTATATAGCTTTATCGGGGCTATAGGCCCTTATTTGAAACTGCATAGCCTTATCGCGGCTACTACTTCTTACTTGAAACTATATAGCCTTATCATGGCTATAAGCTCTTATTTAAAACTGCATAGCCTTATCATGGCTATAAGCTCTTATTTAAAACTGCATAGCCTTATCGCGGCTACTACTTCTTACTTGAAACTATATAGCCTTATCACGGCTATTACTTCTTACTTGAAACTACATAGCCTTATCACGGCTATAAGCTCTTATTTGAAACTGCATAGCCTTATCGCGGCTATTACTTCTTACTTGAAACTGCATAGCCTTATCGCGGCTATTACTTCTTACTTGAAACTGCATAGCCTTATCACGGCTATTACTTCTTACTTGAAACTGCATAGCCTTATCGCGGCTATTACTTCTTACTTGAAACTGCATAGCCTTATCACGGCTATTACTTCTTACTTATAATAATGAATAGCTATATTGTGGTTATAATTTCGTAATTTATGAAACGTTATAGCTATATGATGGCTACAACTTTTAAAAAATGAAACGAGAATATCCTGAAAATCATTCGACTAAAAAAATTTTTATTCTATGTAATTTACTAATAAACGTTGATATAAAGCCATTTCATTAAATATGAAAGAAAACGCAATAAAATTATTATAGCTATATGATGGCTACAACTTTAACTTTAAAACTTCAAACAAATCTATATATACCAAGGGTTACAGCAGCTTTCAATAAAATATAACTTGTTTTAAAAACTTGAAACGTTATAGCTATATGACGGCAGGAAACATGAAACGAAATGAAACGTTTATAGCGGTATGATGGCTACAACTTTTCATTTAAAAACATTTATAACTCCCTATATATCAGTATTTATACGAAATTTATAGAAATTTCTTAGTCAATCCAAAACATGAAACGTTATAGCTATATGATGGCTACAACTTTAAAACGAAATTAGCGTAAAACCCTATAAAATCAATGGTTTAGTAAGATTCACCCCACAACATACTACGTTTCATATTCAAAAAACTTCATAGCCCTATGGTGGCAATAAACTTTTTTTTATGAAACGTCAAATCCCTTGTCCCCCAAGGGATTTGGGCGCGTTTCATTTTTTTATTTTTCCTCTTAAAGGGACAGATTTCACCAGCATTCGATTTGATATAATCAAAAATGAAATTCTATATCTAATTGTGGGGAAAACTGCAACTTAACATAAAAGGAGGTGAAAAAGATGGCAAAACCTTTCGTTATAAAGAACAAGCGTAGTTTGAATGGTGAAACAACAACACCGGTAATTGTAACAATTAAATCGTGGCAAAAGTTAGTAGAAGCTTTGGAAGGTAAGTATTACAGTTTTAAAGATACTTATCTAGAAGACATTGTGAATTCAATGTCCTATGAAGAACGAATTGCTGATGAAGAGGGATTTGTTGAACAAGCAAAGCCATCTTTTTCACTGAAAATGAAAAAGATTGTGGATAAAGTAAGTGGATTTGATAAAAATGAGGGCAGAAAACATAAGCTATATGGTATTACAAATGCTGATCTAGAAGTATTTCTATTTCTTCATAAAAAATGTAATACATATGGTGAGCTTTCACATGTATCGATCCATATGCTTTGGGAAGATTATAAAAATTATAAAGAAGCATTTGCACATATTCACCACTCGCAGTTTTATGTGGCTTTGAAGAAGTTAAGTTTCCATAACATCATTACAATTGAAAATGAGTACAGTGGTAAATATAAAATCACCTTAACTGACTTCATGAATAAAGAAACGAATAAAGCAAATGCATATACATTTATTAGCCCGATAGTATTTACCAAAGAATTCTTTGAGTTATCCATTGCAGCTAAGAAACTATTCATGGATGTAGCAATGCAGCAGAAACGCGAAACTACCCTGAAACGTTCTTTATTTAAAGTTGATGAGCAAGGTAATTCAACTCACTTTGGTGGAATGTATCGTTACTTACATAAGAAATACCCGCACCAGATTCGTGCTGTACTTGAGGAACTAAAAACAAAACTATCTGCTACCGAATCTCCTTTATTTAAAATTTGCAAGTTAGAAAAAGGGAAGAAGAATAAAAAGCAATACACAACATTGCATTTATCTGTACATCCTAATTTCTTATGCGCGAAAGAAGAAGGAGCAGAATACCGTGACCCATTTACACCACGAGATACATATAAGCGTAAAGCTAAATTCATAGAAAACTTGTTAGTAGAAATGAATATTGCTGAATTTGCAAAGGATATGAACCAATTCATTAACGTTTTAAAACACTCTTGTCATCGTCAAATTCGCCAAGTAGTTCGTGGCTTACGTGAAATGATTGATCGACAAGAAGGATATCCGAAAAAGCTTGTTTATACACTAAGTAAATTATTAAAGCAATCTTCTCAATACCGTGTATTAGATACAGCTGCTAAAACTGGTATTTATCCTTTAATTACACACAATGTACCTAAACATGAACAAGAAGAGGCCATTTTTAAATTTGGTACTCATTTTGCTATATACTCTTTACGTAATGTTCAAAAGCTATTCCGTAACGCGCATGAACTGCTTCATGCGAAATATGCTGTACCTGTAACCTTAGATGCTTACCATCGTAATTACATGCAGTATCAAGAGGAATCACTATTTAGAAAATACGCTTATGAACAAGGCGTAAATATTAACGCATATACAGCGTTAGAAATTGAAATTCGCGAACTATTAAAGTCTAGTGGGTATAAAGGAAATCAAATCCCTAGCGATATTCGTGAACTGTTCATTGAAAAAATTGATAGATTACCGAAGGAAAAGATTCGTGTAATTGAAGTCCCTGAAGACTTTAATTTAATTCAGTTTCTACAGTCCTTAGAAGCATATTACCGTTCAACAAGTGAAGTACCACATACGGTTGATCAACTGCTTCCAGCAATGTAATGATACAGCTCTCTATTTTTGAAAAAAGCAAAAGTGGAGGGCTATTCGTGTTGGAGATAACATGTGAAGAGTATTACTTCAAACAAAACAGAGAGTAAGTTTTCAATTTTAATGATCACAACTCTCTATTTTTTATGCAATTACATACAGTGCATGTGAAACAAAATGAGATATTCACAATTTCTAATTTGTTTATTCTGAATTATCAATCCGATTACGTCGTTTAATCTACAAAAAAGCGGAAATATTTTTTAGTATTCTGTTGATATCTTAATAATTTTGACCTGATGTGTATAATATAAAGCCTTAAGTACTGTTCTTATCATGTTTTACCTCTAAATCTACTTAAAATCAGAAAAACATCTGTTAATTCTGTTTAAAAAGTAGATTATGTTCCTAACTTTGCCCCATTTGTTAATAAATTGTGGGTAGTTTTTTATAAATGTGGAAATTTTGTTCATAAGTCATCGAAATTAACATTTATTATTTATTCAGTTACCTGTATAAATTTAATGATGATTATATGTAGTTTATATATATCTACTTTACGATATTTTGTAGTTTTAAATCATCATCCAGCTCATTAAGTACGTTCCCAGTATTTACTTTTTATGATTTTTTACGGCTAGAGAAATTATGAACCCTTATTACAGCAATGTTTGAACACGATTTTTTCTCTGTATAAAAGTTTTATCTTTTTTCTTTATATATATTAAAGATATATATTATATTAGGTTTTAATATTGTGTAATCCTTACTATAGAACATCGTTCCTGTGTATAACCAATTTCATTATTTTATTTCTCTTAGATTAGATAATTGATTAGTGAAAATTACAATGAAGTTTCTAATCTCCTAACCATAAAAAATAATCAGTTCGATTTATAGAGCTGATTATTACATCCAGAAATCCTCAAAGTCTACTCTGTAACCTTTTCTTTTTAAGGCCCTAATTAGTTTTTGGCCGTTCCCTAATGAAGGCTTAAATGTATTTGAACGAGAAATGCGACTAATTGTATTTTGATTTACTCCACTCCATTCCTTTAATTCGGTTTGAGTAATATTATTCTTTCTTAAAAATTTACCAAACTTTGATAATGGTTTCCCCAAGCCAAACATTGTGAACACTCCTATCCGTAAATCTCCTATTAATCACATCTTTACCAAAGCATGATTTTTTTAAACAAAAGTGTTAATAATGTACAAGCCTCACGTAATATGATGTATCAAGGTAGCCACTATGGTATATAGCAAACTTATTACCAAATTAGATGCGAAATCAACTAGCCTTTGTACTAGCAAAGTTTCTACCAAGTTAACAGTCAAGATAATGCTATCAAGGTAATAGGCATATAAACCCTATATTTTAACTAGTTTTTTCATTTTGTTTATAGAGGGGGACATTTAAATGCGTGATAGGAAGGAAACAATTTCTTTTCGTGAATGTATGAATCAACCTTACGAAGAGAAAGAAAAGAAAAATCGTAAATACAATTCATTTAGTCCTTTCGCATTCCTTCATATGTCGGATCAGATACTACATACTTACATTGCATTAGGAGTAATGGGAACGGTTTTAATAGGGGCAGTCATGTTAGAAAGATATTTAGTGCGACATGACCATATATCGGCAGCTAAATTTATAAGTGAAGGTATTTATTACGGCATGCGGATAGGTGGAATTTGTTTGATTGGATATGTATTTTTTCGCATCCTAATCATGTTTTAGGGGGAAGTATATGAGAATGATAAAGAATTGGCTTCATATAAAAAGGTTAAGGAATCAACTTATAGAGGTATTTGGAAAAGCGGGTCTATATACGGAACATCAAACACGCGGGGGGAAATTTCCTATTTATCCAAAGATATATAATATATCTTCTTCAGCAGAAAGCGTGAGATATGTATTTACCATACCAAACGGATTAGATCCACAGAAGATTGAAAAGAAGTGGTTTTGTTTTCAACAAATATTAGGACGGAATATTACGATTGAAGGGGATGTGAAAAAGTTTGTCCTACATGTATTTCATTCGAATGCTGGGTTAAATCCGTATACTTATTGTTATAGAGAATGGCAGCCACAATTAAAAGGTTACGATTTACCCGTTGTGGTCGGCAGGGACCAATACGGAAAAATAATTGCGTACGACATGATTGGTTCCAATTCACCGCATTTATTAATCGCAGGAGAAACGGGAAGCGGGAAAAGTAGTATGGTACGTGTTGTGCTATCCACACTCATTCAATATATGTCTCCTAATACCTTGCATTTGTATCTTGGTGATTTAAAAAACTCTGAATTTCATTTTTTACGTAAAGTCAAGCATGTAAGAGAAGTTTGTATGGAGGAAATCGAAATGAAAATAATGCTTCAAAAGTTATGGAAGGAAATCAGGGAACGAAGAAAACTTATGGAAGAATATGAAGTTGATCATATTAATGCGTACAACAAATTAAATCCAAATTATCAAAAGCCATATATCCTACTTGCTATTGATGAAGTGGCTATGCTTAAAGATGAAAAAGAGTGCATGACTACGATTGAAAAGATTTCAGCAGTCGGGCGATCACTGGGGATTTTTCTTTTGCTTAGTATGCAGAGGCCAGATGCCAAGGTGTTAGATGGTAAGTTAAAACTTAATATGACTGTAAGAATGGGCTTTAAATGTGATAGTGCGATTAATAGTAATATTATGGGGACTCCTGGTTCAGAGCATTTAGAGCAATCTGGACAAATGATTTTTAAACGAAATGGATTAAAGAAAGTGCAAGCTCCTTATTTGGAATTAAGTAAGGCGAAACAAATTGTTAAACCATATCGCATGTCTAAAGAGGAGAAGATACTCAAGATTTCATCGCAAGAAGAAATTCCGTTATTTGGGGTGTTAGGTGATGAAGAATAGAGATATAGGGATTTTGAATGATTTGAAACGATTTAGATGTATGTCTCGTGATGATATTATTGACTTACATTTTCAAGGATTAAAGAATGCGATAACTTGTTGTAATACAGTTATGAAACGATTAAGAAGAGATGGTCATGTTGATGCTAACGTATTGCAACACCCATACATTTATTTTCCGCAACCCAGTTCTATCAGAAAAACCAGTCAAAAAATTCCTCATTTCCTTGGTATTGTGGACGTATACAAACAACTTGTTTATTATGAAAATCCTAAGTTATTCAAAGTGGAACCAAAGTATGGGAAGGAATATATGGAGCCGGATGCTTTTACTATATGGCGTAGGTCGCCATTCTTTATTGAAGTTCAAAAATCAGTGTACAGTAAAAAGATAATGCAAGATAAGATAAATAGATATGAGTTATACTTCCATAGTCAAGAATGGCAAAATGAATCTTGGCAACCGAAAAATTCTAAATTCTTTCCTTCAATTCTTATCGTTACCGACAAATATTACGACGTTCAATCTCCTTATTTCCGTATATTTCAGGCGAATTCAATAAATAATTTTATGAATAAATTAATGATGAAATCATAAAAAAAGCCTGCGTAATGCAGAGCTTTTTTCTATTCTAGGACAATACAGCTTTTTTATGATATAAAATTGTTGCCAATGAAGTTTCATATTCCCACGTTTTAAAAGAAATAGAGATATATAGCTTTGGTGTAAAAGCAGATGGGGATTGAAGAATTACATTAGGATTGTATAAAAACCGTGGTCACGGATGTAGTTATAGATATAGAATCCAGTTTGATTAATATTGACATGTCTCCTATAAGTATACACATCTAAAATGAAAATCTGTTTAACTACGGGGAGGGGATTAATTTTTATGGTACGAATGAAAGTTCTACAACTGAAAGATGGGATTTTTTATTTAAGATTTCTATTTATATAACATAATATTCCGTGATAAAGTTTTTTGTGGTAAAGTTTTCCGTGGAAAAATTAAGTATTTACAGCATAATGGAGTGGACAGAATGAAAAAACAAGTTTCATTATTATTAGGGAGTATCATGCTTACGGGAGGTATTCTTGCAGGTTGTGGAAGTGAGGATGCACCTACAGAGAGGAAAGAAAAAGCAACTTCTGCTGAGCAAAAGGATGTTTCTAACAAGTCTGAAAAAGATGAGAAAAGCACTTTGAATTTATCGAAAGTAGGGCAGAAAGCTAAGGTAGATGGTAATGAGGCTGAATTAATGAAAATTAAGGAAGTCAATCAGACAGTAGATATTGCTCCTATTAAATACACTGTAAAAAATATGAAGATTATTAAAATGAATAAAGTAAATAAGTCAACGGAATCCTTCTTACTTCAATATACAGGTGGAAGTAATTTACCTGAGAATTTACATTACATACAAATTCAGTACAGTGTAGAAAATACTAGTGATCAAAACGTAGATTTTTCTGGTCTAGATAAGGTTGTACTTAATAATGGTGAGCAGTTAAATGCAATAGGAAATGACTTTATTTGGGAGAAAGAGGATAATGATAGTAAATTCTATGGGAAAGTGAAAAAAGAAGGTAGCGTAGGTCTATTCATTAAGGGGAAGCCTGAGGAGATTACATCAGCTAAGTTAATCTTTAGTAACACAGTTAATCCTGAGGGATATGAGACGATTACAAAAGAACAGCAAGCTGAATTTCAATTCTAAGAGGGAGGCAGACGCCTCTCTTTTTTATGTCTCAAATAACATTAATTCGTTAATTGACACTCCCACGGCTAAAGCCACAAGCTGACTAACGTCAGTGGGATTCTTGCTATCAAAGGCGAAGTCTATTTCTAATATCGCTGACGTGCAAGACCGTGGTGTCCCATTTCAACTCTCGTGATTGACCCTATGGGTTCTTAAAATATAGAATATTAGAAAAATATTATGGTAAAATGTGTATAACTATAAATTATTAAATAGATTGGAGAATACTAGAATGAAAGTACAATTATTAAGAATAGGGATATTGGCTTGCTTCATGATATTCTGTTGGTCCTATGAAGATGTCTCTGCTGCATCTACGTGTGAGCCATATGATGAAATTAAGCCGAACCAAAATCCCTCTCGTCAGCACATAAATTGCCTACTAACGAACGCAGCATTAAAAGAAAATGTTCCTCCTGAAGTTGTAAAAGCTGTAGCTACACAAGAAAGTGGATGGAAACAATTTGATGGAAACGGCCAGCCAATCATAGCACAAGATGGTGGAATTGGGATTATGCAAATTACCAATCAACCTCAGTTCGATCAACAAAAGTTAAAATATGATATTAATTATAATATTGAAGCAGGTGTTAAAGTTCTTCGTAGCATGTATCAGCGAACAGACCTACCTAAGGTAAACGTTGCTGGACCAGAAATAATCGAAAACTGGTACTTCTCTGTTATGGCTTATAATGGAACAAAACCTGCAAACAGTCCTTTGTATAAAGCTACGGGTCAAAAAAATTTAAATGCTTACCAAGAAAAAGTGTTTTCTATTCTAGAACAATCCAGTTTTTTAAATGATACAAAATTGGGGCAGTTTCCTTTCAGTACAGCTGATTTTGAATATGATCCTAACACGAGCACAAATATTATATTTAAAAAGAAGGAGTACATACTAACAAATCTACATTCTTCTATCTATCATCTAAAAACAGGTAATCAAGTACTTGTAACAAGAGATGGAGTAAATTTAAGATCTAAACCTACTTCCGCTTCAAGTGGGAAACCGTTAAGTAAAAATACGAATTTGATTATTCAAGGAAACTTTGCATATGATGAATCTGTAGATAGTAGCAATCAGTTTGTATGGTATCCAGTTAAAACTGCAGATCAAAAACTAGTAGGTTATATTTCCTCCGTATATATTATGAAAAAAGTATAATTTAAGAACTAACGAAGAAGAGGTTCACTGATAAAGATATGGTAGTGATGAGAACGGTTGAGCATAATACAGTTGTAGGTTCTGGTGCAAAAAAATTATCAAACTTGGACATACCGATACTATTCCTCTACAAAGGCTTGTAAATGGTATGCAAACAAAAAAGTTGTGCTATTGGAAGCATTTTGGTTCGGACTGTATTTTGTAAACAGTGAGATGATACATGCGGTAAAACTTGAATCTTCGTACAGAAGCATTCCTACGTGTATATTACACAGAAAAAAAGGTGCAACAGCTTGGTAGGATATGAGGACAGACGAGCTTCCAACGAAAGTAAAAGAAAAAATAAATATGAAATGATTAGTTACTTGTGATGGCGGATTCTCTTACATGGAGAATCCGCCGTTTTTTTATTTACAATGAGAAACGCATGCTAGGATGAATATTGGGGTTAATTAGAATGTTTGACTGGTCAATACTGCTAATGTATTAATGATCGATATGTATAAGTACCTATACATATCAGATTAACGAAATTTTGTTCATTTGTTTTCACTAGAGGTTGTATCCCGGGTGAGAAGAAGAAATTGTGATAAAGAAGTGTGAGAAAGCCGTAGCGTGATTGACAGAATTAAACTCGTAAGATATCTCGTAATAGATAGCATAATAGAGAATTAAATCGTTGTATATTTTAATATATTGTTATAATATTACGAAAGGGAATAAGGTAATATAAGGTAAATACGTTAATGTTATTGTATAAATATAGCGCAAACAGGGAGAATGAACATGAAAAAGTATCTAGTAGCAGGATTATTGTTGTCAAATTTATTAGTGGGGTGTGGTCAGGAGAACGCCTCTACCAAGAAAGAAACACCTAAGAGTGAGCAGGAAGTGAAGAAGGACACGCAAGCCGATAAGAAGGTAGATGGAACAAAGCGTGATGAATTAAAGGACGCGGAAAAGTTGAATGATAATGTGCCAAGGGATAACGAAAACAAAGTGGTTGATACGGAAAAACATGAGGATAAAGTTGATATTGTGCAGTATCAGTTTTCATTAGATGAAAGTAATTCTACAATGCCTGTTGATTACTTTGAAGCACTTGAACATGGTATGCCATACGAAGAAGTAGCTAAGGCCTTACACCGTAATGCGACAAGTGCAATTAAAACTAAGAAATTTGATACTGAATTAATTGAATATACTTATGAGGCGCCAGAAGCGGTGATACAAGTTCAATTTAAGGATGGTAATTTATTTGGTGCGGAATATGTTGGTCAAGATAAGGAAATGTATTCAGTCATTCCTGTTGGATGGGATGTAAAAAATAATCGTTGGGAGGAAGAAAAAAACGTAGGCGTGCGATCTAGTGAGAGTAAGTCAAACAATCACACGTCTCAAAGGAACGAAGGCAAGAATGTTGAAGCCAACGATAAACCCGCATCTAGTACAGCAGGTGTAAAGGTAAATAAAAATCCCGAGGAAGTTACTACGAATCATAAACCTAATAATAACGAAGTTGAACAACATCATAATAAGGAAAAGCAACGTAAGGAAGTAGAAGAATTTAAACCGAGTGATGCAGACATGGAACGCATTAAACGACAAGAAGACCGTTGGAATACGCCATCAGGTGGTTTTGGTGCTACATGGCAAGAAGAAATGAAAAAACAGAAATAAAATAACATACATACCTATTATAAGGATTAAGTGAATTTAAAGCGGAGAATATATAGTTTCTATCATATTTTGTTATATTCATTCTATAAAATTCAAAAAGATGATAGGGTGTTGGAAATCCAAAAGGATTTTTCGTTACTCTGTCTATTACAAAATATTAATATTGTTGTTGATATTGTCTTATAAGAAGGAATTCATTTAAGATATTACAGGTCCCGTTCTTTGGTTTAGATAGTAAACAGATTGACTTAAAATAGGCTATGGATTAGAAGCAAATATTTTTGATGGGACATCTTTATTTGATAACTCATATACAAAAAGATTTTCAGAGGTTCTTTCTTTTGTTCTAACCCTTGATCCATCCCTGTTAACGTTGCATTTTCCTACTGATAATGCAGACTACCTTAATGATGAATTTATTAATATTGCTATAAAGTATAATGCATCAGGTATAACAGTGTATGCTAATCAATTCATAAATGTCGTGGAATTTCAGAGCTATAATCATCTTGATAATAGAAAAAGGATTATAGAGTTCTTTAACATGCTAGATGAAGAAATAAAAGGAACTGATATATATAGGATCAAAAACCTACCCATTATTGGAAACTTGGGCGATGCTTTTGATCCTATATTTATATATCCAAGGGATTTTACTGATTTGGTTAATTTGGAGTTATCTAACGTTGGAATAACATGGGATATATATCATTGGTCTATAACCTATCTTACACGTCTAGGTATTTCTAAATTATTAAGGCAAGAGGAAATTGAATACAAGGATTTTCATAAGTATTTAAGCTTAATGAATCATATTAAATATTTTCATTTCAGTTCAGTTCTTTTAAGCATTTAACGATTCCTTATAGTGAGGTACGTTGCTTTGAGGGGGAGAATCCGGTTAATGAATCTATTGATGAGAGTTTATTACATGAAACTTTATTAAAATTGAAGAACAATACTTTGGATAAAAACATAGGTATTGTATTTGAGGTTCAGGAAACTGATTATACGAATAGAAAGAGGTCATGGGAGACTCTTAATTGGTTTCAAGTAATAGCCGCAAATGATTTAGTTATCCTAAGCTCATTATTAATAGCTTATACAGTTTATACAGTAGGGGAAATGATTTATGTCACCAGTCCAAATGACATTTGTTGCTAATATAGCTCCAGAACATTTGAGGGGGACTTATATGGGAGCGGCTAATCTTCAACGGATTACAGGTAATGCATTTGGACCACTTCTAGGTGGTGTATTACTGGATCAGCTTTTAGGGCATATGTTATTTACAATCTTAGGTGTGGTTGTATTATTTCTGGATTTGTTTACTTACTACTAGATAGACTTATTGAAAATAGAAGTAAAGAAATACCTATAAAACAAACATCTTAATTTTAATATTGTTAAGGAGTTGAAAATTAAATTTTATGTTTTAAGAATTAAATAAAGTGCACGTTTATTAATAGTAAACGTGCACTTTATTTATTAGTATTTAAAATTAATTCATATATAGTAATTTTTTAGGTTGCGACCTAAGTATATAAAAGTAATATACTGCTTCTTTTAATCAATTACAACTAAGCTTCTTGACCTATCAATATGATTAAGTAACATACGATACTCTTCTTCGTACATAGTTACACGTTGTAGAAGGAACTGATTTTCTACCTCTAAATTTTTTATTTGACCTTGTAAGTTTGTAAATTCATTTGTTTTTTTATAATTTTGTAGAAAGAGAATAATATCATCTAATGTCATAGATAAAGAGTTGGTTTCTTTTTTTTGTTGAGAGGGAGAAATATTGTTTCCCATTTTTCGATTTTGTTTTGCTTGTTTTATTTCCTCTTGGTATTGTTTTCTTACGTATGAATTCCAACGAAATCCACAAGCGGCAGGTGACCTATTTAGTAGTTTTGCTACTTCTTTGAATGCAGCTAACTGTGTTCCACCGTTACGAATATTCTGGAGTACTGTTGATGCGAGAAGTAAATCGTTATCGTTAGTCCAGGAATCTTGTCTTGAGATTACCACGTTTTGACCTCCTTTACATGCTTTATATTACATATATGCAATTACTTAAAATGATAGAAGTTTAACTTATCTTAAAATAATTAGGAGTAAGTTGATAGAAGTATGTACTATTTAAAATGCGAAATTGCATAAAAAATTAAATTGACTATTTGTTATAAGTGTAACTATAATAGTTACAACAATGCAGCTAAATTAATAGTTTGATGTTATGAAGTAGTTGTATTAATGATGTATAAGCAAATATTAACAAATGAACGGAGTTGGAAATATAAGAAGCTAATATAAAAAAGAATTAAGGCCATATAAAACATTTTATAATCATATATAAATTAAAAGAGGTGCACATTTTGAAAATTTTTAAGGAAATTATAGTTTCTTCAATTGCGTTAACAGCATTTAATGGAGTAGGTGGACTACTTCCAAGTGATAAATCAGAAGTTGCCTATGCAGCTAGTTACAATTATTCAAATAAACAAATGAACTCTACTGTACATAAGCAAGTTACGAAACAATTAATTTTGAAATTTAAAAATGAGGCTAATTTGCCATATCAAGATGGAATAGAAAAATTCATTAAAGAAGAAAAACAAGACCCTGAATTAATTAGAATTTTAAACGAATACCCAAATGTAACTATAAATCGACTTTTTAGTTCTTTAAACCCTAAAGAAATTAAAAATTTAGGTAGAGAAATAAACGACTCCGAACATATTTCTTCCAATTTGCTAAACTATTATATTGTAGAAAACCAAGGTGATATTGATGTACAAGCCTTACTTTCAAAATTTGAGAAATCATCACTTATTGAAACGGCGTATCTACAGGAAGAAGAAACGCCACCTGAAGAGCGTTTATCAAATTTATCTGTTAATCCATATGATGAGCCTAGACTTACAAGGCAAGGTTACCTTGAACCAGCACCATTAGGAATTAATGCACCTTATGCTTGGAGTATAAAGGGTGGAGACGGAAAAGGAACAACTTTTGTAGATATGGAGTATGGTTGGTTATTAAGTCATGAAGATTTAGTGAATCAGAAGATAGAATTGATGTCGGGACAGAATAAGAGTGAACACCATGATCATGGTACCTCAGTTTTGGGGATTGTTTCTGCGGAGGATAATAGCATAGGTGGAATTGGGATTGCACCAAAAGCTAAGGTAAAGGTTGTATCCCAGATTAGGGATAACGGAAATTATAATACAGCTGATGCTATTTTAAGTGCGGTTAACAATATGCAAGCTGGAGATATTCTTTTACTAGAGGCACAAGCAACTTACGATGGATATGGAGATAAGAACTATTTTCCTGTGGAAGTAAAACCAGACATATTTGATGCAATTCGTATGGGAACAAATAAGGGAATTATTATTATTGAAGCAGGTGCAAACGGCGGAAATGATTTGGATCAATTTAGAGACCGTAATGGTAAACAAGTTTTAAATCGTAATAGTCCTGATTTTAAAGATTCAGGAGCAATTATGGTTGGGGCAGCTTCTGCAAGGGTTCCTCATAAGCGTTCATATTTCTCTAATTACGGTAGTAGAGTGGATGTATATGGATGGGGGAATGCAGTAGATACTACAGATGCTAAACCAAGTGAATTTATAACAAATCTATATACATCTAGTTTTGCTGGAACATCTAGTGCATCGCCTATTATTGCTGGTGCTGCAGCATCAATTCAAGGAATAGCAAAAAATAATCAGGGAAAAGTATATACACCAAGCCAGATTAGGGCTATTTTAAGTGACCCTAGTACTGGAACGAAATCTAACGATCCAATCTCTGATAAAATTGGTGTTTTACCTGATCTAAAAGCTATTTTATCTAAACTTGGTTTTTCACCAAACTTAGGTAATGATTCTTCCATTGTATTTCCTGAGGAACAAGAAATAAATAAAGGAAATAAGGGAAATGAAGGATCTACTATTACATTCCCGAAAGAAGATACCGCTAATAGTGAAGAGGACTCTAGCTTTATTTTCCCAGAATAATTGTAGGGATATCTTCTATTTAACATAAAGGAATTTTATATAACTAGTTGAGTATAATACTATTGAGATAGGTTCTTATGTGTAATAGCATAAGGGCCTACCTGTTGCACTTTTTATGGCTAAATTTTCTTCAATAGAGAAAATCCAAGCAGTGAAACGATATTTAGATGGTACAGAAAGCGGAAAACAATTGCTAAATCTATAGAAGTTACTCCTAGCTTACTTCGTGAGTGGATTAGACGATATGAATCTTCAGGTGCAAATGCTTTTGAAAAACGCTACCTACTCTACCCAGTATAAACTAGACGTACTTAATTATATGAATGAACACCGGACATCTATCAGAGAAACAGCGGCACTTCTCAATATTCCGTCTTATGAAACACTTCGGAAATGGAAAATAGCGTATGAAACAGGAGGATTGGATGCACTACATTCAAAGAAAAAGGGGCGTCCAACCATGAAAGATAAAAAAATAAAACAAGTAGTAGAGGGTTCAATAGAAGCACTACAAGCGGAAAATGAGCGTTTACGTATGGAAAATGCGTATTTAAAAAAGTTAAATGCCTTAGTTCAAAGCAAAAAACAATCATCAAACAAGACAAAGCCCAAGTAATATATGAGTTAAGGCATGAATTTCCTGTCAAAGAGTTACTTCAACTCGCAAAAATTCCATGTAGTACGTACTGTACTATTACTGGATCAAACGGTTCAATCGTTCTGATTCAAATGCGGAGGTAAAAGAACTGATTCAAGAAGCTATTTATGATGAACATGATGGGTGTTATGGGTATCGGCGTATTCGTGATGAACTGATGAATCGTGGACACAAAATAAATCATAAAAAAGTGTATCGCCTTATGAAAGAATTAAGGTTAAAATGTCTTGTTCGTATGGAAAAATATCGCTCTTACAAAGGGACAGTTGGGAAAATTGCGCCGAATATTTTAAATCGTAACTTTCAAGCCGACAAACAAAATGAAAAGAGGGTTACAGATATTACGGAGTTTAAGTTATTTGGGGAGAAGTTATACCTATCACTAATGTTATATTTATTTAATGGTGAAATTATCACGTATACAATTGGTTCAAGATCGACCTATTCCCTTGTTTCAACAATGTTAGAACAAGCCTTTGAACGTGTAACAAATCAAGACAAACTCCTCATTCATTCTAATCAAGGGTGGCACTATTAAATGAAACAATACCGTCATTCTCTTAAGCAATGTGGCATAAATCAAAGTATGTCTTGCAAAGGAAGCTGTTATGACAATGTCGTTATTAAAAAAATTTTTCGGTATCATGAAATCGGAATTTCTGTATCGAAAAGAATTTGAAAGTATAACACATTTCAAACAAGAATTAGCAAAGTATATAGACTACTATAAACATAAAAGAATTAAGGCAAAATTAAAGGGTATGATCCCGGTATTATACCGGGATCATACCCTAGAGGCTGCCTAATGAAACGACCTGTCTAACTTTCGGGGGTCACTTCATAAGAAATCGACTTTTTAATGAGTAATTTAATGTCTTTATTAGAAATGAGCTTGATTAAATTAAAGCCAAAATATCTTTTGGGGTATTTAATATATAATCAGCTTTTTCAAAACCTTCTTTTGTCTTTGAGCCCCATAAAGCGAGTGCAAATTTAACACCAGCACTTTTCGCGCATTGCATATCGTATATAGAGTCTCCGATGTATACTGTCTCATTATTAGGGACATCTAATTGTTTCAAACAAGCTAATAATGGTTCAGGGTGTGGTTTATGTTTATCCGTATCACACGCACAAATTGTATGTTCAAAATGACCGCTTAGACCAAATGGTTTGAACTCATCTATTAATTCTTGCTTAGTTTTTGATGTAACAATACCAAGCTTTAATTTACTAAGGGATAACTCTTTAATAATGCTTTCTAATTCTTCAAACACGGAGACTTCATGAGAAAAATCTAGTACAGATTTGGCCCATTTCGGATGAATAACGTCTATATTTTGTACATTTAATTTTTTTAAGGTTTCTTTTCCAGGAATCCCTAATGCGAATCTTAGATCCTGTAACGCATAATCTTTCTTTAGTTCTTCTTTTAAAACTTTTTGTAAGGATTTTAGTATTGCTTTTTCTGTGTCTAGAATTGTGCCGTCTACGTCAAAAACAAGAGATATAATCAAAATAAACCCTCCCTATTTTTTAAACTTCACTCGCAATTACTACTTCAACACCGTTTTCTTTTAAAATGTTATATAAATCATCAGACATAACTTGATTTGTAATGAAAGTGTCTATAGATTCAAGCATTAAACCCTTATAATTTCGACGCTGATTCCATTTAGTGTGATCTGCCACTAAAATAACTCGATCAGCATGTTTTATTAATTCACGCTTGAAATAAATATCTTCTTCAAAACCATAGTATATCCCGTCTTCTGTAATACCAGCGGTTCCAATAAACACCTTGTCAAAGTGATAATCTTTGAGTTTTTCAGTGGTAGAAGTCCCTGTAGTATGTCGAGAAACCTTATTTAAAGTTCCTCCCAAAAGGTGAATAGTCGTATCTTCAGATTGGGCTAACATATAAGCAGTATCAATTGAATTCGTCACAATAGTTACGTTCTTTGATTGCAAATGTTGAGCTACAAAGTTGACTGTTGTTGAAACGTCTAAATAAATCATGTCATTGTTTGCGATTATATTTGCAGCCTTCATTCCAATCAATTTTTTTGTTGCTAATTCAGTCTGTGATCGCTTTTGGTACGTATCAATTTTCTTATGAAAAGTAGCTAAAGCCACGCCACCATAAGTTCTAACTATTGCTTTATTTTTTGAAAGTTTTACTATATCTCTTCTTGCAGTATCTCGTGAGATATGAAACATTTCACACATTTGTTTTATATTCATAGTTTTCTGTGTTTCTAAATAATTAAAGACTCGTATCAATCGTTCTTCTTGATTCATAAGTAACCTCCATAATGATACATTAAGTTAAAATAAGTTAATTTTCAAGTTGTTTTAAGTTATTAAATATATAAAAACTCTTTGGTTAAGTTATTTTAAGTAAAATTAGTGAAATTTCATTTTAAATGCCTTTATAATTTCAAGCGATTTTATGAATGATTTAAAATTTTACCGTTGGAAGCATAAATTTGCCGCTAAGAAAAAGAACCATAACTTTGCCAAAGTGGCAAAGTTATGGTCTAAATCACAGGAGGTCATTTTAATTGTTTGAAAGATGATCAAGTGTTAATAATGAAGAGGGTGTTTTAATTTTCTTAATCTATTATAAAACGTAGCTGAAAAGGTTATATAATGGTTATGATATAATAAAATTCAAGTATAATAAGGGGGATTAATTAGATGATTTTTCAAAGCATGATAACAGCTATTATAGAAAAATTACAAGAGACGGTGAATCCCTATTGGATAATTGTGTTTGGATCAACGGCTGAGAACAGAGAACGAGAAGATAGTGATATTGATATAGCTTATTTAAGTGACACAACTTTAGGGAACTATGAACGTTTTTTATTAGCACAGGAGTTAGCTAACATTGTTCATAAAGATGTTGATTTAGTTGATTTATCCGAAGCTTCTACAGTTTTTCAAGCTCAGATTATACATACAGGAAAGACAATATTTTGTTCGGATGAAAGACGTAAGGTCATTTTTGAAATGAAAACCTTAAAAATGTATTCAAAATTGAATGAAGAACGACAGATAGTATTTGATGATATAAAGAAAAGAGGTTCTATATATGAAGAATGAGGTTATTTTAAATAAAATTTCTACAGTAGAGCGTTGTATAAAAAGAATCCAAGATGTGTATGGAAATGCCCCTGAAAATTTAGAGGATTTTACAAAACAAGATTCAATAATATTGAACATACAAAGAGCTTGTGAAGCGAGTATTGATTTAGCAATGCATATTGTTGCGGGGAAAAAATTAGGACTACCCCAATCTAGTCGAGAGGCCTTTGATTTATTGGTTACAGCAGGATTACTTAGCGCTGATCTAGCAAATAAGTTAAAGGCGATGGTTGGATTTCGTAATATTGCTGTTCATGATTATCAAAGTGTGAATTTAGATATTGTTCGTCAAATTATTGAAAAACATTTAACTGATTTTAAACTATTTACAAAAGAAGTAATGGGGATATTGGAATTTTAGGTAAAAGAACAGGATATTAGGGCTGAGAAAGAAAGTAATTCTATGATTCCCAAACCAGCTATTGAAACAATCACTTAATTTTGTAAGAAGAAACGCGGTCATAAGATGAATTTGTTTATGTTGTAGTGAGGCTTTGCATGAGATTTGTGTAGATAAATAGTAGGGAAAATATCCATATACAATTTTATTAACAAATAAGTAAATATTTTCAAAACTAATTTTTATACATATAATGTATACCCAAAACAAAAAAGTTTCCATAAGGAAACTTTTTTGTTTTGGGTAAATTTATAGCGGTTAATTAATATACAGTTTTTGAAAAAAATGATGACTCATGTCAAATCATCTTCATTTACACGAACATGAATGTAGTATAAAAATGAAGCATATCCAAAATAATTAAAGGGCTGAAAAAATGATTAAAAAACTTATTATTAGTTCTATTGCTTTAGGTGCAACAATAGGAGTGAGCAAACCTACATTTGCTGCTATAATACATTCTCCATCACAGTTTAAAGAAACTCGAAATGTTCATGTGCAATCCCTATATTCTCCATGGCAGTATTTAGGGCAAACTTCAAGGGAACTTCAAATTAAAAGTAAGGATCCAAAAGTACTAGCTTTTGAACTAGCAAAAGAAGCACCATTTTACGAAGAAGAATTAGTAGACATATGTTCTATAATTTTAGATGCAAATGTAGATGTTGTATATTGGACAAGTAAGGAATGGGTTAGATTTGAAGAAGGAAATTATGAATTTAAACATGAAATTAAAATTTTTAGAGATAAAGAACGTCAGCAATTAATTACGGCACTAGAATCTTAGATCTTTTACAAAAAAGAAGCTATCTTTAGTATGCTATTCTCCCCTCATAGTAGATAGGAAAAAGAAAACACATTAACCTATTTATTATGGAGGGGATTTTTCTATGGGGTAAATTAGAATTACTTGCTATACAAAATGAAAGGAAAAGGAAGTGGGTTTATACTTAAAAGAAGATATAAAACTGTTAAGAAAGAAATAGACATTTATTATCCTATTGTAAGTCGTCGGATGAAATGATCCGAAACTTTAGGTATTAAAGAACTAGAAGAACATGGGAAAACAAAAGGGTTATATTTAGGTAGAATGAAACCTAATGGATTAGGTACTAAGAATAAACGATTGGAAAAAGAGAATGGGATGTTAGAAAAATGAAGGATAGTATGTCGCGAAAGTAAAAATTTTAGGATAGTGTACATAAAAAAGATTTCCTCATCTATCTTAAGTCCGCAAATATTTACAATTTTATAATCATCAAAGATTTCAAGAGAAATTAAATAACCTGAGTCCATACAAATATAGACTCAGGTGGCTTAGCTGCGCTTTGAAAATACTGTCTACCTGACAGAGCCCTCTCTTTTTATTCTTTAAATAAACAAACTGAAACAAGACTATTTAGAAGTATTAGTGAATTAGCCTCTCTTTAATTTTTATTTCGTGTCTCTTAACTTTAACAAGTACAAACATAATTCATTAATCTATATTACCTTTAAAAAATTTATAAATTTGATAATATAAAAACAATAGAATTATGTAATAAGTGAATCAAAAAAACAACCCCAAAAGCAGGCATTGTAACCTGATATTTTTCATTCTTTTTTTTATATACCCAATAAGCATAGTTATATAAAAGACCAATTATCGTTGTACCAACTATATAAGAGATTCCATATCGATGATTTAATCCAAATATAATTGAAGCTATTAAAATGATAAGGTAATCGCGATTTTTAATGTAAGGAATCCAACTTAATAGCCAAAATAAAAATACTTGAAAAACTACTGTTTCATATATAGGTGCTGCTAATACCCCCAATAAAACTTGAAGAATAAGAGGTGCTTCTGTTATTGGGTTTTTTTGTATTTCAGGTAAGAATAGACCTAATGGTATTACAAATAAAAATGATCCTAATAAAATAAGAAAAATAAAAGAAATGGTAGGCAAAGTAAACATAAATCTATTTATTTTTTTGAGCATATATATTTCTCCTATAATCTTTTATTACATCTATACGAAAAGTAATAAATAATTGAGTCTCTTTTTGTTTGACATGTTTTCGTCTACCATTGATGAAAACCGTTCTGTAATTGAATTCTTGGCTTATATGTAGGTGTAGCGATAAAGTAGGCATATATTAACTCTATATTGTTAATATCAAAATATTAAAGAGCTAAGTGAGATATTAAGGTCACACCAATTTTATGATGAATATAATATCAAGCCCGTTAAGGAAATATGCTATATAGGACACGTTTGTACTGATTATTTTACTATATGAATATTTAAGTGCATATAGTTTTGGAAGAGTATGTATTTTTGCATTTTTTAATACAAACGTTTTTTATTAAAAATTAACTTACTGCGCTACCTCATATGAATTTAAGACAATTGAAGGGTAAAGACCAAAAGAGTCTAAGTTTAGATTGTACAGGTAAATATTATAATGTTATAGAAAAATAAGGAAAAAAGTTATAAAATAGGAGATTGAATTAAACTTTCAGATTTTATTGTTCTGCAAGATAAAAATAACTAAAGATGAGGCTTTTAAAAATTCTTATCTTTATTTAAAACTAACGAAATTTTAAAAAATCCTCGCTGAAGGTACTGCAACAAATCTAATTTGAAAATCTTTAGGAGATAAATATGGAATTTTAAATATTCTTAGTCGTCTATTAAACATTATAGCAATTATTATAGGAAAATTCTTTAATATCATCGATTTAGAAGAAATCAGTACAAATAGAAAAGATGAAGTGGTAGAAGTATTACGTCTTCCTTTTAATAGATTTGCAGGAGCAGCTGGACATATAAAAGATGCAATTGTAAATGAAAAAAATTGGAACGTTTGGTTGAACGATTAGTATGCTATTTTAAAGTTTAAATTAATAACAGAAAGAGAACCTCTTAATATGTTACTACTTTGTTTTTGAATTGTTGAAAATAAGAAAGGTGAAATCAATGAAAAAATATTGGCATAAGCTATCGTTGCTTCAAAAAAATGTATTACTAACGGTATTAGTAATTTTGACCCTTGTTGGAAGTATGGGAGCGTTAAGTTTTAATATGTTTCAAAATAGTATGATGTCTATATTTGAGAGGCAGTCTTTTGAAACAGGTGATGCGGTATTAAATCAATTAGATCTAGAAATAGTAAGGGATTTAGCAAAAGACCCCACAGCTCAAAGAGTGAAGAAAGAAAAGTTGACAGAGCAATTAGATAAATCTATAAAAGATATGAAAAGTGTTGGGCAAACATATGTTATAGGAGCCAAGCTAAATGATAAAGCTGAATTACAAATAGTAGCTTTGGATACAGAATTAGCAAATACTGTTTCTGTAAAACCAGGTGAATATTATGAGCAGCCTACTTATTGGATGAAAACATATGATAAAGTAATACAAACAAAACAGGCACAAATGACAGAAGTGTATGAAGATGAATTAGGGTTCTGGGTAACAATTTTAGAGCCAGTTACAGATGAAAATAAAAATATAATTGCAATTGTTGCAGCGGATTTGGAAGCTTCTATTATTCCTCTTACAAAGAAAAACTTTATGATACAAGGTTTACTATTTATTATAATTTCATTAACTATCGCAATTACAATTCAAATATTTATCTCACGAAACTCTCTATCGCCTTTAAAGGATTTACAAGAAGGGTTACGTAAAGTTGGTGAAGGGGATTTAAGTATTAAATTGAATGAAAGATCTGATGATATAGGGATAACTAATAGCTATTTTAATAACACTATTAAAAAGTTTAATAGGATTATAGATAAAGTAAGGCAGACTGCTGAACAGGTTTTGACATCTTCACAGGAATTGTCGGTAAGTACAAAAGAGAATAGCATAGCCTTTAAAGAAATTGCAAGTGCTATTACAGGATTAAATTTAGGAGCACATTCTCATGAATATGTAGTGCAAAAATGTTTAGGGATTGTTCAAGAAATGGAAAGTAAGATGAAAGAAATTAAAGGAGCTGCAAAACAAGTTGGCAATACTTTGGAAGACATGGAACAGCATTCTGTAGAGGGAAAAGATTTGATTAAGCAAATCGTGAATCAAATGAAAAGAATCCAAGATACAGTTCAGGATGTACCTTCTAGTATTTATGCATTCGAAGCACGATCTAAGGAAATTCATGAAATTCTTACTGTAATTACAACCATTTCAAATCAAACAAATTCATTAGCTTTAAATGCTTCTACTGAATCCTCATGTGCTGGAGAGATGGGGGAAGAATTTTCAGGTGTTGCGGACGAGGTAAGTATATTAGCGGAAAGAACCGAGGCATCTGCAAGGGATATAGCTAAATTAATTGGTGAAACCCAGGCTGAAGCAGAGAGAGCTGTAAGATCCATACAGAAGAGTTCAAAGGAAGTAGAATTAGGAATAACACTTGTTCAAAGTAGTGGTGCTTTCTTTGAAAAGATTTCTGAATCTGCACAATCTGTTACAAATCAAATTAAAGCGACTTCGAATCATTCAAGTGACATTCTAAAAGATAATCAAACTATTGTTCATTTTATAAATGAATTATCACACATTGCAAATACATATGTGAATAGCAGTAGTAATGTGGAGACAAGTATGAAAGAGCAAGAACTATATGTACAAGAGATTGCAGAGTTAGCAAATTCTTTAAATTGGCTCTCGCAAGAGTTACAGGGGTTAATAGGGGAATTCAAAAGTAAGTAGGATAGGAGAAGGTGTAGGTATAGAGTATGACCTATACCTTTATTTATTTCTATATAAGAGATGAAAGCTTAGGTATATATATAATAGCTAAACGAATAATTTTTTGCATATTTTGTTGGAAATAGAGCATGATATTACCAAATTCAACGGAGGTGTTTAAAAAATGCAAATTCACGAAAATAATAATTCAAACGAAATCTTAATAGCAGCTGCAGCAAGTGCAATTGAACAAATGAAATATGAAATTGCTCAGGAGTTTGGTGTTACACTTGGACCGGATTCAACTGCACGAGCAAATGGTTCAGTAGGTGGAGAAATTACGAAACGTTTAGTTCGTATGGCGCAAGAGCAGCTATCTGGTCAATATAAAATTCACTAAAACTAAAGGTATATTCCATGCAAGGGATATACCTTTTTAATTTGTTTGTAAAGAGGATCGTTACATTTTTTATTATTGGTTAAGTTTAGAAACAGCAAATTTAGCTGTAAAATTCATCTTCTTCATGTACGTAGAATTTACACCTGCTTGAAATTGTACAGAAATATTACCGTCTTTTTGCGCTTTAAATACGCGACCATATGGGGAATTAGCATTGAATGTGCCAATTACTTGATTATCCGCATCAAAGACCGTATAAGAAATTGGGAACCCTGAATTTTGTACAAAGACTGTAAGTTCTTTCCCTTTTTTAAGATTAAATGATTCTTTTTGAGACACTTCATAGGAACTCATAGAGTAGTATTTTGTGACTTCTTGAATTTCTAAATTCGTAGTAGCTGCACTCGCTTTTGATGCCTCAGCCCCTGGTAAGTTCATACCTGAAAATACTGCAATTCCTAGTGCCCCTGCTAAAATCAATTTTTTCATAATAGTATTTCCTCCTTTAATATATTGTGAGATTTGAAACGAAAGTGAAAATTTCAATCCCTGAAACCATTATAGTTACAATGAGAATTATTTTCAATGAGGGTTAGTATGTAATTTTGCATATATAAAGTATTAACATAAGGTAATCAGTCAAGTTTTGAAGTACTCTTAACAGAAGGGAAGGAAAAAATTAAAAAATCATGAATGATATTGTAACCGAACTATATATCTTTTGAGCATATTCCTTCTGCATCAAGTGAATATATTATTAATTTTATTTGTATTTGTTTTTTATTATAAAACATTTTAAGGTTGATAAAGTTTAATTGAATGGAATTATTAAACAAAAATGATAAATTATACGTTATGATAAAAAGGCAATAAAGTACATCATCCTGACTTTATTGTATGTGTTTAGCCTATGTATGTCGTTTGTATTAAAAATAAGAAGTCTCTTAAAAAGAGACTTCTTATTTTTTGTATGGAGGGGGTATTACAGATGATGGATTACTATCAAATGTTTTTAATTACTATGGCAAGTATTGCTTTATTTTTTTATATACAACATGCTAGAAAACCAACGAAAAGAAACAAATGGAAGTTTTTAATTGTAGTATTTTTATTTTACCTCTTGAATTATTTATTTCTTAAATTTTTATAGATAGATGTAGAGGGGATACGTTTAACATTCTAAAATATAAAAAAGGAAGGGGTAATCCTTCCTTTCATTATCCAGTATGTCCATGTGAATATTTAATAATATTTACAGTACTTTGAGTGCTTGTTGAAGAATTTGATCCAAAAGTTACTGTCACAACAATTAAGATACCCAGTAAGCTAACCGCTAATTTTTTCATTTTAATGCTCCTTTTTTAAAGTTTTTTTCACTGGCTTTACTAGCTTCATAAAAGTAATAGCTGGCTTTTTTATGATTATTTTCTTTGTAAAATTGGGTTGCTAACTTTTCAGTATATTCATTTATATACTCATATAGTTCTTCGCGTTCAAAATAGGAAATTCCTTCTAAAACAGTTTTTTCTATATCAGTAGCACAACTATTTAGATTCATTTTTTCTAAAATCTTAAAGTGATGTATATAGCCTTCAATTCCCAATTGAGTAGAAAGCTGCAGGCCTTTTTTTATTAATTCTTGAGCAGTTTGATGTTCTCCTAATTTATAATGTTCCCTAGCTTCAATAAAAACAGCTTTATAATCGCTAGGTAGTTTCTGATTAACTTCAGATAAATAACGTAATGCTACCTCGGATAAATTCTGTGTAGCATACATAAATCCTAGATTGTGACGAACAATCAAAATATTGTATTCTAAATTTTCTTTTTGGAATGTATCCATAGCCGAGATAAAGTGTTCCTCAGCTAATTCCCACTCCTTTAAATGAGTACATGCTAATCCATATAGGTTATTACAGAAGGCAACTTTCAATTCATACCCAGGATGTTTTGAAAATATATCTTTAGCCTTCATTACATGATTAATACATAAAATCGATTTATGTGTATGACAATAGAAAATGGCCAACTCATAATGGAATTCAGCATGTTCAATCTCATCAGGAATTGTTTCTAATAGGTATTCAGCTTTATCGTAATGTATTTTTGCAAGGCTATGATTGCCAGTAATATTGGAATGAATGGCTTTAAAGAAGTGATAATAGTATGAAAGGAAATCGTCTGTAGGAGTTTTGTAAGCATCACTTTGTTTAAAGCTATCTTTAGAAATACTTAAGCTATCAATTAAATATTGATGTCTAAAATCTAGTAGTGAGTAGTATAATAATATCGTTTGATTTTCTTCTATATCATGGATTTTGTTTTCAATTTCTTGTTTAAGTAATTGAGCGGCGTCTACATGCCTAGCCCTAATTTCTTGATACCATTCATTTAATAAATGAGTTATTTGCTCGTTCCCCTGTATATGAACATTCATTGTTCAATTTCATCCTCTCCAAAGATATTATTCAGCAATTAGTATCATATCAGAATTTTCCTCTATCAAAATCTATTTAATAGCATTTATCAATATAAGACGGAATATTCTATTAATTTATATTTATTGAGATTCAAGTAGTATGTATTATTGTAGTTTCTGTAAAAATAACCTTTTTTTAAATTTAAAGATTTGATCAAAATATATTTTCTTAACAGGCGAAAAGGGAACCATACCTAAGTAATTATGTATGGCGATAATAGGAAATAGAAATAAATAATAAAGGAGAATTTGGATTGTTAGAGTTAAAAGGAAAGCAAGAGAGAAAAGAAATCTTAGAAGAAGATGTAGAGTTATTAAAGGCGAAGGTACATCCAGTACGGCTACAAATTGTTAATGAGTTAATGTACCATAAGACATGTAATGTTACACAGTTAATAGAGATTTTAAATCTTACGCAATCTACGGTCTCACAACATTTATCAAAATTGAGAGGAACAGTACTTCGTGCAGAAAGAAAAGGATTAGAAATGCATTATTATATTGAGAATTCAAAAGCCCGTTAAATCGTCGGAGTTTTAAATGTGAAAATTGGAAGTAATATCAAAATCTCTTGTGTTAAAGCAGGGGATTTTTTATTTTTATTAAAATTTAAATATTTATATTAAAGTAAAAAACTATTTTCTTATTATAGAAATGAGATAGAAATATAAAATAGGTTTTCATTAGTAAAAATATAGAAAAATAAAGAAAAATATGTTAATGTAATAACCGCAATATAGTATTATTCGAAAAGGAGTGAAGAGAGTATATGTTAAAGAAGGGTGTAATGTTATTATTCTTTATTCTATCTATCTCGACATTTAGTATGGTAACTCACGCTGCTAATAGTTCAGAATCTGTGAATCAACCATTTTATGGGTATAAAGAACCATCTTTTAATTCAGCTAAAACAAATGGCGGATCAGAGTATGGTGCTCAAAATGTAGGAGTCATGGAAAAAAGAGATAATGGCTGGTGGAAGATTGAAACATGGGAAGGACCAGTTTGGATTAACTTAAATGGGGAAGAACGTGTTATGGGAGACTTCTATGCATATGATGAACCTTCTTTCTCATCAAAAGTTGCGAATGCTGGAGCGAAGTACGGGCGACAAACATTTAGAATAGTAAAGGAATAAACCAGCCACTTATCTTTTTAGGTAAAGATAAGTGACTAATGGTTTTAGAATGAGGGAGGATTTTTATGTTGGTTTTATGTGAGTTTTGTCGAGATATGGTAAAGTATTCTACTAAAGATGTTTCAAAGGTGACAGTCATTAGAGGGAAGCAATATCATTATGTAGGTAAAGAAGCAAATTGCGAGGAGTGTAAATCTGAAATATTTGTTCCTAACATTCATGATTATAATTGAGAACAATTAGATCATGCCTATAGACAACAGGAACAGTTAGTTACTATTTCTGAAATAAGAGAGGTTTTAGAAAAATATAAGATTGGAAAACGTCCATTGTCTTTACTTTTAGGTTGGGGAGAGGTTACCCTAACAAGGTATGTAAATGGAGATATTCCGACGAAGCAGTACTCGGATATATTGAAAAGATTAGGTAGAGATCAATCTTTTATGCTAGATATTTTGGAAAGAAATAAAGATTTAATTACTCAAAAAGCATATAGAGTCTCTAAAGAAGCAATCGCAAAGCTACAGGAAAATGATGATATTCCTTCTACGCAGACTACGAAAATCGAGGAAGTTGCTAACTATTTGCTATATAAAAATGATGATATTACTCCTTTAGCTCTTCAAAAGCTGTTATACTATGCGCAAGGATTTTGTAAGGTGTTTACTGGGACATATTTATTTGAAGATGATTGTGAAGTAGGAAGTCATGGCCCGGTATATCGAGTTATTTTTAATAAATATAAAGTATATCAGTACGACAATCTTGAAGTTAATTATGATAGTACAAATCAATTAACTCAAATAGAAAAGGAAATATTAGACTGTGTAATCAATACTTTAGGTTGTTATAGTGGGAAGAGTTTAGAAAAAATGATTCTATTTGACTTACCATGGGAAGTTACGCATCTAGAATTAGAAGATAATGATCCCGGTAAACCTATTATGGAAAAAGAAGAGATAGATAATTGCTTTAATACAATGAAACAGGCATATAATTTAGTTACAATTTCTGATATAAAGAAATATGGCATAAAAGCATTTGAAAATATAAACAATTCAATGTTGTAACTATATCATTTTTAATATGATTGATATATGAATTTTTTACTGTTAATCAGGCCTCTATAAAGGTATTAAAAGATAGTACTAATTACAAAAGGTTAGGATTGTAGAATATAAACATTATTAACACGATGTAAATATGCATATTAAATAAAAAGTAAAGTGGATTGATACATTATATGGTAAAATGATATATATGAAAACGTCTTATGAAGTAAATTTTACGCTTTGGACCTTTAGCTCAGCTGGTTAGAGCAAACGGCTCATAACCGTTCGGTCGTAGGTTCGAGTCCTACAAGGTCCACTTATAAACAAGGAGAAAGCACTCAAATGAGTGCTTTCTCCTTGTTTATAATAAATAAAGGGGATTGTGACATGAAAATAATTGATTTAGAGACAGAAAGAAAAAAGAAGGGAAAATTAATGGTAACTATTCCAATTATAGAACTAATATATGGAGAAAAAGGGGAAATTGAATTTAAAGTAGTGGGAAAAAAAGTTGTTCCGCAATCCATGTTAGAGAATTAAACTACTTTCAATTTCTATAGGCTGTAAGGTCGTTAAGTGGGAGATTTCTAAGTACGGAAACCTCGTGGATTTTGATTGATTATGCTATCCCTGTAGTTCCTAAGGCTAAGAGATGAGTTTTCTCCGTTAGTATGGGAGAAAAAGGAGAAAGGAAAGGACATAGCTATTGCGGTTTTAGATACGGGTTGCAATATTAATATAAAGACGTTATTCTTTCCTATGATTTCTCAGAAAGAATAACGCCTTTTTCATTTTAGAGAGTATTTTGTCTTGTTACCTTGATAGCGATAGGGTAGCGCCATCAAAACGCAAATTTCGTACGCTAAGAGAATTTGGAAAGAGCTAAGGTTCTGATTCCCTTAAAGGACAAAACGAAGGAGAATTCCTAAAAATAAAGTTGTATTCATCTAGGAAAATTAATATGCTCTGAACTAAGAGGTAAGATATTTGCCAACCTTCTTCATATTTTTTGTAGCTGGAGTTAAATACAAAATATTACAGAAGTAGAGACAATATTGATAATTAGATTTAGCCCACTGGTGCGTTGTAACTAGTCTAATAGTAATCTTTCTCGAAGCTCACTGTATTATCGAAAAGAATTGCGCATGCTAATGCATTCATTGCTTATTCTTTAGTTTATTGAATATAATGATCCTATTTCTAAAATAGAAGGATGATAGGATCAATTACTTGTCACTTTAAATTTAATTAAAAAACAATTGTACTAACAGCATGTAGATAATTGTTCCACCTGCTATGGAGAGAAGCATTTGTCTCTTCCATATGTGAAGGATTATTACTACTCCTACTGAAATTAATTCTGGAGCACCATGATTGCCGGATAATAAGTTCAGATCCTTAAAACAGTAAATAACTAAAAGACTTATGACAGCTGAAGGTAGTACCTTACCGAGATACTGGACATATTGCGGAGTAGGTTTATCTGATGGGAACACTAAGAAGGGAAGGAACCTTGTAATCATTGTGCCTAAAACCACTATACCAACTGTTATAACTTGTTGCAGTAAACTCATTGTCACACGGAAACCTCCTCTATGTTCTCTATTGTTTTTTTTAGGATAGTAAGTACTAATAAAATCATAATCATTGCAGGAATTATGAAATTGTTTCCACCAAAAATAATTAGGCTAAATATCGATAATCCCAGTCCTACAAGAGCGCTATAATGCTTTTTCTCCCTCATCCATTGTTCAACAAAAATCACAACGAAAAGTGCTGTCATAACGAAATCTAGTCCTTTTGTATTGAAGTGTACAAGGGAACCAAAAATACCACCAATTGCGGCTCCTATACCCCAATACAAATGATTAAGCAGTGTCACGAAGAACATAAACCAACCCTTATCAACACCTTTTGGAATATCAACAGTAGAATTAATAGAAAAAGATTCATCACATAGTCCAAAAATAAGATAAAACTTTTTCTTACCAGTTCCTTTATACTTATCTAGCATAGAAATACCATAAAATAAATGCCGTGCATTCACCATTAAAGTAAGAAAAAGTGCATGAATTGGATTAAAAGCAACCAGTAATAAATTAGCTGCAATAAATTCCATTGATCCAGCGAATATGATTAAACTCATTAGAATTGGATATATTGCACTGAAACCCAGAGAGTTCATGTAGATTCCATAAGCAATTCCTAAAAATACAAAACCAGCAAAAATAGGTATTGTATAAGGGAAAGCTGCACGGAATGCGATTCGTATTTGATTTCTATTTTTCATATTATTCACATCCTTAATCAAGAGCTTTATTGCATACAAATTTAACACATAAAATCCATACAATGAATAAGAAAATTGTATGGATTACAATTTTCTTTAGAGGAGTGTGTTATTCTAACTTTAAAATAATGCTGAGTTTATCTATAAAAATTTAATCGTAGAGGTGAAGCATGCCAGTAAATTCATTTGAAAATTACTCTATGTCTTGGAAACCTAATAAGGAACTATTAAAGCGTCCGTTTTATTCCTCTATTGCAGCACTACTTGAACATGATATTGTAAATGGTTTTTTAGCTCCAGGAACAAAATTGCCTCCACAACGAGAATTAGCGGATTTTTTAGATTTAAACTTTACAACAATTACCCGAGCTTACAAACTATGTGAAGTTAAAGGCCTAATTTACGCAATCACAGGGAGTGGAACTTTTGTAGCTCCTAATGCAACTCGTTCCATTACTATTTCTACAGAGGAAATCAGAAACTGCATTGATCTTGGATTAGTAGCATCATTTGAGCAAACTAATAGTATTGTCGCAGAGACTATTCAAAAGGTAGTAGATAAAAAGTATTTAGAGCAACTATTAAATTACAATGATCCAACTGGTCTTCCGCATCAAAAAACGGCAGGTCTCAATTGGATGAAGTCTTTTGGCATTAATGTGGATCAAGACCATATAGCAATAGTTTCGGGGTCACAAAATGCTTTAGCGATTACATTGACAGCGTTGTTTAAACCTGGAAACCGAATTGCAACTGATGTATACACCTATTCAAATTTTATCGAATTGGCAAAAATGCTACATATTCAATTAGTACCCATTCAAGGGGATGAATTTGGAATGCTCCCAAGTGAACTCGATAAGCAATGTAGTCAATTAGATATTCATGGTATTTTTTTAATGCCTTCTTGCTCTAATCCTACTACGATTATGATTGCAAATTTTCGAAAGAAAGAGTTAGCAGCAATTATTCGAAAGCATCAAATAATTTTGATTGAGGATGATATTCATGCATTTTTGACAGCAGGGGTTATTTCTGATTATGAGCAACCAATGTTTAATTTACTTCCAGAACAAAGTGTTTATATTAGTGGAACTTCTAAGTGTATTTGTTCAGGATTAAGGGTTGCTTATATGGTATTCGGGGATGCCTTACGTAAGGATATTTTAAAGGCTATATTTAATGTCAATGTTAAAACATCTTCTTTAGACGTAGAGGTGATAACAGAGCTAGTGTTATCAGGAAAAGCACATGAAATTGTTAAGCAGAAGAAACTTTTAGCGGAGTCTGCAAACGAAATTTATTCAGGATATTTTTCTTCCAACAAGCCTGTAGGGCATCCTTTTAGTTTTTACCGTTGGCTACCTATTCAAAATCATTATGATGCATTTCAATTAGAAACAGATTTGGAGAGGCACGGCATTCGGGTTTTTCATTCCGAGCGCTTTATTACCGCACAAACCATGCCTAATCAGTATTTACGAGTTGCTCTATCCTCTACAAACTCATTAGAAGAGTTGAAAATAGGGCTAGAAATACTAAAACAATATTTCGGCTAGTTTAAAAAGAATACAGCAGACATTTACTTAAAATAAAGGAAAATGCTATTTAACAGTAAAAATGTAGTAAAAACTCTTCTATAGGCAAGAAGAGTTTTTTTAGTCTATAGTGTTCTGGGGGGATTAGTATTTTTATCATTAAAAACAATAAATAAATATATATAAATATAATGTATTTGTGTTATTATGATTACGTTGGAAAATAAAGTATATTTTCATTCGTAAAAATAATTGGGAGAAGAAGGGGAAATAGCATGAAAATGAAAAAAATGATTTTAACAGGTGTAGTACTTGCAGCAACAACTTTAACATCTTTATCAAATGTACAGGCAGATACAACATTTAAAGATGTTCCAGCAAATCACTGGTCTACAAAAGCAATTTATGATTTAACAAATCGTAAAGTAGTGCAAGGGTACGGAAATAATATCTTTGGCTTTGGTGACAATGTAACCCGTGGGCAAGTTGCTCGAATGATTTATATGTACCTAAAACCAGCAGATGCAGATGCTAGCTTCAAAAATCCTTTTACTGATATTAAAGGACATTTGTTTGAGAAAGAAATCTTAGCACTTGCTAAAGCAGGATTTGTAAATGGATTTGGTGATGGGAAGTATGGTCCAGATGATATTTTAACTCGTGAACAAATGGCACAAGCACTTACAAATGCTTTTAAATTTAAGGCAACGAAAACAACAAAATTTGCAGATGTTGATAAAAATTCTTGGTCTTACGGTGCAATTAGTGCATTAGAGGAAAATGGGGTTACAATTGGTACAGGAGATAATATGTATTCTCCAAAAATGTTTGTAACACGTGAAGCGTATAGTCAGTTCTTATATAACTCTATTAATGCAGTTGAAAAAGAAACAAAACCAGAGCCAAAACCAGAGCCAAAACCAGAGCCAAAACCAGAGCCAAAACCAGGGGTAACGCCAATAGGTATTCCCAATGCGTTAGTAACAGATGATTTTTTCTTTGATAGATATTCAATTGAAATTTCATCTGTAAGAGAGCAATCTATTTCTAAACAAGGTCAAAATCTTGTTACTGAAGTAAATAAGAAATATAATGCGAATTTCAGATATAGATATGTAGCATCAGAAATTGATCTATATACTCCTAATTTGCCAAGAATGATTGACTCTCATGGTTCATTTTCGTTTGTTGGGAAGGATGAAGATAACTTCTATTTCATGTTTGTCGTTGACAAATCAACTGTTGAGCTAGCGAAAAACTGGATGCATATGATAAATCCGAATTTCACTCTTGATAAAGAGATTGATAGATTAGTAAATCCAAATCCAGAATTTAAAAAAGAAATTGATAGTTTTGTAAAAAATGATAAGGATTATATCAATCGTTTTGAAAAAGATAATCATAGCGTAGAATTAAATGTAAGTCCTCTACAGTGGGTAAAACCTGGGGAGTCTGTAGTTACTCTACATCCAGATTACTATGTATTAGGAATTTCTGTACAAGGAAAGTAATATTTAAGTAGTGTATTGATTTTCGTACAGTGAAGGATAGACAATATTAGGGCTTATTGATTTTTTGAAAAAGACCTACTGTTATTGAAGTGCACCCCAATTGTTAGACACATAATTGGGGTGCATTTTTTTTATTTGCTTTAACTGTATAGATTTTTTAAACAATAGATACATTTCTTCTGCTTTAAAGATGGAGCACTCTCTTTTTCTCGTCAGCGTTTGAACCAACAATTAAAACATCTTAATTCCTTTAGCAAGGCTTGTAAAATTCCAAAAGTTCAACAGGAATATTATTTTTGTATGCTATACATGCTTTTGTATCACCACGCTGAATGGTCTTTTGGTCAATTAACAAAAGCGCAGCAAACGTATTTGCTTCTATCTCTAATTTATCAACGGAAAAGAATGTATTCTTACGCAGAAAAGGTGTATTTGCATGAGTATGTAGAACCGCGTGTCCTAATTCATGGGCACAAACAGTTCTCTGCATAGATGGAGATAAATTAGTATTAATAACAATGAAACGATTTCTTTTTTCATATTTATAAAAACCATTTATTTCTTCATGTAAATCCCATGTTAGTACATGTATTTTTAAGTAATCTGCAAGCTCATAGGGGTTTTTCGTGTTGTATTTGGTGCAAAGTTGTTGGACTAGATCTCTAATGACGAATTTCAATGTTTTCCCTCCTAAGCTTGCATCAGTTATCGTCTGGATTACGATATTTCTTAGGCACGTATTTTTTATTGATTACTTTTGTTTGTTTTACAATGTACTCCATCGCATCTAATAATGACTCTACCGCTTCTTGACTCATAGGTTCACCAGAGAACATTAAGCCATCTTCGCCTTGTAGATCTTTCTTTATTTCTTCCATTCTTTTTGCTATATCTTTCTCATCTTTTGGCGTTACTTGTTCGTTTGGTTCGCCTGTAACAGATCGACCAAGTAAATAGTCAGCTGAAACTGAAAAGCAATCAGCTAATTTAGTTAAAACATCATGTGGAGGGAACCTCTCTTCTGATTCGTAGTAACCTATCATTCTTTGGGATACGCCGATTTTTTCTGCCAGTTGTTTTTGAGTTAAATTCTCTTTTTTTCGTAAGGATTTTATTCTAAGTCCTATCACATCGTTCACCTCTCTAATTGAACTAATTGTTCTCTTTGAATTCATTTTAGCACAAAAAGTTCTTTTATGCATTGACAAAGAACAATTAGTTCTTTAATCTGTATTTAGAACTAATTGTTCTTATGGAGGTGTGATAATGGGAAATAAAATGTACGATCCGAAAAAAAACTTATATAAAGAAATTGCTAGCTATTGCGGAGTAACTGAACGCTATATTCGAATGATTGATCAAAAAGAAAGAACGCCATCAATGGAGACAGCTAGGAAGATTGCACAGTTTTTTGATAAGAGTGTAGATGATATTTTTTTTAGTAATAAATCGAACTTTAAGTTCTTTTTAACCGCACTTTGGTTTAAAAAGTGTGGAAAGTAGATTTTGTCATGGAGAAGTTAAGAGTTGCAATAAGTAAGTAAAAAAGGTTTGAAAATATGAGAGGTAGATAATATGGGGATTTTCCGAGTAAAAAAAGATAATAATTATTCCGTTATTAATAATACCGGTCTAAAGGATAAGAGGCTTTCTTGGAAGGCCAAAGGAATATTAGCTTACATACTTACACTTCCAGATGATTGGGTGTTTTATAGAGAAGAATTATCGCAACATGCAAAAGACGGTATTAATAGCTTAAGAGCTGGAATGCAGGAATTAAAAGAGTACGGATATATTAGAAGATTTCCGGTTAGAGATGAAAAAAACAAAATTGTTAGATGGGAGACAATTATTTACGAAATCCCAGTGGATGATTATCCACCAGTGGAAAACCCACCTGCTGGAAAACCTGTTGCTGGTAACCTACCGGTGGATAATCACAAGCTACTAAATACTAATATACAAAGTACGAAAGAACTAAATACTGATATACAAAATATAAATCATATTCATGATAATAAACAAAGTTTACTCTCAAAAAAATTAACAAATGAAGATTTTAAAATAAGTCATCAATTTTTGATGAAGAATAGAATTTCATTAAGTGAAATAGCAATTATAGAGCTTGGTGCATTTTGTGAATCATTAGGTAGTGAACTAATTGGGGAAGCAGTAAATAGATCAATTGATGAAAATGTACCAAAGTGGAGATATGTACGTGGGATTCTTAAAAATTGGGAAGCCAAAAAGGTAAAAACACTCAAGGATGTAGCTATGCTAGATGCACAGTTTGATCTTGGTAAGAATAAAAAACAATTTGGGTCAGGGAATACCAATCGAAATGAAATGGTACTAGAATGGTTACATGAAAAAGAAGATATTCCAGAAGAGCAGCCTATAAAAAATAATGAGTTAACTATTGAAGAAGAGCGTGAGAGATTAAAAACTTTATTAAAAAAATATAAATCATAATTAATATTTATAAATTTTATTAAATTGATAATGAGGTTAGCTTATCTTTGGTGATAAAAATAAAAGCAGCATTTAAATAAAGAAAAGTAGGGGGATTATTATATGTTTGACTGGCTCAAAGATTATCAGAAACTAGAAGAAGAAATTGCATATTTAGAATATAACTTAGACAAATCAAAAGCAGAATTAAAGCGCTGGACTAGTGGGGACTTGCAAAATATACGATTAACTGCTGAATCGGAAGGGGCTAAAGTAGAAGATCGGATTGAAGCTATTGAATATGAATTAGGACATAAGATGAATGAAGTATTTGATTTAAAGATTTTAATTAATAAGTTTACAGGATTAGATCATCAAATACTCAAAATGAAGTATATTGATGGAATGACCTTAGAACAAATAGCGTTTGACTTGCATTATAGTACAGGCTATATCCGACGCAAACATGCTGAAATAAGAAAGATTGTCAAGTTTGTAGATGGGTTTTAATGTTACCTTTTTGTAGGATACATGCAGTGTACAGAAAGTATTGAAAAAGTGATTTATAGTAGTAATATAAGATTTCGACGAAAGGGCAACTATTTTTATGGTTGCTCTTTTTGTTGTGAAAGAAGGTGAGCAACATGAAGTAATTTTAAAAAAATTTTTCATTTAAGTGTTAGATGTAATTAGTAGATTAAGAGTTCTATAGAAAAAATAATAGGAAAATAAGGAGAGATTTAGTAATGAGTATATTAGCTGCTTCAGTTAAAACAAAGAATCTGCCACAACAAGTGTTACGTTGGCAATCAATGGTAGAAAGTGAATGTTCAGCACAAGGTGTGTTTGAATTAGTTCCCTATGTACTTGGGATTATTATGGTGGAGAGTGGAGGGAATTCTGAAACGACACCTGATATTATGCAGTCCAGTGAATCACAAGGTTGGGCGATGAATACAATTAAAAATCCTAAAGATTCAATTTATTACGGAGTAAAGCATTTAAAGGGTGCTTTTGATGATGCGAAGAAAAATGGTATTACAGATTTAAGTGCCATTGTTCAATCATATAATTTTGGACGAGCTTACCTTCGTTGGTTAGCATCTAATAATAAACAACATTCATTACCGGTGGCAGATTTGTATTCTAAAACAGTTGTTGCGCCATCACTTGGTAATACAACTGGTGCTATGGTCAAGTATAGTCAACCTATTGCCGTTGCCTATAATGGTGGTTACCGATATAAAAATGGAGGGAATTTCTTCTACTCTGAAATTGTTAAGCAATATGTAGATTTTGATGGAGGGAATGGTGGCGGTGATAATAAGCCATTACAACCAAAAGGACTAGGAATTGCAACGTCTAAATACCCAGAAGGATCGGGTATCAATTTATATAGTGGCCCTGGAAAAGATGCTTGGTTCACGGGTAATGTTATTAATACAAAAATGCCATATTTAATTATAGATGCTGCTTGGTATGGTGGGAATGAAAATATGCTTTGCTTAGGTTGGGAAGCATGGGCGAAAGAAGAACACTTTGAAGTAGAGTGGTTCCATGCTTATTCAAAATATCCAGCAGGTTATGGTATTAACACATATGATGGTCCAAATGGAAATTATAAAGGAAATGTAGATGGATCTTATCCATATGGCGTTTTTGCGAGAAAAGATGGTTATATCGATATTGGACAAAATACATGGGTAAAAGAAGAACATTTTAATGTAAGATAATAACAAAGGATCTCTTTTTCTTTGATTATAAATATTAAATTTAAACATTAAGAAAATATGTTATAAAAGGTACTTTTTTAAGTGCCTTTTTATATTACTTATAAATAGAAAGGAAGATTATTATGGCAAAATTTATTTATCCAACAGATACAACGAGAGTAACAAGTGGTTTTAGGGGGAGCAGACCAGATCATCATGGGATAGACCTTGCTGAATCGGGCTATCATCCAATTTATGCAGCGGCTAGCGGACGAGTTAGTCGTTCTTATGTTTCATCCAGTTATGGTGAATGTATTATGATTGTGCACACTATTGATGGGATTACATGGGAAACGGTATATGCCCATATGCGTAGTGGTTCTCGAACAGTAAAAGAAGGTGATTATGTTACACAAGGACAAACTATTGGGATTATGGGGAACACAGGTGATTCTAGTGGTCAACACTTGCATTTTGAATTGCATAAAGGGTCTTGGAACGTTAATAAGAGTAATGCTGTGAATCCATTAGATTACTTAGGAAAAGGGGACGGTGGTGGTACAACTGATCCTTCTAATAAACCACTACAACCAAAAGGACTAGGAATTGCAACGTCTAAATACCCAGAAGGATCGGGTATCAATTTATATAGTGGCCCTGGAAAAGATGCTTGGTTCACGGGTAATGTTATTAATACCAAAATGCCATATTTAATTATAGATGCTGCTTGGTATGGTGGAAATGAAAACATGTTGTGCCTAGGTTGGGAAGCATGGGCGAAAGAAGAGCACTTTGAAGTAGAGTGGTTCCATGCTTATTCAAAATATCCAGCAGGTTATGGTATTAACACATATGATGGTCCAAATGGAAATTATAAAGGAAATGTAGATGGATCTTATCCATATGGCGTTTTTGCGAGAAAAGATGGTTATATCGATATTGGACAAAATACATGGGTACAAGAAGAGCATTTTAATGTAAGATAATATCTTTAAATCTGCACGTATTAAGTAGAATGAAAAAACTTGTTATCATACCTCTTGAGATGAGAGTAATATCTGTAAAATGCTGGGCGGAATATAGAGTTTAATTTTTGAAAGAGCAACTGATGTAAAAGGTTGCTCTTTTTCCTTTTTGAATATGAGGATCATAACCCATTATATAAAATGCGGCATGTATGAGCATTTAATTTCTAGATGGACTTAATAATTCAATGGAATTTTACATGATAAAAAATAAAAGAAAAAGGAGATGTTCAGTAATGGAAATTAGAAGAAAATTAGTGGATCCAAGTAAATATGGTATAAAGTGTCCCAATACAATGACACCAGAATTCATTACAGTACATAATACGTACAATGATGCATCAGCAGAAAATGAGATATCGTATATGATTGGAAATAATAATTCAGTGTCGTTTCACGTTGCAGTAGACGACAAAGAAGCAGTGCAAGGTATTCCGTTTGATCGTAATGCTTGGCATGCCGGTGATGGTAACGGGGATGGTAATCGTAAATCTATCGGGGTTGAAATTTGTTACTCTTTAAGCGGTGGAGATAGATATTATAAAGCAGAAGATAATGCAGCAATTGTTATTGCTCAGCTAATGAAACAATTCAATATAACGATTAGTAACGTACGTACACATAAATCGTGGAGTGGAAAGCATTGCCCACACCGAATGCTCGATGAAGGAAGATTGGATCAATTCATTGAGAAGATAAACAAAGCATTTAACAAAGATAATAATAAACCACTACAACCAAAAGGACTAGGAATTGCAACGTCTAAATACCCAGAAGGATCGGGTATCAATTTATATAGTGGCCCTGGAAAAGATGCTTGGTTCACAGGTAATGTTATTAATACAAAAATGCCATATTTAATTATAGATGCTGCTTGGTATGGTGGAAATGAAAACATGTTGTGCCTAGGTTGGGAAGCATGGGCGAAAGAAGAACATTTTGAAGTAGAGTGGTTCCATGCTTACTCAAAATATCCAGCAGGTTATGGTATTAACACATATGATAGCCCGAATGGAAAGTATAAAGGAAACGTAGATGGATCTTATCCATATGGAATTTTTGCAAGAAAAGATGGTTATATTGACATTGGACAAAACACATGGGTAAAAGAAGAACATTTTAACATACGATGAGAATAAAGAGCTACTCTATGAGTGGCTTTTTATTTTTAATCAAGTAAGAAGTGGGAAAGAGGTGGTAAAATGGATAGTTTACAAGAGGTGAAGGGTGATGTTCAGGAAATAAGGCAAGATATTAAGGATATACGATTAGAGATTAGAAGTTTAGAAATGCGGACGACAGGTAATGAAAAGGATATTATTAATATCAATAAGCAATTAGACAAAATCAGTGCTAATACAACTTGGATTCTACGCCTTATTATTGGTGGACTAATTGGAGCTGCTCTTACCTTCTTTTTGAAAGGGGGAGGTATGTAATGATTGAAATTACGGCAATGATTGGGGTTGTTGTAGGAATTTCACAAATTGCAAAAACAACTGGACTGCAAACAAAATATATTCCGTTATTTAATTTAACACTTGGCATTACGCTAGGTGTTTTATTTTTGTCTCAAGATATTAAAGTGAATTTATTTCAAGGAATGATTATCGGATTGTCAGCTAGTGGATTATTTGACCATACAAAAATTATAAAAAAGGATGCCATTAGAAAATGAAAAAGAAATACAAGCATGTTTTATCCATAGTGGTTGCTATTATTTTAGTGTTATCAATTGAAACAAATGTATTTGCTGATAGAATTCTATTTATTCCTGATTTACCAAAACAACCATACCGTTATGGTGTTGGAGCTTATGAAGGTGTTGTGGCACATTCTACAGCTACCCCAGAGGCGCCAGCAATTAATATTCAAAAATATGAGTCTCGCACATGGCGTTCAGCGTTTGTTCACTACGCAGTGGATTGGAATGAAAAAATTCAAATTGCATCTACAAAACATCAGGCATGGGGGGCAGGTCCCGCAGCAAATGCTAGATTTGTTCATGTTGAATTGTGTGAGACAAGTGATCCATTAAAATTTAAGCGTTCATATGAAAAATATATAGAATTAATTGGGGAAATCTTGCGAGAACGAAATATTCATCCCTCTAAAGGATTATGGACCCATAGGGATATTACTTATAAATTAGGCGGGACAGACCATGAAGATCCACTGGATTATCTTCGTAGTCATGGCGTATCTGAGGCTAAGTTCCGAGCAGACGTGTTAAAGGTTTATAATGGGAGCACGGTTACAGTGGATACCAAACCACAAAAAACAGATGAAATACCTGGTACAGTAGAGTCGAATGGTATTGCATATATTGAAGAATACAATGTAAATCTCCGCTCTGGACCATCAACAGAAAATAGTGTTATTCGTAAGCTACAAAAAGGTGAGGCTTATAAAGTATGGAATAAATTAGGGAACTGGTTACATTTTGGTGGTAACCAATGGATTTATTATGATTCTTCATATATTCGTTGCCAAGGCAATGAACCTGCTACAGTAATTGGTAAAAGAGTTATTTCAAAAGTAAATAATTTACGTTTCTATGATTCTCCATCTTGGCAAGATAAAGATGTTGCCGGTACTGTAGATATGGGTTTAGGATTCATTATTGATACAAAGGTAATTGTAAATAATTCACCACAATATAGAGTGCACAATAGTAAAGGTAAAACATATTATATAACAGCAAACGAAGCCTATGTGTATGTGAAGTGAAAGAGAGGATCTGCTCTAGTATGGGGCGATCCTCTTTTTTTTATTTATTATTTTAGCCAAGAAGACTCCTTCCTCAAGGAGCGTGAAGGGTCACAGCCCAGTGAGTAGGTGGGAGATGAATTGGCTTCGAACAAGGGATGGCAGGAAGCCATCTTAATTGTTCGACATACAGAAAGTGTTACTCGACTACCTATCGAATGTACGTTTGGTGTATAATAGTCATATACCGAAATGGAGGTGAATCAAATAATCATGAATAAAGCCTATAAGTTTCGTATCTATCCAAATCAGGCACAAGCAATTCTAATCATCAAAACGATTGGATGTTCTCGCTTTGTATTCAATTATTTCCTATCCTTATGGAATCAAGCATACAAAGAGACAGGAAAAGGCTTGACCTATGGTACATGCTCTGCCAAACTACCTGCCATGAAGAAAGAGCTTGTTTGGCTAAAAGAAGTGGATAGTATTGCGATTCAGTCGTCTGTTCGCAACCTTGCGGATGCTTATACACGCTTTTTCAAAAAACAAAACAGCGCACCGCGCTTTAAATCTAAGAAGAACAACGTACAATCTTATACTACAAAACAAACAAATGAAAACATTGCCGTTGTAGGGAACAAAATAAAGTTGCCGAAACTAGGTCTTGTTCGATTTGCCAAAAGTCGCGAAGTAGAGGGGCGTATTGTAAATGCTACGGTTAGACGGAACCTTTCTGGTAGATATTTTGTGTCACTATTAGTTGAAACAGAAGTACAAGAACTTCCGAAAACAAGTTCTTACATTGGAATAGATGTAGGACTAAAAGATTTCGCTATTTTGTCAGATGGAACCCACTATGAAAATCCGAAGTTTTTCCGATCATTAGAAGATAAGTTGGCGAAAGCACAGCGTGTGCTTTCTAGAAGAATGAAAGGATCTTCTCGCTGGAATAAACAACGAGTAAAGGTAGCTAGAATTCATGAATACATATCCAATGCTAGAAAAGATTACTTGGACAAAATTTCAATTGAAATCATCAAAAACCACGATGTTATCGGTATAGAGGATTTGCAAGTATCGAATATGTTAAAGAATTATAAGTTAGCAAAAGCAATTAGTGAGGTATCTTGGTCGCAATTTCGATCCATGTTAGAATACAAAGCAAAATGGTATGGCAAACAAGTCATTGTCGTATCGAAAACATTTGCTTCCAGCCAAATATGTTCTTGTTGTGGGTATCAAAATAAAGACGTTAAAAATCTCAACCTACGTGAATGGGACTGTTCTTCTTGTCAAACACATCATGATAGAGATATTAACGCAAGTATCAATCTAAAGAATGAAGCGATAAGGCTTCTAACCGCAAGGACTGCGGGGTTAGCCTAATCAATTAGAGTTCGATAGAACTCTTTACTTAGGAATCCCTCACTTCTAAACGAAGTGAAAGTGGGGGTAGTTCAATATGTATAAATTAGGTTTAATGGTGAAAAGAAGAGTCTATGAATGATTTTGGTTTGGAAAAATATTCTTGATAGGAAAATATTATAGTGTTATATTTTAATTTAATGATACAATATTTAAACATCGTTTTTGACATGATATAGATTTACTTAAAGATGTCGATTTTGGAAAAACAGAAGGTAAGGTATTAGGTAAAGAGACATGTTGTTTATAATGAACGTTAATCCTGTATTATAATTTAGGAGAAATATATTAAGTAAGGAGTTTTTTTATGCTGAAATGCGCTAAGTGGATTGCCATGTTTGTGATTTTTATCTGTAGTATTTTAACTATCGACGCTCTTGTTGGTAGCAAAAAAGGTATAAAAACCATTACAGCAGCAGTTGAGGAATTCACTGCGGATAAAAAAAATATAGGAAATCAAAAAGAAGTAAAGCAAGGAGCCGAAACAAGTGATTATAAACATTTAGACAAGCAGCATTATGCATGGGTAATGGATGATTATTTAAAGGACCTATCTGATGTGGCGACCCGATTTAGAATTTTAGAGGCTGATGCAGAAATTAAGGGTACTATAAACAAATCGTGGGTTTCAGAAGTAGGCGATGTTTTCTATAAAATGTCTTATCTCATCTCAAGTGTACGATATGTAGAACCCCCAACAGAATTAAAGGGTCTACATTCATCTATTTTAAAGGCGATGGATAACTTGCAATTTGTTATAGACAACTATGGAGATGCTGCGAGCCAAACAGATTTAGCGAAATTAGACAAATGTTTAAAATCGTTAAGAATTGCTAGGGATACAATAGAAGAGGCGCGTAGTGAATTATCCACTTACGAATAATTATCATAAAAACCAATTAGTATTACATAACATCCTCAGAAGTATATATGAAGTTTAGCGTTTTCTTTGTAGTTAAGGGAACAGTAATCTCAAAGGTTTCAATTCTAATGTTTGGTACATGCAAGAGGATAGTAAGGAATGGAAGGTAGGAAAGATCAACGCTGTTGAGTACATGGATAAGGCTGGCATGAAGAAAGCGATATTTTACAAGAGAATGAGGGAATACGAGGAATTTAAATCATTAAGATTATATAAATAGATTTTATAATTTTGTTGTTTGAAAATGCAACCACAGTCAGTAGAGAGGATATAGTCGTCTGTGTAGCAACGGAACCAAAACTTACGTTAAGTATTAGCGGACATAAAAGACCGATTTTGAATGTTTTGATGTCCGCTAATGCTTATAGCGTGATTTGGTTCTATTGCTATACAAAGGCCATCATCACCATACTGAATAAAGTGAACAAAATATAAATTTGATTCATAAGTAAGAGGAAGGCACCTTAGGGTGTCTTTTCTTTTGTCCATTACTCATTGATTTTTTATGTTCATTTGTTATAATTATTACTACAGTAGTATTACAGTAATATCTTGGGTATATAATAAAAGAAGAGATACTCGATACATCTCTTCAGGTAACTGTTGCCGTAAGGCGGGTAGTTACTAAATAAAGTTATCTTCTTTTTCTAGAACTTCCCTTTTGCTTCCGACGGCGTAGGGAGGTTCTTTGACGTTTTTTGCTAATATTACTCACCAGTTTGTTTCCATAACCGGTAACAAGAATTATCAAAAATACTTTCAGCAAATCCTGTAGCAAAGACAGTAAATATTCCATCATAGGAGTCACCTCCTTTCCCTCTACATAAAAAAAGAGAAAGGACAGCAACCAACCACCCTACGTCATAAAGTTAAATCTATTCTATCATACTAGTACAATCTCACCAATATAAACAAGACCACCATTATTGATAGTCTTTTTAGGTAGATTTAGAACAATTAATTCCAACATGTTTATAGCATGATTAATATATAATGATTTCGCCTTATGACCTCTATCATAAACTATTACATGGTATATATTTTTTGTACCACGCTTTATTAATGCATTTAACCTTCGTAGGTGTTGAAGGTTTAGAACTATCCTTTAGTATAGTCATATCATTAGAACATCCTGCGGTATTTAGACAGAATGCAACTAATAAACATGATAGTAATAATTTATTCACATAATCACTTCTAATTCTTTATTAGTTAACATTTTTTCATGAAATACGTTTTTTACTAATTTTACATTACATTAAAGTTCAGAAAATATTCTTCTACTCATAAATTGTTACATTTGATCTAGGGGAACTCTGTTAATAATAAAAGTCGTTCTAGTCGAAGAAAGGCATCCTATTACTGATAAAGGTAAAACTGTTAGTTATCTAATTCTCCCAGTCATTATGTATTTGATGTATGTAACAAAGGAACTAATAGCAGAAAATGAACTGAAAGGCACATAAATAGGGATAATCTAGAAATAGATCTTCTGGTTATTTATTATACTATAGTTTTTCTACAAAAAAAGATATGTGCAGAGACTAGATTATTAATATTACAATGTAGGGGGCTGGGGAGGGAGTTAAAACAGGGTGATAAAAAAAGAGTTTTTGAAAATATACATGTGACAATTTAGAGTATCATAGGTGTACTAATATTGTTTTTGTATATTAAGTTAAAATACTATAATAAATCTTCCTTCTTTAATTTATAAAGAAATTTCGTCTTCATTAGCTGATAATGTAGGGCCAATCCATATGGAAAACATGTTCAAACCTTTACCTGAACATGGCCATGTTTAAAAAATTGATATAAACATGGAAAAAACATCTTGAATTGGGCGTTTTTTTTAAGTTTATACTTTCAAATTCAAGAAGTCTAAACTTAGTGTGATCAAACTGAAAACATCCTCATAAAACCAAGTTTTAGTTATTGGTTTAATATAAATTATATTTCTTTACAGAAAAACTGCCTGCAAAATCTTAGACATATGTCTAAGATTTTGCAGGCAGTTTTTTATATACTCACTACGGTAGAGCTACACCAAATTTAATCACCATTCTTTTAATTTGTATGATTACGAAGGTGAATGGGTAAGAACTTCGCTGAATATGTGCCTGTTCTTTTAATTTATATAATTACGGAGGTGAAACAGAAAAGAACTCCGCTGAATTTGATCTATATCGGTTTTTTATTTAGGTGAGCGTCTCCCGAAAAACAGCTCCTGTCTTTACTTCGCTTAATCGTTGTTTTCATTATAAAGTATTAAGATGGGAAAATGCAATAACTTTACTTAATTTAACAACTGTTATATCATAACATAAAGTATAATTGATATACAAATAAAATAATTTACTATGATTTTAGGGCAGCAAAGTCTGTGCTCTATATGGTTATTGAAAATTGGAGGTCATTTTTTCGATATGAGGATTTTTGCCATAATAGCTGTAATTATTATAGGACTAATCTTTTTTAAAACAATAATGTTGCAGATACTTGCACTTTTAGCGCTGATCTTCGTGATTATAATTGGAGCATACTATCTATTTCAAATTCTTTTGGGGTGTATAGGACTAATTGTGATAGTTGTTGGAGCTATCATGGCCCTTTCTTTAATTATATATGCAGTTACAACTTGGTTTTAAACAATGTAAATATAACATTTCTTAAAACTATTTAGTTTTTTGGGATTATACCTTATAGAAAGGAATGATTCGGTATGCATGAATCATGTGGGGCATAGAGATGGAAAATTTAAAAGATAAACTCTGGGGGATTTTTAAAAGTTCGATAGGACCTGTGCTTTTATTTGCAATGGTTTTTGTATTTGTTATTGATTGGAACGATTTAAAAACAATAGATTATGTTTTTATTATATCAACTATCTTTTTTGCAGTAGTCACACTACTTAATATAGTTACGACAATTATAAATGAACGATTATAAAAGCGAGGGATTAAGCATGTATGAATTAAAAAGTAAAGAGGATATTGAAAAATTTGTAAATGATTATATTTTGACAACATCAGAAGCAATGGAAATAATGAATGTAAATCGCGCTAGGTTAAATGTATTAGTTAAGAAGGAACGGATTACCCCATTAAAACAAATGAAAAATATAAGTTTGTTTTGGAGATCAGATGTGGAAAAATTAAGTGAAGAACTGGCAGTATTAAGAAAGAAATATCGTCCGTTTGAATAATGTATTCGTTTAATTAATGTAGTTATTTGCAATTCTAAAACTCTGAGGAATATTTTTTGAAATGTATATGTGAAATAAAAAGGGGGGCGGCTCAACTTTGAGTGGCTCCTTTTTTAATAGAGTTAAAATAGCATGGATTATCTTGAATTTACAGAAAGGTCTTTATATATTAGAATTTATTTTCTTGCATTGAGAAAATGAGTTCCTAATATTCATAATAATTAAATTAAATTTTATGTATATTATAAATATTTACTGTAATGTAAATATTGTTACAGTTATAAAACTATTAAAGGTTGAATTTTTATGTTCAAGAAATTAGTAGTGGGAGCATTAGCAACTGGTTTTGTATTAACAGGGGGTATGAGGGCCTCAGTTGCAACATCTACAGTTGATCATACTAATAAAAAACTTGATTCACCACAGTTTTCATCTTATGACATCTATGAATATCATACTAGTTGTCCTAGACTTACTAGTAATGCTCCCTATAGAATGTCAATGATAAATGAAAATGGGATTTTCACTAACTCTTTTACTGATCCAGAAACAGGAATCACTTGGTACTTTAAAGGAACTGGGGCTCATAAGTCCATTGGATGCTACGAGGGAAAAAAGAAATAATCAAAGATACCCCTATAAAGGAAATACAGCAAGAAAGGTATTAATTAAAGAATAGCATCCGTAATGGGTGTTTTTTCTTTGTTATGTAGAAATTACACAATAATTATCAAATTTAACACCTAAAAAGAAATTGGGTATAAGCACATTATTTTTAGAGATACATATTATATATCATGAAAACTTCTTTGTTTTTCAAATAACGGACAGAATGATGTGAACGAAACTCGCAGCAATAGTACATAAAAAGTTCGCCTTAATTGGTGAACTTTTTATTTTGGACCAAATGGACATTGGTAAAGGAAATAAGAGATGACTTTAACACTAGATGTCTTGTATGTCGTTAAGGAAAGGTCAGCGTAATAGACGGAAAAGATAAGGTTTCTAAAGCCTAATATGTCTCCACATTGCTATCAAGATAATAAACGAAATACCTAAAATGAGAAAATTGATATCCTCAAGTGAAGGTTTATAATTTTTTGCCTTGAGATCCTTTTACAACTTTTAAGTTGATGTATATGTGAATTCTTTCTTCCAAAGAATTCATTATCTACAGAAAGGTATTTAAGGTTATTGTAAGGTAAATGAAAGTTACCCGAAAGAATCTCAGTTTAATATAAAAGTATGAATTAACACAGGAGGGATGAAATAATGTTAAAGAAACTGGGAATAGGTTTAGTAACTTCCTTAATTTTGTTGAGTACAAATGGTATTGCTGATGCATCTACTAACAGTGTACATGTAAAAAATGAAATGATATCTAAGGGCCAAAAAAAGTGCAGTGACTGTTGGCGTGTTGGTCAATCTAGAGTTGAGGAAGGAGTTGCAGCAAAGCATACAATAAAAGATGGAGAAAAAGTTGTAAAAGTTACATTACAAGACGATGGAATGGTTAGGATGGATGTCATTGGCAAAGGGTTTGCTGAAGTTAAAGTAACTAGGGAAAATGGGAAAAGTGTATATTATCAGTTTGAGGTAATTTAATTATTAATCAAATATAGGTTTTCATTTTAGAACGTTGCCTTCCTATAATTAGGAAGGCTTTTATTATTACATAAATAGGATAAAATAATAGTTCGCTAAATTGGCTAGGAACATAACTAAAAATGTCAGCGGAAATTTAGTAAATTGTTTCACATGAATCATCTTCTCTTGTTTGGATTAATACATATTAAAGTTTATTCTTTGCTTTTCTTTTATAAGAAAAAATAATGTATTTTTTCATTTTATTTTATGGAGTATTTTGTTTGCTTAGCTTGATAGTAATGTGTTGTCCCACTTATCATTATGACATTTGCAATGGCTAAAAATGAATATAATAAGATATTCTATGTAGAATAAAAAATCTTAATTAGTTAAATTAGAATTATTTCTATAATTTAGATAGGTGAGATGAATAGGTAGTTTAAATAGTTAACTATTTGAGCTGTCTATTGTTATAAATTTGCGAGTGGCTCCCAAAAAGAAGGGATCGTTGACGTACCACATGATAAAGTGACAAGCTTTAAAATATTTACCTTCGTCTAAATACAAGTTATACACACATATATTGATCGTATAAAGATATATATTACACTAATATTATGTTAAAGGTGGCGAATTGTATCATGAAAGATTTTGTTCTCGAAAAAGAAAACATTATTCGTAAATATGGTGAATGGACCGCTTATGATATTAAATTAACGGATACTCTATATACAAGAGATAGTCGACAACCAAATCCTGCATTAAAAAAAATTGTGACAATGATTCAAGATATCACACAATGTGATTTTAAAAATCTTCGAATCTTAGATTTAGCTTGTTTAGAGGGGCATTACGCTATTGAGTTTGCTATGCAAGGAGCAACTGTTGTAGGGATAGAAGGAAGAGAATCAAACATACAAAAAGCTATATTCGCTAAAGATTTATTAAGGTTGGAAAACTTAACCTTTTATCAAGATGATGTAAGAAATTTAAGTGCTGAAAAATATGGTCAATTTGATATTGTTTTATGCTCTGGTATTTTATATCATTTAGACTGCTCAGATGTATTCCCCTTTTTAGAAAAAGTGTATGAAGTATGCAAAAGGTTTGTAATAATTGATACTCATATCACTTCTACTCCTAATGTATCAGTACTTTATAAAAATTATGAATATAAGGGACACACAATGCTAGAACACTCTGCTAATTCATCAATAGAAGAACGTTTAAAATCAAAATGGGCATCATTAGATAACGTTACTAGTTTTTGGATGACAAAATCCTCTCTATACAATTTTTTAACGCGAACAGGTTTCTCTTCTATAAATGAATCCAGAAGTTTAGTTCAAGAAGATAGGATTACTGTTGTAGCTTTTAAGAAATATCCTATAGAAATTAAAAGCTCTCCTGAAACAGAGAAATACATTGAACCCGATTATTTAGAATGCTAAAAATAACACGTTTAAGTTTAATATTCTAATCACTCTGTATGAGGTAACACTATATGTCATTCAAGCTAAAATCTTAAAGTACCCCCAAATAAAATTATCAATTTTCCAAAAGCTATTTATATATATACAACTCGTTGTTTCCATTTTGGGGCACTATAAAATTTTAACTAGTGATGGGATAGCACCGCATTGCTATCAACTTAAAGAAATACTTCCGAAAACAAAAAATGAAAAGAATAATAAAAAAGCTTATCATTACGTGTTAAAGGATAAGCTTTTTTATTTTAGTGTAATTACAAGTTTTGAAATTCTTTTACTACTTTCATAATAAACTTAAAGATGCTCTTTTCAACCTTGTAAAATTAACCCTTCATTATTTAAAAGCCGTGATATACCAAATAGAAACAATATTTCCATTTTTATCAAGTACTCTGCCTTCAGCTGCTCCTTCTTCATATGCTGTTACTACACCAGTTTTAGGGTTTACATAAATTTTGTTTTCACTAAATAAGACATATTTGTATTGTTTTCCGCTTGGCGTCATTGGCCAAGGTTTCCCCACTTTAATGTGCATAAATTCCCCTTGCACGTCAGATACTTGATAAACCGATTTTGTTGATTCTTGATTGTTTACTGCAGCGTGAGTTTTAGTAGTAGCAAAAGTTCCTAAACCTCCAATTCCAATGGTAGCTGCTAACGCAATTCCAACAAATTTTTTCATGTGATAATGCCTCCTTTTTTAATTCATACCTGTATATTAAACTTTTAGTCTTTCATGTCACTTTCATTTACCTTACAATAACCTTAAATTGATTTTTGAAAATTCTGACTTACGAGAGGGAGAGTATGAAAAAAAATATATTAATTGTTGATGATGACAAAGATATTATTGATCTTTTAAAGCTTTTTTTAGAAATGGAAAATTTTTTTGTTATAGAGGCTTCAAATGGTGAAGTTGCCTTAAAGTGTCTAGAAGAAAATCATATTGATTTAGCTATTGTTGATATTATGATGCCTAAAATGGATGGTTATCAATTAATTAAAAAGATTCGTGAGACGTTACAATTCCCAATACTTATATTGTCAGCCAAATCTCAAGAAGTAGATAAAATTATAGGTTTAGGAATTGGAGCAGATGACTTCATTACAAAGCCATTTAGTGCTTTAGAAATTATAGCTAGAGTTCAAGCTCACCTTAGAAGGTCCTATGAATTTAATGAAAAGGCTATAGAAGGTAAGGAGAAGCAAATTCATATGGGTGATTTAGTATTAGATCATCATTCTTGTACACTCTATAAATCAAGCGAATCCATTACTCTCAGTGCTACAGAATATAAAATCTTAACACTTTTTATGGAGGAACCAGGGAGAATATTTACTAAAAAACAAATTTTTGAAAGTGTATGGTCTGATTATTACTGTGCAGATGATAATACTATTATGGTTCATATTAGTAGACTGCGAGAGAAATTAGACGATTCTCCTAAGAATCCAGTTTATATAAAAACGATCCGAGGACTTGGGTATAGATTTGCTAGGAAGGAAGAACTTTATGAAAAATAAAGTTTTATATATCTTAATTAAAAATTACGTTATATTTGCACTAGCAATAGGTTTCACGGTGATAATTTTATTTATATTTTTGATGTACCAAACAGAGAAGCAACTAGGAAAGTTAAATAATTTAAAAGCAAGTGAAGTAGTACTTGAAAACTTTGAAACTATTAATTCAGAATCAATAGAATCATTTGGTGGTTGGGTAGAAATTCTTAATGAAAATTTACAAATTATCTATACCAAAGGGGAAAAGAAGGATAAGCTTTTATCATATTCACAAAGAGAATTTGCTACTTTATTTTTTGATAATGATAAGCTTCCTTATTATTCATCTGTAGCAACATTTGTAACAAAAAAAGGTGAAACATTATATTGCCTTGTTAAGGTTCCTAAAAAAGCAATAAAGTATGAATATACGTTTTCTGATAAAAATGAGGAATACGTATATGTTTTTTATAAGATATTACTTTCTACAATCGTTTTATTTTTTGTATTTTTCTCTATGAATGTATATATATTTAGTAGGCAAATTGCTAGGAAAATAACCAGGCCATTGGATAAACTAGCAAATGGATTTGAGGAAATTGCTAGTAGGAAATATGATAAAAGGTTAAACTATGAAACATATTTTGAGTTAATGCAAATACAGCATTCGTTTAATGTTATGTCGGAAAAACTCGATAAAATAGAGAAAGAGAAGAAGAAGTTGGAAGAAGCCAAGCAGAAGATGCTTGTAGATTTGTCTCATGATTTAAGGACACCAATTACAACCGTTCAAGGTTATGTTGAAGCATTACAACTAGGGATCATTACTGAAAAAGGTGAAAGAGAAAGAACTTTGAATGTAATATATAATAAGATTCGAATCATTGCGGTATTAACTGAAGATATTTTTGAACTGTCTAAATTAGAGCATTCTGATTACCCTTTTGAAGTACATCCAACTGATGTATCTGAGTTTATTCGTGAATTGCTTGTAGAATATTATGATTTATTTCAAGCGAAGCGCTTAATCCTTCAATATCAAATTCCCTCTAAAGAAGTGATTGCTCCAATTAACAACAGATTACTATACCGTGCTATCTCTAACATAATATCTAATGCCCTACAGTATAATACGGCAGGTACGACCGTGTTTGTAGCGTTAATTGAGGATAAAAGCAAAGTATATATAAACATTATAGATAATGGAATTGGAATACCTGAGGATATGAAACAAAGTATTTTTGATGCATTTGTTCGAGTAGATGATTCTCGAGAAAATAATGGGGGATCAGGTCTTGGATTAACTATTGCTAAGCATATAGTGGAGAAACATGGAGGGAAGATTAGTTTAGAGAGTGCAAAGAAACGTACAATTTTTTGTATTTCTTTGCCTAAATTGAATGGGTAGGTATTTTATCTTTTTTGAGGCATTTCTTTTTATTAGTTTGATAGCAATGGGGTACCGCCATATCCCTATATCTTTTATAAACGCCTTATTTACAATGATTTAAATGTATACTTTTGATAGTGATTTTGGAGGAAGTACGCAAGTAACAATAAATTTAACATTTGAATTTAAACTAATATTTAAAAGTTTATTTTTAAATTAGAAAAGATTAGGTCCTCAATAGGTTTTACCCCAGCCATAAATCTTGTGTTCAAAAACAAAGGATAATTCAACTATCAAACTCATATAAAATTTTAATCTTGTCTAAGCATCCATTAGGATATACAATTGATCATCTATTTTTCTTTACATAATCTCCAGATACAGTCCATATCAGCTATAGATTCTTGCCTTATGCTAAATGTAATCAAAAAGCAAGTAGATAAAGATAATGACTAAAACATTAACTCTAGATACTTTTTTTGATGAATATTACAAATAAACAGGAGGTAATGAAAAATGATTAAAACATTATTAGCAGGAGCATTTTTAAGTACAGGATTATTAGCGGGTGGTGCAATAGGTACAGATGATGCGAAAACGGACAATTTAAAGTCAAATGAAAATAGTTCGAATCAATGGGTTACAATGAGTGCAGATGGAACAACGTCTTTCTCAAAAAACTTTGATGTACCTAAAGATACAGTGCCAGCATCTAAAGGAGATGTAAAAACTGTTGAAAGAACAGAAGGTACAGGTACAGATTCTCAAGAAGGAAAAATGGTAGAAACAAAAGAAGGTACAGAATCACAACCTGGAAAACATGCAAAAACTGTTGAAAGAACAGAAGGTACAGGTACGGATTCTCAACATGGAAAAATGGTACCAATAAATGAAGAAAATTAAATAATATATAGTTATAACGAAGAGCATCCAAAAAGGGGTGCTCTTTTAATGTTAGATGAATAAATTCTTTATGGTTTTGGACAGGCTGTTTCTTATCATTTAGTATTCATTTTCCATTACTATCTGTCAATGGCACCATTTTTTGACTGATTGGATGTTGAGATTTTGGTATATTTAATTTCCTTTAAACTTGCACCTCTAGATTCATGGGAGTTTTTTTCCTCTACTTTCGTAACTTCAAAGCTTTTAGTTGTAGTATTGTTTACGCCCTTACTGTTCACTCTACATACAGTAACAAACAAATCTTTAATTGTAGGTCTTTCATTTTTAAGTGGACTTATACCAGCAAAAGCAAATCGGTCTTTCAATGATAATGGACTTGAAATAGGGGGGATATGCTCTGAGAATCTTGTTAATTTTACAGAGTCTCCAAGGGAAGTTACTTTTCCAATTTTGCCTGCTTCTTTACTCAACATCTACCCTAAACCAAACTCCATAAAAATATTTGTTCCTCATTGCACCCATACCTGCTAGTGGCATAACTTGCTTCGTAACTTCAGTATTTGTTCTGATTCGGTCAATCTCTTCAATTTGTTCTAATAGTTCTAGTTCAACTACATCTGGTGAAGCGATCCTTAATTGAAATTCGGTATGAAAAGCTTCATTCTCATCGTTAAGAGCTATCAATTCGTAACTAGAAATATTTGATACATTGAAATATTCTTACATGGTATAATTTTCTTGATGATTTTGGAACTAGAAGGGGTTTAAATGATGGGAAACTTTCAAAGTAATTTTCAAACAGCTACACAAATTGCTACACAAATGAAAAATGTATCGGATACAATTCAAGGTGCGACAAATCTTTCTATAGCAAAGTCGAGCCGTACTACACTATCTGTTAATGCTCAGGCGCAAGAAGTGAATCAACAAATGCTAGATTTGACTAGACAATTTTGTGGGGCCTTTCAACAAGCCATTGATAATATTCATTTGGTAGCTAAGGATTTTGAAAGAATGGATAACGAACTACAAAAGACATTTCGCTAATGTGGCAACCTACGGTAAAGGGAGAAGGGTAGGAAGAATAAGATGAGTCAAGATGTGGAAAAGCAAATAAATGAATTTAATCATGAATTACGGATAGTATTTGAAAAACAGGATCGAAATCAAACAGAGATTCAAATCCAGAGACAAGCAGAAATGGATTTTCACGAATTGAGAAATCGAAATAATCGTTTATTTAATAGGATTTTAGAAACATGGCATGGTGATAAAGATGTTTCTCATTTTTTTATGAATAAGCTTCAAGAGTCGCAACATATTGAGCGGAAATTAACATTGGAATTGGAAAATCAAAAAGAAACATTACTTAAAGAAAGACGCAATCTTATTGATTTAGAAACCGACCTTACCTATCGGCAACAGCGATTAAAAAGGGAGGACAAAGCATGAGTTTAAATATGTATTTAGGGGAAGTACAAAATCAGACCCAAAGCATGAATACTGTATGTGTCGCTACTATCCAAGCTATGGAGCAAGCAATCCAATCAATTGATACCTTTGCAACTGATACAGTTTTACAAGGGCAAACATATAGTAGTGCAAAAATATTTTTTGTCCAAACTTTTCGTCCTTTAGCACAAGGTATCATTTATTTATGTGAAGAATTAATCCGTCAAAATGATGCATTTCCAAGCGATTTTCAATCACAAGTTGCTTCCACAGATGTCATTGAACAAGAAATAAGAGAGCAAATTCAAGAAATTAATCGAATGATCTCAAGTATAGAATCGATTAGTATTGCTACAGTGTTGCCTGGAATAGATGCCATGGTTATTGTTTTAGTGGAGATGAGAAAAAAACTGCAAGAAAAATTAGAGCATCTATATGAATTTAACTATACGTCCAGTAATAACTACAACACAGCTCTTCAACTAGTGGCTAGTATTACTGCCGGCCTTGCTGAAGTCCAAAGTGGAAAAGGCTTTAGTCCTGTAAGTGGTACGTTTAGTACACAAGGATTAAATATGGATTGGACCATTTCGATCCAAGAAATTGCTGATGAAAGAAAACGTCAAGTTGATAATCTTTTAAAGGAAGGATCAATGGAAGAGGGAGCGGTGTGCAAGAAACCTCCTGAAAAATCTACTTCTGAAAAAATTATAGATGGTATTTTAGAAGGTACGGGTCAAGCAGTTGAAGATACAATAGATGGTGTTGTGGCACTTAGTAAATGGGAAACATGGGAGAACATGGGGTACGCTGTTACGCATTTAAATGAAACCTTACCTGCTATGTGGAACACATTATCAGATTCGTTTATTAATGATGTAATAAATGGAGACGCTGAAAGTCGTGCTAAGTGGGGAAGTTATGCTTTTACACAAATTGGACTTGGACTTATTGGTGATAAGGGGATAAGTAAAGTCACTACATTAGCAAAAGGTGCAAAATTCTCTACAGGAATGTCTTCTTTCGCAAATAAATTGCCACTGACAGATCGGTTGGCATTTGCAGGTGCAAGTGGATTTGGAAGCAATCAAATAAAAACATTTGAAGTTTTACGCAAAGCTCGTGAAACATTTATGTTTTCAAAAACTGGTGGAAGAAGTAAAGTTAAAGATGTACAAGAAGTAATTCAGGACTATGCAGATAAAGTTTTTGATAGAGTTGAGATGAAAAATGAATATCCCGATTCCTATTCAGCATCTCAAAAACTGCGTGCAGAACTTAAAGATGCAGGAGTTGAAACACCGCCATATCCTAATGCAACACATCATATTGCACCTTGGAAGGATAAAAGGGCCAAACAAGTGCAAGAGCTATTAGAAGAGTTTGAAATACACCATGATTCAGCGGCTAATGGAGTATTTTTACCCTATAAAGTGAACGATTATGTGACTACTGAAGCGCTACATATAGGTAATCATAGTCCAGAGTATATAAGGGAAGTATACAGAGTATTAAGTGAAGTGAAACGCTTTGGGGGTAATCAAGAAGATGCAGTTGCTGCCTTGCATAGTATAAGAGAGAGGTTATTGGATGGTAGTTTAAAACTAAATTAATTTAACCAATCATAGATACTTAATAATTAAATTCTGAAGGAGTAAAAAGGTATGAAAATTTGGCAATTAAAAAGCTTATTTGATAACTATCAATCTTTTCAGCTACTAAATTTAAAAGAAGACCGTAAAAAATATTTTGATGGGAAAATTGATTTGACAATAAAACTGTCTGATTCGTGGGGGGAAATTTTTATTGAATGTGTAGAAGGTGATAAAAAAAGTGACTGTCCTATGTTCTGGGGAGAACTTGGTACACCACTGATTAGCAGAAAAGCAAAAGAAATATTAGAGCCTCTAATCTGTAATAATGTTGAGTTCCTTCCATTAATTCATGATGTTACAAGTGAAGTTTATTACCTAATAAACGTTCTAAATACAGTTGATGCAATTAACTACAATAAAGCAGTTTTGGAAAAACTAAGTACAGGGTTAATAATAGGGTTCGAAAAATACGCATTTTTAGCCAATAAAGTTGAGGCGCAGATAATATTTAAAACATTTTTAAATCAAAGATTACATTCTTCTACTGTCTTAGTATCTGATGAATTTAGAAATACAGTTTTAGAAAACAATTTAAAAGGTTTCGAATTTGTTGAGGTATGGGATTCAGAAGAGGGTGCGTAAAGAAATCTAATTTAATTAGATTAGTAATGTGAACCCATATCTAATAGGGTAAAAAATAAAAAGCTTAAGCACATTGAAATGAACCCGAATATTAGTACATGATAAAAACATCATCTGAATTCGCATTCTAATCTTTCTCGTTTTATTTTTTTGCAACGATGAATGAGGAAGAATGCTTATCATGTTTTAAATTAAAATTATATTGGCTAACGTAAAGAATACCAATCATTTACTTCTCCCATCAGCACAAGTAAATAATTGGTACTTCTTGTTAATATCGCTAAGTATTAGCTACGAGCAGAATACTTTATTTCATTCTTTTTTCCCTTACAGTTTGATCTTGTAATCGCTGTTATTCTTTTATTAGTCGATGAACAATTACACGGGTTGGGATTTTATCAGTCATTCCTACATAAGCGTTAGATATTTTGCAGGTTTGTCCAGTCTGAAAAGAGCTTATGAAACCATCCATTATTCACGTTCTTCTTCATATATTTGTACTACAATTATTTTTTTGCTGTTAAAACTAGTTTTTAAGCAGCATATGCTTTAGCAACTGCAGAAATTCTGTATCACTTTTATCATCTTTTATATAATCCTGTTCGTAGTTAAAAATCATTCGTACTAACATAAAAGCTGTAAGTGGTAATGGTACCTTATGCAAAGCTCCTTGCTGATAACCTTTTTCGAGCAAATTACTTATCATGTTAATTGCTTCTTCTTCAGATTGTTTAAAACAAGTTGTAATTTCAGGTGAATGGTACTCTTTATATTCTTGAAAGAGTGTAGAAACAAACGGATCTTGATGATATTCTAGGCTGATATAATGAAGAATTTTTTGTATTCGAAGTAAAACATCTTTTTCTTCTTTATATAAATTAAATAATTGTGAGCGTTTGAGCTGAATATGACGCATATAGCAGTCGCATAATATTTCAGTTTTATCTGTATAGTAATAATAAATAGTACCTTTACCAACTTTAGCTGTCTTTGCAATTTCATCAACCGTTGTGTTACGGACACCACGCGTAGAGAACAGTATTGTGGCAGATTGAATGATTTTCATCTTTTTATTTTCTTTTTCTAATTTGATCATTGTCTACACCCTATCCTTGAAATATTTAGCGAAGTTTTCTGTCTTTACATTCTGTATCAGTTCATTTGTAATTTTGTAACTCCTAATAGAAAGTCCTTTATTTACTTCTTATAGAATAACATACACCATTTTTATTTCTAGTATATAACTATAATAGAATGCACCTTCATAACCTAGGGATAAAGGTGAAAGTTTGTGGTAATAATTTTTATAATCGGACGATGAGAATTCAAATGAAAGGGGACAGTGACTTCTTTCTCGATTGAATTATTTGATTTTTTATTCAATTCATTTTATTATATAAACATGACTAAAAGATGTTTTTAGTCGGATTTTTTTACGGAAAACCGACTGATATTTAATTTTAGTCGGTTTCTATACTATTTGAGAGAAGGTAGACACTATGTGTGGAATTGCAGGGTGGATAGACTGGTCTAAAGACCTGTCTCATGAACAAGAAACGTTAAAAAAAATGACAGATGCTATCATTCACCGAGGACCTGACGCAGAGGGGCATTGGTTTTCAAAACGAGCGGCATTAGGTCATCGACGTCTCATCGTCATTGATCCTGAAGGTGGCCTTCAACCTATGCTGTATAAAGATGAAAATGATACGATTGGCCTTACGTTCAATGGAGAAATTTATAACTATCAAGAATTACGTAAAGAACTTGAGGAGAAAGGTCATGAATTTCAGACCAAGTCAGATACAGAGGTGTTACTACATGCTTACTTAGAGTGGCAAGAAGATTGTGTTCAACACTTAAATGGGATTTTTGCTTTTGGTATTTGGGATGAAAGATTTGGGAAATTGATGCTTGGTCGTGACCATCTAGGCGTGAAGCCTTTATTTTTCGCTCAAAGGGGAAGCGCAATTCTCTTTGGTTCAGAGTTAAAAGTTTTACTTTCGCATCCACTTGTAGATGCTGAGGTAGATAAAGAAGGACTTTCTGAAATATTCTGCCTTGGACCAACACGTACTCCTGGTCATGCTATTTTCAAGGATATACATGAAGTGCGTGCTGGCCATTATATGACGTTTACCTCTAATGGCTCGACTACGACACAGTATTGGAAACTTGAAAGTAAAAAACATGTAGATGATATTGATACAACAGTCGAGACAATCCGCTCCATATTACAAGATACGGTTAAACGTCAGTTAATTGCTGATAAACCAGTGGTATCTATGCTTTCCGGAGGTTTAGATTCCAGTGGTTTAACAGGTTTAGCAGGAAATGAATTTGGGAATAAAGGGGAACGCCTTCATACATATTCTCTGAATTTCATCAATGATGAAAAAGACTTTGAGCAAGACTTCCTTCGTTTTGATCGTGATGAACCTTGGGTGAAACGTGTGGCTGAATATGTAGGAACAAAGCATCATTCTATAGAGTTAGGATCAGATAGTTTAATAGAGTATTTATTAACTCCAATGCGAGCGCGTGATCTACCTGGAGTTGGAGAACTAGAAACGTCTCTTTATTTGCTATTTAAGGAAATGAAAAAAGACGCAACAGTTGCACTTTCAGGCGAATCCGCAGATGAAGTATTCTCAGGGTATCCATGGTTCCATCAAGAGAAGTTTCTAGATGCAGAGATATTCCCTTGGAGTGTTAATTTATGGTATAGTACAGAAATTTTATCAGAGGATTTTAAAGCGAAGATTAGCCCTGAAAAATATCAAAAACAAAAATTTGAAGATGCGGTTGCTGAGGTTCCCTTCTTAGAAGGTGAAAGTGATCTGCAAATGAAGCAACGTCAAATGTCTTACATGTTTATTACACGTTTCTTGCCATTTATGCTGGAACGAAAAGATCGCACAAGTATGATGAATGGCTTTGAAGTACGAGTTCCATTTTGCGATTACCGGCTTGTAGAATACTTATGGAATGTCCCATTCGAAATGAAAAGCATAGACAATATTGAAAAAGGTATTTTACGTCGAGCTTTTGAAAATGTACTTCCAGAAGATGTACGTTATCGCAAAAAAAGTGCATATCCAAGCACAAAGGATGCCTCTTATCTACAAGGTATTAGTGATTGGATGTTACATGTGTTGAACAATCCTGAATCACCTATTTTGCCATTAATTAATGTAGAAAGAGTTCGTGCTATTGCAGAAGGAAAAGACGAAGTAATTTCAGGTAATGATGCAAGAAGTATAATAGATTATTTACTTCAAGTTAATGGTTGGCTTCAGGAATATAATATTAAATTAGTATGGTAGATGTAATTTTCAAATAAAGAAAATAGCTGAAACATTAATGACCTAAGTGAACCGCATTCCCAATGGATTAGATAGTTATCTAATCCATTGGGAATGCGGTTTTATAAAAAATAATAATATGTTTATAAATGTAATACCTACAGAAACTTTTCCTGTGGTTTTTTTAAGTAGTTTTTACGAAATTATGAGTGTTATTTATTTTGTATTTTAATAAGTTCATCTTGTACCATTTTTATATAATATTCTTTTTCTGTTAGTTCAAATATAAATAATGCTTTATTCCAGTTATAAACAACATCTTCTACATTATGTTGTTTAATCTTTAATAAACACTGACCTTTTAAATAGAATAGTTCACCTAATAGGTATAAAGTATGTAGATTAATTGCTAATTTGATGCCCCTATCAATGTATTTTATAGCCTCTTCATGTTGATATGTGAAGTCTAAACATTTTGCTAAATTGAAAATGATTTTTAATTTAATTTCTTTGTCTCTAGGAAAATCTAACTTATTAAAATTAGTTAAACATCTTTTTAATATCGTAATACTTTTTTCATATTCTTTATTTTCCCCATGAAATATAGCCATTGTCTGCATAATATGTATTTCTCTTTCTGATAAAAAATCAGAATTGGTTAAAGTTAGTTTTAACGCATGATTTAAAAGAGTTAAAGCAGTTTTTGTTGATCTATTTACCTCAAATATAGCGATTGCTTCATGCCATATTAGAAATTGTTTCTCTTCTTTTGTTTGAAAATTATTTAAGTTTTTCTCTTTTTTTACTATTTCATAAAGTTCTTTATATTGTTTTTGCTTTAAGCAATCTTTTATTACGTATTTTACATTTTCTACATATTTTAATCTTTTGTTTTGAGTTAGTGCAAATATATGATTCGGATCAATGCCAAGTCTTTCTGATAATTGATATAACAATATACTAGATGGATAAATCACACCTTTTTCGATTTTGCTAATTTGACTTTGTGAACATATTCCGTGACATAATTCGGATTGTGATATATTTTTGTTAATTCTAAGTTCTTTAATGGTAATACCCAAATCGTTAAATTCCATTTTTTCACCTACTATTTCGCACTGTATTAGTATAAGCGTTTTCTCTAACTTTTAATGTAATGTAAAGTTAGTATAGTTGCAATTGTTATTTGTTTTAAATGACTTACCGTTTCCAGAGGATGGTGAGGCTTTTATTATGTACAAAAAAAGACACCCTAAGGTGCCTTCTTCCGACTTGAACCAAGTTCATTTAGTATAAACTTATTGTATTATCCCTTTCTTATACGTGTAAACATATCCTATAAAACAGGATCGTCTATATACAACAGATTGTTAGTTCACAAAGTACAAGAGATTTGAGATCAGTATTAGAGTGAAGCCTTTCAAAAGAATCTGCTTTATAGAATGTATCCACGTTTACTATTTTATTATATGTAATATTTATTTGGTGTAATTTTTTACAGATATGTATAATTGCATAAAGTTTATGAAAAATCAGAGTATGATTTGAATTGTGTAATAAAGATAAGGCCCACCTACGGAAATAGGTGGGAGAGGAGGAATCATCTAATCCATATTGGATGATACTTTTTTGTTTTATGAACAAAAAGGCTATTGAAAGAGTCCTGATATGAATATCAAGACCCTTTCAATGTATATAATTATTTCACTGCCTCTTTTAATTCTTTTCCAGCTTTAAAAGCAGGTGCTTTAGAAGCCGCGATTTGCATTTCTTCACCTGTTTGTGGGTTACGTCCTGTACGTGCAGATCTTTCACGTACTTCAAATGTACCAAAACCAAGAATCTGTACTTTCTCTCCATTTACTAGCGCATTTGTTATTGTATTTAATAACGCTTGTGTTGCTGCTGCAGCATCTTTTTGTGTAAGTTCAGCTTTTTCTGCTACTACTTTTGTTAATTCTGTTTTATTCATTTTCTGCACCTCTTAATATGTAATTAGGTGACTATTATAACGTGTGTGTATTCATGATGCAATTATACAGTACATAGAAAAAGCCATAGCAAGAGCAAGAGGACGATGTCTGTGTAAAAGGCATAAGGAGGATATTAATTATCGCTTTAAACTCTGTTCATATTTCTTTACATCTTCCATGTTTTTAAATATTAACACATCAAAAATTCCTTTTTCATTCCCACATACGACAACAAAACCATCTGTTGCTTCCAGAACTCTACCAACGCCACCATCTGTAAGTGCAATACTGGTGAGATGTTTTACGTTCAGTTTTTCTTCTTTTTGAATGTAAGTAGTTATGGGGGTTCCTACAGGAAATGCGTCTGTGATTTCTTTTGTTGTATATGTGCCATCATCTATTGATTGAGTTTTAGTTGTAATAGAATCAGTTTGAGTGGCACATCCTGTTGAACATATTAAAAGAATGCCAGTAATCATACTTACACAAGCTGTTTTTACCATTCACAAAATCCTCCTATAACTGTTTGTATCGTCAACCTATTTAGGGTAACAAATTATATATACGAAGTTTGTTGGATTATGTGAGTCGTAAATCAACAAAGATACAGGTATTTTGGCAGAATGTGTTTCTAACAAAAGAAAAGACACCCTAAGGTGCCTTTCTGCGACTTGAACCAACGTAATATGGTATTGGATGCCAATCCAATTATTATTTTACCACATTAAGTAATTTTGGTTGTTGAGAAATATAATTCAAATCTATATGTTGTTTACTTTTGCTTCGGTAGCTTTTTTGTAGTGGATTCTTCAATCTGTTCAGATTTAATTTTAATTTCAGGGGTTATTGCTATCTTACTACTCGGGTGCACGCAATAACAGTATTTTTTGCACCAGACCCCCAAAAGCAATTAAATGTAAAAAAGTTAAAAGTCGAAACGTATGTTATTATTATATTGAGAATTATAAATTAAAGGTGGCATCTGGAAGGGAATAGTTATAAATGAAAACAATAAAGGGGAAGTTATCTTTTAGCATTGATATTATAGGTTGTATCCTTTGTATTATAATGCTTATTATAAGTCTAGTTAATTTTTGAACATGGGTCCCTCCTTTTTTATTCCTTATCTGCGGACTAATTTTCTTCATTAATTTAGTAAATACCAGTAAGGGAAAGGGGTATAATTCAAATTAAAATAAAATTGTATCCGTATAACCAAAAAACGCTATTCTTTTTGTAGAGATATACAGAGAGGATGGCATTTTTTATAAATTTTTTTGTTTCAAGATGAACTTCAATGATTTGCTGAGAGATTATATCAATATTTTCCTTCTTCACTTTTAGAACAGCTTGCTAGAGGGGGAGGGGCGTTTAAAGAAATGGAGATTTTGCAATGTTACCTAATTATATAAAAATAGCTCATGAGATAGCCAAAAAAGCCCATGCTGGACAAGTAGATAAAGCAGGTATGGATTATATCAAACACCCTGAGGCAGTTGCTAGCTTTGTAAATACGGCCGAAGAGAAAGCTACTGCTTATTTGCATGACGTTCTGGAAGATACTGAGATAACAGCTGCTGATTTATTAAATGCTAGTATACCTCATAACGTAGTTGAGGCAGTGCAGGTACTGACAAAAGAGAAATACACACCTTATTTTGAGTATCTGAGCAGAGTGAAAGAAAATTCTCTTGCCCGTACAGTTAAACTTGCAGACTTAAAACATAATTCTGATCGCTCAAGACTTGCTAGAATAACAGATAAAGATCTAAAACGATTGGAGAAGTACCGCAAAGCGATTAAGTTTTTAGGGGAATAAAAGAAACAGCCACTTCTTTAGTTGCAATTTCCTAGAATACTAGTCGTTGGAAGAGACAACTTCTTGCAAATATTCAATGTTCCTCATATGATATTTTAAATAAAATGTAAAAAATAGTACGCAATATGTTAAAGATTATATGCAAAATGTTAAAAATAGGATAAAATGTTTATAGGAGGTGGAGGTAGTTGTTAAACAACCGGATAGTTGTTTGTCGTGCCGAAAAAGGTTGGACACAGCAAGATTTAGGAGAGAGAGTAGGTGCTAGTCGACAGACTATCGCTTCTATGGAAAGGAATAAATATAATCCCTCTTTAATTCTTGCATTTAAAATAGCTCAAGCTTTTGGAAAACCATTAGAGGAAGTTTTTGAATTTAAGGAGGAATAAACAAATGGAATTTATAAAGTATGCTGTAATTATTATTATAGTTTTATCATGCTTAAGTGAATTATATATGTTTAAATTTCAAAAAAGCCAAGAGGCAAGAGATGAGAGAGGTTTAGAAATTCAGTATAAAACTACTAATTTTTTATATAATACTCTTTATCTGGGAATAGTTATATTATTTCTCCTTAACATACTTCAATATATTACAGCAGAACAATTTGTGAATATCCTCTTATATTTCTTTATTTCTTTAGGGATAATAAAAGTTGCTTATTCATATTGGAGAAGGAGCTATTAAATATAAAAAGAAATACTAAAAATAAGGTTCATATTTTTAATATACTTGTTCCTGAATTAATAATAGATTAATTTCTGCGGAGGTATTAGTACTTGATATTAAGAGAAATTGGCCGAAGCTTACTTATATAATTATAGATACGCCTATGTACTTAAAGAATAAATACAGAGTTTTTATAGGCATGGAAAAATTGCAGTTTCAATTGAAACTGCAATTTTTAATTCATCCTTGCCATTATAGGGGAGGGGATTTGAAGTGTGCTAAGATAAAGTCATTTTAGTAAATTTGCTTCATTTTAAAATAAGTTTGAATGAAGGAGACAATTTGCTAAATACACTATGTTGTTCATTTCCTTCTTGATTCATTCCTGCCTGATAAGATGTAAATCCTTTATACGTTTTTCTTTTCCATTGCCATAAGCCATTACTTTGATCGAATTCACCATAGTAATGATTGTAATCCAGTTTGTTCCCAGTGTTTTTATTAAAATTATTGCTAATAAAAATACGGCTATTACTTGCATAGATTTGGTTATTGGTAATTACATTGTTGCGGGTATCATAATTTAATTCGATTTGGCCACTCTCTTGATCTTTTGTATCATTTTTATAAATCACATTGTTTGTAATCGTGTTATTTTCAGCATATCCTTGCTGACTATCATATCCACCAATTGCAATGCCACTCATAATATTATTGGATATTGTATTGTCTCTAACGATAATTTGGCTTGCGCTTTTTCCTGCATGTTCGCTGGCTACTTCAATACCAAGGTCGTTTTCATAGCTTTGAGTTTGCTCAATGATAATTTTCTTCCCACCATCCACGTAAATACCATCAGCGGAATATTCATTATAACTAGTATTATTGATGGATGAATTGTGATGGACAATGTTATTACGAACAACTCCATTCTGTGCTTGATCTAAAGCAGCTACTGGAGATACGCCTTCATGTCCAATCAGAACAATTCCAATGTTGTTGTTATCGTGTACTTTGTTATTGGTAACTTCAAAGGAATCTACATTCCCATTCACAGCAATTGCCTCACTCAATCTTAATTTCAAATTTGCTACTTCGTTATTATCAATGACAATATGATTTAAATTATTTTGTGCACTAGATGAAGTACCGTATACAGCAATACCGTGTGCGTTTCCATCCTGTACATTCGCTTCAATGTGATGGATATAATTATTTCTAATATCAATGTAACTTCCTGTTCCAGTGATATAAATACCAATAGGGGTTTCGTTAACTTTCGTTGATTTTAAATTACGAAATTCTAATCCTTTTACTTGAATATAATTTTTGTCTTCTATTGTAAATAACCCATCATCTTCTAACTTGACTTTAGAACCATCGAGGATTACTTTTTCATCTTGGAAATTTTGAAAAGTAATGGGTGCTCCTGAGGCACCAGAATGAGTGACACGAACCTTTTGGTTATAAACTCCGCCTCTTATGTAGATTGTACTTCCTTCTTTTGCGACATTAGCAGCTTTTTGAATGGTAGCGAAAGGTTGATCTAATGTACCAGGATTGAGGTCATTTCCTGTTGGAGATACATAGTAATTCGTAACAGGGTTTGCATTGCTATTGGATTGTGCAAAGGTAGAGGCAGGGAGTGTGAAAATTAACATACTGAAAGAAAGGATAAAGATAAAAAGCGATTTTTTTAATGAGGGAAATATTGTTTGATATTTCATCATGATCCTCCTTCTTTATTAAGCATTCCTTCTCAACTATATAATTCAAACAGACGATTTATATCTTGTACTAATAAAAAAAGACCCAGTAATGTATTCTGGATTAAGAAACACCAGCTCCTATGGTCTACGTATTCTATCTGAAACTAAATTTTTAATAATTCATGATTTTCCTATAAAATCAAATCAAATATACGTGCACTTAAAGAAATATGGATATTAAAATCGGTAGACGAGGGAATGAGGGATACTGATACTAATTTTAAGGAAAGTTATTCAAAATATATTTTCTATTCAATTAAAGCTTCCCTGTGTATCATGTTAACTGTTGTACTAATTGGATTGATAAGATTAACAGATAATTATTTAAAGTGGGGTATTTTCGAGGTAGATGGATTTCATATGTCATCAGTTTTTATTAAATCTGAAATTAACATTGATTAATATAAGTATTCAAAAAAAGTTTATCAAGTTTTAATATTCAAAAAATCATTTATATAAACAAGTATGTTATGGTAACATTTAACAAAAGGGGGTAGCGTATATGAATGTTGAAATTATTTCTAAAGAAGAAATCACAAAATTATTAAACGACTGGTATCAAGCTATAATTTCACAACGTGTATTACAGTCTAATAAAATAAAAGAAGAGATTGCAGATAAAATCAATAATATTAAGGAAGACCAAACAATATTAGTCTACTATGCTTTATTGAATGCACGGTATAATCTGCTAATTCGTGATATGGATAGTTCAAAAGATATTTTGGATAAAATTGAGCCATTACAAGAGCCTACAGAAACATTTTTAGAGTACTATCATCATTTATTTAAAGCAATTTATGCTATTAATACAGCAAACCATAGTGAAGCAAGAATGCAATTTGAAAAAGCTGAAACGTTTTTAGAGTACATGCATGATGAAATTGAAAAAGCTGAATTTAATTATTGGCTTGCAGTCCATTACTATCACGTATTAAAACCGATCCTAGCAGTTCAATTGGCTACAAAGGCGAATGAAGTATTTTCAATTAGTCCAGGGTATGAATTAAAAACTGCAGCATGCTTAAATACTTTAGGGATGGCACACATTCGACTAAATGAATTCGAAAGTGCAGAGGAATATTTACTTTCAGCACTAGGTACCTTCCAAAAATCTCATGACGAAAGTCTTACTAAACGTGTAAAGCACAATTTAGGACTTTTATATGCAAGTCAAAACATGTCAGAGTTAGCAATTAAGCATTTAGAGGAATCACTAGAAAACAACGCTAAAACGATGTTTCTTTTAGCAAGAGAACATTTTAAGTTAGGTCATAATCATAATGCTAATGAATATATTGAGAATGGCTATAAGATTAGTGACTTATGTTATCGTCATCATTTTCAAATTTTAAAAGCAGTACATAACTATGCACCACAAGAAGAATTAGAAAAGGTGGTCATGGAAGGTATTTCGTATTTTGAAAGAGAAGAATTATATGATTGGGTAAAAGAATATGCGTATCTTTTAGGTAATATATTCTATGGTTCAGAAAATCACGAAAAAGCCAGCAAGTATTTACACATCGCTTTAGATGCAGACAAAAAGAGTATAGAAAGAAGGGCGCTAAAATGAAAAAAGCAATCTTATTAATGATGATGTTATCTGCTGTTTTTACTTTTGGTCTTACTAATGTAAAAGACGTATCACAAAATGAAACTATTGAAGTGTTTATGGATCATGGAGAGCATATTTAATTATCTAAAAAAAGAGGGAGCTGTGAGCACCCTCTTTTTTAATTATGACCATATTAATTTAGAAATAACATAAGTAGCAGTAAGAATGAAAAATATAAAGGATAATGTTCCAAAGTACAAAATACGGTCTGATTTACATTCATAAATACCAAACCATACATTCTTCTTTACACCCAATGCTTTTAAGGGGGGAGTTGCGGCTAGAACGATTGAACCGCTTCTATTTACATCACCGACTACTGCTAATTTTGTATGCATAGGGTCTAATCCCATTTTGATGCAACTTACTGAAGTGTAAAAACTTCATAGAACTACACATAAGATGATTTTATTAGTTAGGATTGAATAGTCATACACTGTGATTGCCCCTCATAAAAGAGCGTATGTTCTTTTATGAAGAGGGGTTTTAAATATATAGAAATTAACCAGGAGAATAAATTATACTTTAAGTTGAATAAGGAATATTTATTAAATAAAATAGTATAATTTATAATTTCAGGGGCAGGTAATAAGGAAGAGAAATTGGGATATCTAGTAGAGGAGGGTGTTATATGTATAACTGTAATCAATGTGGAACAGAAATGATTATGCATTTACAAGACAGATATAGAGAATTTTACCTAAGATGTGAAGGTCTTAAACCAAGTAGCTTAGTATACTATAATTTATATGAATTGCTAGATTATATGGAAGCAAATAATTATATGAATAAAGAAAATATGCTACATAACTTTTTAAAATGGGAGTTTGAGTTAACGAATGGAAATCTGTTTAAGTTATATCTAAACTTAGATAGATATGATCAACCTGATGATGAGGACCTTATGAAACAATTAGAGGTTTATATGAAGGGGATTCGATTAAAATTAAATGTTAAATATGAGGATGACTATATCTGGATTCGGGTTAATTAGAAGAGATTCTATATGTGTTCAGTTTTATATAAAAAAATAGTAAGGGATAGAGAGGAGATTAATAGTAATGCAACATTTACAAGAGGCAGTAATAAAATTTCGAGATGAGAGAAATTGGGGTCAGTTTCATAATGCTAAGGATTTAGCCATTTCATTAAACTTAGAAGCATCAGAATTGCTTGAGGTTTTTCAATGGAAGTCAAGTGAAGAAGCAACAGAAACGAAAATGCAAGAAATGAAGGAAGAAATAGCTGATGTAATGATTTATTTACTTATGTTAAGTGATAAATTAAATATTGATTTAGAAGAGGCAGTTCATGCTAAATTACGCAAGAATGCAGAGAAATATCCAGTAGAAAAGGCGTTTGGAAAAAATAAAAAATATAACGAACTGTAAAACGATAACCGTTTTACAGTTTTTTTAATCATTATTATTAAGAGAGATTGTAATTGAGCGGTATACAAAATTCAACAAGCTCAAATATTTTTAACTTAAAAAGTGATATAGTTCAAATGTTGGTAAGTCCGAACTTATATAGGCGTTTCACTGTGCATTTAAATAATAAAAATAAAAAAATTATGAGTAAACAGTTTAGCTTACGCTAACTAATATTCATTTCCTACCTATGTGCCGGTGCCGTCAAACCTTCAAGTTAAATAAGGAGGGAGTCTTCTCTCGGAAAAATATATAACAAAAATTAGTATAGAATTAAAAGTAAATGTATTAAGAGGATAAGAATGTAATTCTTTATTTTACAAAAAAACTGCCTTCAAATTCTTAGGTAAGTCTAGGAATTTGGAGGCAGTTTTTTTATGCTCAATACAGTAGAGCTACACCAATTTTAATCACCATTCTTTTAATTTATATCATTACGAAGGTGAATGGGTAAGAACTTCGCTAAATATGTCCCTGTTCTTTGAATTTGTATAATTACGGAGGTGAAACAGAAAAGAACTCCGCTGAATTTTTATCTCTATCGGCATTTTATTTAGCCGAGCGTACCCGAAAAATAACACCCATTTTTACTGATTTTACCAGTTGTTTTTTATTATAAATCTTTAAGAAAGCAATAATAATATTACTTAATTTAACAACTATTATATCGTAACATATAGTATTAAAATATACAAATAAATTAATGTTAAATTTTAGATTTTCAAAGTTTATATTCTATATAGGTGTTGATGCTACCATGTCCCTGTTTTTAGATTATGCAGGAAATAAAAATGGATAAATTAAGTGGCGAGTAGTTCTCCCTTACTTCTCTGCTATATAATTCAAACTGACAACTTATACAATGACTAATAAAAAAGACCGAAGAATGTACTGGGGGTTAAGAGGCATGAACTTAAGGTTTTACTCTATCCATAAAGAAAAAAAGACCCTTGAGAGAAAAGAGGGAGAAATGAAAACTTTAAATCTTAAAAAATAATAGCGGGAATCATTTCAATTCCCGCTATTACGTTTATCGTTACACCAATTTTCATTTTATAAGAGAATAATATCCATATAGACTATACGTTGGTAGGTTTCCGTTGGTTGTGCACCATAAAATACATCTATTTCTTTGACAACAAGTCGTAACGGATACCATTGATTTTCCTCTGGAATAGCTACTTGGCCTTCCCATGTGACCACACCATTCGTATCAGGAGAGCCAGGATGGACTACTATTTCATCTAAGTTCGGAACGTCCTCCCAGCCTATGGTTTCATCCTCAATTTGTGAAAGCTGACGTTGAACTTGGATACTCATCAAGCTTGTAGATGGAGCTACCGTATCGCTTGGTACGTTTAACTTCTTTGCAGAATAGGTTACACCGCTTACTGAGACATTGTAGACGTTAAACTGGCTTTGGTCCCGTGTTACAGTTAAGGAACGATCCGGTGCAGTTTGAACATTTCCTGCAAGAACTACGGGTGATATGCGTAAATCAGTAGGAGAGATTAATGAGTTTGGTTGGAACCTGACAAGAGCTAAACGGATAAACGGATAGTAGGCATTACCGGCATCAAGCTCTAGGTCACAGTACCACATCTTGCGTTCGCTATCCCATTTTACTTCGAAACAAACTACTTTTACAGACTTGTTAGGAAGTTCGAATAGATTAGCATCATAAACCTCTTTATAATTCTTAAAATCTGCTATAGTCGGAAGTGGAAGTCCAGGTGATTCTCGGATTGGATCTTGACCCCAAAAAGTTAAGTAACTGTAAATATCATCTTCTCGATTGGGTTCTATATTTTCAACTAAAACAACACCCAGCATCTCACCATCTCCGGAGGACCACCATGGGCGGTCGAGATAAACCCGAATACCTCCGCTCCGCAAACTCGTAACTTTTTCATCATTTTCATTCATTTGTTGCCAAGAAAAGGTAGGCAAGGCGTATTTAACTAAAGGCTTAGAAGGTCTAGCAGAACTTAGGACATCAATTTTAATCTCTTCAGTTTCTCGAATAAGATTCTCGTTTGACATATTTGTTGGAAAGTATTCACGAAAGCGTGTAGTAGCCCTAACTTTGTAGCAGACATGTCTGTACTTCGTATCTCCAAATCCGTGTTTCTCAACTTTAGTTGCCAAATTTATTTGTTCCTGATTTTCTGGATTCATAGGATTATTTAATAATTTTTTATATACAGTTTCCGCAAGAGTACTGTTGAAAACAAGGCGTGATTGGTTATTCTCTAAATGCAAGGCATTAGGGTCATCTTTAAGGAGAACCTCTTTATTGTTGTCTAACCAGATAGGTAATTCCATAACATGATTACGGAAGGGAACAGGATCTAATTCTGGTTCGCTTTTAGTTATATCATCAATTCTTTCTCTCCATTCAGCAAGAATATCAACTTTGGAAGTGCTAGGGATATGAACATAGATATTTCCGAAGAGATAAGCTTCAGTACTGTTTTCCGTACGATCTGTTATTTTAAGAATAGGTTGCGCAGGGAAATCGAGCGGCTGTTGAACAGCATGAACAAGAGTGATTTCCCGAAAAGGGGTAAATAACCAGATGCGGCCGAATAAGATATCATTTTCTAGTTCCAGCAGCTCCTGATCGGTCCAGCTGGTTTTGTCGTCTTTCACCCACTGTAAAAGCCCCATTTCCTCAAGGTTTCCTCCAAATTTTGAGCTAACACGGATGTTGGGAATTATACTTGCCTTTGGAAGTTGGATGTTAAGTACTCGTTTTTTTTCGTCCCACCAAGTTAGAGCAGAACCTTCAACTATACGAATGCGGAACGGTGTAACTTCATACCAAGGATTTGATTTTAAGTCAATGTAAAATAAATCTTGAGGATTAAGACCAGGTAGTCCTTGAAAAACTACACCTGTTGCCCAGGGATCCGGCAAGTAAGGAAGAATCAGCTGTTTCTCAGTATGGACTGCATAACCATCGTTCGATGAAGGATCTGTCCCAGTACGAATAAAGTACACGGAATCTAATGTATCATCATTAAATGATCCAGCCTCACGAGTAGCTAAGCAATATACATTCTGTATGACTTCACGAATCTGATTTTGATCCATGCCACTTTTCTTTGCATCAAGAGCTTCATCTAGAAGACCATGTTCTTCTATCATTTGAAGCGAGGCTTTAGGTGGTGCCACATGTCTGTCGTTAAAAGATAGATATGCAGGGTTGGCCGCAGCATATTCTTCTGTTGTTTTGTTATAATTGCTTCGGATAACCAGTCGCTCCAATGATTCACCTTCTGCATAGGCGGTCGTATCAGTATCATTTAGGTTATCTATAGGGGTATACAATTGTCTAGGTACAAGTTCCGGCGGATTGACTGGATCAAAGCGAAGATATTTAAGATAACCTATAGGTGATTTATCAAGCGATAACGCGGCTTCAATCTTTTTTGCTTCCTCCAAATTTGGTCCATTTCCTGCTAAATCAACTGTTCGAACACGGAATGTATAATCATTTCCATAACGAAGACGGGGCAAGGTTCCATGCTCCACCATGAAATCTGTCTCTAATCCAAGTCGCGTCATAGCAGTGTTTTTAACTTTCGTTGGCATGGTTTCAGGTTCGTCGGGATTTGGTGCACTAGAAGTCCGACTAATACTCTTACCAGGACGTGGAGCTGACAAGCTCCATCCATCCCAAGTGAAAAGAGACTCATGAATATAAAGTTCATTAACGGGATCTAGAGTTTCAGGAGAACTTGTGATGCTAGGTTGTATAAAACCTTCGTCAATAATTTGGTATACCCCATCAGCATTTAGTATTTTATATTGGCCAAATCGCTGATGTAGTGAATATCGATTTGAATTTTGATCAATCACATCTAGTCTGTATCCACGTACAAGATCCTCTGCATATAAAGGTTCTTCTGAAGGACCATTGTTAAGCAGCTGGTTCAGTTTGTTAGATCGATTAAAGATATTGTTTAAGTGGTCGGCATTGTTGTTACGTACAACTGAGATACCACCGTTACGCATAGGAGAAACCCCGGAATTTTCATTTGAATCAATAGGTTTATCGGTTACATCTTTTTTCAGGTGAGCTGCTATAGTTGCCGCAAGGTTCAATGTCTTGAGTGCAGCACCATCTACGTCAACTTGAACCAATTCAACATCCTCTTTTTTAGGAATCCAAATCCCACCGTCTATTTCGTTTGTAGAAGAGTAGGCAGTAAATAATTCTAAACCATTTTCCTCCCTATAATCATAAGCCGTCCATGGACAGTAGTCTTCCGTCCAGGAAGCTTGATTATCATTTTGACGGGTAGGGAGTTGAGAAGACCAACTAGGAACGATACGTAATTTAAACTTGCCAGGGTTATTATTTGTTTTCGGTATAGAATCAGCTGGTATATAAAGGTCTATAATCAGTCCCAATCGGCGCAAAATCTCAGGGAAATCCCCTAAGGACGAGAGCATTTGGTGAAAGTCGATTTCTTTCTCAAAGTGAGTTTTGGCTTCAGAACTATCGGGCAGCGTTTTGGGATGAGTACGGGCTGGACGATGGTGAAAATGCATGGTTCGGTAATAATCAACTTGAATATCATGATTACGAAAGGCACCTGGAACTGTTGGACTGACCAGACCTTGATTAAAGGGAAAAGGAGGTGTAATTGTATCTCCAGTTCTTCCTGTAGCCTGGCGCTTGCGAGCTTTGACTTTGGCTTCTTCAAGAGAATTGTTCAATAAATTACTTAAGTCTTTCTCTGTATGTATCTCATGGTCATCAAAAAGATTGTGAAGTTCCACCAATTCATTAATTAATTCATAGATACTTATACATTCTTCCTGTCTTCCTTCTCCATACCAATCTATTCTTGGAGGAATTAAACAAGGTAGATCAAAGCGTGCTTTTTTTACAAGTTTTTGATAAAAATTCTTAAGATACTCCAACACGTTTTTAACCGGATAACTCAAAATAGGCCGACTGGAATAGTCATCAAATTCATGTGGTTGGACAGGAATAGTTGGCTCGAAAAGTGAACACCAAAGTGTTTGTATAGGAGGAGGTGTTATCCTATACGCTGGTATTACTTTCGTCTGAGTTCCATCATTTACCTCTATAGAAAATTTCGTATGGTCTGGATGCATAGTGCATGCCCAGTTGAGAAAATCAGGAAAAGAAGTTAAGGTTGTGATGTGTTCTGACCGTAAACGTGGGTTTATATAAACAGACAATCTTAAATGTTGTTTTTTTTCATTCTTTGTTATTCCATTGGGCAGAGCAATCCAAAATATACTTTGAGTTGTATCCATAAAAAACTCCTTTATAAGTTATTTTTATAGATTGAATATAGTTTACGAATAAATTATTTCTATGCAAATGCCATGCAATATTTTTCCCATTCATAGGGATAGTCACCTTCATATTCAGGGCCCATAATTTGTGCAAAGGTTGGATCCCCTGCTGCTCCTGCGAACCTGCGTTCAACAGTGAGGCTGACGCTCTTACTAAAAAATGCGACTTTAACGCCAACGGTTAAAGTGGCCTGCCCCCAGACTTCTACATGATTATTTTCTTTCTTACGGTAAGTAAGGCCCAAGTAGAATTCAACTGTCACCGAAACCAAGCCTAGAACACTCAAATTGCCCCCACAGCGCAAGTAGCCAGTAAGGTTTACTTCCTTTCCAATCATACCGTAGTAAATGCCTGCCATCACATACACACCGCCGGTGGCTACTCCTAGATTTAAGCTGATGTTTCCACCAAATTCGATGGATGCCTCAATTGCTTCAATTCCTTTAGCACTGAGTGCAAGACTAAAGAAACCTCCACCTGCAAAGCCACTTACTGAGACATTAAATGGTTTGTGTCGCTCTGAAATAGCAAATTTTACACCAACAGGCTGATCGACAAAAGGGAGAGATAGCGCTGCACTAAGATTGATATTCTGTAAATTGAATATGCCTACACCGAAAGCCGGGATACCTAGTGTGAAACCTGCCGTAATCCCGGTTGCTGTCACGTTTAAGAAAGGAGGATCCGAAAAGCCATTAGCCGGTATGATATTTTTGAGTGTTTCCACAAATTCAAGCGGTCCCTTGAATACCAGGTCGAGGCCTTCTGCACTGACATCCATTTTCTTGCCGTTATCAGCAGTAAACCTTAATTCATCAAATTTAAGCAACATGGCTTCGACAAACTCCAAAGCAAACTCTTTTAACTTCCCTAGTACCAAGTAGGTAGGAGGGCTACCGTTGGGCGTCGTAATCATTTGAACATTTATACTTAGCTGAGCATCGTGCTCGAATGTTGTATCACCCCTTTTTGCTAAGAATCGGAAGAAACCTGCTGTATCTCCCCAGTTTTCAATATTTGGCTTCCACAAATAGCGTGTTTCGATAGCATTATTTGGTAGACGACGATTCGTTAGCATAGGGGATTCAAGTTTGAAATTGGGGTCATCAAGTTTCGTTATTAATTGATCAGGATCTAATACTGATTCTAACTCCTTAATTTTTAATAAATCAATTTTTACCTTCTTTGGTAGAATGTCCTGTAATGTGATTCCTCCTAAAAATTTGGCGTGCCCAAATAGTGTTGATGGGTCGAACTCCCCGCTAATAATATCAGATGGGTTTGCGACAGGACCGAGCGCCCTCGATAATCCCTCAATAGTTGAATTTGGGGTAATGAGCCCACCTGCTTTCTCTGTAGGCAAGGATAATTCGAGTTTTGTGAGACTTGGAGCAAGTCTCATAAAAACCTCAGCTTTATTTACATTTGAATTAAAACCATGATCTAAGTAAGTTTTTTCAAATTCGATAGATTTTTGCTCTAATTTCCGACCGGTTACCTGTTCAGCAGCAGGAATGTTCACTTCCGCTGATTCAACTTCTGGAAGAAAGCTAGGTTGAAAGAAAGGTAACTTCAATTTTTTTAACTCTTCTTTTTTTTCACCTTCCACAAGCTGTGCTCTAAAGGTTACTGTTGCCGTTTCTAGTGTAGTCTTACCCGTACTGTTAGAATCGGTATTAGCAAAGGCAATAGGCTGATGATTTAGTTGGACAAGTCGAAAAATAGATTTGTTATATTCTGTAACTATTTGTTCTTCAGTTGGCATACATGTAGCAATTGGAACACACAGAAGAGGCCGTTCAAAGGAAACTATATTTCCATCCCAATCTTCTGCGATCATTTTGAAGTGAAAAGGTTTGTCTTCGCCTGACTTAGTAGGCCAGAAAGGCTTATCGTCTTCCTCAATAGTACAGGGAAGAATCACATTTATTTTGTTCTCGCGACTTAACTTTGGAGTTGTACGTGTTGTTATTTTTATCCATTTAAATGGAATTTCTCGACGTTCGTGCTTATAAACAGAAGCTAGCGTTTCGTAATTTTTAACAGGCTCTCGGACTTCGATGTATGAATATTTTCTTAAGACAGCTTTTGCCCCCTTCATGTTTTGCTCGTTTGATATATCATAAGGTTCAAATTGTCTTTCAGTAATGGTTATAATTGATACTGCATGCCCTGTATCACATAGAAAGGCCTTCCTTACGGTTTTAATAAATTGGTCTCTACCCTGGGTCATAATGTGCTGCCACTGTTCTAGGGATAAACCACCTTTATAACCAAGTGTATCGTGCAAAAGCGTAGGGTAATTCCACACGGCCTCAAAGTTAGCCCAAGCTCCTGCAGAAGAAAGCATCAGACGTCGAATCATAATAGGACTCGGTATGTATTCTAGTGGAAGATTTTGTGCTTTTAAACTATTTTTCCAATCTTCTATAGACATTCCAGTAGGAAGTCTTGGCATAGAGAAATCTGTTGTTAGCTGTACAATTTCTTTCAGTTCATTCTGGGTTGGGGAACTGTTAAATGGGATAGGATGATTAGATGTAGTGATAAAATGTGTAGCGCCGCCCTCACGGATAAAATATTCGTTTGCTTTTTGCTTTTCTCCAAGTTGTGTATGCCATAATACAAATCGACCATTTTGTCCCTCAGATTGTACGATATTATACCAAATACCAGATTTATCTGGAGAAATATAAAGTCCTGTGGGAATTTCTAAAGAAGTCTTTCCCTCGAATATCTTTGGATCTGGTAAGGAAAAAGGTGGTGCTGCTGGCCATAAAGGATCTCGTTCAATAGGGTCAGGTACTACGGATTTATAATCCTTCCAGTTAAGTAAAGTTTCCATTGTGAGTGCCCAGGTGTCCTCGTCGTCTGGAAGCTTGAACACTAGGCGACTTGGACCAGAAAGCATGGCTTTAATGGGAGTTTTTATATCTTCATTTTCATAAAATACTTCTTCTACAATATGTTGTGAGGGAAAATGAACGATTAATAATGCTGGTTCACCTGCATTACTCCGGCAAAGGTAAAGAGGAGCTCCATAAGTGTGTATGTTGACTAGCTCAAAAGTCAGGTCTAAGAAGTCTTCTTTCCTTAAAACTCGAATGAAAAGATTATGATTAGACACAAGTTTCTCTCCCTTCTTTTTTGAAAAAGAGGTTTTGTATGTCATCTTAATAGCTGGATTAATAGTACATAAATATGTATCGGGGAATCCTGCTAGACCATATATTTCCAAAATCTCTGTTGGATTAAAAATACCGGAATTTCTCATATATCTCCATATGTAATCATCTTCTGAGGATTGTTCCCACATGTCATTTTATGACTGTGTTTTCATATTAGATTTTTTAGTAGGGAAAAAATCTAATATGAAATCGGCAAGAAAAACAAGCGAAATAGCGCATTGTCCACAGAGCAATCACTCATAAAAACAAATTGAATAAATTAGAGGGAACACATGAAATAAAGGAGGGATGAACATGGACTGCTGCTTTTGCAAACGTACTTATGTTACATTAACTGATGGTACAGACTTTTGGTACTATCCGGTTTTTATTGAAAGTTGTTTAGTAAATGGATACCGTTGGGATGGGCATAATTGGGTGGAGAACGGCATTGACTTAAGAAAAATCCGTTGGTTTAATTGTTGTGAACGAACGAAAGAAGGAATAAAGAAAACAGTTGGAGACTTTATATCCTATTAAAATGACAATCCTTTAATTTTAATAAAAGGGAAAATACATCCCGGTATGTTAAGGGTGTACTTTCCTTTTTAAAATTCCTATTATTTTATTGGTAACTTAAGGCTGACTTTCTATTAAGTAAAGATGAATTAAATATTTCTATTACATAAATAAATGAATTTAAATTGGTAAGTAATTATTATTAGGTAACGGCACAATTATGCATAGACAAGATTCAGGAACATAAATCGTTAAATAAAATATTTTACTATTATAGAGCAAGATATAAGGAGTGATAGACTTGTTTCATCGTCCATATTTTGTACCCTCGTATTCTTCTTCATATTCACAATCTGAAATGTTAAATTCTTATTGGTATTCTTATCCTTATTCAAGATCCGAAAATTTAAATTCTTATTGGTATTCTTATCCCTATTCAGGACCTGAAACTTTAACTTCTCATTTGTATTCTCCTCCTGTTGGCACATCTTTTTATCCCTATTCCCATCCCTATTCCCAATCAATAACTTGTCCTAATGATACTATAATAGATAGGTTTTCCAACCGTATGAAGGTGACGAAGAAAGAAATCACTGTTTTTCGATTTCCACAACATAGCTCAGATATTGATTTGCTTCCACTAGAAGAAAAGGTGAAGATGGATGCATTGGCTAAAGAAATAGCAGATAGCTTTATTCTGGGGAACTCACCTATTGTTGCATTCGTAATTGCTGGCCACGCCGACCGAGATCCTCAAGGTGCTGATTTTGAAATGAGAGTAAGTATTGCACGAGCAGAAGCGGCACAAACATGGCTTGTCAATAAAGCCAAAGAACTTGTCCGACAGCGTGGTGGCAATCCTTCTGAAGTTGATGCAGCCGAGTTTTCTCTTTTCGGTTATGGAGCAAGCAATCTTTATACTGGTGCTACAACGCTTCCTGAAAGGGAATTGAATCGCAGAATTGTCGTAAAGTATGCTGCGGTTGAGATAGATCCACTTCTAGACGCCTTTAGTTATGTACCGAATTTAGCTAGATTAGTGCCATTAGTACAACTTCATCTTAATGATGATATTATACGTATGGGACGTATTCAATGTGCATTGACAAAGTTAGCTAACCCAGGGACTGACGATACGTACTTTGAATGGGGTACGCTTAGTCAAATCGCTGGTGGTCTAAAAAACTTGAGTGATGAACAGATTCTCAACATTGCAAGAAGTACCATTCATTCGCTGCGGAGAGACATTGCAAATAATAATCTTTTTGGTATTCAGGTCCCTGACAATATAGTCATTCAAAATCTTCTTCAATGGGAAGATAGCGTCCGGAATTGTAAAAATAAATTAATAGAAAGAATAGCATTGGAAGGAGCAGCTGCAGGCCAATTCCATAAATCTGTAGCAAGGTACATTTCTCGGAATGAGAACAATCCAAATAGCATCTTGAGTTGTTTCAAGAATAGCTAATATTAGAAAAAATATGCTGTAGTACTGGTCAATTATTTTTATGGAATTTTAAAGCTCTAAATCCAATGTAATTAACGTTTTTTGGGAGTGTTTTAAAGTAGGGCTTTTGAAAAAACATTCTTATGGTATTTTTTTATAACTTAAGTAGTGTTTTAACTTTGTATAAAAATCTATAATTTTTGAAAATGGACTCTAGTAGATAATAATTATTTTCGAATTGAACTATCGTAGTATAAAGAAACTTTTCTAAAGCCAAGAAGAGTTTCTTTACGTGCTTTTATTTGAAAAATTGATGTCAAAGGCTTGGAGCAATACTTCTCCAAATAACTTGACTTATGGAAAAGTTTTAAATCACATAGTTGAAGCTGATCAAGAATTAAATAAAGGTGAATATAAGCAAGTTATTTTAGATTGTTTCGATTGGAGAGAGATTCTTCCCGAAGCTGAAGGCCATCGAATGCTCCTTAAAACACATATAGTAGATGAATTAGAGAGATAATCCTTTGTTATCTAGTTACTATGGTTCGCTCTAAAATAAACAATCCAGTTGTTACACATCTAAAAGTGCTCCTAAAATATCTAGGAGCACTTTTTTGCTTAATATATAAATTCTCGTTAACAAATAACAATAACTTGTAGGATAACAAGTACATCAGAAGCGCATGGTTAGTTGTTAGAATTACTTAATAATATGTTTTGACTAAATATAAAATACTAATGAGTAACCGTGTATTGAGTTATTTGTATTAAAGAGTAGATTTATTAATTTCTAGTAACTTTGCTCTTAGATTTTCATTATGTGCATATAAATAAAGACCTTTTATGCCTCGTTTTAGCAAGATATTAAGTGCATTTAAAATGATTTCTTCTTTTATTTTTGCAGCATTAGGGTGATTTCCTAATCCTTTAAATGCTTCGGTGTCTTTATATCTATCACTTAATATTAATAGTTTATTATTTTTTTCATCATAAGAGAGAGAGGGGCCCAATATAACACCCACATAATTTAAATCAAATCCCTGTACTGTATAAATTGAACCTACTTCATCAATCGAACTTCCATGTGGAGAAGTTTTCTCTCGTTGTGCCCATGTTGTATAAGAATCGGTAAGGTTCCATGGTAGATCCAATTCACCAGTTGTAACATGATACTTTCCACCATCTTTTTTATGTTCAAAATCAAATGTGGAAACAACTCTAGAAAGTCCCCATTTAGTATTTTGTTGTTGTATTTTTTTATGCATATCAGAAGCATGTTCAAAGATTTCAAAATCATAAGTGTTAGGGACATTTGGCATAGGTGTAATTTTCTTTTGAACTAAATTATCTAACCATGAAACTAATTCATTGCCAGCATGCATTCGCATTTGAGTAGAAAGTTTATATCTTTTAGGCTTATATTTGGATAGAACGGTGTTTAAAGTTTTAGCATCCCAATATGCTTTATTGCGGGTTACTTGCTTATGATCAAATATAATAACAGTCACCTTAGCTCTTTTAATAATATCTTCTAGATGGTTATGACCGTGATATGAATTATAAGAATCTGAACTTGAGAGTAGTAGATGGGCTTCATCAACAAATACAATATCAATTGGTGTAGTCTCTGTATCTAATGGCATTTGATTAATAAAAGAAGTAGGTTTTAATATTTTATTCTTCTGCATAATTTTCACGTTAGAGGCTATGCTATGAAACGTTTTTAATGCTTCATTATGGTTAATCAAAATATAACTGGAAGTATCATATAAATGTGAATTTTTGTCTTTAGACATCTCTAACGTTTTATAATAAAGAGAACTTAAAACAACGCTTTTACCAACCCCAGCACTACCTTCAATGAAAATCACTTTATGTTCTGTTTTGTTTTGAGTATTCATTTTAAAGAATTGCTCTTCTAATTCATATACAACATCTTGGTATAATTCAAACTGTTCAGATGTAAGTTGTTTAAACGGAGATAGTTTGAAAATATCATTATTCTCAATTAAAAATAGATCCTTATTAACAATCTGTTCAGTATCTTTCAAGGTTTCCCAGATTACTTCAAAAACTTCATCATTATAAAAGCTTTTTTCATAGTAGTTATGCACAACTGAAGATACAGTTTGACTCACATTTCTTAATGTGTAACGTTCATCACCTAAGAAATAATTAATTAACTTTGTTTCTAAGTTATACGTAGCAGATTGATTAAATTTTTCATGTTTAATCAGTGTTACGTGTTTAAAATCATGTCTGTTTTTAGCATTAGAAGTATTATTCCTATTTAGTCTATGGTTGTGTAATCTATTAAAAGCATTTACTGTTTCACCAATATAAGCTTCTTTCTCCTTATGTAGGATATATATAATAGGGTAGTCATTAAAAACATTATAATCCGTTTTAATTTTATCAATTTCTTCTTTTGTGAAAGGGATAGTTTTAATAGTTAATCCTTCCATGAATATACCTCCTATTTTTAAAGACCAATGTCTTAGATTCAAAATGGAAAACGTTACTGCTAAATCTTGCTTAAATAATATGGCTTTGAAATACTTAGAAAAAGGTTTAAAGGTTTTAAAATTATAGAATTTCACTTTAATTGTATAATTTAAAAAATAAATATACAACTTATGTATTATTTATTGATACAATATAAAACGGTATATATATATTACATAATTAATATCTTCGGATATTATGTTGATATAAGGAATATAACTGTTTAATAGAAAACAAATGGATTAAACCTTAATTGAGCTGAAGAAAAATTCTAATTATGGGAGTTAATTACCATATAAAATGCCAAAGTATGTATTAATTTGTAAAAAATTATCTATTTTAGATTGAAGGTTTAGTATAATAATACTAATGTTTTTTATTTGGGGGTTTGTACAAATTGTTTATTGAAGGAATGGTTGAATATCGGCCAGGCATTGATGCGGAGCGTTACGTTTGGGAAAAAGTAAAATCAGCATTCATTGAACGTGAAAGTTTTGGTTTTTTACATTTTCCAATGTTCAAGGAAAATCATGCTAGTAAAAGAGAAATAGATATCTTATTAGTTGATCGTGACATTGGTGTAACTGTAATTGAAGTAAAAGGAATAAATATAAAACAAATTCAGGGAATACAAGGTCATATATGGCACTTTACCAAAGATTATTATGCATCTAAAGGTGAGCCTTTTAACCAAGCGGAGCAACAATTAAATATGTTGTGTGATGATATTGAAAAAAAGGACAGTCTGAATCGAGCGTTTTCTAAGCGAGCGGTAGTAGCTTTACCGTATATTACGATTAAACAATGGATAGAGCGTGGTTTTAACCAATTGTTAAATACTCCTTTTATATTGTTTAAAGATGACTTTGAACAAGGGACTTGGATTCAAAAACTTGAGCGTATGAATATATATAAAGCAAGATTAAATTTACAAGATCCTCAATGGGATGCATTAAAAAAACACTTTTATATTAGAAATTTGGCAAGGGAAAAAACAGATGAAATAAAAAGCGAAAAACAAAAACGGTTCTCTAATTTATATGTTTTTACTAGTGAGGAGCAATTTCATAAAGAGAAAGAGGAAATAGAAAACTTATTAAAAGAAGGTTTAAAAATTTATATCTTTAGCACGTTTTCTATTTCTAAGAATTGGCTTGCATTGCAAAAGGATTTTTGTGATGAATTTCAACTTCAAGTTTTTCAAACAAAAGAGACACTCCTTTCAGTGGATACAAGAATTATCCAAGACGGAGAGGTAGAGGCATCCTTTTTAAAGAATATATTGTCTCCAGCGTTTCCGGAGTTTAATTTAGGCCAGTATATAGCAGTTCATACGCCGCATACTGATAACTTAATGATTACGGCAGGTGCAGGTACAGGAAAAACATACGTTATGATTGATCGTATTTTTTATCTGTTAGAAAAGGTTGGGATTACACTTAAAGACATCATAATGGTTACTTTTACAAATGCGTCTACTAATGAAATGAAGGAGCGTTTGCAAAAGAAATTATTAAGCATGTTTAAATTGACTGGGAAAACAAAGTATCTTTACTTTGCTGAAGAAGTAAAAAATATACAAATTAGCACAATTCATGCGTTTTCTAAATCTATTTTAACTCAATTAGCACATGAAATTGGGTTTGGTAGAAACTTAAAGGTAAGAAGTTTTATTAAAACGAAGAGTGACATTCTTGAAAAGCTTGCTAACGAATTTTTCCAAAAACATCCCGCAAAAGTTTTAGTCGATTTAAATTTAAAGTTTTACGAAGTTATAAAAATGATGAAGAGTTTCTGGGATGAAATGGAGAAGAAGGGGTTAACTAGACAAGAAATTGAATTAATTGATTGGGGTACGGTAGTAAAAGAAGAGCATCAGGTTCTTAAGGATCTTTTTCAATATGTATTCAAGCGATGTGAAGGTTTATTAGAAGCACAAAAAAAGAAAGAAAATGCGATTGATACAGGGGATATGGTCCGAAAACTAAAGTTATTTACACAAGGTGATACACTCAAACAGCTTCAAACTGATAAATATTTATTTGTCGATGAATTTCAGGATAGTGATAATACACAAATTGAACTAGTGGCAAGTCTACAAAATCAGTTAAAATATCATCTTTTTGTAGTTGGAGATATTAAGCAATCAATTTATCGTTTCCGTGGTGCTGATTACACGTCCTTTACAAGATTAGCAGAAAGGGTGAATTCATCATTTACGCCTGTTGCTTTAAATCAAAACTATCGAACAACTAGCAGTTTATTAGAAAAGCTAGATAAGGTATTTTCTGTTTGGGGGCAGAAGTGCTGGGGTCCAAAAGGTAAAGAGTCTCTGCTTCCTTATACGGAGGATGATCGTTTGAAGGGGATGAAGATTACTGAATCAACGATAGGGGAGTTCCTTTATCCTAATATAAATAAAGATAATGTAGAAGAAGAAACAGTTCGTCAAATTTTAGAATCTGTGGATATAGCTAAGCAGTTATCAGATGATGAAAATAAAAGAATCGCCCTTGTTGTACGTACGAATAAACAAGCTCTTGAAGTACGAGAGTGGTGTGAGAAAGCAGGAATAGGGACTGTACAAAATTTAGATGGTACGTTTTATAAATCAGATGCAGTCATACATTTTAAAATGATGTTAGATGCCCTGTTATATCCAGGTGAGGCAAAGCATGTCGTTAATTTTCTACAATCACCTTATTTTAGATATGCAATTCCAACAAAACTACTTGTTCCCTTAAAAGGTGATAGTGAAAAAATTATAAAGTTTTTACAATTGCATATGGGAAATGACTTTACACAGTATCTTGATGAGTTAAAAAGATTACCTGTTATGGCTGTTATACAGAAGGTTATCTCTGAAAAGGGATTACTACAAAATATTTCATCCTATTATGAAGTGAAGTATGGAGATGACCCAGACATAGATGAGTCTATAAAACAGTTAGAGATTGAGTTAGCTGTAAAACAGTATGAGAAAAATTTATATCATTTAATGAACATCATTCAAAAGCAATTTGATTCAATGAGTGGTACGCTTTGGAACATTCATGAATGGTTAACTTTACAAATTCGCGTAAATCGTAATGAAAATGAGCCAATGATTGAAACGAAATTAGGAGTTGTAGAAATTACGACTGTCCACCGTTCGAAAGGCCTAGAGTACCATACTGTTATTATGCCTAATCTGAATCACTCATTTAGTAATAAACAAGCCTCTTTTTACATACAAGATGAAAAAGAGATGGGTGAAGATAAACGAATTGTTGGTTGGAAGGCTAAAGATATTAAAAATAACCATTTTGCTACACTTCAAAATTATGAAAGCTTTGAAGTAGAAAGAGAAGAGACTCGATTGTTGTATGTAGCGATGACACGTGCGAAAAAGAGACTAATCTTAATGATGCCTGAAAAAATAAGTGAAAATACATGGGGTAATTTACTAGGACGAGCTTTTAATGAGGTGAATCATGAACATTGATGTATATACATATGATGATCCGAAGCGTTGGAGAAATCATTCAAAATATAACAAGATAAAAAATGCTATTCATATATGTGCTACAAAAAATATGAAGGACGGTATTTTAGAGGCTTATCAAAACAAAGAAGAACGAGAGTTTTGTTATGTGTTTACAATTCGCGAAATTATTGATGAATTATTAACAAGATGGAATTTACCCGAAGAGCAGTTAAAACAATATTTAAAGCTTTCTCGGGTTATCAATGAGCTTAACACGGAGAATGCAGAATTAAAAAATGCATTTAAAAATAATCGTCCTGATCTTCTTGAAACGATTCGCTTTCTGACGTATACCGGGGTGAAACCCATTGATTTAACTACAATAAATCTAGAGAATAATGAGCTAACAGAAAAGGAAAGGCTCTTTCAACAAATCTGGTTTGAAGTAGAGGGAAAAGATAGAACCTATACAAATATCCGAAATAAGCTTCGTAAGGGATGGGCAATAGAAGAAATCAAAGAGAAAATCAACAAGCTTTTAGAGAAAACTCAAAGACCAGCCCTAGATGTTGGGATGAATGAGCTTGTCTTACATGGATTTTACTTCATTACGCCTGAGCAGCAGATTTTTCTACAAGCTCTCAGGAAGGCGGGCTTTTCTATTACATTCTTTAATTTTTATGATCAGCGTTTCCCAGAAACCTTTGATTTTATAAAAGGCTTTATTTCTAAAGAATATCAGTGGACTGATAATTGGCAAATTGAAAGTAATCGGGGAAACAAGGAAGAGTCCCTTGGTACTGAATTTTTAAGTGCATTTGAAGGAGAGAATGCACCGGGGGGAACCTTTAAAAAAGAAGTTATTCGTTATAATTCCTTTTTTGATTTTTTAAATGATGTAATTATTCCTAACTATCCGATTGGTGAGACAGAGGATGATGAGGATAAAAACAAGGATAAAGTACAAATTATTGCAACCAATGCTGATATGTTGAATGAGATCCTTGTTCAATATTATCCGAATAAATTTGCGGAAAGCAGAAACTTTTTACAATATCCGATTGGTCAATTCATTAGTAAAATCCATCAGATGATTGATGATAATACATTGATTTTAAATGAAGATATTTTAATTTCAGCGTTTTCATCAGGTTGGTTATATAATCCTATCACGAAGAAAAACGCTAGAGATTACACATACTTGCTAAAGCAACTGTTACCGTTCTTCGGTAATTGCCGTACAATTCATGGGGATTGGTTACCGAGGTTTTCTGATTTAATGAAGCATTACAAAGAAATATTACCAGCCTTTGAAGGGCCAGATGATGATAGGGTTGTAACGAGTGTGCGTAGTCCCTTTTCTAAATTTGCTCATTTTTCACTAAGCAAGAAGCAAGTTGAAGAAGTTCACTATTTTGTGGAGCAACTCGTTTTCATTGCGGAAGAATTGTTTGATATAGAAGCAAAGGAAGCCTCTATAAGTGAGCATTTTAATAAATTGTTAGCGATATTAGATAAACATAGTCCAATGCAGCATTCTAAATTACTTCAAGATGAAACGAATATTATTCATTCATTGAATGAAAAATTAAAGAAAATTCAGGATGATAATTTCTTTCTATATGATGATGTTGGGGAAGCTATCAATGTTTATTTGAGTGGAAAATTATCAAATACAGATGAAGCCTTTATAAAACCGTTTATTGAGGTTGATGGAGAGGCTTTTAAACAAAATATTAATACCTTTTATCTAACAGGGCTAGATGAAAAAGGTCTACCTCTTGATGAATTCAGTACACCATGGCCATTACAGGAGGTTACGTTTGAAAAGCTCTCCATTCGTCATGAAGTACTTGAATTACATACATTGAGAAACCAATCTATCAAGCAGATCTCAAGGTATTTACTATTTATTGCTTTGGAATTCTTATTAGATAAAAATACTGAACTGTCTTGGATGCAAAACTTTTTAGATAAGGAAGATCTGCAACCTGCTGTGTATGTCCATCAACTAGGATTAAAAGTAATAGATTATAAGGAGAAGGCAAATCACCTTGTAGTGAAAACACGTCCTAATCCAGTTGATTTTAAAGACATAGCGGTAGATATAAATGATGGGGATTTAACAGAACTAACATTTACAGATTTTCTAATCGAATATAACCAATGTAAAAGGCGATTTTACTTTAGTTATATCCTAGGTCATTCACCTGTTTTTACTGATGAATTTATTCATCAATTTATGTTTACGGACTTAATTCGATTGGTCAAGCGTAGTACCACTTTAGCGGATGAAAAGGTTATTAATACGGTAAGCGAATTATTCCCTCACTGGACGAACTATAAAAAAGATGTAATGGCCGAAACATTTATAAAAATTGCGAGGAAAGATGAAGAGCTAGAGCAAGTTAGTGGAAATATTAGTATCAGTAAAGCAAGGAAGAATTTTCAACTTCCAGGTCTTACATTTGTTAAAAGAAATGAATGGATAGAAGAAACTGTTAAGAATAAGCCTTCCTTGTTAATTGATATGAAGGAAGATGTAATGAATGAGAATGTATTCCATGCTAAACCAGGAGAAAGTTGTCGTTACTGCCCTCATATAGATATTTGTGGTGAAGGAGAACATCCGATTGATTAGGAGGGAACAGGATGAATAATATTTGGAGGCAAATAGCTACTAACTGGAGAACATTTGAAAACAATAGTGATTCAGTGAGTTTGATAGAAGAACTAACAAATGATGCATTGAATATGGTCCTAGAAGAAGATTCCTTTAAAAGTGCCTTGGAATACTTAGATGAAGAAGAAAATGATGATGACGATGATTTACCGTAATATGATGAGAGAGGTGTAGGAGAAGGGGAGAAACTCCCCTTTGTATGTGTATGGAAAATAAACTAGAGAGTACGGAACTAACATTAACTAAGCAACAACAGGATATAGTTGATTACACAGGAAATGAAATATTGATTAGAGGAATTGCCGGTAGTGGAAAAACACTTGTATTATTAAGAAAAGCGAAAAAAACGGCGATGAAATACCCGAATGAAAAAGTTGTAATATTCACTTACGCAGCAACTCTTTCTAATGCAACTAAATTTTTAATTGAGAAGTTCAACCTTCCTAACCTAGAAGTGAAAACTTTCCATTCATGGGCATATGGTGCATATTGGAAAATCATGAAAAAGAAGCCCGTGATTATACAAGGGATTAAACAGGATGGCTTTTTAAAAGAGGCTATAAAAAGCTTATCAAGTCTTAATCATCGTTTTGTAAACAATGATGATTACTTCGATTTCCTGAAGGATGAAATACAATGGATTAAAGGAAAGAACATTTCTACTTTACATGATTATTTGAAAGCTGATCGAAGAGGGCGCGGTACCAATACGCGTGTTACCATGAATGATCGTGAGATTATTTATCAAGTCTTTGATCAATATAATAAGAAGAAAAATTATTTGCTTGATTTTGATGATCTAGCTGTTGTTCTCATGAAGAATCCAGCTATATTTCCAGATTCCATTAAATATGATCACATTTTTATTGACGAGGCTCAAGATTTACAACAGGTTCAACTGCAAGCATTAAAGCAGATTGCTAGAAAATCATTTATTGTTGCTGCAGACAAAGGACAAAAAATCTATAAAACATCCTTTACATGGAAAGAAATTGGTTTGAATGTCACGGGTAATCGTACGAAAATATTAAAGGAATCCTACCGTTCGACAAAACAAATTATTCAACTAGCAGCAAGTCTTCAACAAAATGATATGATTATTCATGATGAGGAATACGTAATTCCTAATTTACCGGAGAGGGAAGGCCCTATTCCGTATTTAATGAATTGTAAAAATGCTGAATCGCAAGATAGAGAAGTGATTAAATCAGTAAAACAAATTATTGAACAAGCACCAAATTGTACAATTGGTATTTTATATCGTGAAGGATCTTCAAGAAACTCAGCAAAATTTAGAATGCAACGTGCATTAAACGATGCTGGGATTCCATCAGAAGATATTAAAGAGAAGGGAAATCCACATACTCCTGGAGTAAAACTTTGTACCTTCCACTCAGCCAAAGGTCTAGAGTTTGATTTTGTATATATTATTGATTTAATTGAACCTACTAGAATACCAGATGAGGATAAAGAAGAGAATTATTGGGAAATTGAAAGACGATTGCTGTATGTTTCAATTACCCGTGCTTGTAGACATTTACAATTATTTACTTATGGTGATACGTTAAGGTTGGTTAAGGAACTAGATTCAGAGTTCTATAAGAGTTTTACCTTATAAATTGTTAAAGCGGAAATAAAATATGCTTATGAAAGAATAGAAATTTTCTGTCCTTTTTATTTGCTTCAGAGATGTTTTTATTCTACTAAGCTATTTAAAACATCATATTTAAAAGAGTTACTTTTTTAAATTGAGAGTCAAAATTTGATGTGAATTTAACTAACTTCGAGAATTATACTAATTTGGTATTGGATATTCATAAGGAATTCGACAATTAGTTTAAATAATTATTAAGCGAAGAAACAGTTGGAAATTGTTTGTACTGCTTAAAGTTAGTATAAAAAATGAAAAATACCATTAAATGAATCAGCTTTTACGTTAGTATACTGAAAATAATAGTGTGCCAAAAGAGCTTTTAATAGGTAAAGAGCATGACAATTTTCTGTCATGCTCTTTGTTAATTATCCATAATCTATAGGTTAAATGTGTTTTGGCAACGTATTGAGTATTATTTGTCATTTCAATGAAAGGTTTGAAAAAAGAGTGTTCATTGGATGTAGAAATATAGCGGCTCCATATCTAACAATTATTTATAACAATATAGTGTGGAGTTGAAATAAAATCAAGAACTTTATAAAAAAGATGCGATGTATTGAATAAAGTCGCAACGTTTTGCATCTTTTGATGTATTTATCTAAAGGTGTGTGCTTATTGTGAAAAGAAAATCTGAACTGAAAGGCTAATTAAGGAACTGTTGAATAGCAATAAAGTTACTTAACCAAAGGGCCAGGTTATAGAATGAAAATGGATATTTTATAGATTCGGTGAATAATTAACTGATATTAAATTTTCGATAATGTTAATTAATTTATCCTAGTATGAACAAGTCGTAATTCTTAATTAAAGAATATATTTGTTAGTTATAAAAGTAAATGCGATTGATTAACACGCTGTAAAAACAAACAAGTAAAGAAAGTTGAAAATACTCCTTCCACTTTTAGAGAAAATTGCTCCCACAAGGTGTGTATTTTAATTTATCATTATTTTAAATTTTCCAGTTAATTTAATGTATACGTCCAATGAAAAGGTCATAAGTGTCAAATAATATATGGCTTAAAAGGTGGGACATATTTGTCCTTAATAATAAAAAGAGTGTATTTATTAAGGAGAGAACTGGTAGAAGAATATATTTAAACGTATAATATTTGGTAGGCTTTATAAGCTAAGTGGCGGGTACTAAAAAACAAGGAAAATATTAAAGAAAATGAAGTTTTTCTTTCTGCCAACATAGTAGAATTAAAGGAGTATAAATAATGAAATTTTACGAAACGAGTCATAAGGGAGCAATGCTCGAATTGGGAGTATACTTAGTTAAAGATGGATGGAATGATTTTGGATATTACACACTCTACAAAATGTTTTATGTAGATAAGTTAAAAAAACATGAGATTGGTTATGTGAAAATTGGAATGTCGAATGAAGAAAAAAACGACTCTACATTTCTTCCTAGTAATTTTGAACAATTAAATGATAGTTACTTTAGTTTAGGCCAAGGTAATGAGTATTACAAGCGGCTTAATACTTTTGGGCCAGAAGTGAGAGACAGTATACTTAAAGCTTTAAATGATATTGCTTATGATTTAGATCTTTTTGAAAAAGTAAAAAATTACAACATAACAAAAACATCTTTTTTAAGAGAATTTAAGGCATTTACTGTTAAGGATCAATTTCATAGGTTAGCAAAGGGCGGTGTTCCACTTACACCATATCAATTTGATTATGAGTATATACAAAAAGATTGTGACCCGGTAATCTTTAATTTTAATGTGAAGCCTGACTCTATGCCTCCAACAAATATTCATGCGTTGATTGGGAGTAATGGAGTGGGAAAAACAACTATTATAAATAACATGATTCAATCAATAATTGGTGAAACAGTATGTGAAGATAACGATAGTTGTTTCTATGATACTAAAACAAGAGATACGAAAAATCTTTTTGCGAATTCAATTTTTATATCATTTAGTGCATTCGATAACACACCTTATTTTCAGGACGTAAGGGATAAAGAAAATGAGATAATATATTCATATATAGGTCTTAAGAGTGTCGAAAAAATAACAAATGATGAAAACAGTAACGGGTCAACCGAAAAATTTATTTCTAAAAATCCAGAAACTTTAATAAATGAATTCATAGAAAGCATAAAGCGAATTAAAGATACAAAAGATCTATGGAAATTACATAAATGGAAAGAATCTATTTCTATGCTGGAAATTGATCCTTTGTTTAAAAGTTTTGGAATAAAAGAAATAGAATTGAAAGATATTATTGAATTAAAGAGAAAATACAACAAACTTAGTTCGGGACATAAAATTATTCTACTGACTATTACAAAATTAATTGAGAAAGTTGATGAAAAATCACTACTAGTACTAGATGAGCCAGAATCACACTTACATCCTCCTCTATTATCGGCATTTATTAGAGCTCTTTCTGATATATTGATTTCACGTAATGGTGTTGCTATTATAGCTACTCATTCCCCGGTTATTCTGCAAGAGTTACCAAGAAGCTGTGTATCAATAATAAAAAGGAGGAGCAATCAAAGCATTACTGTCCATAGACCTGAGATAGAAACATTTGGAGAGAATGTAGGTACTTTAACTAGAGAAGTTTTTGGTTTAGAAGTGACTTATTCTGGATTCCATAAAATTTTAGATGAGTTGGTCGAAAAGGGAAAAGATTATGATCAAATAATTGATTTGTTTAATGGTGAATTAGGATTAGAAGCGAGAACGATACTTAGATCGCTTTTATATTATAAGGAGTAAAATATATGAGGACAGTACCTAAACCGACATTTTCTACTGAAGATATATTGTTAAAATGTATTAGTAACTATACTAATCAAGAATTAGTGTTACGTTTTAGAAGTAGTAAAGATGAAATGACAGAATGGAGTGAATTTCTTGAAGGAAAAATAACTACTCATACAGTATCTACAATTCAAGAGGGGTGTAAACCAACGAATATTAGTAAAACTGAAATGCTCAAACTCTATACTGATAAATTAGCTAAACTAAAACAACCTGGACGAGTTTATTATGATAAATTAATGGATTCACCATTAAATCATATGTGCCCGCTTTGTGGATCTAGACCTGTTGATAGTTTGGATCATTATCTACCAAAAGAAAAATTTCCTGCGTTTGCAATTAGTCCTATTAATTTGATTCCAGCATGTTTAGGATGTAACAAAAAAAAATCAGCAGAGAAGCCTAATAATGCTGATGACGAATGTCTGCATCCTTATTTTGATAATGTTGAAAATAATCTTTGGTTGTATGCAGAGATGAAAGAAGAATGTCCTATCACTATATATTTTAAGGTTAAACCACATGAGTCTTGGGATGAGGTTACAAAGGAACGGGTGAAAAAACATTTTACTAGATTTAAACTTGGGCAATTGTACAGTAGTTATGCTAGTGAAGAGTTTTCAGGAAAGGTATTTTTATTTAAAAAGGCCTTTGAACGTGGTGGGGCTAACTATGTTAAAGAAGAATTGTTAAGGGAGTTGGAAAGTCTTCGTTACTTACATGTGAATTCTTGGAAAACAGCTTTATATACAGCTTTATATGAAAGCAATTGGTTTTGTGAGGAAGCCTTATATAAATCAATTGAAGATTTATTGAAATAAATTCTTTAAGCATATTTATAATTATTTTTTTAAGTAATGTTATAGAGTATTTATTGATACAATCCTGTTACGTGTTGTATTTTGTGTAAAATAAATTCATTTGTAGAAGTAGTTTAATGTTATAGTCGATACGCAAAATGGTATACAATATTTTGGGGCTACTTTATAGTAAGGAAGGAATATTAGGCAAATGAAACACTTATAATAAAGGGCTTGGGGGAGAAATAGTTGATTAAGCTATCTTTACTTGAAAATGCATATGATTCAATTCAAAATGGTGTTGAATATCTTGAATCTGCTGTTAAAACAGAAAATATCTATGATTACAAGCACGCTGTATTAAATCTTTGTCAGGGTACAGAACTATTATTAAAAGAAATTCTATTCTTAAAAAACCCAATATATGCTTTTGATAAAAATTCGTTATTTAATAAATGTGAAAACCCTTTGGACCCGACTTTAGAGGAATTATATGAATGTAAATCGTTGGACGTTAATTCGTTGTGTTATGCGGTAGCTAAGTATGCGCCTGATTTTAGTGGAAATGAGAAGGTAAATTTGAAAATATATGAGAAACGGGCATCGAAATTAAGAAATAAAGTGCAACACTTTTGCTTTGCAATTAAGTCTGAGGAAGTTAGAGAAATAGTTTTAAAATTATATCATCAAGTAATAGCACCAGCTTTATTATATATAAATAAACAACCTGACCACACATTTGAAGAAAAGTTAGGTAACATTTTCTGTAGTGATGAACGTAGAGAGCGTCATGAAATGATGTTGAATTTGCAAAAAGAAGATTATGCAATTGGTAATTGCTTTTCATGTGGTCATTATTCTTTCTTCATAATGTATAGAGGGAATTCCTATCCAACAGATTGTTATTGCACTACATGTAGTTTTACAATTGAGTCTATAATTGATTCTGACTATTTAGAATGTCCGGAATGCGGAATAAATTCTTTAGTATACAATCATGAATTAGAAGCTGGGACTTGTTTAAATTATAGGTGTGCTAATCATAGAGACGGTGGAGTATTAGTTGATATGGAATACTGCTCTTCTTGTAGGGAGTATAGAATAGAAGACACCTGTCAATGTGAAGAAGAAGAATAGTTTTGTAGAGAGATTTTTGAGCTGACAAGATAGCGTTGAACAACAAATTAGACCGATTTGAGATGGATTATTGGATATATATGTTAAGAATTGGATGGAAATCTGAGATTGAATGTACTTTAAATAACTGTAAAAGTCCATATAAGACGAACATCTCTATTCGAGAGAAATTATCATTTTTAGTTGAAGCAGTTCCTGAATTAAAGGAGAACAGAGATTTTTATGATTGGATATTAAGCGACTAAAAAAATAGTGAACTAATCACTAATGAATCCCTTTATATTACAATGAGTGAATCAGGATGATGAGAATCAAGCACAATAGGAACAGATAAGAGACTTTTAGCGTTTATTTCCGAATAATTTTTTAAGAGCGGGGATTAGAAGTTGCCCTTGCTAAGGTAATAATGTTAAGCTTAGCAATTATGTATGTTAAGGCTAATAAGAGAATCCATTTTGATATATCTTTTCAAAATGGATTCTTTTTGTTCGTTATAAAAGGATTAGTCATTTTTTTATGTTAGTTGGTAATTTATTCTGATTAATCTTCTTTCAAAAATAAAGGTTACTTTGTAACTTCATCAATAATACGCTTATCGCTTATATCATGCACTGTCTTTGAACTTATAACATTTCATAAAATTCTTGATTCCTCTTAGTATTTTTAGTATCTCCATCAATTTTATAATGCTCGTTATACAAATGCTTCCTATTTTCAATGGATTTTTTTTAAAATCTACACTAATCAGTTATTATAATAAGTAGTAAGAATATGCAGTTGTATGGAAAATTTGGTATATTACTAAGGTAATATATGGAGGGGATATAATGAGCGATGTGTTAGTTGATTTTTCTGAAGAAATTAGGATATATAAGGATAGAATTAGAATTTTTCTCATCTTGTATTTCCTTTCTGAAGATATGTCTGAAGAACATGGTAATAATACTTTAAAAAAAGTTTTTAAAAGTGAAGTGAAAATCCAGAAAGTTGATTTTTTGGTGCGTAACCCCGATTATTTTGCATATCAAATTTTATTATTTGCTCAAGAAAATAAAATTAGTAAACAAGAATGTAAAGAAATTGTGAAAAATATTTTTACTCAAAGAGAACCCAGTATAAGAAGACTCGAAATGGAAAAGTTTTTTTTTGGAGCGTACGAAAATATTGACGATGTAATCAGTTTTCTAAAAAGCATAGGCTTTATTGACTTTAATAGTAAAAAAAGTTTGGATTTAAGAACAATTGAAAAGCATTATTATATTACAGAGCTAGCATGTAGAAAAATTGATGAGATTAAAAATTTAAAATCATTATATTGGTATAAAGAAAGAATAGGATTAATAAAACGATTCTTTGGTGATTTAGGAGGTACACAGCTCAAAGACTTACAGTATGAAATAGATGAATATAAAGATGCTAGTTATAAAGAGTGTATTAGTAATATCCAAGATAGAGTGAAGAAAATTTATTTAGAAATGTTTGGAGAAGAATTATATGAAATTTAATTTTGAAAGATTTGTAGAGGAAGTACATAAAGCTTATAGTGATACTTTTACGGTAAGGGAAGTTAATGAGCTATTGAATACAGTATATGAGTATAAAAAGGATACTCCCATTTCTACCGGTAAAAAACTAATTTTAACTAAGATAAATATTATTGGAATAAAAAGTAGCGGTGAAGAAATTAACTTTAGTCTCCCTTTAAATACCGGTGTAAATATAATAGTGGGTGATAATCTTAAAGGGAAATCAAGCTTGTTTAAGATGATTCAATTGGCACTTACAGGTAGTAATAAATTGAAACATGATGTTAAAAAATGGATTAAATCAATTTTATTATCATTTAAAATAAACGATAAACAATATTCTATAATTATAAAATTTGAAAATAATCGAATGAAAGGTGCATTATACAGTGGGGTAATAGATAACATTGATGATAGAAAGATATCTAAGTTAGATCCCATATTTGAAACGAGCACAATTAATGAGTATGAAGAGCAAATTCAAGATTTTTTCTTTATGCAGTTTTCTTATTACTCGCTTAAATGGACCCAAAAAAGTTCAAGTAAAGAAAAGAACGAACTCGTAGAAGCAAATGCAAGTTGGAAAACATATTTTAAGTCTATATATCTTGAATCAAAGGATAGTGCAAGTTTAATGTATGGTAGCCAAGGAAAAAAAGTTTTTCAAATGTTATTAGGACTTGAATTAACATTAGTAATTAACCAACTTTCAGTTAAAAAAGATTTCTTGCAATTTAATAATGCTAAACAAATTGATCAAACACAAGGACAAAAAAATCAAGATAAAAAGGATTATTTACTCCAAAGAAAAGTTGATTTAGAAAATGAATTATTTGAGTTAAATTCATTTAAAATGGATAGTATTAATCAACTGCATGAGAAATATGAAATAATAGTTAATGAAATCAATGATGAAAATGCTTTAATAACTAAAAATGCAATTGAGTTAAGTGAAGAACGTAAATTGTTAAGTGAAATTAATTGGGAACTTGATACATATACTAATGAATTAAAAAGAATAAAGAAAGAAATTAATAAAAATGATAGGGCTATAAATGATATGAAAGAATATATTGAAATCGGTATCTTCTTTTCAAACCTTAATATTAAACAATGCCCTAGTTGTAATCATGAAGTAAAAAAAGAAAATATCCATCAAGAAAAAAAATGTGTCCTATGTCATGAACCAGTTCATGATTTAGATAAAGAAATTAATCAAGATATATATTATCAAAAGCTTGCCGATTTAGAAATCATAAAGAAAAAACTTAATGAAGAAAAGAGTTTAATTGAAAAAAAAATCATAAAATTCAATAGAGAGTTCGAACAAAAAAGTTTAATTATAAAACAATTAGAGGATCCTGTGATAAATCGAGAAAAAATTAGTTCTCTAAAGAAAAAACTAAAAGATATTGAAGAAAGCATCAATAAAGAGATGGAAAAGCTAAGTCCTAAAAATGAAAGAAAAACTGTTTTAGTAGCTGAGAAAGCGGTTATAGATTATCGTTTGGATAAACTAACACAAAGTCCGGATAGTCTTTATAAAGAAGAAAAGAAGATTGAATTACTAGAGAAAGCAATTAGAAAGTTAAATAAATTAAGATACGATAATGGACAGAAGATATTAAAGTATCTATCTGATTTAATGTTAGAGAATCTGCATCATTTTGGGTTAAATTCAATTACAGAAATTAAAATCAATGAAAATTTTGATATAAAGTATAAGCAAAATGGATACGATCTTACTTTTGATAGTATTGCAGAAGGAGAGCAATTAAGAGCAAAGATAGCCTTGTATCTTGCACTTATTCAATTAGATATTGAATATAATTTTGGGAGACATACGAGATTTCTAATAATAGATAGTCCAAATAAAGAAGAAGGGGATTCTAATTATCTTACTGGTTTAACGGAGGTCCTTGTAGATATTGATAAAAGATATGGAGGTAATCTACAAATAATTATTGGGACGGCTGAAAGAAAATTAGCACATATAGTACAAAATGAAAAAGTTTTTAATAAAGGAGAATATGTATTTTAATGAAGGAGTGTATTGAAATAGAAAACTTTCAAAATATGAAAATACATGAGAAAATTTACTTCTTCGATATTAAAAGTCCGGATATTTTAATTAATTTTGATGGAAAAAAAGTTCAGCAATTTTTAAAAAATATTATTTTAGACAGTGGAGAAAACTTATATATAAGGAAAAAAGCACTTGAAAATTTTATCAATTTAGTCATGATTAAGAAAATAAAAAAAAGATCTGCATTAGGAATACTGATAGACGAATGGGAATTTACAGGCGATGATTTTTTAGAAATTACTAGGTTAAAGAAATTGTTTCTATTTTATGAGGATGAAACAGAAGAAATAGAAGAAATTTACATTGTTTTGAAAGAACATGAAAAAAATGAGATTAAAAGTGAAAGCTTATTTCAATTAGGATGTATATATTTTCTAAAAGCGAATGAAATAAAGGATAAAGAGACATATGTAAAATGTTTAAAAAGTAGTTTGGAATATTTCCAGAAATCTAATGATTGTATAGAAAATAGAATAGATGCAGAGTTTTTTTGTACAGTTATAAAACTATTATTAGACATAATTCAACACAGAGAAAGTGAATTTCAATTAAGCTTTAAAAAAATGGCCAAGTTATTATGGCAACAAAAACTATTTTCTTTTGAAAGTCAGGTTGCACCACTACAAGTAGGATTATTTCGTACATTAAATGCATTTAGAAAAATTAGTATGGTTGAACCTTCAAGCTGGTTAGATTATCGAAAAGAATTTAATCAACTTTGTTATTATTTTTATGAAATAAAAAATCAAGAAGTTTGTATGGAATTAATGGAAAGTTCTTTATTAAAAAATATGAAAGGTAATTTAATGAGGAGAACAATTGAACCACTATTTTCATTAAACTTCAAAGCTGAAATTTGTAAAATTGAGAAATTGTTAAATGAAGCTGATAAAGAGTCAGAGATGCATAAATTTTTATCTTATCTAAAACAGTTGATTTCTAAGACGGAAGTAAAGGAAAATGCAGAAAAAGACATAATTTTCAGTAAGATTATTAATGCATTTCCAAATATAGATAATTCGAGAATAAAAAAGGAATTTCAGAAGATTACGGGGGATATAAATACCCATGAAATTTTACATTTTTTAGAATTATTTTCGGAGTATTCATATGATAAATTAATAGATGTAATTATTAATGCTTGTATTAATTTACAAGGTAATCAATTATACAGAGATAAAACAGAAAATGAAAGAAACACATTTTTGGCGACATGTTTAGATATGGCTGGTTTTTACAATAAAGACCAGACATTATGGAGTAAATCGAATGAGGGGAAAACATCTGGGGAAATAGATATCTTTGTTAAGAAAAAGAATGGGCTACCATTTTCAATTATTGAGGCATTGAATTTAGATTCATTAAAAAAGGATTATTTAGAGTTACACTTGAGAAAAATATTTGGATATGATACCACTGGACTTAAGTACAATTTTATAATTGTATATTCTTCTTCAAAAAATTTTTCGGGGTTGTGGAATAGGTATGTTGATCATATAAAAAAATATAAATACCCTTATGCAAAAATAGATTATAAAGAGGTAGAAGAATATGATTATGCAAATATAAAGGTTGGTAAAACAGTACATTTAAGAAATAATCAAGAAATATATTTGGTTCATATAATGGTTGATTTAAGTTTATTTTAAGGATTGTCCATATGGGGTTAGAATCTACTCGGATATTTTCAATTATGAATATCTTTTAAAAATAAGAATAGAGTTATATATTTTAAAAACTTCAACTTTAAAAATGTTGTTACGGTTTTACCAAAGTTAATAATAGGGGACTTTTACTATTTTTTCTTTTTGTAGAGATACCAAGATAGTAGTTTGACTCAAAAATTAAGTGAAAAAAATCAACCCAAAAAAATGTTTTACAAGAGAAAGGAATTTATTATGAAGGAATTAAATACAGGTTAAATGAAAAGACGAGTATTTGTTGAAGGTTATGAGATTTAAAAATGGATTTAGAAGTGCTATCTATAACGTTTTTAGAGTATAAACAATCCTTTTATAATTGTTTGGAGCACGAACTTCAAAAAATAAACCATCATGAGGTTTTTTATTCGAAAACTCATATTTCAATAGATGATGAAGGTAGGTAGGAAAGAGAGATTTTATATAAAGTTAAATCATTCGTATACAGATATAATGACACCGGTGAATTCGGTTTTACCTTCTTATTTAGCGCCAGTTTATCGCTTTAATAATTATATCGATACAGTAGGAGATACTTTACATGGGACGATATTAAGTAAGATGTAGATACATCCCAATGGATATCTAAGGTTATATGAAGATATTTTTAACGGTTTATTATCAAAATCATTAGTAGTTTCTAAGGGGAGAATAACAAAAAAGATGTTCCTTGTTTTTTGAGTGTTAGTGCTGGGTTATCGTATAGGGGCAAATCCAAAATATCGCTAATTCATTTCAAAAAAGAACAGTATTTTGAACAGAAGAACTGAGTGTTCGATTGATATAATTACTGATCCAAGTCAAGTAACTGTTTAAGAAATAAATGCCTTTTAAATGGGAATAATTTGCTTTTACTTCCAATAACGAGAATTATGTAAATGAGCTGTCCATATGGATGGCTTATTATATTTTTTGCTTAGTTTTTTTCTGAAATGTGGCGATACCCCATCCAATATATGGACATACATCTTTAGAGACTATATAGTTAGTATATGGTTTGTAATATTGAAATATAATGCTTAAGTGTATCAATTTTTTATGTACAAGGGGGATGAGTTTATTGGTATTACCTGCTCCAGAGGGAAGACAAAAAGAAGTTTTATGTTTACCAGAAATAGGACATTATGTCGTTTTAGGGACGGCTGGTAGTGGAAAAACCACTTTAGCAATTCATAGAGCGGCTTATTTAGCAAAACGTTCAAAATCGAAAGAAAAGGTTCTCTTGGTTACGTTTAATAAGTCTCTTGTAACCTATTTAAATTCACTTGCTGAAAACAATTTATATAATGTTGACGTTAGAAATTACCACCGGTTTGCCCGAGGTTATCTAAATCACAAAGGTATGCTTGGATGGAATGACATAGTTCCATCCATGGATTATAATAGGGAAAATAAAAAGCTCTCTTTTATTAAACAATCACTTAATGAGGTGATAGAAGAACATGGCAATAATTCGACACTATCGAGGGCACCTGAAGTGTTCTATGAAGAAATATCCTGGATACAGAAAATGGGTATTTCTTCGTTAGAAGAATATATTGATGCAGAAAGAATTGGACGTTCTGGTACACGGATTACTAGAGATAAGAGGCATTATTTCTTTGCCGTTTATGAAAGGTATCTTGATATAAGAGGGAGAAATGATTATCGTTATGATTGGGACGATCTAGCTCATACTGTCATAAGTGAACTAGAAAATGATAATGATAAAATGTACAAGCATATTATCATTGATGAGGGACAAGATCTCTCACCGGTAATGCTTCAATCTTTAGCACTAGCAGTACCTAAAGATGGAAGTATTACATTCTTTGGGGATGTGGCTCAACAAATATATGGAGGGCGTTTATCTTGGAGAAATGCCGGTCTTAATGTTACTAGAAATGAAATTTGGAAATTTGATCAGAACTATAGAAATAGTAAAGAAATAGCAGATTTAGCTATTGCAATATCTAAACAACCGTTCTTTAACCAGAATACAGACTTAGTCACACCAATAGAGCCCGTCGCTTCTGGTCCACAGCCTGTGTTAGCTGAGTTTCAGAATGAAGCTACCGAATTAAAGTGGGTTATTCGCAATGCCGTTACGCTTGGTGAAAGACAGACTGTTGCTATTTTGATGAGGACTAGAGAATCACTTAAAAAGGTTAGAGCACTACTGGGGGAAGCAGGTGTATCTCCTCAAGAATTGGACGGAGATTTAAAGAGGTGGAAAAACAATCCCGGAGTTTCTATTGGAACATACCACTCTGCTAAGGGACTAGAGTTTAATGCTGTAATGATTCCATATTGTAGCGCTGATAGGTTACCAGATCAAGATAAAATTACAGCATTAGAAGACAGGGATGAAGCATTAGGTGAAGAGTCAAAACTTATTTATGTTGCAGCTACTAGAGCTAAGCGAGTATTAGCTATTAGTTACACTGGTGTAGTGACTGAAATTATTCCCCAAGATGACTCTCTTTACAGTAAAAGAAAAATAGAAAAGTAGGGGTGGGTTTATGGACGAATTATTAATTAGACAGGAATATCAAAAAAGAAATATCACTCGTTTATGTCACATAACTCGATCTCAAAAAGCTGTGCATATATTAAGCTCTGAAGATGGAATACAAGCTGTTGAATTTCTTGATAAAAGTTTGTATGATGCCAATGATGAACTACGTTTGGATGGTAGGAAGGATTTTATTAATTGTTCTATCCAATACCCAAATCACTGGTATTGGAAAAGAGTAAAGGATAAGGATCCACTTTTCAGGGAATGGGTTATTTTATTGATAAATCCAGAAATACTAACATTAGATACTACTGAGTTTTGTCCAGTAAATGCAGCAACAAAAAGAGGTGCTTATATCAACAGTGGATATTCTGGTTTTAAAGAACTTTTTAATGAGAGGGTCAATTATCGCAATAGACCTTCTCAGATGCTCCATTGTTGTCCGACAGATGATCAAGCGGAAGTATTGGTGTATAAAAATATATCAAGAAAAGATATCATAGGTGTAGTAGTCCTAAATGAAGATCAAGGTGAAGGTGAAAGTGTTAGGTGGGAAATGTTAAATATCCCTAAGTTTGATATATCTATAGCTCCAGACTTATTCGATGGCGAATGGAGTACGAAAGTTCGTAAAGGCATAAGACCTATAGAGTATAATTACCAAGGAGGTGCATCACTTGGAAAAGAGTGAGAATCAAAAGCTAGACAAATGGTTAGGGGCTTTAGTTGGAGCAGCAGCTGGTGATGCATTAGGATGGCCCAATGAACAAAACAGTAAAAATATAAGTAAGGCTCCTCACAAAGAACAAGAAATTTTTCAAAAATGGGAGAGACGTGATGGAGGCCGATTTTGGTCACATTATGAGGAAATACATCCTGGGGAATATAGTGATGATACTCAATTAATTATTGCAACTGCTAGAAGTTTAAGTCATGGATCTAATTGGAATAAGATATTTTCAAAAGTAGAACTTCCAGCATGGATTTCATATGAAAGAGGTGGCGGAGGAGCTACTAAAAGGGCTGCTGAAACTTGGAGAAAGGGCAGCAATCCTTGGAATGTAGAAAAAGAAAGTAAAGAAGATGTTCAAAGGTACTTTAGTGCCGGTGGAAATGGTGTAGCAATGCGTATTTTACCCCATGTATTTAGACGTGAAGGGGCATGGGCTGAGGTTAAACACCAGGTTTTCCTAAATGGAATATTTACACACGGTCATCCAAGAGCGTTGATTGGCGCATTAGTTTATGCTGATGCATTAACATACTTACAAAACATTGAAAAAACCCTTGGATATGGAGAGCTTGTTGATTATCTTTTAGAACGCAGAGAAGAATGGGGATCATTTCCGAATGTCCAAAAACTCGATAGCTGGATGAATGCTGCAAATTTAGTATTTAAAGATAATTATATGGGTCTTTGGGATGAAGTAACTGAAGAAGTTCTTGAACAATTGAAAATTATTAAAGAAGGACTTGATCAAGGTGCTTTAGATATAGGGGATGAAGTCCTAAAAAAATTGGGGTGTTTTGACAAAAAAGTAAATGGTTCAGGTACAGTTACAGCCGTTGCTTCTATCTATCTTGCATCAAAATATGCTTCCAGTCCTCGCCTAGCCATAATTGAAGCAGCTTATTTAAAAAATGCTGATACGGACACATTAGCTTCAATGGTAGGTGGTTTGTTAGGTATCTTACACGGTTCGGAGTTTCTTACAGTTTCATGGCTTGATGTTCAGGACTATGAATACCTTAAAAGTCTTATTCACCAAGAAAATAAGGAAGATACAAAACTTAATGGTCCTTTGTTTGACTATTACAATCCTGAGATGAAAGCGAAGTTCAAACATTTACAGGTTGGTGACATATTAAGAGCAGAGCCATTTGGTAGATTGATGCTTAAAGATAAGCACATAAATCGACCAAATGCGAAAAATGCAATTGTCAATACACTAAAATTTGTAACGGAAGAAGGGCAACACATTTTTGTTAAAACCTATGAAAAAGGATCTGTAGAAGATGAATACCCTTTAAAAGATAGCAAGTGTAACATGCTGGTAAATCAATCAATTTCTAGGTATCAGCAACAGCAAACACGGCCTTCAGGTTATCCAGATAAACCAGTTCTAGACTCTAGAAAAATCAGAGGTTTATCAAACATTTTACCTGAAAAGTTAGAGTTTGATTTATGTTTACAGTTTATTGCGGATATTATGGATGAAATCGAACGGAATGGTAGCGGTGGTATTAATCAGAATGGTTTGAAGTTTCTTGAACAGAGATGGATGAAACATCAAATTGATATGAAAGACATTGAGAAAGCTGTTAACGTTATTTTGAAATATTAAAATAAAAAAGGGATTGGATATTATTTTAAATATCCAATCCCTTTTTTATTCATCAAATGAGATTGGGCTGTCTTAAAATTTTAGTTTGATGGGTGGCGGGCCCCCCATCCACCGGAAAAAATATTCGGTCTATTCTTAAAATTAAAAACTCTTTGCTATTTTCTTATATTAATGAGAAAGGGTGACGTGCCTTTTATGAATATACATCAAAAACAAGGGTTGTCTATATTTGCCGAAGAGATATATCGATATATGTCTCCCGCTACACTTAATCAATTAGCTATAGAAGCTGGCGGAGTGAAACGAAAACGTAAGTGCCATGGACAGCATTTTCTATCCTTGTGTGTATGGTTAAATCAACAAATCGCTACTACATCTCTTACTCAACTTTGTAGTCAGTTAGAAACCTCAACAGGAGTTTTATTGAGTCCGGAGGGACTTACTCGACACTTTAACTCAGCTTCTGTAACTTTCTTGCGAACTTTATTTACTACACTTCTACAAGCTAAAATTGGAGGGTTATCTAAGATTTTTCATTCTCTTTCAGCTTACTTTGAGCGCATGCACATCCATAATTCTACAACTTTTCAAGTTCCAGATTGATTCGCATCTACTTATTTTGGTGCCGGAGGATTTAGTCATAAAGCTGGTGTGAAAATTCAATTAGTGTATGACTTGTTGAGTAGATAATTCTCTGATGTGAAAATTGAGCCAGGAAAACTAAGTGATCAGCCGTATGGTGCGACTCGAACAGGCATGATACAAAAGAATGAACTATATATTCGTGACTTAGGATATTTTCGTTTACTAGACTTTAAGTCTATCTAAGATAAGCAAGGATATTATTTATCACGTCTTAAATTACCAACTAAAATATAAAGAAAAGAATTCGGAACAGTGGTATTTAAAACAAAACCGGATCAATTGAGACCGGTATAAATACAAGTTCATTTGGAAGACATCATGAAATAATTACAACGTGACCGAGCTATTTGTGAAAAGAAAAAAAGGATTACACATACAGATTGTACGAAGCTTTTGCAAGGAATTACGGTATATATGACAAACATTTCTACGGAATGGGTACCAAAAGAGAAAATCTATGATTTATATTCCCCGCGTTGGCAAATTGAGCTGTTATTTAAAATATGGAAATCTTGGTTTCAAATTCATCGTTGTAAATCTATTAAACAAGAGCGGCTAGAATGTCACCTATATGGACAACTCATTAGTATCCTATTATGTTCTTCTACTATGTTCCAAATAAGGGAACCTCTGTTACGTGAGAAACAGAAAGAACTAAGTGAATATAAAGCGATGTACATGATTAAAGATTATTTCTTACTTTTTCATCAAACATTGCATAAACACACCCAAGAATTATCAAAAATTCTCCTTCGTCTGTTTAACCTTCTACAGCAAAACGGACGAAAATCCCAAAGATATGAGAAAAAAACAGCCTTTGATATTGTGGCTGTTGTTTATGAGTTTACCGCTTCTATTCATCAGGTATCATAGTTATAGTAAAAAAATTGAAATCCTTCAAGGTTTATTTGATATGTCTACTTTTACGATATCTATAAAAAACTATATGGCAAGATCAGTCTTTGTATAAACATATACTTTAAGTTGATGGATGTGGGGTCTCACTTCACTTATAAGCTCTCTGTCTTTATTATTTTATATTGGGTATTTAAAGGTATAATGGTGGGGGTTTTTGTTATTGGCTAAAGGTGTGAATGTGATTTCTGAGTAGTTAGGACACAGTAACATCAAAATTACATTAGACATATACTCGTATGTATTACCAACGATGCAAGAAGATGCAGTTCACAAAATCGATGAGATTTTGTAGAGAATGTGACCACTGGAGTTGTAGCATAGGATTTTTCCAAAAATAAAACCCGCATCAAAAGCTAATTTGACACGGTTTCTACAATATGCCTCCGGAGAGGTTCGAACTCACGACCTTCACCCTGTCAAAATCGATAATCTTTCATGATTATAACAGATAATAGATGTTAAACTCTGATATATCAGCATGTTATTAAATCTATACAGGATAAAAAATCTTTGAAAACGATATAAAATTACGATGTTCTGCCCCAAAAGTACTATTCCATCCATTTTAGCAAACAGTTATATATAAGAAAATTCCTTGAATATCAAGGGATTTTCTTATGACCCCAAAGAGGATATAACTCATGACTTTTATCCCGTCAAAGTGGAGATTTTTCAAATAATCTAGTCTTCTCTTTGTATTATAAACTCCCAAAACTTTTTTAATTCCTCACGTTTTTGAGGAGTTGCATTTTTTATATCTTTAAACCATTGATAAAGCTCAGGGTCTTGTATGTCTGTAACTTGTCTCATTTCAGTTGTACCGAGGAGATAATCAATTGATACTTCAAAGAAAGTCGCTAATTTTATCAATGTATTATAATCAGGTTCTCGGTTTCCTTGTTCATACATTGCATATGTAGTTCGAGCAATCCCTAGTTGTTTTGCCATGTCTTCTTGACGCAGTTTGCGTTCTTTTCGAAGAGTGTGTAGTCTAGTGCCAAACATATGCTACCTCCTTTTAGGTGTTTTCTATATCAATTATAACGTCACAATATGTAACATTTAATTAAATACACGAAATGTGTAAAAACAATTGATTTCAAACTTATTATTATGTAATATAATCATTAGTTACACATTTTGTGACAATGGAAGAGGGGGAATAATGAGGTTCTGGTTATTGGAAAAACGTAAACATAAAGAGAAAACACAAGATTATATTGCATATAAGGCAAGAATATCTAGAAGTATGTATGCAATGATTGAAAGTGGTGAAAGAAATCCAAGTGTTCCTGTCGCAAAGAATATAGCTAGGGTACTAAATTTTGATTGGACTCTTTTTTTTGAAGATTAATGTCACGATACGTGTAATTATTAGAGGGAGAATTTCATTTCTATATTGTTTTCCTAAAACGAAATAATTTATTAATTATTTTTAAGAAAATATTAGATAAGGGAAGTGTTTAAATATGAATATGAAAACATTTGAAATGCGTGAAAAACGCTTAGCAGAACTACTAGGTGCAAAAGTACTATGGGAATTTATCAGTGCCGTCACAGAGGAAATTGAAAAGCAGGAATTAGATTCTACACCAGGTTTGTTAGAAGATCTATTCATACATGTGAAAGAAACCATTCAAATTCAAAATATGAATCAACGCATAACAAAAGCCCCTGTAAAAACAGAGGCTGGTAGTATAGATAAAGAGACATTATATATGGAAGCATATGTAGAATTAATTAATCATAAGTTTGTTATTTCTGAATTAGCTGTAGAGCTTTCATCTGTTCTAAAAGAATTAAATTGTTTTGTTCAATCATCTTTGCCACAGCTTCAAAGTAAGCCTGATTCTCAAGAACCTCAATCTGCTTCTCTTTAGGGAGTGATTGAAGTATTTCTTTTATTTCTTTACATTCGTATATGTTATTCCTTGAGCCTTCATTATATATAATATAAAACTAATAATTATTAAAATATTAGTTATTAATTGTTATATAGTATGTAATACTATTAGTGATTTAAGTTTTTTAGGGAGGGCTGAGTCAAGAGCTTTGAAGATGACTAGAATTGATGGATTTGTTTCCAAGGAGACAATACGACTATGACTGGAGAATTACGAATCGTTCGCTGTAGGTGGATCGGTTCTCTGATAGGCCGCCTAGCTTTATTGGGCCTGTTACCAGGATTGTTGGATAGGTCTCATCATATTTGAATTACGCGTTGCTAATACACCTAAAATGGTTCCTAATCCTAGTAAAGAAGCCCAAATCCATCCTCATTTATTGTTTTCATTTGTTAAAATCTACAAAGATGTCCGAGTGTTGGGAAACCCCTAAAGGGTTTTCCAACACTCGGAGAAAAGGACGCTTGTGAGAACGTTCTTTTTTATTCCTTTAGAAGGTAGGTTACCTTGTTTAAAATAGCTTCAATTTGCTGTGCATTTTTACTATACATTTCACTTGCCTTTTTTGATTTCGTTTCTAAAGAAAATAGTTCAAGATCAGCATGGCATTTTTTTAAAGATGCTAGTAATAAAGGTTTGTTTTGAGGAGAAGGCATTTGGAGTTTATCATTATAAATGTCGATAGTAAGTTGTCCGTATGAATCAACTTGACCGAGAAAGACATTTTCAATGACAACACCGAGTTTTTCTAGTTCAGAATGTAACCAAGCGCGGTTATGCCCACTAGCTGAAAGAGGTTCATCTAGTACATTTCCATCCATAATAACAGTTTGTGGTTCCTTTTTATTTGGTACTTTCAAGCCAATATCTTTTGCTGTAAGTGGTTGAGATTCTTTCTTTAATAATACATTTAATTCTCCGCTTGGTTCTAAGACGGCAAATTCTACTTCGGATATACTAAAGGACCCACTTCCTCTGAGAAGTTCAAGTAATTCATCACTGGTATACTTTTCTTTCTTTAAATTATCCTCAAGTATTTTGCCATCTTTTATTAAAACTGTGGACTTGCCTTCAAAGAAATCTCTTGCGGCTTTGTTTTTTAAGGAAAGAATTCCTACAAAAAAAGGTATCGAAGCGAAAATAAGTATGGCAAAAACACCATGGAAAAACTTTTGGTCTAGCCCTGTAGATACTTGAGAGGCGATACCACCGATTGTCATTCCAGCTACGTACTCAAAAAAGGAAAGTTGAGAGATTTGCCTTTTTCCTAAACATTTTGTGATAGTAAATAAAATAATTAATATGAATAAAGAGCGTAGAATGACAAGCATCCATTCGGGTAGGTGAGACATATTAATTTCCTCCAGTATACTTAAATCCTTTATATTAAGGTTCTTCACGTTTTAATACGAAAACTCTACCCTTTAAATCAGCAGTGCCGGTGTCCATTTCTAACATACATGACAAACCCGTCTTACTTCTTCATCTTTGAATTTAATGAAAGGGAACTTAAGCTTGCTTGAGCGCCCCTTAAACTAGTGAGGCATGTTTTTACATTTTTACTGGTGCCGTTGGAGGTACATTGTTATCAATAGTTTAAATAAGTCATTTATGTAGTAAATGCTACCATAATTTTGGTAGTTTTTTTGCTGCTTTATTAAAGAGGATTGTAACCACCAATCAAACATGTTTTTTATCCTTATTAACTTAATTAGCTAGAAGAAAATAGAAAATAAGATTACTCAAACATACAAGCACCACTTACAATGGTGTTTGTATGTTTGAGTAATTATTTATTGAGATAGCATGTAACCAATTAATGTTCTATTAAGTTGGATAAAGGAATTTCTTGTTCATTATTTGGTTCATTAAGAGGATAAATTCTAGCTGTTTCATTATTTTCATTTACATTTTGAATATAAATTGAAACTCCATTATACGTTACGTTAGCCATGACTGGTGAAGCGGCAATCTCTTGTGCTCTTTGTTTGTTCATTATAATGACCTCCTTTTGATTTGTATCAGTTATAATATTTACTTCAAACTACTTAAGTATTCTTATTACTCAATAATATGTAAGCAGGGAGCTAGTTTTAATTACGGTTACTTGACTAATGAAGAGAACGGTTAGATTTTGATTTCCTAGTTGGTTGCGGGATTAGTTTATGTAGAAAGTAAACTTTTTGTTTTATAATCAGGATACTTAGCATGAGTATTTTGAAAAGGCAAGTGGCCTAGTTACAGTGACAATTTTTAGGGGATAAGAAGTAACTGTATAAATTTCTGAAATGTACCTATAAACAGTAAACACCTCTTGTACCATATCTAATAAAATAAGGCATAAGAGGTGTTTTTTCTTGTTTTATTCTATTGGATTATTTTATATTGTTCTACTTCAATTAGGTTCTCCTATATTTAAGAAGCTGCTCTAAGACAATAATAATCTTTACATTAAACTGTTATTGATTATTCTTTTCTTGAATTTCTTCAGAAGGTTCTTCAGTTGGATCTGGCTCATTCTCATCAACGCCATTGCAACCGCACAAGAAACCTACAGATAAAATAGTAGACATGATAGCAAGTAAATATTTTCTTTTCTTCAAGTGATTATTGCTCCTTTCAGAGAAATATCTATGCTATTATCTTCTACTTATAGAAAAAGAATATGCTAACATTTTTTAACACTTTTTCCTTTATATCAATTTAGAATCAAATTCAATTATTAAGGGATTTCCTAGATATTTGTGAGTTTACTGCAAAATGTATTTCAAAGAAGAGTAATTTTAGTGAAAAATGTACAAAATTACGTGCTGTGATTTATCAAAAGTATCATCAGGAATGTTTCAAATCCACAAAAATTAATTTTCTATATACATTTATAATCCAGGTAACAAAAGAATTAAATAAATGTGTAGTACGGCCAATAGCTATACTGGTTAAGATTCCTATGACGGCACTTCCTATGATATCAAATGGATAATGATGCCCTAGCCAGATACGTGAAAAACCTGTCAAAATTGCTAAGAACCACATGATTGAGCCAAATAAACGTTCACGAAGTAAGACGGAGGTCGCTAAGGCAAATGCTAAGACTGTATGTTTACTAGGAAATGAGGAATTATTCTTTGATGGGATAAGTAAACGCACACGATGTATAACAAATGGACGAGGTTTAAAATAAAAGAGCTGGATAAAGCGGTTTATAAATAATGCGAATCCTACTGATACCCCTGCAAATAAAATGATTTTTTTATAGGAATTGTTTCTAAACCACATTAAGGCTAATAAGAAAATGTACAGGAATCGAGTCTTTTGTGAAAAAAATATCATAAATGTATCTAATGTTGAGTTACGACCAGCTAGACGATTGATAGCCCTAAACATCTTATAATTCATGTAGATGCTCTCCTTTATTTTTGAATTGTTATATACATACCATTCCCTCACGAAAGAGAAATATGTAGTGTGCATGCCCTTTCTTATTATTCTACTCCATTTAAATAGGTAAATAATATATAGTTAAAAATTGAATATGTTTAACTTAATAATGCTCTTCCTACAGGTTATATACATTTTTTGTTTAGTAACAAAAATTTATAGAAAGCACACTCCCCTATATTCTCTTGGCATTATCAACTTGACATTGATATAGAGCTACACCTTTTAGAGCAGTTGCCGCAGGCTGTGAATATGTCCTATTTTCATTATGAATATCTACTAGACAAAAACACTTTCCCCATTAAAAGAGCTGTTCTTAAGTGTAAATTAAGGCAAACAGTGCCAAGTACTTTGTATATGAAACTGTATTTTTTCAAATACTTTAAGCAGAAAGCCTTTCAATAGGAGTGAAAAAAGTGATAAGGGATAAAAGTAAAATGCTTCATCTATTTTTATTATTAATTGTTACTGCAGTTTTTATATGGTCTGTTATTAAGCCTGCAAGATACTCGTCATGGGCAGCGGAAGCCATTCCTGCCGTTCTCGGTCTAATCATTATAATTGCAATATACAATAAGTTTCGCTTTACTACTCTCTCGTATATCATTATTGCAATACTAGCCATCATAATGTTCATCGGCGGTCATTATACATACTCAAAGGTTCCTCTTTTTAATTGGATAAAAGATGTCTTTGATTTAAATCGAAATCACTATGATCGATTTGGACATCTGATAAAAGGCTTGTTTACAATTGTGATAAGAGAAATATTATTACGGAAAACTCAACTCACCGAAGGCCCTTGGTTAGTTACGATTTGTATAAGTGTTTCGCTTGCTATTGCTGCGCTATATGAAATCATCGAATGGTTAGCTTTTAAAATAGCAAAGGGAGGAAAAGGGGCAAAAGACTTTTTAGGTATGCAAGGCGATATATGGGATGCACAATGGGATATGTCACTTGCCTTAGTAGGCTCGATTCTTGCGTTACTCACCCTTTCGACATTACATAACCGACTATTGAAAAAGAATTGATAAATTTCCAATCTAATAATACGTAACTTTTCAGTTCTTTTTTGATTGAAAAGGTAATGGAAGAGCAAAATTTACCTAGCGGCAATTAGGAGACAACAAAAATAACTTCGGCAAGGCAAGATGGCAAACGACGACATCAATTTTATATAGAAGGAATAAAGCACGTGTGGCCTATACACGTGCTTTTATTGCGTATATTTACATGGAAAATAAGTGGAAAGAACATCTTGCATGGCTTAGTTAGTATAAACGATAATTTTATTGGAAAGTGTATGTGGGTATGATAGCTCATGCGACTTAGTAAGTATGAGTAAAAAAATTCATGATTTCTGCGCAAACTGAGTGAGTCTTGTGTCATATAGGGTGTAGAGGTTAAAGATCATAAAAAAATTGTGGAAAAGCGAGAGATTGTCATTTTTAGAGAGGTAGATAAACAAATCGCAGGAAAAATCCAAGACGAAACAAAATACGAAAAAATGATACGTTATCTAAAGGAAGTGATAGTTAAGTGTACAGTGGGGAGCAAATAAATGAGGAATTCTTTATTATTACACTAATCAAGTCCTATAAAAGAATGGTCGCGAGGAAAGATGGAAATAACGAGAGATTGGAGTGCAGATGGCTAGTTTCCTTAAAATTATGACGGATGCTTTTACTGATTTGTAATCTGTTTGTGCACTACAGTTGTAGGCCTCGACATAAATAGGAGGTGTTGTTAGCACAGTTCGCAATAATAACAACAGCTGGCAGCACTTCCGCCATTTCTTATACATTGACGGTAACATTCCCAACGCGGATCAGTTTGTTGCCCATAGGCATAAGTCTGATATTGCTGTGAATTATAAGGTGTTACTGTAGGTACTGTATACGATGGTTGTACTGAGTAGGAATAAGTAGGAACCATGTAAATAGGTTCACACCATATACGGCAATAATCGTAATCATGACCACTATCTAAACAAGCTTGCATACAAGTTGGACGACGAAACATACGTATCACTCCTTGTTTTAATATTCGTTTCCATACAGTTTATTGAATTTAATATAAATTAGATGATTGTCTATTCATAAATAGGTAGTTGTCTAAATCGGTGGTACTGATAGTTAAGAAAGGTTTAAAAACACGTGGTTACTAAAATGTTATCTTTCTTAAATTGTTCATCTTTAATATATCTGATATATCAGTTTCCTTATCTCATTTTTCCTACGAGTCATCCCAGCTTCAGAAACTGTGTAGCAGAAACCAAAGAAATATGAAGCCAATTAATATAATAGTAAAAGAACAATTTAAAAATATGTTGAGATTATAAAATGGTGCCAAGAAAGGATTGCTCATTTTATGCTTCTACAGTTCATACAATAAATTGATGAATTTCTAAAAGCGGAACCATATTCGGAAATTAAGGCTGATGGTGAGTAAAGTGAAGAAGCTTGGTGTTGTGAAAAATGAGGGAGTTTAAAAGGGGACTTTTTATGAAGAATGAACGAGTAGTAACTTGTAATAAAAAAGGAAGTATTGCAGTCGTTACAATTCAAAATCCACCAGTCAACACTTTAAGTTTAGAAGTAGTTCAACAATTAGTAGATGTATTAGAGGAAATAGAAATTGATAATGATATTTCAGTCGTAATTATAACTGGAAGTGGAGAAAAGGCCTTTGTAGCAGGAGGGAATATAAAAGAATTTCCAGATTGGATGGGTAAAGGTGAAAAATATGCTGAGATGAAATCATTAGAATTGCAACAGCCACTTAATCAACTAGAAAATCTGTCTAAACCGACTATAGCTGCTGTTAATGGGTTAGCACTAGGTGGTGGATGTGAATTAGCACTTGCTTGTGACTTAAGGGTAATAGAAGAACAAGCTTTAATTGGATTACCAGAAATTACGTTAGGTTTATTTCCTGGGGCTGGAGGAACCCAACGATTACCTAGATTAATTGGAGAAGGGAAAGCAAAAGAGATGATGTTCACAGGGAAACCGATTACAGCAAAAGAAGCAAAAGAAATAGGCTTGGTTAACTACATTACACCTCGAGGAGAGGCGTTAAATAAAGCAAAAGAGATTGCAAGGGATATAAGTAAATTTTCTCTTCCAGCTCTCGCCTATATGAAGTTGGCAATTCGCGAAGGTGCAACAGTACCTTTACAAGAAGGGCTTGAGATTGAAGCGCGTTACTTTGGAAAAGTATTTCAAACAGAAGATGTGAAGGAGGGGGTAAAGGCATTTATTGAAAAAAGAATGCCGTATTTTACAAATAAATAGAATGGGACGAAAAAAGGTATCAAGGTTTAGTCTACACTATGCCAATATAGATGCTATTTTTAAAGCTATTTATTTGGTTTTCGAAACACCTTTCAGATCTAGTTCATCTTAATAAGTACATTTGTAGTAGCATGTATATTTCAAAAGTGAAAATAAATAAAAAAGCGGAGGAATAGAATGGAAAATGGTACAAATGAAAAGGAAATAAATCAAACGCCTTTAGTAAGTGTATTAATTCCTACGTATAATCGTCCACACTACTTTGAAAAAGCTTTATGTAGTGTATTAGAACAAACGTATCTTAATATAGAAATTATAATAGGGGATGATAGTACAAACGCCGAAACAGAGAAAGTGTTACAAAAGTACTTGTATGATCATTCAAATATTATTTATATAAAAAATAAGTCAACTCTTGGACAATTTGAGAACTCACGTATGTTATTTCATAAGGCGAAAGGTGAGTATATAAACTTCTTAATGGATGATGATTTATTTCATGTAAATAAAATTGAAAAAATGATGAAATACTTTTTAAATGACCTAGATAATGAAATTAAGCTTGTAACATCCCATCGCCAAGTAATGGATGCAGAAGGAAACCTATTGCCAGATGTTTATTCAACGATGCGTTTATTTTATACAGATACGATTATAGATGGGTCACAATTAGGAAAAATGGTGATTATGAATCAAAAGAATTATATAGGAGAACCGACAACGGTTTTATTTCGTAAAAGTGATTTAACAGAACCGTATGGTGTATTTGATAAAAGGCGGTATCTTTGCAACGTAGATATAGCTTCATGGTTATCCTTACTGAGTAAAGGGAAAGCAGTATATATAGCGGAGACACTCAGTTACTTTCGATTACATTCAAATCAGCAGTTAAATGAATCTAATAAAATGATGGATGGGGTAGAAGATTTTTCGCATAGTATTATTGCTGGAGAAAAATATGGTTTCTTATCTTCCGAAGATGAGTTAGACAAAGCTATTACTAATTTTCTAGACTATGCAAGAAGAATTGTCCCATCATCGATATTATATTCATTGGACTACTATCAACAAATCAAGCTAAAGAAAATAAATATAGAAAAGAAAAAACAGCGTATGAATATCAACTCGCACCTCCCAAAAGTCAGTATACTAATTCCCGCCTACAATAGACCTCATTACTTAGAATTAGCCCTTAAAAGTGCTTTGAATCAAACCTATGAAAATATTGAAATTATAATTTCTGACGATAGTACAAATGATGAAGTAAAAGCAATGATCCAACCATACTTAAAAGAATATGAATATATAACATATGTTAAAAATGAAAATCCATTGGTGGCTGAAAATTTTAATCAATGTATAGAGCTTGCTACTGGTGAATATATAAATTTTTTATTAGATGATGATTTATTTCATCTTGAAAAGATTGAGAGAATGATGAAATACTTTTTTGAATTAGAAAACATTGCATTTGTGACGTCGTACCGTGAACTGATTGATGAGAATGGAGAGGTATTACCCCCCTCAACATTGAATATGAAAATTGCCATAGAAACTACAATTTTTGAAGGGGAAACACTAGGGAATTATATGTTGAAAAACTTGAAAAACGTAGTTGGAGAACCGACAACGGTTTTGTTTAATCGCAATTTTTTTGGAGGGAAATTTGGTTATTTTAAGGGGAAAGCGTATTCTTCTATTAATGACATTGCAACTTGGTTAGATATGATGAGGAAAGGAAAAGTAGTTTATATAGAGGAACCTCTTAGCTACTTTAGACAACATAGTGGACAAAATCAAAAACAAATGTACTTTATATTAATGACAATTGAAGAATGGATTGAATTAATTACAGATGCACATAATAGTGGATTTTTAAATACTGAACAAGATTATAAAGAGAGCTTATCTTATTGTTTGGAGAATGCGGGATTTATACTTAAGGATGCAGTAAGAAGTGAAGAACTAGATCAAATTTATAATGAAAAAATAAAAAGCGGGTTAATTAAACTAGTTACTCATATATTTGAGGAAAATATTTGTTATTGCCAATATTGCAATCAAGAATTTAAAAGTTTTTCTCCTTGGCCAGCACATTATGATTTTCTAAAATATGAATTTGAGATGTGGAATAAAGATACAGGTATCTGTCCAGTTTGCTATTCGATGGATCGTGACAGGTTGTATCGTGCGTACATTGAAACAGAAACGGATTTGTTAAGTAGGAATTATACTATGCTTCATATTGCACCTGAAGTTAAAGTAAGAGGATGGCTTAACCAGTTTAAAAACATTACTTATATATGTGGGGATTTAGAACCAAAGGATTCTTTAATGGAGGAAATTGATATTACGAGAATTGCATACGAAAATAATACCTTTGATGTTATTTTATGTAGTCATGTACTAGAACACGTGCCTGACGATGAAAAAGCAATGCGAGAATTATATAGGGTACTAAAGCCAAATGGATGGGGAATTATTCAAGTGCCAATCGTAATGAATGTAGATTTTATTATAGAGGATAAATCTATTGTAACGCCATTATTGAGAAAAATAGCCTTTGGTCAAGAAGATCATGTTAGGATTTATTCAACGATTAACAGATGCGGGCTTTAAGGTGGAATTGTATAACATAGCTCAGAAACAAGGAATAGAAATTGCTAGGAAATTCGGATTATCTGAAACGGATATGCTCTATATTGTCCGAAAATGATAGAAAGGAATAGATGCATATGGAGAATATTCCTTTTTTACGTGCGTCAATTGTACCTGCAAACGAGTACTTAGATGAGTTAGAGCGAATTGATATATCCCACATATATACAAATTATGGACCTATAAATCAACGTTTTGAAGAAGCAATTATGTCGGAATTTTTTCAGAACAGGGGAGCAGTTACAACAGTAGCAAACGCAACGCTAGGGTTAATGGCGGCAATTCAATGTAAGAAAAGAAAAAAAGGAAAGTATGCTCTTATGCCTAGTTTTACATTCCCTGCTACTCCATTGGCAGCTATTTGGTGTGGCTTGGAGCCTTATTTTATTGATATTTCATTAGATGATTGGTGTATGGATAAAACGTTACTTTTGGATAAGATTGATGAATTAAAAGAAGAGGTTGCAGTTGTTGTTCCATATGCAACATTCGGATCATGGATGGATTTGAAAGACTATGAAGAATTAGAGAAAAAGGGTGTTCCGGTTGTTGTAGATGCGGCACCAGGGTTTGGATTAATGCATGAGGGTATACATTACGGTCAGAATTTTAGTGGTATGATTGTGTATAGCTTTCATGCAACAAAGCCTTTCGGAATTGGTGAAGGTGGTATGATATATAGCCATAATGAGGAAGAGATAAATCAAATTAAAAGAATGGGGAACTTTGGATTTGATCATAATCGTGAATGTACGATTATGGGGTTTAACTGTAAAATGACTGAATATGCAGCAGCTATTGGGATTACAACGATAAATAAATGGAATCAAAAAGTGCAAGAACGAAATCGTATCTCTGAATGGTATAAACAGTTATTACAAAGTACGGGATTAATAAAAAAAGGCTGGCAAGTTCAAAAGACAAAAGCAGTTATTCATCAATTTATGCCCATTCTCTGTTCAGAAAAAATTAACAATAAGCAGATAATAGAAGAGTTGAAAAAGCAAAAGATAGAAGCTAGATCATATTTTTCACCATCTTGTCATCAACAAGATTTCTTTAAAAAATATAAGTCTACAGATTTAACAAATACAAATAAAATTGAAAAACGAATAATTAGTCTACCTTTATGGGAAGGAATGACAAAAGAAATCGTAGAGAAAATTACAATGTGTTTAATACAGAAGGTGGTGTCCACAGATGAATAGTTTTTATAGTCAAGAAGAGTTGAGCAAAATTGGCTTTCTGTCTGTCGGGGAAAATGTATTAATAAGTAAAAAAACCAGCATATATAATCCAGGTGCTATATCTGTTGGAAATAATGTAAGAATCGATGACTTTTGCATTTTAAGTGGCAAAATTACAATTGGAAGTTATTCGCATATAGCGGCATATACAGCGTTATTTGGAGGAGAAATGGGGATTGAAATGCATGATTTTGCAAATATTTCATCAAAAACAATTGTATATGCAGCAATTGATGATTTTAGCGGAAATACATTAATGGGACCGACTGTTCCACATCAATATAAAAATGTGAAAGCTGGAAAAGTTATTTTAAAAAAGCATGCCATTGTTGGTGCGCATTCTATTATCTTTCCAAATGTAGTAATAGGAGAAGGAGCAGCAGTTGGTGCGATGAGTATGGTAAAAGAAAGTTTAGATGATTGGTATATGTATGTTGGGGTGCCTGTAAGAAAAATAAAAGCTCGTAAAAGAAAGATAGTAGAATTAGAAAATGAATTTTTAAAAAACATTAATTCATGAGTCTTTAAAAGATTTCGCTGCAAATTATCTCAAAGAAATAAACAAAGACATGTGTGTATGAGTGGATATTATGCGATTACTAGTAGGTGGCAAAAAGTTATAGAACTTTGCGGATAAAATTGTGATTTAAACCATAAGTTTGCCGTTTCGGTAAGGTTATGGTTCTTTTTGTTTGTGGAAGAAAACTTATTATAGAGAGCACTACATGTCCATCACCACTAAGAAAGCCTTAAAGTAGACATGAACTCTTAAAAATGATACTACATAATAGTTACAAAATACCTTTGGATCGCTCCTGCTTTATATAAAAATAGCAACATACAATTGTTTATAATCTCCATTGCAAAGCAATAGGATAAGCTATAGAATTTAAAAGTATTTAAATGCCGGATATTGTTTAAATCATTTTAACTAATATTTAAGAGGAGAATACAATGAATAAAATAAAAAAGTTACTTAAACGTAAAACGACTTGGATAATTTTTATTCTTTTCGTACTTGTTTATGTAAATAACAGTTCTTTTTTTGCAAAGAGGGACGAGGGAAAACCTCTTCTTCTTGCTCATCGAGGGCTTTCGCAAACATTTAGCATGGAAGGGATTGAGGGTGATACGTGTACAGCAGAACGTATAAATAAACCTGAACACTCTTATTTAGAAAATACAATTCCATCTATGGAAGCTGCATTTAAAGCTGGAGCTGATCTAGTAGAGTTTGATGTTCAACCAACTAAAGATAATAATTTTGTTATTTTTCATGACTGGATGCTTGATTGCCGTACTAATGGTAAAGGCGTTACAAGAGATTTTACAACAAAAGAATTACAAGCACTTGATATTGGTTACGGGTATACAGCTGACGGGGGAAAAACATTCCCGTTTCGTGGAATAGGGATTAATCTTATGCCAACACTTGATGAAGTACTTAACCATTTTCCAGATCGTTCTTTTCTTATTCATATTAAAAGTGATGATGAAAATGAAGGGATCCAATTGGCTACTTATCTCAAGAAACTGCCAGCGAAACGCCTTGCTCAACTAACAGTATATGGTGGTGATAAGCCGATTGCTGCGATAAGAGAGCACATCCCTAGTTTACGAACGATGTCAAAAGCAACCATGAAAAAGGATCTTCTTACTTATATGGCGTTAGGGTGGACTGGTTACATACCTTCAAGCATGAAGCATGGAGAGTTACATATACCAGATAAAGTAGCTCCTTTGCTTTGGGGATGGCCTAATCGTTTTCTTAATCGAATGGATAAAGCAGATACGCGAATTATCGTTGTAGGAGGAAATGGACTTGGATTTTCAAGTGGATTTGACTCATCTGAAGATATAAAACGTCTTCCAGATGATTATACAGGTGGAATTTGGACAAATCGCATTGATAAAATAGCACCTCTATTTAGCAAATAAGGGAAGACATTAAAAGCGGAGTTTTTTCATGTATTTGGCCATTTGTATTTTAAAAAAAGACCTATTGAAAATATTGAAGTTTGATCTACCGAAAAAACGCTCTGATTTCATATACATTATGGAAATCAGAGTTTTTTTAATGAATGTGACTTATTTAATTTATATTCAAGTAAAAGTCCGACATAGATTAAAAAATAAACTACTAGATGTACAAAATGAACTTTATCTACATAAGTAACTAAATGTCGATAAGTTTGGAGGTACTTTCAAAACATTCAGTTGATAGGCAGTGGTGGTGCTTCTATCTAATTCTAAAAATTTGAGATAGACTATTAGTATTTTTGTACTTGAGGCAAAGCTAGGTTTCCTTTTCGTTTAAATAATCAACGAAATCTTCTTAATAACATGTGATTTCCAGCAAGGTTAGGCTTTAATTTCTGGCAAGTTTATATGTAATCTTTTTTTTATTAAGAGAGCTATAATATATTTGCTATCCTCTTAAACATTTCCATTATTACAAAGTAAAAAACGTTATTTTTTCTATATAGGCTGAATAGAAAGGGAGGGCGCTTTTTTATAAATTTCTCGATCGTATCATCTTATAACATTCGAGTAACAAAAAATTGTTTGTTACTCGAATTTATTTTGATATGTAAAGAGTTGAAATTTACCTTTGTACAGACGTTCTTTCTAGCGAGATGATATAAATTTCTGTAATATAAGCTTCTATTTTTTAGTTGCAGATAATATCTTATAACGGTGTCTCAAATAACAACAGCCATAAGAAGTGAATTCAATATACGCATATTTAGGTATCTGGAAAAAGTAAAATATAATTTATGTTAAAAGAAGGGTGGTAACTTTAAAAATGGAACATGAAACAAATTTACTGGAGTTAGAGTTAAAAACACTTTTAATTGCAAATATAAATGATCCTGAGACATTATTAAAGATAGGTGAGATTTACTACTCCAGTGGGCGACTATATTTAGCAGCAAAATATTTATCCTATGTCATGAAAATGACTAACAATATTGATTTATCCAACAAAGCAAATCAATTATTGTTTTTAGCAGAACGTGCAATCCAGATTAACAATAATGATAATATGGAGTCTACTTCTGGATTTTTAGATACACTTATAATGGAACTTCTTAATTGCTTAAAGAACCATTATTACTATAATATCGATATAGAGTTATTTGAACTTATGCATGTACGTCCCTCCATAGATTCAATTGTTGTAAATATCCAGAATGAAAAAGAAGAAATTTTGAAGCACTTACAAGGACTTGAAGAACTATACTTCAATTTGAGCGACCCCTTTTCCAAAGAGTTATTAATCAAACTCCTGGCATTTCGATTATTAGGAAATCATAAAGTCAAGTTGTCTTTAAATACTCTTGATTATTGGAATCAGAGAAAATCTATTCAAAACCTCATCCATTCTACAGAAACACTTCAAACTAATTATCATAACTGGACGCTACAATTGTTTGATTTAACGCCTTTAAAGTATAATTTGCAGTTATTTTATGTTTCGATGGGAATTAGTGCGACTTTTTTAGATAAGCAGTATGAATACAATAAAATTTCACCCGTAATAAAAGCAAAAGAAGGAGACATTGTTATAGACGCAGGTGGATGTTTTGGGGATACTGCGCTTTATTTCGCTCATGAAGTAGGAGAAACGGGCCATGTTTATACAATTGAATTTATACCAAGCAATTTAGAAATTATGTCGAAAAACATCAATTTAAATGAAACACTTCAAAAGCATATTACAATTGTTAAACACCCTCTTTGGAATGATTCAAATACTTCGCTATATTATAAAGATCAAGGGGCTGCAAGTTTTGTTTCATTTTCTGAAGAATCAGGTGTTACAGATAAAGTGAGTACTACCACCATAGATAATTTGGTAATAGAACAAAAAATTCATAAATTGGATTTTATTAAAATGGATATTGAAGGTGCTGAAATGAATGCGTTAAAAGGTGCTATCCATTCTATAACTACATTCCGCCCTACGCTTGCTATTGCGATTTATCATCAAATCAGTGATTTTGTTAATGTTATGAAATTTATTAATGAATTAAATTTGGGATATCAATTTTATTTAGGCCACTATACTATCAATGCTCAAGAAACAATTTTATTTGCGGTTGCAAGAGAGAAGATGGAAGTGAGTGGTTAAAAATGAAGAATAAATCTCAAAGACGTCTTGCGGTAATTGATACCAAATTCCCTTGGAAGTTAAGTGGATTTCGTTATTGGGAGAATTACCAAATCTATAAAGAACGACCCGATACTCTTTTCTTTGCTACTGAGGTATATACAGATGATTTCCCGACCAAAGTTTATGATTTTCAATTATTTAATAAGATAGCGAAAGAAGAAGGAATTACCGATATATATTGTGTTTTTTTAAATTTCGTGTTGAGTTTATTAGGTATTTGTTATCTTCCTGACGGAACACAAATGCCAGGAGCAAATCCTAAACTTGATATAGCGACTTTTTTAATGGAAAATCATATTGAACTTCACACTACAGTATATCCAGGAGGGGGATTAGATCCTTATACTTCTGTGGAATTTTTAAATATAGTATCTAAACATTGTAAAACAGTATTCTCTAATGCAAATGAAATATTAAATACTATCCCAAATAGTATTTATGTTCCAGGAGTGATTAATACAGATTTTTATCATTACAATCAAAAGGTTATTTCTAAGCCAATACAGATAATATTTGTGGCTCACAATGCAGAAAGAAAAGGATTTCCTTTATTAGCGCAAGCGTTTAATAAGCTTGATAATCAATTTCATTTACATATTGTAGGAAACTGGGAAGATAGTTTACATCTATTAACAAACAAGAATTATACTTTTTGGGGCATATTAGATTTTGAAAAACTAAAACACTTATATGAACAATCTCATATATTTATCTGTTGTAGTACAAAAGATAATTTTGCTATTGATGGATTTCCAACTACTGCTGCAGCTGATGCAATGGCGACAGGGTGTATCTTAGTTTCAACGAATCACCGAAACGATGATCGTATACTTAAACATGGTGAAGACTATCTGCAGATAGAAGAAGATAGCAATTCCATATTAAATAACTTATTATGGATTAAGATGAATTTTGAAAAAGCATTAGTGATTGGAAAAAGTGGTTCATTAAAAATGGATAAATATTTTAACTATAAAACAAATGTAAATTTCAAGCTATCTCACATGTTTTATGTTTAATGACAATAAAGTCATTTAATATTTTATAAAGTTGATTAAAAATGAAAACATTGCCTATGTCACTAACGAGGCAGGTTCGGTTAAGAAGGAATTTTTATAAATTAAGAGAATAAATATTTAAAACTCTATATTTCTAGGGTGAGTAAATTATAGCTGATTACATAGATAAAATATAGATAATTGAAAAATATTAATTTTGTTCTACAATTATTAAATAATACTCTGGGGATGATAGCTTTATGGAAATAATTCAATTACTAAAGAAGGATTACTTATTTAATAAGGCTATAGATGTTTTTTGGAAAGAATGGGGTGAAGAAGGAGGGCGTGCTTTTTATGAAGATTGTATGATTAATGCTTTAAATAATCCAAATGACATACCCAGTTTTTACGTTGCAAAAGTAGATGATAAGATTATCGGGATTTATGCATTAATTCGTAATGATCTAAATAGTCGTCAGGATTTGAGCCCCTGGCTAGCATGTTTGTTTGTAGATGAAAAATTTAGGGGCAACTCTCTAGGAGAAAAAATGTTGAATCATGGACTTCTAGAAGCGGCAAAAAGAGGATACAAATTTCTTTATCTTACTTCAGATCTTAAAGAGTATTATGAAAAATATGGATGGGAAAAGATTGGTGTTGCTTATGGACCTAGTGGAGGTTACATACCTTTGTTTAAAAAGTCAACGGCTCTATAATTAAAGCGCCCCTTGTTTAACAAACAGGTGCTTTAGTTGAACAAGATTAAACAACTACATTATTGAACTTTGAGTATAAATGTATTTAAATGAATAGAAATTAAACAACTTTAAAGAGCCTTACTACAATAAAATGTAGCAAGGCTCTTATATTTTTTATAATAAAATTAAATAATTTTATAGGAATTAGAGAAATAAATGAGATGGATAAGCAAACTTTACAATGCTCCTTCGTATTTATAAATAAAAAGAGTCGAATACATGCAAATAAAAGTGGTTTTTATCGATTATACTTTGAAAAAATCAGATATTATGGAAGAGATAGTTTTGCGAAGTGGTGGAAGGCGTTCTTTTCTAGTAGATATTACGCACTAAATGCTAGTGTGTATTAATACTCACTAGTTAACACTCTTATGTCTAAAGGCAGACTAAACTCCAGTATTATTAAATCTATGATTTACGTTGAATGTATGAAATAGGAGGCTTTCATTTCATACAGTTTGGCGGCGTAACGCAAATATTTAGGCTAAATCAATGAGTAAATTATCGGACAAAAATAAGCGCTCTAACTTTGAATAGAACGCCATTTTACCGTAATATATGGGCCCGGAAAGGGCTCGAACTCAAGACTTCCACACTGTAAAGGTGGGGGTTTAATTTATTACTTTTCTTCCTGCATTATAAAATTCCAAAAACGTTTTAATTCTTCACGCTTTTGGGATGGAGCAAGTTTTATATCATTTAACCATTGATCTAGTTCTGAATCATTTCTATTCCTTTCAACATCAAAATCTCTCCCTAGAAGAAAATCAGTAGATACTTTAAAGTAATCTGCTATACGTATCAAGGTATTGTAATCAGGTTGACGTTCATTACGTTCATACATACCAATTGTACTTTCACTAAGTTGAAGGGATTGAGCCAGTTCTTTTTGCGTAATTCCTTTTTGTTTTCTTAAATCACGAATTATATTTCCAAACGTTTTCATTCTATCACCTGATAATATATTAACACAATATGTGTTAATATATTAGAACTTTTAAAAATTGATAATTGAAATCTATTGACAACACATTTTGTGCGTTTTATATTTTAATTAACAACACGAATTGTGGTTTTGGAGGTGAGAATATATGAATTATGAAAGAGTAGCTGAAAATCTAATTAATTTAAGAAATGGGAGATCTAGAGAAGAGGTGGCAAAAGCAGTCGGAATCAGTATTAGTACATTGCAGATGTATGAAAATGGACAGAGAATCCCACGAGATAATATAAAAATAAAATTAGCGAATTTTTATGGTGTTACAGTTCAAACAATTTTTTTTGATTCAGAACAACACGAAGTGTGTTGAACAATTTTAGATTTTTAAGATGATGTAGTGATTTTTTAGAAATGTAAGTTTAGAAAGTGTTTTAGGTGATTTTACATAAAAATGTAATTTTTTTATCATTATATATAAATTATAGGGGGGTATTTACATGAACATGAAAACATTTGAAATGCGTGAAAAACGATTAGCAGAACTACTTGGTGCAAAAGTACTATGGGGGTTTATAAGTGCTGTAACAGAGGAAATTGAAAAGCAGGAATTAGACTCGACACCAGGTTTATTAGAAGATTTATTCATACATGTGAAAGAAACCATTCAAATTCAAAATATGAATCAACGCATAACAAAAGCCCCTGTAAAAACAGAGGCTGATGGTATAAATAAAGATACATTATTTATGGAAGCATATGTAGAATTAATCAATCATAAGTTTGTTATTTCTGAATTAGCTGTAGAGCTTTCATCTGTTCTAAAAGAATTAAATTGTTTTGTTCAATCATCTTTGCCACAGCTTCAAAGTGAGCTTGATTCTCAAGAACCTCAATCTGCTTCTCTTTAGGGAGTGATTGAAGTATTTCTTTTATTTCTTTACACTCGTATATGTTATTCTCCGAGTCTTCGATTAATTTATTACGACGATTGGTGTATTCAAGTGCACCTAAAGTCGCTAATGCGCGAGGATCTAATCCTAGAATTTCCATGTATTCCTCTCCTTTCCTCTACAATAATTCGATAGGAGAAAGGAGATTCCTTTAATGATTTGCTAGAGTTTTTATATAGTTATATAACATATTATTTATTAGTGGGAATGTTATTTAGCTGGAATACAATAGAATTAGACTTAAAAGAGCTTCAAAAAAGGATGAGAAGAAAGGGATTCAGTAAGTCTGACTCCTTTCCCTTAAATAATCTACTTATGGAACGGTTGTTTACTTGTAAAATGAATTTTAAATTGGATTTCTTGAGGGAGATTTAATCGACGGAGGGAATGGATAGATAAACAAAATTAAAGAGAATTGTAATGGAAAGAACTATAGGAAATATTTAGGGAGTTATTAGATAATATGTTTTTTAGTATTTAAGAAGAGTCCCGTGTATAAATTATTACATATCAAAATAAACGATTAGTCATTAAATAGAGAGAAGGACACTAGTTATTTGTATAAATGGAATACCGGAGAGTAGGAAATTAATATAAGTAGAGGGTGCAATCCTCAGTATTTCTTGAATGTTAATAAGCATTAAACTTTATATTGCAACACTTACAGGTGATGCTCCAACTGTTACTACTGTATTTACGGTATAATCAACGGAGTTAAGAATAGTTACTGTATTTTGTTCTGGCTGAGTAATATAGATGAATTTCCCATCAGGTGTAAAAGCAGCACTTGCTGGACCATTGATGGAAATCGTTCCTGTGGATAGTTGTTGTGCTGTATCAATAATATTGATTTCATCTATAGTTTCTTCTCCTAGCAAAGCTACAGGCTGATTAGGTGAAAGAACAAGGAACGAGTAGTAATACGTTCCGGTAAGAATTCTGCCAATCTCTTGAAAAGTGGACAAGTCAATAACTGCAAGAAGGGTCCCAGTCGCTGGAAGTTCTTCTGTAACATAAGCTAAGCCATCAAACAAACTAATTTCTATGATGCTTGGATAATCCATTGAAGTAGGAAGATCTACTACAATTTCTCCTGTATTTAGATCAACTTTTACAATACTCCAAGTCGTATAATTTACGATGTAGGCGTATTGTCCATTCGGATCAATGGCTATACTTGAAAATCCAGATCCTCCTAGTGAGATAGTATTAGAGATGGTTTGAGTTAAGAGGTTAATAACAGTAATGCCCATTGAACCAGTTAAAAAATTTAGTATATACGCAAACTGATTATCCGGAGAAAACCCAATATCAATTGGACCGTTTATTGAGAAAGTAGAGGTAATAGTAAGAGTTTCGTTTTTAATCATAGAGACACTATTATCATTTGAGTGCAAAACTAAAGTGTATGTTTTGTTTGGATTAACAGCAACTTTAATTGGCTGATATGGAAGATTGATTACATGCTGGACAGTCTTTGTTGCTGTATTAATTACTGAAAGAGTATTATCATCTCTATTTGCTGTAAAAGCATAAATAGGAGGATTTGGTGGCACTGGTAAAATAGAGAGGGTGCCATTTAAGATAAATGTATTTTTATCTTGTGGCGTAACTGTTAAACTCTTAAGTTTAAAGCTACTAAAATCAAAGCAGCAATTCGAATCAATTGTATAATAAACAATCTGATTGAAAGAGAATTTATGCCATTTAGAAAAAGCTGCATCTCCTTGTCCATATTGATTTTGAACAGGGGAAATACTAACAAGCATTGTAAGTACTCCATATATGCGAACACTGTGTACTGGATAGGAACCATCTGGTAGATCAGTTTGAAGAAGGCAAGGGTTCGGTGTTTGCATCGTACATGGTTCAAATGCACATTTTAATCGGTTTGTATTCCAGGTGACAGCACCGGTATAATTCGTATCATTAATTATATATCCTTCAGGAGCTGTAATTAAAACCTCAAAATCTACATATTGATTGCACGTACCTTGGCAAGGGAACATGTACTTCACTTCCTTTATCAAAAATTATGTGTTATTTCATGTGGTATATAAAGTTGATTACATACCGTATTAAGAAAAATAATTTTAGAACTTATGCCTTTTTATGAAATAATCATGTTTGAAAGGCATTTACTTGTTGATATGACATGCCAATAGGTGGCAATGCTCTATATTATGCTTCCTATTTTCTAATGCTTGTACATATCGTGGTTATTTTAATCGGGATAATATTTGATCCAATAATAGTAAAACACGTTGAGGTAAATATAAAATTGATCTCGATAGGTTAATGCTGATAAAGCGCTATTGAATTCAAAGAAGTCAAAGCATGAAAGGTGACACAGCACTATGGCAGAAACGGAAATTGCATATGTACCAATAATAAGGGGTGTGACGCTTAAGAGTGAGGGGGAGTAAGTCTAGAAAGTGATTAGAGTTTCCTGGTTTATTTTTTACATCAGAAGATTTTCTAGTTAGCAAGTCATATTGTGATTGAAGTTACTTATGGAATAGATTTTTACGGAAAATAATAAAAATTCATGGACAAACAAGATATCGCCTTTATCTTTTAGTGTATACAAAAAGAAAATCATAATTACCGGAACAGTTCGTTCTTTTTGTTTATATAATAATATAACTGAACTTTATTTATTGATAAGGAGTGGGATAATAGCTGCCTAAAATTATAGTTATTATGACTAGTTATTACAAGCCATTGTTTGTAGAGAAATCGATACGGAGCGCATTAAATTAGAATTGTCAATGTTTCGCAGTTTTAATTAACGAAGCATCTCAGCCAATTAAAGCTATAAAAAGACCTGCACAAAAGATTACAAACAATGATCCATATATAATGGTTCATTGTTCGACATGTATTGGGCTTCTATTTTGCCAATCGTTCAAAAAATAGGGTTCTTACTGGGATAAGAAACCGAATTTTATTGCATGAGGTATGCTATTTTTTTGAGATTGAATCATTTTTTTGGTTTTTATCCCATAGATAAGATTTTAGATGAAAAATATATTAATTTAAATTCAATATATTTTTAGTTATTCGCGGAAGAAAAAAATGAATTTATACAATTATTAAACCATAAAGAACATGTAAGGAATTAAGAGAAGACTTAAGAAGAAAAAGAGGGTGAGACCTTGAGTGAAGTCTATTTGAAAAATTATTGGTTATTAAATTTAGAGTATATAAAGGTGTTTTCTGAATTAGTACATCATAAAATTTCTTTACCTTTATTAAGTAATTTTTATCAATATTTAGAAGAAGATGTTAAAAGTAAGATGAAAAGTAAGGATTTTTATAAATATTTGTCTGTTGCACCAATAGAAGAAAAACAATTGCAGTCAGAATTTGAAAAATGGTTGCCTCTGCTTGAGCAAACGACAAAGAAAAGAGGACCAGATGGAGTCGTATTGCTTAATACTGATTATCTTCGTTTTTCAGCAGGTAATTTTTCGCATTTTAACCCTAAGTATACAAAAATATTAACAAGAGCAAAAAAAAGCGAGCTTTATGGTCTCCCTACGATTTGCACACTGGATTATACAAATAAAGTTCCTGATAGTTCTCATATTTTCATTGAAAAAGCTCAAAAAATTTTTTCAACATGTAAAGAACATCCGTTATTTTCTAATAAATTTTTTCAAACAAAACTACTCAATGATCTTCCTATTATGATTGAAAAAATTAATATGGCATATTTTATTTTTGAAGAACATGATATCTCGAGTGTGATTGTTGGTACAACAGAAGATATAACGAACCGAGTACTTACTCTTATCTCTAAAAGTAAGGGGATTCCAAGTTATTGTCTTCAGCATGGAGCCATAATGGGAGAAGAAGCTTTTTTTCCAATTTTTGCTACAAAACAGATTGTATATGGAGAGTATGAACGAGAGTGGTATTTTCAAAGAGGGGGAGCTGATTCTCAAATCGAGATATTGGGACATCCAAGATATGATGATATCTATGATAAGAAACATTTAGAAAAAAAAGTACTTTGTAAGAAACTAAATATAGATCCCTCTAAGAAAATAATCTTTATAGCAACGCAACCATTTAAAACCCAAGTTTATGTTGAATTAACTAAACAATTGATGAAAGATAAAAATATTACAGTTATTATAAAGCCTCATCCTTGGGAAAAAGGTCGTAATTTAGTAAGCGAGTATATTCATTTAAGTAAGGTATATCCTAATGTTAAGTATATTACAACTGAAGTAAGTGTTTATGATGTCATTTCTAATTCAGATCTTGTAGTTATCTCTAATTCAACAGTAGGATTAGAGGCTATGTTATTGGATAAACCAGTAGTCGTTTATAAATCTAAGTCAGAGGAGAGGGATTATAAATATTACGATGAATTAAGCTGGCTTGTAACTCATTCTATTGAAAATATGATACAGACAATTGAAAAGGTTTTATATGATTCTTCCTATTCAACATCTGCTAAACAATTAAGGGATTATTTCATACAGAAAAATTACCCTCAAACAACAGTTACTCAAAAATTACAAGATTTATCTCGAGGTATGTAAAAGTAAAAAAAATTTATAAAACGCAATGAATTCTACAGCTAAACATCTAAATAATCGTATGGAATAAGATCATAGAAACGTAAAACGTCGTTTTGCTAGATCCTCAAGATTTCAAAATTCTCTTCAAGCCTCAATCACAATAAAAGGAACTGAAACTCTTCATGCCCTATATAAAAAACGGAGTCATCAACCAAACTCCGTTTTTTCGATGTACAATGAATTATAGAAATTATTGCTATCTATATAAAATTTGTTTTTTAAATCACAGCTTTTTATATTTTAGCTAATTTTGCAACAGAACCAATATTCCAGTCTAGAACTTCGTCTGGATAGAATTTTCACTACAATATGAAATTTCCTGTGAGCCAAGATGTGTGGGAGAAGTTGGGTATTATGAAATCAGTGTATTTCCTAATTTTTTTGATAAGAATGGCAATACAGTTCATTCTTCTTTTAGTTTTGGAGTTGAAAGTGTATTAATATGTGGTGAACCACCTGCCACTTAACGTTCTAACGGACTGTTTATAGAAGGGATTACAATATAGAAAAACCTCAATCTGAGCATTTAATACTTTGGGATAATAGTAAAATATCTATTTAATTAGAATATCCCATGAGAAATTCCACCATCAATTGGAATAAAAGTACCTGTAATAGCACTTGCAGCATTACTAGCTAAAAAAGCTACAACATTCCCAAATTCTATTGGTTCATTATATCTCTTCATTGGTAAATTTTGCGTGATTTCTAATTCGATCTCTTCAACATTTCGCTTTTGTGTTTTAGACATTTCATTTAATAATTCTGATGCGCGAGCAGTTTTGAAAGAACCAGGTCCAACAGTATTAACTGTAACTCCATAACTAGCGTATTGATGAGAAAGGGTTTTCGAAAGAGAAGCTAGTCCAGCCCTATATATATTTGATAAAGTAAGCATTTTTGAAGGCTCTTTTGCAGTAAGGGAAGAATTTATAATAATCCTGCCCCATTTACGAGAGCACATATCAGGAATTAATTGTTTAGTTAAATAAATGACGGGCAATAACAGGTCATTGTGTGCTTTACAGAAATCTTCAATTTTTAACTCCTCTATCGTTCCAGCTTTAGGGCCAGCTACATTTGTGAATAAAATATCAATATTACCCAGTTGGTTTTTTCCTTGCATAATAAGTTTATTTAAATCTTCGATGTTAGTTACGTCGGATGGGATTGCTAGAACTTCTCCTTTACTACCAATATCACAAATTTCTTTTTTAGCTTTTTCTAATTTTTCACTTCTACTTGTAATAATTATATTATGTCCATCAAAGTATAATCTTTTAGCAACTGCTAAGCCAAGTCCATCAGAACTAGCTAACACTAATGCGGTACGTCTTTCAATTTTATTCATTAAATCTCCTCCAACATATCTTCATATAATTGATCATCTTTACTTACATCATATTTTAAAATTCTACCTATAAAATTCTTAGCTTCTGAAGGTTGGGTACCTGTCCCAGGGCGCTTATATGTTAAATCACTCCATTGAATTTTTGTACCTTTAGTCATATCACTACAAGCTACCAAGGACCTACGAGTTAATATAAAATTTGCATCATCCGTATGCCGGCGCTTTATCGGCAAACCTATTGCTTTTTTAATATTACGTATATCAGTTACAAATTGATTTAGTTCATGAGGATTAATAGAAACTTCATAGTCAGGTCTTTTTATTGTAGCGTCTAAACTGAAGTGCTTTTCTATAACGTGAGCACCTAACGTAACTGCTGCTAAGGAGATAGCTGTTCCTGCAGTGTGATCACAGAAACCTACTGGATAATTAAATTTTTTTAGTGTCTCCATTACTCTAAGATCAACTTCATTAGGTGGAGTCGGGTATTTAGTATTCGTTTGATATACAACGACATTTTTCCCACCAGATTTTTCAATAACTTCTAAAGCAGCTTCTATTTCAGGTAACAATGCACTTCCAGTAGAAAGAAATATAGGTAAACCAGTTTTTGCACATTCAGCCAAAAAGGGATGGCATGTAATATCCCCGCTAACTATTTTAAGAAAATCAGCACCTGACTTGACAATAAACTCAAGAGATTTAAAATCTACAACACAAGCCGTCGTAGATAACCCCAAGCTATGTGTAGTATCAAACAATTCGATAATCTGTTCGTCTGATAATCTCCATTTATCCCAATCTAATTTGGTCTTAGAAGATTTTCTACAATCAATGTCATTATAGGCTATATGCTGAAAAGTAACGGCATCAGCCATACTTGAGTTGGCAACCTCGACCATTTTTTTTGCTTCAATAAATGAACCTGCATGATTAATCCCAGCCTCGGCAATTACAAAAACTGATGAATCATCACCAATTAGCTTGCTATTAATATTAAATTTCTGCATCAGCAATCTGTCCTTTCTCAAGGTAACTACAACATTGCAGTAGTTGTATAAAATGTAATTTTTAAGTGAATTTGTAAGGGATTGTTAGCAAGATTTTTATTGAGAAATGTTTAAACAGACGTGAAGTACAAATAATCACATGCTATAACAGCTGCAGTGTTTATTTAGGAGAAGACATACCTACCTTTTTTAAACATCATCTGGAATCTTTTTATGATATTTTAAATCTTTCGCTTTTTTATTTTTCAGCAACTTTAATAACGTATGAACAAATAAAAGAATTTAGAACGTGAAATAAGTATTTTTCAAAATAATTATTGAATAAATGGGGGGATATTTGTTTTAATTTCCAGCAGATAAATATCAATTAGTAGTTTTCCATTAGTGTATTATGTGCGTTCAATGTATATCTATATCGTCATTCTCTTGAAAATATCTAACTAGCCTAAGTGGTTATTATGGAGGTGCTCTATGAAATTAGCATTAGGTACTGTTCAGCTGGGTCTTCATTATGGAATAGGAAATATAATGGGTAAGCCTGATAGGGAAGAGGCTTTAAATATCATCCAATATGCTATAAATAACGGTATTGATGTGTTAGACACAGCGTCTTCTTATGGAAATAGTGAAGCTATTATAGGTGAATATGTCTCAAGCAAAAAAATAGAAAAAAATTTTCAGGTTGTAACTAAATTACCTATGATTGAATCTGAAAATATTGGTATTGAGCATTTAGATAGTTTAATTGATAAATATATTAAACAATCTATGATGAATTTGAAAACAAACATTATAGACTGTTGCCTGTTACATGATTCTAAAAATATGGTTTCACATAATGGATATATCATTCAAAAATTAAATACATTGAAATTAGGGGGAGTAATCAAAAAGATTGGTGTATCCGTTTATACACCTGATGAAGTTAAGCGTTTTTTGGAATTTGATTGTTTTGATATGATTCAAGTCCCTTTAAATATATTTGATCAACGTCTAATTCATTCAGGACTACTACAAAAGCTGAAAACAAAAGGAATAGAAATACATGCTAGAAGTCCATATCTTCAAGGGTTGCTATTAATGGATGCGGAAAAAATCCCCGATTATTTACAAATCGCTAAAAAACCAATAAAAGAATTTGAGTTTTTAGCTCGGGAGTTCAATTTAAGTAGAGCGCAATTGGCTTTATTATTTGTTCGAGAATTGAAAGAAATTGATAAGATTATTATTGGGTGTGAAACAGTAGATCAATTAAAAGAAAATATTCAAATCTGTAATTCACCTTTATTAGAAGAGAAAGTTCTTAATACTGCAAAGAAATTATTTAAGGATATACCTGAGATAATTATTAATCCGAACTTATGGAGGGTAAGTAATGAATCAACATGAATTATTTAGTTTAAAAGGCCAGAATGCAATTGTTACTGGTGGATCTGGTTATCTTGGTTCTGCAATTTCTGAAGGGCTAGCTAAGTATGGCGCAAACGTTATGATAGTTAGTAGAAGCAAAGAAAAATGTATGAATTTGGCTGATCAGTTAAATCAAAAATATAATGTGAAATGTCAGGGATATGCTCTAGATGTTTCAGATAGTAATTCAATAAACCATACATTTGAGGAGATTTACAATTTAGATAATAAGATAGATATTCTTATTAATAATGCTTACTTTGGAGCGGGAAAGACTATTGAAGAAATGACAGAATGGGAGTGGGAAACAGGAATTGATGGTTCTATAAATAATGTGTTTCGAGTTACTAAAAAGGCATTACAATATATGCTACCGAAGAATAAAGGAAATATTATTAATATCTCTTCAATGTATGGTGTTGTTTCCCCAGACCCTTCTATTTACGGCGACTCAGGCTTTAATAATCCTCCAAATTATGGAGCAGGAAAAGCTGCTATCATACAGTTTACCAGGTATCTTGCGTGTCACTATGGTTTAAAAGGAATTAGAGCTAATTCTATCTCTCCAGGTCCATTTCCTAATATAGAAGTTCAGAAAAATAAAGAATTTATTCGAAATTTAAATAAAAAAACAGCGCTAGGTCGTATAGGAAATCCGCAGGAATTACAAGGATTGATTGTTTTTCTTGCATCTAATGCCTCAAGTTATGTAACGGGGCAAAATATTTGTATTGACGGTGGCTGGACATCGTGGTAAAACAGCGCTAGAAAGTTAAGGATGTAATAAGAAAGCTTTCCACTAAAAAAATCTCCTCATTTTATATAAACTGAGGAGATTTTGAAGCGTTGCTAGGAAGGAAATATTCAATATAGTGTTAAAATAGTTTCAAATCGATACTTACTGAATAAAAAAGTTGCCGGACATTTAGTTAAAAAACATGTCAACTATGCACAATTTACTTTAGACAGTGGTCAAGAAACATATAATCGAATATTGAGAAATGGATAAGGATTTTCCTTTTCCATACTAATCACGCACCTTCTTTAGATTAGTAATATTAGTATGTTCAAAATTTTGTCCTAAAGTTTTTGCACTAGAACCTTTTAAACAGCCTTATAAGACTTTTTAAAAACGGGTAGTTTACCAAATTATATAGCCTGAATGACAAATTGAGATTGAGGTATATATAGTAATTGAGCTGTTAAGGAAGTTGTTGTATTAGCAAATGGGTATGCTTCCTTATAAAGAAAATTACTATACACTATTTCATTCATTTCATAGGTCGTACACAGTTTTTTTAGGATTTTTTGAGAAATTTTATTGGTACAAGCAGCAATAAAATCAAAATCTCTTTTACTTATTTCTTGAATGGCATGTGAAAGCAGGGTAGTGACTATACCACTTCCCATCCAATCTGGATGACAAGCGCCCATATCTAGATAGACCAATTTTTCTTTATCTAAATGAGAAAACTCAATAGATTCTGTCTCTAATGTATCTAAAAGGTGAAAAATAGGTTCCATTTGCGGGCATAGTTCAATCGCTTTCTCTGTATCTATTAGTGGCTGGGTTAATTTTTTTGTTAAAAGAACTCCAACAATTTGAAAATTTTCTATTGCTACAAATGACATAGCTTGAGATACAGCTTGTTTCATCATTTCTTCGCACATTTTGTGAAAAGGAGCAAAAGGAATTTGTAAACTGCTTACAAGAGGTTCATTATTCACAAAAGAATGTGCAAGTAAATGTGCCGCATCTTTCACGTGATGTGTATCAAGTAGCTCTATATTCATATGTTTTTCCTCTTTCCTGATATAGTGAATAGTAATTAAAAGGATTAATAATTTTATTTAATTAAGTTTAACTATTAAAGCGCTAACAAAAATGGTTATTAAACATATGAATAAATCTGTTTAGTAGCAATCGAAATATGTTCATAAAGAAATTCTACGATCTCATCTATACATTCAACAGTTGTATATGGAGAGATAGAAAAGAATTTTAATGTAGAAATCGAATTTCTATCACAACTGTTTATTACATCTACTTCACAAGAACGAGTTGTATCACCAAAAAATACTTGATCGCGATTTTTTCCTAGGTAATTAAATAGTTCTATATTTAATCGGTTTGTATCCTCAATCTCTTCTTTTGTTGCAAGGCCTATTCGTTCTTTTTCCCAATTTTCTTGGCCATCTCCATTCATATAGAAACGGAAAGTTGTAATTGGTCCATATGTAAAATCATTTGTGATTGCGACTTGAGGCAGGGCCTTGCGCAACTTCTCTCTAAATAATAGATTTACACGAATATAATTTGCTAGTAATTTTTGAAATCCTTCAACACCAAAGGCTAAAAGATTGATATACATCGGAATAGCGCTACCAGCTCGTGAACATTCTAAGGTATAGCCTGTATGATAACTTCCATATGATCTATTACCAAGATAAGGTGTATCATCTTGTTCAATGTCCATCAGTTGTAAATCAGTATGATTTTTTACGATTAAAATACTTGAAGCATAAGGTGTTTGTCCTAATTTATGAAAATCAAAACATACACTGTCTGCAAGGGACATATATTGCATTTTATCTTGTACGTATTGTAAGGCATTTTTCACATTAGGTTCAAATGAGAGTGAATTTTCTTCAAAACTATAATTATTAAAGAAACTATAGAATCCGCCCATTGCAGAATCAGCATGGATATAAATAGGTTTTAATTTATATTTTTTCTGTATTGCTTCAGCGCTTTCTTTAATTTTTCTTATATCATCAATAGTAAATGTGTCTGTTGATCCCATAGTAGCTAGAATATAAAGGGGGATACCGCCATTGTTAATAACTTGTATCATTTTAGCCTCTAAGTCTTCTATATCCATAGAACTTGTATAAGGATCAGTTTTCACTTTTATTAAGTGATTTGACCCAATGCCAGTTGCTTCAGCTGACTTTAATAAACTATAATGTGCATTTTCAGAAGCAAAGCAATATACATTTTGTGGAGCACCATGTTCTTTTGCTGATGGGAATTGTTTAGAAATTGCTAAGCGCAAGCTCGAAAACACGCATCCTTGTCCACCCCATGTTGTATAGCCACCGCTATTATGCGGATTATAACCAATCAGTTTTGAAAGCATAGATACAACTTTTACTTCTGCTTCAGCTGCTCCCGGACCATATACATCCCAAACACCATTACCATTTAGAAGGGCCATGGTCATTACACCTAATAGTGAAGGTATACTTGGTAGTGGTACCGCGTTAGACAAGTAATACTTATTTGGATAAGGATGACCATTCATAAATTGGTTTAGCTCTTCTATAACCTCAGACATAGTGATGCCATCTAGTGGTATATGACTTTGTTGAATTAAGCTATTGTAGTATCCTTCTGATTTTTCCTCACATTTACCTAAAGTAGCTCGCTCTTCATTTTTTAATTGGTCAAGATTTTTGATTATTTTCTGCATAGATTCTAATAAAAGTTGTTGTTTTTCTTCATTTCCGTCAACGCTCGGAAATAGCTTTAAAATATCTTGCATGCAGTCACTTCTCCTTGTGAAAAACTGGATTTTTATTTTACTTGGTTAAACATAAGGGTATAATAATTTGTAATTGCCCTTTTGAATACTTAGAAATGAGGAGCTATTTAGAAAAAAATGTAATTCCATAGAAGATTATATGAATTATGGAATTTAAAGTAAAGAAAAATTTTTTGATTTATTTTAAAAAAAGTAATTGTGAGATAATGAAGTTTCTAAAAATATGTCTGAATTAATTGTTTATTCGGTTTGCATGTTGCCTTAGCATGTATACAACTAGTGTAGTAGATATTTTAATATAATGTAGAACGTATTATAAGGTAGTTGAATAAAAGGATTCAACTACCTTATAAACTGTAGATATTGTTGGGAAAAGATAAAAAAATAGGGTGGAAGTGCTAAAGATATGTTCTAGTGGAGAAGAAGTAGTAGTATGGATTTGGTAGAAAAATCAGCATGATTTTTTATGGAAGAATAATTATTTGATCAAAGTTGTTTAATGAATTCAATTTCATTATCTAATAATAATGGGCGAATTAAATGTGAAGAGTTTTCTTCAACCTGAGTAGAATTTTTTGCACCAGGAATAGCAACTGAAACGGCAGGGTGACTTAAAACATAACGTAAAGCAACTTGCGCTAAACTTCGATTTGATCGTACAAGTGAACGTAACTTCTCTACTTTGTTTATGCTATCTTTAAACCACTTTTCTTTTGGCCAATCTTTTCTTAAATCATCGTCTGGAAATTGAGTTTCATGATTAAATTTCCCAGTTAAAATTCCCATCTTAAGTGGACCTCTTATCACAGCACCTAAATTATGTTTTTCAATATAAGGAAGGATGTCTTTTTCAGGTTCTTTATTCAGAATACTATAATCTAATTGTACAACATCTAAATCATCATTCTGATTAAAATGTTTAATATAATCTAAATCATTAGTAGAAACGCCAACAGCTCTTACTTTGCCAGATTTTTTTAAGGTGTGGAAAGCTTGTAGAAAGGCTTCTGTTTCTTCAGGTTTATCCCACCAAATATGACAAAAGTACACATCTATATAGTCCGTTTTAAGCCGCAGTAAACTAGCCTCAAACGCATCAATGATCTTTTGAGGATCTCCATAAACGGCTGGTTGATTTTGGTCATAATGATGACCAATTAATCCACCTTTTGTAGAAAGAATTATATCCTGTCTGCGATTATTTATAGCTTTTGCAACTAACGTTTCACTATGACCTAGTCCATAAACATCAGCAGTGTCAATAAAATTAACCCCTAGATCAATCGCTTTATTTATTGCATCAATGGATTCATTATCTTTTACTGCTCCCCATTCATCTCCACCAATTGCCCAAGAACCGAATCCTATCTCTGAAACAATTAATCCAGTGTTTCCTAATAATCTATATTCCATTATGTACGGACTCCTCCTTTTCAGTTTATGTTATTAGAAATATATATAGCGAACAGATGGAATATTCTAGAATTTGTTTTCTGGATATGGATTAGATATCTTAATAAATATACATATAAATATTTTATAAAAAGTAATTAGAATTATTAGTTAAATGGTTTTTTATGCTTGAATTGAATAAAAGTATGGATTTTTACGGTATAAATATGAACTTTATTCATAATTTTAATAACTATGCATTAAGCGAAATAAATGTTGAATTTAGTCGGAAAATATATATGTACAAATCGTAGAATCTGTACATATAGTTATAAATGTAAATATTATCCGTTTTGAAATATTTATAAAAGGAGAAATTCATATGAAAGAAATACAAAAGCAATATGAAATTGTAGAAGAATTGGATGCAACAGTAGGGCAAGAAGCATTATGGATAGCGCATCAAATGGAATTAGAAAAAGGAATGAACAATGAACCTACTATTATAAAGCTAAAAGGAAATCTTCAAATAGAGACCTTTAAGAAAACGCTTACTTTAATAGTGCAATCTTATCCGGCGCTGCGTACACTATTTATGAAAAAGGACGGAAAAATTAAACAATTAATTCGAAAGAGTATAGATTTTGATATACCAATTAAGGATTTAACTGCTTTTAAAAATAAAGAACAAAAATCTATTTTAAAAAAATTCGTAGAATCTAGAGTGAATGAGAAGTTTAATTTAGAAGAAGGCCCTTTGTTTAAATTCCACATCATTAAATTAAGTGAAGATGAATTTATTTTGCATATGATTTTTCATCACATTATTTATGATGGATGTAGTTTAGGAATTTTTGTCCGACAATTATCTAATACGTATTGTGAATTACTTCAAGAAAATACGGGTTTAGTATTAGAATCTCCTTATAAGAGCCTTGTAGAATTTGAGGAAGGTTTTATTGACAGCGCAATATATAGAGAAGGATCATCCTATTGGCAAGATTATTTACAAGGTGAATTACCTCCTACGGAGTTTCCTGTTACTGTAAATAAAAGGGATGAACAGAGATATACGAACAAAAATATAAGCAAGAGTATAGATTCCGCTCTCTTTTATCAAATACAATGTTTTGCTAAAAGTAATAACATAAGTGTCTATCGGGTTATGTTAAGTACGTATTGTATCTTGCTTCATCAAATGACAAATGCTGAAGAAATTATTGTAGGTATTCCGATTAATACTAGACCACATACGGAAGAAATGAATGCTTTTGGCTATTTTGTTAATACATTACCTATACGTATAACAATAGAAAAAGGGGATACATTTAGGCAAATACTTAACAAGGTGAACAAATTTGTTCATTTAGCTATTAAATATAAACATAATCCGTATTCACATATCGTAAAAGATTTAAATCTAAATAAAAATACACACCATAATATGATATATGCAACGGCATTTAATACGGTAAGGTTGCCTCAATTGAAAATTCCTGATATTGAGTCCGTAGTTTTAACAGATTGTAAAAGAGTAAATCCTTTTAACATGACCTGGAGAATAATGAGATATGAAGGGGAAACAGGGAATAAAATTGAGGTTGACTATAACTCTGCCTTATATAAGCCAGAGAGTATTAATGATTTAGTTGAAAGATATATATATTTGTTACAAAAACTAATGAAGCAGGTGAACGAACCTATCCATTCATTGGATTTACTTTTAAAAAAGGATCATCGTTTATACAAAGATATAAACTCGAATACTCTTGCATATCCTAATTCAAAAACACTAGATCAATTAATCGATCTACAAGCATTAAAATCACCAAATCAAATAGCGATTTCTATGGAAGATAGATCGATTACCTATTATGACTTGCAGCAAAGGTCAAATCAAATAGCGAATTATTTACGTGAAAATGATATAAAAAAGGGACAACGTGTAAGCGTTACTATGGTGAGAGAAATTGATACAATTGTGTGGATTCTAGGCATCCTAAAATCAGGTGGAGTTTATGTACCAATCGATCCCAAGTTTCCTGAAAAAAGAATAGAATACATCTTAAAAGATAGTGAAAGTCAAATGATTATTACAAAGAAAGAATACAGGGGATTGATTGAAAGTTTTGCGATTCATACAATTTATCTAGAGGATTTTCATTACGCTAATTCTATAGATAATATTGCACCTACACATACCATAGAAGATGCAGCTTATATTATCTACACTTCTGGTTCAACAGGTTTACCAAAAGGAGTAGTTGTGCCACATAAAGGAGTAATTAATTTATCATATTCATTAATGAATCAATTTAATTTAGACAAAAATGATGTGTTTTTACAATTTGCAACGATGATTTTTGATGCCTCTATTATGGAAATGTTTCCGATTTTGTTATGCGGAGGGAGAATACATTTAATTTCTGAAATCGAAAAACGTTCAGCAGAGGAATTTATAAATGTAATTCAAAAGAATGGTATTACATATGTTCTTTTACCAACAGCATTTTTTAAATTAATAGCTGATATGCCAAAAGAAATGTTGCTTAAATTAAATTCTATAAAATGTGTATTTGTGGGAGGGGAAACCTTACCTGCTGAATCAGTTCATAAATGGCAAAGTAAATTAGGGTTAAAGATTCCGGTTCTTAACGCATATGGTCCTACTGAAACTACTGTATGTGCAACCATTTATAAAGTAAATCATGAGATACAAAAAGAATCTTCTAATATTCCAATAGGTAAACCAATCGCTAATAGTGAAGTTTTCGTGGTTAGTCCGTTTAATACGTTATGTCCGTCAGGTGTAGTAGGTGAGTTATTCATTGGCGGTGATGGAGTAGCCAACGGATATTTAAATCAAAAGGAAAAAACAGAAGAGGCTTTTATTTCTTTCGATAAATCCTATAATCATGATAAAAAGATGTATTGTACTGGAGATCTAGTACGTCTTTTGCCAAATGGAAACTTAGAATTTATCGGAAGGAAAGATAATCAAGTAAAACTACGTGGTTATCGTATTGAGCTTGATGAAATTGAAAGAGCATTATTTAAACAACCAGAGGTAAAGGATACAGTAGTGGTAACTTATCAAAATGACAAAATTGCTAGCTTTTATTTATCAAAAGACAATAAGGAGATAAAACAAGAGGACCTAAAAACATTATTAAGTAAAAGTTTACCAGATTTTATGATGCCAAATTATATATTTCATCTTAAAACATTTCCATTATCACCAAGTGGTAAGATTGATAGAAAAAAATTAGAATTACAAATCCCATCTTTACTTGAAAACATGCAAAAGCAATATGTACCACCGATAAGTGAAACAGAAAAAAGGTTGGCAAAAACATGGGCTGATATTTTAAATTTAGGGAAATATAGAGTCAGCAGAGATGATGACTTTTTTAAACTTGGGGGACATTCATTAATTGCTGTGCAAGTGTTAAATCAAATTCAAAAAGAGTTTCATCTAAAAATTGAAATTAGAGATATTTTTGAGCATACAACTATTGCTAGTCTATCTGCTTACATCGATAAATTAATGGCAGTAAATCATGATAGGGAAGAACAGAAGATGCAAATATTAAAAGTTGCAGATAAGGAAAGTTATCAGTTATCAAGTGCTCAAAAAAGAATCTGGTTTTTAAATAAATCAAACGCTATTAATAGAGTATACGATACACCACTACACATATATATTGAGCCGAGTTTGAAAAAAGATATTTTACAGGACGCCATAAGGTTTTTAGTTGAACGACACGAGATGCTCCGCACAGTGTTTATTGAAAAAAATGGGGAGCCTAGACAAGTCATATTAAAATCAATAGCGATTGACTTGATACACCATGAGATTGAACACATGGCTAAAAAGGAACAACAAGAATATATACGTAGAACAATAAATCAAACGGATCATACACCATTTGATTTGGAAAATGGACCGCTTTTCCGGATTAGAATTTTTAATCTTGATAAGAAAAAATCCTATATATATATCAATTTACATCACATTATTACTGATGAGTGGAGTGTAAGGAATTTATTAGATGAATTAATGAAGGTATATAGTGCCTTTGCTAAACGAAGAAATCCTGAGTTGCCAACTATCTCTAATCGATATGTAGATTATGTTGAGTGGGAACAAGAGCAGTTAAATCTAGGTTGGTGGGATACAGAAAAATCTTATTGGATGGCCGAACTTGCAGCACCTCTTCCTATATTAAATCTTCCTTTAGATTTTAGTAGGAATCGTCAAAGTACAAATAAAAAAAATAAAGGTACAGTATTTGAAATGAAGTTAGATAATGAAATGAAAGAGTCTTTGAAACAAGTATGTGAACAAGAGAATGTTTCTATGTATATGCTATTTTTGGCAGCGTATATTCAATTGTTACATTATCTAACGGATCAAAAAGATATTATTGTAGGTACACCGGTTGTTGGAAGGAATCATCAAGAATTTGAAAAAATACAAGGATTTTTTGTAAATACCTTAGCGATTAGAACACAATTGAATGATGTGAAAAATTTAACACAGCTATTAAAAGTAGTAAGAGAGAAATGTTTGAATTCATTCCAAAACCAATCGTACCCATTTGATAAAGTAATTGAACAAATAAATCCTGATAGAAGCTTTGGAAATAACCCGATTTTTTCTACTATGTTTAGTTATCAGAAAGATATTCTGCAGCAACATGATGCGTATAAGCTTCAGTTGTTACCTAATAAACAAGATATTAGTAAGTTTGACATTTCTTTAGCTGTTGAAGAAGGATTGGATTATCTAGGGATTTCATTTGAGTATGATCTTACCCTTTTCAAGGAAAAGTCAATTAATAGATTTACTCAAAATTTACTTAATATACTGGACGCATTTATTCATCAACGAACAGTAGCATATGAAAATCTTTCATTCCTATCACAGGAAGAAGAATCTCTATATAAAAAGGTAAATCAGACAGAAAGACCATATCTTTATTTTCAAAATATACAGGAGCAATTCTATATGCAAGTAGATAGACAACCCAATCGGATTGCTATAGCGACTGAAACGGAATCTTTAACATATAGACAATTAAATATGAGCTCTAATCAAGTAGCTCAACATTTACTCGAAAAAGGTATAAAAAGAGGTGATAAGGTAGCCATATTTTTAGATAGAAGCATGAATAGTATCGTTTCTATGCTTGGAATATTAAAAGCCGGTGCTGCCTATATACCAATCGATGTAAAATACCCTGAGGATAGAATAAATTATATAGTTTGTAACAGTGAGGCATGTAGAATTATAACGAGTAACAAATACAAAAGTCATTTGAATTTAAGTGATTATAAGGTTTCAATAATAGAGGATATATATCGTACGACTATAAATGATGATGTGAAAATTTTAAATAAACCAGATGACTTGGCATATGTAATTTATACTTCAGGATCAACAGGAAAACCAAAAGGTACATTATTAACGCATAAAGGAGTATTAAATTTAGTTGAATGGAGAAATGAAGTATTTGAGATTTCTCCAAATGATAAAGTAACACAGTTTTATTCCCATAGTTTTGATTCTTCTGTATCGGAAATTTTTTCTACCTTGTTAAATGGGGCGGAACTATGTTTATTAAGTGATGAACAGCGCTATTCAACTGTCGCATATGCTCAAGCCATTCAAGAAACACAAGCAACTATTTCTGACATACCAACAGTATTTTTCAATGAATTATCGTCTTCATTAACTAAACTGGATAGCGAAAAGATACGTTCTTTAAGATTTATAATAATGGGAGGGGAAGCTGCATCAACAAATGCCATTAGAAGTTGGCAAAATACTTTTAAAAACCAAGTACAGCTGGTAAATGAGTATGGCCCTACTGAAGCAACAGTCTCAGCAATGTATTATTTCATACCAGTATTAGAAGGCGAAAATAATCTTTTAGGAAGCATACCGATTGGTATTCCAATTTCTAATACAAAGGTTCATATATTGAATTCATATATGCAACATTGTCCGGTAGGGAGCATGGGTGAATTATATATTGAAAGTTTAGGATTGGCCCAAGGGTATTGGAAGCAGGAAGAGAAAACAAAACAGGCATTTATTTCAAATCCATTTTCAGAAGACAATAGTAAAAGATTATATCGAACAGGTGACTTAGCAAGATGGTTACCAAATGGAAATATAGAATTTATGGGAAGAAAAGATAAGCAGGTTAAAATTAGAGGGCACAGAATTGAATTAGGAGAAATAGAAGATGCAATGTTACAACTTGAGGGGATAGGTCAGGCTGTGGTAACACAAACGAAAGATGGAATGTTACTGCAAGCTTATTATAAAACAGTGGACGGTATAGGGATAGAGAAAAATAAGCTAGCAATACATTTATCAAATGTATTGCCAGAATATATGATCCCTAAATATTACTCTCATGTGTTAGAAATACCTATAACGGCGAATGGGAAAATTGATTTTGAAAAACTACCAGAAATAGAGTTTGATTATGAGCAAAATGATGAGTGTAAACTTAAACCTCAAACTAAAGTGCAAAAAAACATTGCAAAGGTATGGTCTGAAGTTCTAAACGTAAAATCTATAGGTTTAAAAGATGATTTCTTTAATTTGGGTGGACATTCTTTAAAAGTTATGCCGGCATTAGTCAAATTAAAACCGTTATACCCTAACTTGAAAATTCAAGATTTCTTTAAGTATAGAACAATAAAAGAATTAGCCTCTCATATTGAAGAGATGGAAGATATGTCGTCCAAGAAAGATAAAAATATGAATGTGGCATGTATGGAAAATGAAACGAAAACGACTTCTGTTTATGAAAGAACTAAATTAGAAGAATGTGAGTTAGATATGGTGAATTATCCAAAAACAGTTTTCCTTACAGGGGCAACAGGATATTTAGGGGCACATATTTTAGAAAGGTTATTACAGTTGCCAACTACTACTATTTACTGTTTAGTAAGAAAAAATGAGGATCAAGTAATTGGTGCAAAGTTAAACGAAAGAATGGAGTTTTATTTTGGTAAAGAAATCCTCCAAAAGTTGAAGGAGAGAGTAGAATTAATTGAAGGAGATTTATCCTTGATGAATCTAGGTCTAGATTCAAAGCAATTGGACCATTTAAAGAATAGGATAGAGTCAATCATACATTGTGGTGGAGAAGTTAGACACTATGGAGAACGTGAGCATTTTCAAAAGGTAAATGTTCAGTCTACAAAATACTTATTGGAATTAGCTAAGAACACAAATGCACGTTTTCATTATATATCGACTTTAAGTGTAGTAGGTCAGGCTGAAAGCGATCCAAAAGAATTTGAATTCTTTGAGTCTAATTTTGATAGAGGGCAAAATTTAGATAATCTGTACCTAGAAAGTAAGTTTCAAGGCGAGAAAATGGTTAGAGAAGCAATGGAAAAAGGAGTTCGTGCCACAATATATCGTGTGGGGAATTTAGTGGGTAACTCTAAAACAGGTAAATTTCAATACAATATTAATGAAAACGCATTTTATAGATTATTAAAAGGGATATGCCTATCTAGCATAGCTCCTGACGTCAATACGTATGTAGATTTAACGCCTGTAGACTATGGAAGTTTAGCTATTACTGAATTATCTTATAAGGTCAATACAGTAAATAAAACCATGCATATCTGTAATCCAAATCAGCTTAAATGGGATCAATTTATTAATAGTTTACAAGCTTTTGGATACGATATCCTGTTAATGAAACAAGAGAAGTATATAGAGAAGTTTTTTAATACAAATTTAACTACTGATGAACAGAAAGCTTTAGAGCTCATAATGCCTTTATTAGAATCTGTAGAAGAGCTATCAGTAGCTATACCATCTTGTTTATACACGCAAAGATATTTGAAGAATATACATTGTTTAGAGCCAAATCAAGAATATATCAATTTGCTATTACATTACGCTATGAGTATCGAGTTTTTACCAACCATTAAAGAACCAATATTGCTATAGAATATACTATCGATTTTGAACAGATTGGTTTATAAATATGAAGTTTTGAATATTTGTTTACTTTCGCTTGTTATTTGGAAAAGTAAAAAGAACTTGTAGTTTTATCTACAAGTTCTTTTCGATTAAAAGGTTTATACATTTAGTTGGTTGGATAATATTTCAATTCTTCATATTACTAACAGAAGAAATTAACTAAGACAAATAATTCTTTTCAATAAGAGAAAAAATACAATTTTATATTAAGACCAAATCCATCGATCATCAGTTAATGCTTGAGAATCATTAACTTTTTCAATCTCATCTGTTATCGACCACTCATTACTTCTTTCAGCGTTCGCCATATGAACTTTAACCTTTTCACCTACATTAAATTTCTGCCCGTGTGTCAAATAAACTGTAACATTACGTTTACTTCCGTCATTTCCAGTATATTGAACAATTACATAATTATATTCTTCTATTCCAGATTTAAACTTATCTACTTTTGTAACATGTCCTATTTCATATTCATATGCAAAAACATGTTTTAAATAACTTCCCTGGTGTAATGTATCAGTATCTTGAACCTTTTCAATTGACTCTGCAACCATATAGTCCGTAAAATTACGCATCATTGCACCAGTAGCTTTTACTTGATCACCAACTTTTACATTTGGTGTAGAGTTTAAATAGATACTAATAGGTTCTGAATACTTTGTTGACTCAACAGAGATAACATTATCAGTAACCTCAACTACACGCCCTTCAATTGTTGATAAATTTGACTCGATAGAAGCTGCACTTGCTTTTGTTACTTCTAATCCTGGTAGATTTGTGCCTGCAAGAGCTGCAATTCCTAATGCACCAGCTAAAATGATTTTTTTCATACCTTATAACATCTCCATTCCGGTTGTAGTTAAATACGCAGTTAGGTTTAATTCGTAAATAACTTTCGTATATCACCTAACATGTAATCATTATAGTTACAATAAGAATGATTATCAACTATAATTGAAATGTAATTTTGCATAATAATAAATCATGATTTAATAATTTATCATTCAAATGGAAAGTAAGATGTGTATGTGTGAAATTGTTACCGTAGAGCAAAAAGGAACTGTCGTGCGAAATGGGGAAAGAAAAATGCTAGGCGTAAATGGTCAACATATAAAATTCCTAATTAAACAGTGGAAAATTATAACCGTGAAAAAATTATACACGGTTATATTATCTTTTCGAGAGGATATTAAGGTGAAGGGTAAGAAAATTGAAGGATTAAGAGCTAAATAAAAGCCACTTAATACATCTAAAAAGACGAGATAGGCCATCACGACTGTCTATTTCTATTTTTTATTACAAATTAATCCGCTGAATCCACCTATTTTTTTGAGCTCTAAAAGCTGGGGAAACAAATTTTAACATACCGACTCGAAAACTTCGACTCTTAGAAAACATCTATAAAATGATTGTAAAATAAATAAAGAAGGATAAATAGATTTTCTCAATAGTAAAAATATTTACAAAATAGTAAAATATAGGTATGTAATTTCATAATAAACACAAAAAATAAAGAGGGGATGAGGAAAATGAATTTAAAACAATTAGGGATTATATTATTAGGAACCGTAACACTTGTGTTTAGTAGTACAAATTTTGTGGACGCTGCTAGAAAACAGAAAGAATTTAGAGATACGGAGCCAAATAATACTCTTGAAACAGCCAATAGACTAGATTTGGGGTATGATTGTGTGGTTTATGGCAATTTAAATTTAAACGATAAAGACGGTATAGATATCTTTAGATTTTCCCCAAGTGATACTATGAAAGTTGAAGTTACTTTGCAAGGAATGCATGATGATAATGATTTTGATCTATTTGTACGAAATTCGAAAGGTAAAATAATAAAAAAATCTTTGAACCTTTCTAATGATATGGAAAAAATTATTTTTGAAGCGGAAGAATGGGAAGACTATTATATTGAAGTAAGTTCATCGGTAAGAGGGAATGAAGATAATAACTTTGATTATATTTTAGTAGCAGAAAAATATTAAAACTAGTAAATTTAGAGGCCATCCAAATGGGTGGTTTCTTGTTTTTTCAAGAGATATATGCGTAAAGCCAGTTGGGGTTATTTTTTTGGAGTATTATTTTTACTTAGTGGCTTATCAAACGAAGTATGACTTTGAATTGTAATAGTAAATGAATTAATTGATTAACCTATAAAAACGTAGGAATTAAATATTTCTACGTTTTTTTGTACATAACATTTAAATAAACAGCTTGTTTTTTGAAAAAGTTGAAAGATGTTATTTATATTGGCGTGGATATTTATTACAATGTACTCTATAGAAAAAAGTAGCTGCAAGTGCAACTACTTTTTCACAAAAACATTATTATTCAAATAAAACCTTTAGCGTAAACTTGCGCTTAATGGTACTTGAGAATAAACTGTGAAATTGTTACCATAAGTACCGTGTCTTGAAAATGAGGAAGAAATTAAACTGTTCCAACTTTTGTAGGTAGCCCCGGATGTATCTGTTCTTAGAAGTACATTTGAAAAGCTAGCTTGGCTAAAGGAGTTACGTCCAGTATCTTCAACCCCCTGAACCATTTTTACTGGTTCATATTGAGAAAATGAGCCATATACAGGCTGATTAGCATATCTAGGGTTTCCATTTACATACATAGTAACCGTACCATTTCCGTTATTAACTATTTTAAGATTTACTCGATCACCATCTTTAATTGACGCATCAAACTGTGTGTTCCAATACTTACTGTTTTGACCTGATTCATTATATCCTGAATTTAGAAATACTTTATATCCACTTGGTGTTTTGGAAATACCACCCTCAACTTTAGATGCCCCAATACCTAAATACCAATTCACATACCCATCTTTAACAACAACTGATTTTGGTAGATTTATATCAGCTGCAATTCCGGTATAGGTACTATTTGTAACACTTTTTACAGCGCCTTCTGTAGCTGCAAAACTAGTATTTGAAAACATTGATAGAGAAATTAGAAGTGAACCAACTAGATACATCATTTTTTTCTTACTTTTTCTTAATATTGGATTCATTTTAGACTCCCCTTATTTTATATTCTTAAATTGTATGGAAAGTTGGCCAACTAACTACAACTTACAAACTAAAGATATATCAGGTTTCATTTGATGTATATATTTTCCTGTTATAAGTCATCGAAATGTCAAATGAATTTGATTTTTCATATTTATCAATATAGGTGGAGTTGACAGATTAAAGTGGTATGTCTATTTAAATGTAAGCAGATTTTGTTAAAAATACTATTAAAACCTATAAATATGTTGTGGATAATATGTACTACGGTTCATTTAGGAGAGAAAAATATGGAATGAATATAGTGGGATTTTTCAAAGAGTATATCTGAAATGTTTAGAAATAGATTAAAAACAAAGGAAATAAAAGAATCGTTTTTCTTAAGGAATTCATTGAAACAGTCCGTAGATGAAGGGGAATATATGATTTATAAGACATGGATTTCCTATATAAAAGAAGAAAGGGGATCCAGCTATGGGAATTACAAATACAAGATCAAAGTTAGATAATGCAGCTATTGAAGGGGCTATAGAGGCATTAAAAGGTCAAAATGAATGTTTACGTATGGAAATAGATTATTTAAAAAAGTTAAAGGTTTTAGTTGAAAAAGAGAAGGAATTCCAGAACAAGACAAAGCAAAAGTAATTTATCTTATGAAATTTGAAAGTATGAAACATATTAAGATAGTATTAGATAATTATCTAGGTCATTACAATCGCAAAAGAATCAAAGTACAGTTAAAAGGAATGAGTCCAGTACAATACCGGACTCACATTCAGATGGTCGCTTAATTTTTGTTTAACTCTTTGGGGCCAGTTCATCATAGGTGATTGAATAATGTTGGCTTGCTAAGCTTAGTGATTGTTATTCTTTAACTGATCTTAAATTACGTTAGTTTAAGTATTGAGAGTAAAAGAATAGGAATAGAAAAATTAATGTTTTGCTAAATAATCTATTAAAGAAACTTAAAGGAATAACAAGTTCTCCTATTGTAAGGATTTTAAGCTTATCCTTATTTAGTCCTTTTATTAATTCTTTTAATGTTTGGAAGTTTATTTTATTAACGAAAGACCAACTTGGCACAGTTTTTGTATCTGAACCTATTTTGAAAACGATATGAATACTATGTGCATGAAAACCGCTTATTATTAAAATAAGCATAAATCCTAAAATAATGAACCAAGTCATTTTTCAATACCTCCTTTGAGTATCTAATATTAAGATATTAAAACCGTTGAGAAAGTGTGCTGTTGTCCGTGAAAAATATTGAGAATTTGTTGAGGGAATATTGAAAATGTTGCAATGCGATTGATTGTAGGGGAGTTAGAGTTAATAATGCTTGTCAGATTATATGCGTGAAAAAAGGAAATAGGAAAGAGAACAGTTGCGTAGACTGTTCTCTTAAGGAGCGGAAGTGCTGAACATTTTCAATGACAATGATTCAAGCCTTCCGTTAATAGTATGTGCATATATTTATCATTTTAGCCAAGAAGATTCCTTCCTCAAGGAGTGTGTGAAGGGCAACAGCCCAGGAGTAGGTGGGAGCTGAATTGGCTTCGAACAAGGGATGGCAGGAAGCCATCTTAATTGTTCGACATATAGAAAGTGTTACTTTACTATATATCGAATATACGTTTGGTTTATAATAGTTATATACCGAAATGGAGGTGAATGAAATGATGATTAATAAAGCCTATAAGTTTCGTATCTATCCAAATCAAGCACAAGCAATTCTAATCAACAAAACGATTGGTTGTCCCCGCTTTGTATTCAATCATTTCCTATCCTTATGGGATCACGCATACAAAGAGACAGGACAAGGCTTGACCTATGGTACATGCTCTGCCAAACTCCCTGCCATGAAGAAAGATTTTGTTTGACTCAAAGAAGTGGATAGTATTGCGATTCAGTCGTCTGTTCGCAACCTTGCGGATGCTTATACGCGCTTTTTCAAAAAACAAAACAGCGCCCCGCGCTTTAAATCTAAGAAGAACAACGTACAATCTTATACCACAAAACAAACAAATGAAAATATTGCCGTTGTAGGGAACAAAATAAAGTTGCCGAAACTAGGCCTTGTTCGATGTGCCAAAATTCGTGAAGTAGAGGGACGTATTGTAAGTGCCACTGTTAGACGAAACCCTTCTGGCAGATATTTTGTGTCACTATTAGTTGAAACAGAAGTACAAGAACTTCCGAAAACACATTCTTACATTGGAATAGATGTAGGACTAAAAGATTTCGCTATTTTGTCAGATGGAACACCCTATAAAAATCCGAAGTTTTTCCGATCATTAGAAGATAAGTTGGCGAAAGCACAGCGTGTTCTTTCTAGAAGAATGAAAGGATCTTCTTGGTGGAATAAACAACGAGTCAAGGTAGCTAGAATTCATGAATACATATCAAATGCTAGAAAAGATTACTTGGACAAAATCTCAACCGAAATCATCAAAAACCACGATGTTATCGGTATAGAGGATTTGCAAGTATCGAATATGTTAAAGAATCATAAGTTAGCAAAAGCAATTAGTGAGGTATCATGGTCACAATTTCGAACTATGTTGGAATATAAAGCAAAATGGTATGGCAAACAAGTCATCGTCGTATCGAAAACATTTGCTTCCAGTCAATTATGTTCTTGTTGTGGATATCAAAATAAAGACGTTAAAAATTTAAACCTACGTGAATGGGACTGTCCTTCTTGTCGTATACACCATGATAGGGATATTAACGCAAGTATCAATATAAAGAATGAAGCGATAAGGCTTCTAACCGCAAGGACTGCGGGGTTAGCCTAATCAATTAGAGTTCGGTATAACTCTTTACTTAGGAATCCCTCACTTCTAAACAAAGTGAAAGTGGGGGTAGTTCAAAATTCATGCAAGAAAGGCAGCTATAAAAAATAGCCGCCTTGCCTCAGGGAGAATTCAAGAAAATTAGAGATTCATTATGGATACAGATTGGCTATTACCAATTTATTTATATTATTAGCAGGGGTTCAATAAATTATTCATAAGTTAAGATCTTACTTCATTGTAGGATGAGTGACATGCAAAGTAAAAAGAGCACTTTTTAAAAGTGCTCTTTTTAAGGTGTGTATTAGGACTTGAAAGAGGCATCAATGAAATGTAGAAGGAGATATCTCTATACAACATATGGAGGTACTATGGAAGGGTGACGATAAAAAATAAAGGAGATAATTCTTTTTAGCGACTTAAGATGTAGTCAATTGTATTACATAATTTTATGAGTAATATTGTAGTGTCTTGCATGTGGATATTAAATGTCTAATAATCAAATTAGTCAAATACTTTTCTACCGGTGCTTTATCAAGGTTGATTAGCTCGTAAGTATGAAGCGTTATGCTATAAGATAGAAATACTTACAAATTTTAAAAGAATTCCATTTGTGTACCAAGAAGCAAAATATATTTATGATAAAATATAGAAAAAGATGATTAAGAAGGGACAATCAAAGTGAAACCAACAATTTATGATGTTGCGGAAAAAGCAGGTGTATCAATAGCAACTGTATCCAAGGTAATTAATCAAACTGGTCGTATTAGTGAAAAAACAATAAACAAAGTAAATCAGGTAATGGATGAATTAGATTACCAGCCTAGTAGTGTAGCAGCAGCGTTAACTGGTAAAAAAACATATACAATTGGGGTACTTGTCCCAGATATCTCAAACCCATTTTTTGCAGAAGTAGCAAGAGCTTTTGAAAATAGTGCACGAGAATCAGGGTATACACTCATTTTATGTAGTACAGACCATCAAACAAAACGTGAGCATGAATACATTGATTTATTATTTAAAAAGCAAGTAGATGGCATTATTATTGCGACGGAGCTAAATGATTATAAACTTGTTAAAAAAATTGTGAATCGAGATTTGCCACTTGTATTATTCACTGTAGATCATCCTTCCATCACGACTCATGTTGTGACAACTGATGATATGAGGGGAGGCTATCTAGCTGGAAGTTATCTAACGCAGAAAGGCCATTCATCTTTAACAATTATGATGGAGAAGGATAGAAAAAGTAGCTTAGGGAGATTGAATGGTTTCAAACAAGCTCTTACGGATTCGGGGATTTCGTTAGATGATGAGGCTATCATTAGCTGCTATTCGACAGTGGAAGATAGTAAACGTGCAAGTAAGGAATTACTTCATTTGCCTAACAGGCCTACAGCGGTTTTTGCTTGTACAGATTTAATTGCTATATGCCTTATGAATGAAGCAAGAAAACAAGGGCTTTCAATTCCGGAAGATTTATCAATTATCGGATTTGATAATACAATCTATGCTGAGATTGCAGATCCGGGGTTAACAACAATTGAACAGCCAATTAAACAAATGGCAGCCTGTACATTTGAACAACTGCTAAAAACGATGGAAATGAAGGAGCATGCTAAGCAAAAAATTACAATTATTCCTCAGTTAGTAGAGCGATCCTCAGTAAAGGATATTACATGATAGAGTTTTTATAAGCCTATTTGAATGTAACAAAAGAAGGTCATCGTAACTAAGTATAGTTAGGATGACCTTCTTTTATATTTAGGATTTATACTGAGAATTGCTCACCGCTTTTCGTATTTAAATCCTGCTTCATCTCATTCTCCTTTGGAATAGTAAGGAAATGAGTTAAAAATGCACCAAAGAAATACAAACCAGCAAAGATCCACATCACGCCGCCAACACCTAAAGGACCGATGAAGGCAGTTACTACTAATGGTCCAACAAATGCTGATAATCCTGAACCTAAATTTAAGACAGACATTGCAGCTCCTTTATTTTCAGGAGATAAAGATGGGACTAATGCGGTAAGAGGTACATAGCCGGCAAGTGTTGCTCCATAGCAACAAGCAACAAATAATATTGCCCAATAATTATGTCCTACCATTTGTGGTACATAATAGAGTGCAAGAGTTACAATTCCGCAACCGACTCCTCCGAACCATTTAATCGTATTTACCCAACCAAACTTGTCTCCAACAATACCAAAAATAATATTAAACACCATATTTACAAAGAATAGAGTACCCCAAATTTGAAGCCATTCTGTCATCGTAAAATTATATTTCATCATATAGGTAGGTAAGAAAACAACAAATCCAAACTGAGCGGCCGAGTTTATAATTTTTACAATACCGCCTATACCAACTTTAGGATTTTCAAATGCGATAGTAATGCCTTTTAGTAATTCACTAGATTTGTTAGCGCTTACGGTTTGTGCTTTAAATTTGTCTTTATTTACAACGATTGAGAATAATCCCCCTACGACAACAAAAATTAAAGCGCTCCATAAAGTAGCGATTTCTCCGATTTTCGGAACCATATAGCTAGAATAAAAGGCTCCAATAACACTAAGCCCTAGCTGGAATACGAACCAGAACCAGCCAACAGCTCTTGAAAGCATTTGTTGAGGCGTACTGTAAGATACCCAAACTAGGAAAGAATAAGCAAATAAGGGATAACCAAACCCTCGTAGGGCATAGCAAATTAATATTACGGGATAATTCATATGTTGAATTCCTATACCTATGAACCCGATTGAGCCTAAAATGAATGATACTAAACCAAATGTCATGACTTTTCTTGGTCCCCACATTTGTACAAATACCCCAGAAAACCAAGAAGAAGCAGATACAGTAATTCCGTAAATAGTAAACAGGAAAGCAGCGTGTTCTAGCGTTAGTCCTTTTTCAACGAGATAAGGGGATAACCATCCCTGTTCTAACCCGTCCCCAATCATAAAAACGATAATCCCTATGTATCCCCAAGTTAAATTAGAAGGGATCCCAATCTTGTCCATAAATGTTTTGTTTGAACTAATAGCGTTCATTCTCCCACCACCGATAAGTTATTTTTTGGTTAAGCGCTTAATTCTTTTTAATAAAAAAAGTATACGCTTACATTATGAGGTCGTCAATTGAATTTTTTGACAATTTACAACTTTCTTTTATAGAGTCATTCTATTTACTTATTGGACAATAAAATAATAGTGAGTATGAAAAGAAAGAAATACCTTATAGATGGAGGGTTACTATATAAAAGGCTTCGTTATCTTTGTTATATCAGTATTTTAAAAGATTATATTTGTAGCTTTTTTGATGATTTATTTCTAATTATTATTTTTTATTTTTATGTAATACGTTTATTGAGGGAATGTAAAATTCGGATGAAAAGAGGAGCATTCAAAAAAATAAAAATGTTTTCAATTTAGAATCAAGTGTGTATAATGAAGAAAAATAGGGAAAGCGCTTAACTAATTTGATACGCTAAACCCTATAGACCTTCATTTTGTTTCTTAAATTTTAATATAGAGGGAGAAATCATATGAACGTTTTAAAAATTGGGATTATTGGTGCTGGACGAATTGGGAAACTACATGTTGATAATTTGCAGCTTATGCCACAAGTAAAAATTAAAGCGGTTTCAGATGTAGTAATTAGTCATCTAGAAAAGTGGGCTCAGGATAAAGGGATTTCCACTCTGACTACAAACTATCAGGATTTATTAGCAGATCCAGAAATTGATGCTGTCTTTATTTGTTCACCAACAAATACACATGCGCAAATTATTAAAGAAGCGGCTCTTGCGAAAAAACATATCTTCTGCGAAAAGCCTGTTAGTTTTTCGGTAGAAGAAACATTAGAAGCATTAGAAGTGGTAAAAGAACAGGGAGTATCTCTTCAAGTAGGTTTTAATCGTCGTTTTGATCCTAACTTCAGGAAAGTATATGATCTTATTCAACAAGGCGAAGTGGGGCAGCCGCATATTTTAAAAATTACGTCACGCGATCCACAACCGCCAAGTATAGAATATGTTCGTTCTTCAGGCGGATTGTTTATGGATATGATGATTCACGATTTTGATATGGCTCGTTATGTGATGAATAGTGAAGTCGTTGAAGTATTTGCATATGGAACAACATTAATTGATCCATCCATTCAGGAAGTGAATGATGTTGATACAGCAATTGTCACATTAAAATTTGCGAATGGAGCTTTAGGGGTAATTGATAATAGCCGCCAAGCTGTTTATGGATATGACCAGCGTGTGGAAGTGTTTGGTGAAAAAGGCGCGGTTGCTGCGGATAATTGCTGCCCGACTACAGTTCAAGTGTCAAAAACAGAAGGTGTTGTAAAAGATAAGCCGCTTTATTTCTTCTTAGAGCGTTACACGCAGGCTTACATTGAGGAAGTAACACAATTTACAAAGTCAATTATAGAAGGACAAGCTGTTATTTGCAGTGGTAATGATGGATTACAAGCAGAGCGAATTGCGAAGGCTGCGAAGGAATCCTTATTAACAGGAAAACCTGTACAAATTGAATATAAACAGCCTGCATTAAATCAATAAAGAGAGCGCTTACTTCTAGGTATATATAAAGAGTAATGAATAGTAGGTTTAAAAAATATGAACCTTATCATTCATTCATAAAGCATGGGAGGTAGTAATAATGAATCCACTTATTTTTAAAGAAGATTGTCCATTAGACCTAATTGCAGTTGGACGTTTATGCGTAGATTTAAATGCCAATGAAACACAACGTCCTATGGAAGAAACAAGAACGTTTACTAAATATGTGGGAGGATCTCCTGCAAATATTGCGATTGGTGCGGCACGTCTTGGCTTACAGACAGGATTTATCGGTAAAGTGTCCGACGATCAAATGGGCCGCTTTATTACAGGGTATCTACAGGACAATAAGATTAATACAAATCAGATATGTATCGACCGTACAGGTGCAGTGACAGGTCTAGCATTTACAGAAATTAAAAGCCCTGAGGATTGCAGTATTTTAATGTACCGCGACAATGTCGCAGATTTAAACCTTGATCCAACAGAGATATCTGAGGCCTATATTAAACAATCAAAAGCACTCTTAATTTCAGGAACAGCTTTAGCGAAAAGCCCTTCTCGCGAGGCGGTATTTTTAGCATTAGAATATGCGCGTAAGTATGATGTAGTTGTATTTTTTGATGTGGATTACCGCGCTTATACATGGCAGTCAGAAGCTGAAACGGCTGTGTATTACAACCTAGCGGCTGAAAAATCTGATGTCATTATTGGAACGCGTGAAGAATTCGATATGATGGAAAAACTATTAAACTACGAACAATCTAATGACCAAGTTACGGCTGAAAGATGGTTTTCTCATCATGCCAAAATCGTCGTAATTAAGCACGGCGGGGATGGTTCAATCGCTTATACGAGAGACGGTCAATCTCACCGCGGCGGTATCTTTAAAACAAAGGTGTTAAAGACGTTTGGCGCTGGCGACTCGTATGCTTCTGCGTTTATTTATGGCCTAATGCAAGGGCTTGAGATTCCTCAAGCGATGCGATTAGGTGGCGCTTCTGCTTCAATTGTTATTTCGAAACATAGCTGTTCTGATGCAATGCCAACAAGGGCGGAGATTTCCGCATTCATGGAAACGGCTGAGGAAATTGTATAGAAACATCATAAACCATTAATTAAGAAAGGGCGTATCTTATATACGCTTCTACATTACATAAAAGGGAGAGAATGAATATGACAGTACAAACAGCACAAATTGTAAAAAACTACATTGGCGGCGAATGGGTAGAATCTATTTCAACTAAGATGGAAGCTGTATATAATCCTGCAACAGGAGAAGTAATCGCTCAAGTACCACTTTCAACAAAAGTAGATGTTGAACAAGCTGTATTAGCAGCAAATGAAGCTTTCAAATCTTGGTCTAAAACTGCAGTACCAAAGCGCGCTCGTATTCTATTTAAATATCAACAATTACTAGTAGATAATTGGGAAGAGTTAGCGAAACTTATTACGATTGAAAACGGAAAAAGCTATAACGAGGCTTACGGTGAAGTTCTTCGTGGTATTGAGTGTGTGGAGTTTGCAGCGGGTGCTCCGACATTAATGATGGGAAAACAGCTACCGGATATTGCAACAGGTATTGAGTCTGGTATGTATCGTTATCCAATTGGTGTTATAGGTGGCATTACACCTTTTAACTTCCCAATGATGGTTCCATGCTGGATGTTCCCACTTGCGATTGCTTGTGGCAATACATTTGTATTAAAATCTTCAGAGCGTACACCACTTCTAGCAGCAAGATTAGCAGTATTAGCTGAAGAAGCGGGCTTACCAAAAGGTGTATTAAATATCGTAAATGGCGCTCACGATGTAGTAAACGGTCTTCTGGAACATAAATTAGTGAAGGCAATTTCATTTGTAGGTTCTCAGCCTGTCGCAGAATATGTATATAAAAAAGGAACAGAAAACTTAAAACGCGTGCAAGCATTAGCAGGTGCGAAAAACCATTCCATTGTATTAAATGATGCAAATCTTGAACTAGCAACAAAGCAAATTATTAGTGCTGCATTTGGTTCAGCTGGTGAGCGTTGTATGGCTGCTTCTGTAGTAACAGTAGAAGAAGATATTGCAGATCAATTAGTTGGAAGACTAGTAGAAGAAGTAAATAAAATTGTAATCGGCAATGGACTTGATGAAGATGTATTTTTAGGGCCAGTTATTCGTGAAAATCATAAAGAGCGCACAATTGGTTACATCGATTCAGGTGTAGAACAGGGCGCTACATTAGTTCGTGATGGACGCGAAGATACAGCTGTAAAAGGAGCTGGTTACTTCGTTGGGCCAACAATTTTTGACCATGTTACAAAAGAAATGAAAATCTGGCAAGATGAGATTTTTGCTCCTGTTTTATCTATTGTTCGTGTGAAATCATTGGATGAAGCGATTGAAATTGCCAATGAGTCTCGTTTTGCAAATGGAGCTTGCATTTATACAGATAGTGGGGCAAGTGTACGTCAATTCCGTGAAACAATTGAATCAGGTATGTTAGGTGTGAATGTTGGGGTTCCGGCGCCAATGGCATTCTTCCCGTTCTCTGGCTGGAAAGACTCTTTCTATGGTGATCTTCATGCGAATGGTACTGACGGCGTTGAGTTTTATACAAGAAAGAAAATGCTTACATCTCGTTGGGAAAAGTAATCATTAAGAGAGAGGTAGACTCTTTCTAGTTGTTTGTAAGCGAAAGTAACGCAAGTGGTAAAACATAAGAAGGAAGTATTAGGAGTCTATCAAATTCCTAATACTCCTTTTTCATATACAGAATGACTGTTAGAGATAGAAAGGAGCAAATCACATGCAAACTGTTAGAATGACGACGGCGCAAGCATTGGTGAAATTTTTGAATCAGCAATACGTAGAGTTTGATGGAACGCAACAAAAGTTTATTAAGGGAATCTTTACGATTTTTGGTCATGGAAATGTAGTAGGCCTAGGTCAAGCTTTAGAAGAAGACGCAGGGGAATTAGAGGTATATCAAGGGAGAAATGAACAAGGAATGGCAAATGCTGCGATGGCTTTTGCAAAACAAAAACATAGAAAACAAATTATGGCATGTACTTCTTCAGTTGGTCCTGGATCAGCAAATATGATTACCTCTGCAGCAACAGCTTCTGCAAATAATATTCCCGTTTTATTACTTCCAGGAGATGTATTTGCAACGAGACAACCTGATCCTGTTCTTCAACAAATTGAACAAACACATGACTTATCTATTTCTACAAATGATGCTTTTCGTGCAGTAAGTAAGTACTGGGACCGGATAAATCGTCCTGAACAATTGATGACCGCTATGATTCAAGCGATGCGTGTTTTAAAGAATCCGGCAGATACAGGAGCTGTAACAATTTGTTTACCACAAGATGTCCAAGGAGAAGCATGGGATTTTCCAAGTTACTTCTTCCAAAAGCGTGTTCACCGTATTGAACGCCGTCTACCTACAAAAGCCAGCCTAGCGGATGCAGTGGAAATGATTAAGAGAAAGAAAAAGCCAGTTATGATTTGCGGTGGTGGTGTAAGATACGCAGAAGCGGCAGAAGAGTTAAAACAGTTTGCTGAAACATTCCACATTCCATTTGGAGAAACACAAGCTGGAAAAAGTGCGATTGAAAGTAGTCATCGATATAATCTAGGCGGCATTGGGGTAACGGGAAATGTAGCAGCTAATACAATTGCAAAGGAAGCGGATCTTGTTATTGGCATCGGGACGAGATTTACTGATTTTACAACGGCATCGAAACAATTATTTCAAAATGAAGAAGTTGAGTTTTTAAACATCAACATTTCAGAATTCCATGCGAATAAGCTGGATGCATTAAAGGTTATAGCGGACGCGAAAGAAGCACTTCTTGCTCTAATAGATGAACTGCAAGAAATTGATTATCAATCTAGTTATACAGTAGAAATTGCTGATGCAAAAGATGCTTGGGAAACAGAATTATCACGTCTACATAATATTCGCTTTACAGGTCAAGATTTTACACCAGAAGTCGAAGGCCATTTCGATGAAAATTTAAATGAGTATGTAGACGCACTTGGTACACAATTAACACAGACTGCAGTCATTGGACAAATCAATACATTACTTGATGAAGATGCAATTATCGTTGGAGCGGCAGGAAGTCTTCCAGGTGATTTACAAAGAATGTGGGCATCAAGAAAACCAAATACATATCACATGGAGTATGGATACTCTTGCATGGGCTATGAGGTTGCGGGCGCACTAGGTGCAAAGATAGCTGAAGCATCGAAGGAAGTATATGCAATGGTAGGGGATGGTAGTTACCAGATGCTTCATTCTGAGCTTGTCACAAGTCTTCAAGAAAACAAAAAAATTAACGTCTTATTGTTTGATAACTCCGGATTTGGTTGCATTAATAACTTACAAATGGGCAATGGCATGGGGAGCTTTGGAACAGAGTTTCGCTACCGAAACCAGGAAACTCGTAAATTAGACGGGACAATTATGAAAATTGATTTTGCAGCTAGCGCAGCTGGGTATGGTGTGAAAACATATCATGTTACATCACTAGAACAATTACAAGAAGCGCTTATAGATGCGAAAAAACAAACAGTTTCTACATTACTTGATATTAAAGTATTACCAAAAACAATGACAAATGGATACGAGTCATGGTGGCATGTGGGTGTTGCAGAAGTATCTAAAAGTCAAAGTGTACAAGCTGCGTACGAGGGTAAAGTAAGTAACTTGCAACAGGCAAGGTCTTATTAGATTGAGACACAAAGAGAACTTTTTATCTACATGCATATTGATTAGAAAGCTCTCTATTTAATGACCAGTTAAGAGAATTTGGCGAAATTCTATCACATTTTGTAAAGAGGAGAGACAAGGGGATGTTCAAAGAACATACAATTAAGCTTGGAATTGCACCAATTGCTTGGACAAATGATGATATGCCGGAGCTAGGGGCAGAAAATACATTTGAACAATGTATTAGTGAGATGGCACTAGCTGGATTTAATGGAAGTGAAGTGGGGAATAAATATCCGAGAAATACTGTTGTATTAAAAAAATCTTTGGAATTACGAAACTTGGAGATTGCTAGTGCATGGTTTAGTACATTCTTGACAACGAAGCCGCTTGAAGAGACGGTACAAGAATTTATTAAGCATAGGGATTTTTTGCATGACATGGGTGCAAAGGTCATCGTTGTTTCAGAGCAAGGGCATAGTATTCAAGGTTTAATCGACGTACCGTTATTTCAAAATAAGCCCGTTTTTACAGACGAAGAGTGGGATAAGCTTGTAGATGGGTTACATCACCTCGGTAAATTAGCTCAGGAAAAGGGTCTACATATTGTATACCATCATCATATGGGCACGGGTGTTCAAACAACGGCGGAAATTGAAAAGTTAATGGATATAACGGATCCAAATCTGGTATCTCTGCTTTTTGATACAGGTCATCTTGTTTTTTCAGGAGAAGAGCCGCTTTATATTCTGAAAAAATATTTACCTCGTATTAAACATGTACATTTAAAAGATATTCGTAAGGAAGTAGTAGATGCTGTAAAGGAAAACGAATTAAGCTTCTTACAGGCAGTGAAGAATGGTGCATTTACAGTTCCCGGGGATGGCGTAATTGTATTTGATGAAGTGTTTACTATTCTTGCAAACTCTGATTATAAAGGGTGGTTTGTGGTAGAAGCAGAGCAAGACCCAGCTTTAGCGAATCCTTTTGAATACGCATTAAAAGCCCGAAAATTTATACAAGAAAAAGCAGGTCTTTAGTTTCAGCATTTTGAGACTATATCTAAGTTAATGATTCGGCAATCGACATGTCCTCTTACAAATGGAGTAAAAAGACGAGACGTTTGTTTTCTATTTATAAATAATATTGAAACAGGTGAATGTGTAATGCCATTAGTGCAAATGAAGGATATTTTAATTAAGGCAAATCAAGAGAATTATGGGGTCGGAGCTTTCAGTGTTGCTAATATGGAAATGGTAATGGGAGCTATCAAAGCAGCAGAAGAGTTAAGTTCACCGCTTATTCTACAAATTGCGGAAGTTCGTTTGAATCATTCGCCGATTCATCTGATTGGTCCTTTGATGGTAGCTGCGGCGAAAAAAGCGACTGTCCCAGTAGCAGTTCACTTTGATCACGGTATAACATTTAAAACAATTAAAGAGACGTTAGAAATTGGTTTTAGTTCGGTTATGTTTGATGGCTCTCACTTCCCATTAGAGGAGAATATCCAAAGGACAAAAGAAATTGTAGCGCTTGCGAAACAGTATGGAGCGACAGTAGAAGCTGAGATTGGCAGAGTAGGTGGTAGTGAGGACGGGTCAGAAGATATTGAAATGTTGCTGACAAGCACTACAGAAGCAAAACGATTTGCAGAAGAAACGGACGTAGATGCATTAGCTGTTGCAATTGGAAATGCGCATGGTATGTACAATGGAGATCCTGCTTTACGATTAGACCGCTTGCAGGAAATTAATGAGGTAGTTCATATCCCACTCGTTTTACATGGTGGCTCTGGCATTAGTCCAGAGGATTTCAAGCAATGTATTCAACATGGTGTTCGAAAAATTAATGTAGCAACAGCGACGTTTCAGAATGTAATTGCTGCGGTTAACACTGCTGCCCTAAATACTCCTTATTCAGATTACTTTACGTATCATCAAGATGTAATTGAGGCCGTATACGAAAACGTTAAAAATCATATGCTCATATTCGGAAGTGAAAACAAAGCATAACCAGAAAAGCTTTCTTCATTAAATAATAGAAGGAACTCATAATTTAGTTAGCTGACAAAGGTAGAGAATAATAAAGTAGCCATTAAAAAAAGGGGGAGAACATCATGTTAGGAAAATTAGGTGAATTAAATGAAGGCTATAATGTATTAACAGAAATGAACGGTCAATGCAGTGATATGTTAATGGATATAGGCATATATAAGATGTCTAATGGAAAAGAAGAGTTGCTATTTGATAATAAGAATGAAACGGCAGTTCTTTTACTAGAAGGGGCAATACGTTTAGAATGGGAAGGGATGGAACAAGTTCTTCAAAGACAATCTGTATTTGAAGAAAACCCTTGGTGCTTACATGTGGCTAAAAATGTGAAGGTTACAATTACTGCTCTTTCAGATAGTGAAGTGCTTGTTCAAAAAACAGATAATGATCAAGAATTTGCGTCCAAGTTGTATACTCCAAATGAGTGTCAAAGTGTTGTAGCTGGAGAAGGAGTATGGGAGGGAACAGCGCAGCGTGTTATTCGTACAATTTTTGACTATAACAATGCAGCGTATTCTAATATGGTAGTAGGAGAGGTTATTTCTTATCCAGGGCGATGGTCCAGTTATCCACCACACCACCATGATCAGCCAGAGGTATATTATTATCGCTTTAACAAACCCCAGGGATTTGGATGTGCAATGGTTGGTGAGGATGCTTATCGCGTTGTACATAATAGCTTTATTACAATTCCTGGTGGGTTAGACCATCCACAAGCAACGGCGCCTGGATATGCAATGTATTTTTGCTGGATGATTCGACACCTTGAGAATAACCCATGGGATGATCGTATCATGGAGGAAGAACATAAGTGGTTATTAGAACCAAATGCGAAAATTTGGCCGGAAAAAGAATAAATGAAAATAAAGGTTCTGGGCAAAAACGATGTTACTTGCAATTGTTTTTGCTAAGAACCACTAATTTTTTGTAAATGTAGGCAGGCTCTTATGTGAGGTAACGTAAGAGCCTGTTTGCATGTTCTACCTTTTTTTATGTACAATAGTAATAAGAGATGATATAGACAGGGAGAGGAAATCCATGTCCACTAAATTAGTAAATTTACGCATTGATTTTGCTTTTAAACAGCTATTTGGAACAAAAGGAAATGAGGAAATTTTAACGGGTTTCCTAAATGCAATTTTAGAAGAATCTTTAGATGCACCTATTACTTCGCTACAATTAGATGATCCACATCTCCATAAATCTTATGAAGATGATAAGTTATCGATTTTAGACCTATTAGCAACACTGGATAATGGGGCGCAAGTAAATATCGAAATCCAGCTTCGAAATACACATGATATGGTGAAGCGCTCCTTATATTACTGGAGTAAACTTTATACTTCCCAAATACAAGAAGGAATGCCATATCGTTCACTTCGGAAAACAATTACCATTAACTTACTAGACTTTATTTTATTTTCTCAGGATGATGAATTTCATACCATCGGACAATTATGGAATACAAAATTACAGCAACTCTTAAGTGACGACATTGAAATCCATTTTGTAGAGATACCGAAATTAGTAAAACAATGGCGTGAAGAAAAAGTAAACCCATGGGAAAATACATTTGTTCGTTGGATGTTATTATTACCAGCACATGAAGATGAACATTTAACTCAAACATTGGAGGAGATTGCGATGAATCAAGATCCAATTTTACAAAAGGCAATAAATAAATGGGAAAATATGAGCCATGATTCTTCTTTCCGAACAGCATATGAAGCTCGAGAGAAATTACTTCTAGATGAACAAGCTAAGTTAGCTCATGCAGAACAAGAGGGCATGGAAAAAGGCATTGAGCAAGGTAAGATGCAGATGATTCGAGGAATGCATGAAATTGGTGTACCACTTGAAACTATTGCAAAAGCAAGTAAGTTGAGTGTGGAAGAAATAGAACGTATCTTAAAGCTAAAATAAATATATATGAGTATACAGAACTCATGAGCAGAAAAAAATAGACTTTTATTATCATAGCACGTTTAATGGGAAAGCATTGCTGAAGATTTCAGCAGTGCTTTTTTATATCATTTAAGGAAATTATTCTTTTGTTACAAAGTCAATTTCTTTTTTACGATTTAAAAATATTTTAACTTTGTAATAAAGGAACCTAAATCATAACCTGTTTTTATTATAGCTATAGCTGAAATCACAGTTAATGGATATTTAATATATGGATTGTTGAGGAATTCCATTATGTTTTTCATATTCTAAACCTCCATGGCATTATTTATATCATTACATTTATTATCTCTAATATAATGGTTAATAGTCAATATAATGTAAAGAAAGATACTAAATTAGCGGAGAACAAAACAAAATAATGGATAACAAAACAATCGTACTTTTTATAAAAATTACATAGTAATTCACAAGGAAAGACTTCATTTTAATCAAACTTTATTTCAAAGCTTCAACAACTATATCCTTAATTTATAATAAAGAAAAATCCTCACAATAGGGCTTTTTTCTTTGTTACTTGTATTTTTTATCCTTAATCATTCTGGTAAGAACTAGCACTTATATTACCTTGTTGTATAACAAATGATAGGTATGGTTAGATTTCACTCCCCTTAATAAAGTCGTGTTTTCTAAAATCTCTTATAAATGAAAAAGTGAGGACGAAAACAGAAGAGTGAATATTTAAAATATGAACTCGAAGCTTGAAAAAATTTTAAAAGTTTTAGCACACTACGAAAAAAGGAGGAGTTCTTTACATGAAACATGTTAAGGCTTTTGCAGTAAAATTTGTATCAAATCTTATCCTTTTGTCCGTCATTCTCGGTTTCTTTTTTAACATGCAATTTAGAAACATCTTTTTAATAACACTTGTTTTGTGTGCTGCAGCGTATTTAATTGGTGATTTATTGATATTACCTAGAACAAATAATACCGTGGCAACAATTATTGATTTTGGTTTGGCATTTGTAGTCATCTGGTTGATGAGTGAGAACCTAACATACGGGGATGATGAGTTGATTATGTCGCTCATCGCTGCTATTGGTGTTGCATTATTTGAATACATGTTCCATCGTTACTTGTCCAAAAATATTCTGTCTGACAGATTAACAAGACAACGACCAGCAAACACACTACAATACCAAACAGAAGCTTCAAAAGAACTGACGCCAGTCCTTTCAGACGTAATGACAGATACTACAAACGAAATAATGAGTGATGAGGACCTTATCAAGCAAGGTTTTCTGGAAGATACCGGTAATAAACTATCTGAGGCAGACCCAGAAAATCAACCTGAACAAACTCCGAAATATCTAGGAGACGATGACTATTCAGAAGAACTGACGCCAGTCCTTTCAGACGTAATGACAGATACTAAAAATGAAATAATGAGTGATGAGGACCTTATCAAGCAAGGTTTGCTAGAAGATACTGGTAATAGACTATCTGAGGCAGACCCAGAAAATCAACCTGAACAAACCCCGAAATATCTAGGAGGCGATCACTAATGGCATGTAAAATTTCAGAGCTCGGCGCTGTTATAGCAGCAGAAATTGGCAGTACCGAAACGCCAGCTGATTCAAATAAAACAAAATACGGAAAGTGGTACGGACAAGACGGTCAACCGTGGTGTGATATGTTTCAAGCATGGTGTGCAAATCAAGTAGGGGCTACGGATATATGCGGTAAGTTTGCTTACACTCCGTATCATGCTAGTTTTTTTAAGAACAAAGGCGCGTGGTACACAAACCCGCAAAAAGGTGATTATGCATTCTTCCATAATGGCAAGCGCATTTGCCATATCGGATGGGTAGAGAAAGTTATTGATAGTGACACCGTACAAACTATCGAGGGTAACACAGGAAGTGGTTCGAACGCTGATGGTGGACAAGTACAACGTCGTAAGCGTTCCATTAGCGGAACTCCAAAGTGGAAAATCGTTGGTTTTGGACGTCCTGAATATTTAGATGAGGTTAGTACGGGGGAATCTGGTAATGCCGCACCTAAAGTACGAAAGCATATAGTTCAAGAAGGTGAGACCCTGTTTTTAATAGGAAAGCAATATGGTGTCAATGAGGAGGAGATGAAAAAAGCAAATCCAGGTATTGACGCAAAGAATCTAGAAATTGGATCTACGGTCAATATCCCTATTGATGCAAGAGAACCTGGAAACGCCACACCTAAAATACGAAAGCATATAGTTCAAGAAGGTGAGACCCTGTTTTTAATAGGAAAGCAATATGGTGTCAATGAGGAGGAGATGAAAAAAGCAAATCCAGGTATTGACGCAAAGAATCTCGAAATTGGGTCTACGGTCAATATCCCCATTGATGCAAGAGAACCTAGTAACGATCCTGCTAGCGCGTTCTTGTATAGGGTTCATCACTACGGTAACCGTAATGACACCATCGAGGCAATAGCAAGAAAATTCAAAATAAAACAAGCTACGATTAAAGATGCGAATCCAGGAATAAACAATAAACCTAGCGAAGGAACTATAATCGTTATACCTACCGCAAGCATACCAATATCATCTGAACATGTTGTAATAACTTCAATCCATCATAAAGTTTGGAATTTCTTTATAAATGAAGGGTTTTCAGCTACAGCAACTGCTGGTATTATGGGTAACTTACAACAAGAGTCTAGAATGAAACCAACAACGTATCAAGACCGTGGTGGACCTGGACGAGGTATTGGTCAGTGGGAAACTCCAGGACGTTGGGATAAATTAAAGAGTAGTGCCCATGGTCGGGAATGGGATTTACAGTTTCAACTTGAATACATTTTGAAAGATTTAAAAGGAGAGACAGGTTGGGTAGGTGCGACATTTTTGAATGCCTTTGGTGGTTACGAAAGCTTAAAGAAAATGAGCATTTATCAAGCAGTAATTGCTTTTGAGTGTTCATTTGAACTTGCAGGTGACCCTGGATTTCTTGATCGCTTTGCTTTTGCTAATTCTATTTACCGGAGTTTGGCAAGTAATGTAGGGGAATAGGAGCATGAAGGAAATCAGCATTGGCAGCCTTGTTCTTAAATTAGATTAAAAGTTATATCTGTAAAATAATCTTTAATTAGATAACAGCGAATAGTACAAATATTATGTCCTGTACTTGGTTGGCAAATTTAGCCGCATGAAACCGAATACGGAAACGAAAATAACCATCTAAAAAAACTAAACTTTTTGTTTATTTATGGATTGAATTGAACTACTTAACGCTTAACACTTTGCTGGACTGTTTAAAGTGTTAGTAGTTCAATTCTCTATCAATATCATACAACAGTGATTTATTTTATATTAGCCCCAAACCTAATCGAGGAAGATAGCCCACTTTTCCACTTTTCAAAATTTGTACTTGGTCATAGAATAGAGCACCACCCCATGGTCCTTCTTCATCGGTTGTGCTTGGGATTTTCCATCTCAAAGAGATGACTTCAGTACCTCTAGGAACAGGAACAGAAACCGAAGGAGATTCAAATTTAGGTTCTGGCATAAGCTCTAGATTATTGGTAACTAAATGCAGTCTTTTTGTATATGTTTTCACCAATTCTGTTCGATACAAGGCCAAATGAGCTAATTCTATTACCTTAGAATCTTCATCTTTTAAAGCCTTTTCTAACGCTAGGCGCGTACTGTCTCCTGTTGCGATTCTTCCAAGACTTACTACCGCAAAAAAACGTATAGTCGCGCATTTATGTTTTAATAATCGAATTAGATAGGGTACTGCATTTTCACCAAGGGATTCCCATAGATAGGATCCACTTAAATGATAATCAAAGGCAATATTATTATTGGTATATTCACAATCATCTGGATTCCAACGAGAAAAAAGTACTTCAGGATTAGGTCTATTGACTCCAACTAGCAACTCATCACCAACAAAAATCTGATTAGGATTAGAAAGTTGATTAGCTGCAGCTAGGTTTGTTACAGTTTGATTAAAATGGGCTGCTAAGCACTCTAAAGTATCGCCGAATTGTACTACATAGTAAGGGTATCCACCTACTTTGCCGTATTCTATGGCAGGATTGGGAATATAAATTGGCTGATCAATAAAAATTAAATTGGGATTACAAATCACATTATTTTCCATAATGGTTTTGGGCGTGAAGCCAAACTGTGCAGCAATTCCAGCTAAAGTGTCGCCAGGTTTAACTATATATATCATGCTATTTCACCTCTATTGCCTATATTATTCATTAAGTGTAAAGAGGTTCAATTTAATTTTATTTTATAAAAAGTACATCAGTATCCCTTCTAATTAATAATATTAGACTACATAACCTAGCTGTATAACTATTTCTTCAAAGATTATTTAAGCGGAAAAACATAATGATGTACATACTATTTTCTCAATAAGTGTTAGCATGTCTATTAATGTAATTCATTGTACAATTCTTCATGGCAGCGGGGAAGCTGGTAAAGTCGAGTGTATCTAAAGAAAGAAATAAATACACAGAGTATAATTATGAATTACAAGGGCTTGACGAAAAGGTAATGAAAAAGCGGTGAAACTTAATGGATTTAAATAACTTCGGAAAGAAGCATTCTTACGCGTGTTCCATTCTGATAAAAAAGGCGTAACAGCTTGGGAAGAGGTTAAGAAAGTCGAACTTCCTGCGAAAGTAAAAGAAAAGTTACACGTGAAATAAGCCATTTATAACGGCAGAATTTCCTACATGAAGGGTTTGCCTCTTTTTTGCCTATTTACGCCAAGAAACCTAGAAGAAATAGTATGTAGTCAAGTTCTGAATAGTGGCGTTTTAGTACCCATTTCATATTATTTAACTTCTCTAATGTTCTATAGGTTGTACGTCTTTAATTTCTTTTGAATTATCCGCCATTGCCTCAATCTCTTTGAAATCAATGTTTTGAATGTAACATATTTTTTAATTAGCCCTAGCATAACAAGCTTTTTATACAATCCTATTAAAATAAGCGTAACGAATGTAACTTTTCATGTAGCTTGTTACATTAGATAAAATAAGAAAACCCACCTTAGATAAGATGGATTTTTTAAATTTTTATTCTAAGTTTGTTTGTTACAACCACTCGCATCTAATTCTACAGTGATAATCATCCACTCCCAATCTTCTGCATTCTATATAACAAGGATTATTTTCCCAAGGAGGCCGAGTTACTAGTATTGAGTAAGGGTTATATCCATAGAGTGCTGTAGGTGTTTGTGAGGTCTGCATTGAGTATGGAATGGACAAGTAGCTAGGTCTTGGTGGGTATTTAGGGGCACAATGCATATCACATTCATAAGAAGGGTATGAATAAGGTGGATTTTCGCATTTTTTCATACATTCATAATATTCAGGTGGATATTCATGTTGATATTGACGATAATACAAAGACAATCACTCCTTATCTTAAACTTAGTTTTTATAATACTATATTTGATTGTATACCTTTTAGCTGATTGTCTATTTATAATTGGGTGAGTGCCAGAGTAAGCGACCTCAAACCTTTCTTACATAGCCATATACTTACGAGATATTGAAGCAAATGAAACCATACCAATACATGATCTATTATGAAAAATGCAAAAGAAACGTATACCATTTGCTGTATTATATGATAAATATGGCGGTACAGCTGGTTAGGTAACAATTGAAGAATTTTAGGTGATATCCGTGATGAATATTATGGAGATGAGCTTTCACCGATTCAGCAAATGATTAAAGAACATGTTGTTGTAGAAGGTAAAGTACATATTAGTGAATTAAATGATTTACTAGGATTACATATGAATGATAGTGATGTTGATACAATTGATTTGAGCATGATGTGGAAAAATTAAAGCAGCTCTACACTCTTCTGCTAAGTTTTAGGGGGGCTAAATAAGTTTGCTTAACCAACCAACATATCACATGTGTAAAAAGGAACACGTACAATAAAACCCCGATTAAGTCCGGTAACGGAGGATCGGGGTTTTGAATTAATATTTATCATCAATGGACTGCATCTATGTTTAAGCCTGGCTCCCTATGACTGTTTTCAACGCATCGACCGAGGGCTGGAAATAATATTCTCCACCTGTAGGAATAACAAACTCCTTCATGATATCCATCGATTTGTTCGTCGTATACGTGAAAGTGCGGCCCCTATTTCCATCACCATTTTGTCCAATAATTGGGTCCTCTCCGGGTGGCGGGCAAATATCGCCTGAGTTAGTACATTTAGAGCCAACAGGCAATTCCGGTGAATTGGCCCATCCCTTGGTCAGAAACTCAAATTGAAAATCGATTCTGGTCTGATAACACAAAAACATCAATCCCCGGTTACCATTTTCCATATCGTTATATGGAGGCATTGAAAGGTTCACGTTTAGTGGGCTGCCAAAAGGAATCCCGCGTCTGAGTATTCGTCGGGTCAGGCTGGAAAATTCACTTACTATATCTGTAGCCGAGTCCCTTGGGTTAACCTTTCGGATATGTGCCGATATAGGGCACCGTCTGCCAAAAGAATCTTCTTTCGCTTGTGGGAAAGGGTCAGCGTAATTCAAGTTGGGGCTCAATTTTATATTGGTAGTATCAGATCCATATAAGAAATGGTTGTTTGCGTGATTATCTTCAGCTAACTCCTGGTTATCTGTTTCAGGAGAACGCATAAGCGGTGCCCCGCTTGGCCAACGCCCTACCATTTTCGTTCCCATAAGTGTCGGGCACATATTTAACTCTTTGGCCTTCTCTAATACAAATTCCCAAAAGCCTGCTACATCCTGGCGAAGTCTACGCACGACCAGAAAGGAACCGTTGTTTGCCCAAACAGGCACACCATATTTTATAGGCAAGTCTTCGTTCTCTACGGGAACTGGATCTAGAGATTGATCGTTTTGGCTTGGATATCCGAAAACGAACTCCCCTGGCCATACTAATTTTTCACCCGGTTCTGCATCAGTGAGAAATGCTTTATCTGATGGGTCAATCCAACGTTTGGTGAGCATATCTCCTGATGCAGTGGAGAAACGTCCCCTTACGGCTGGTTGTGAAATCCCGTCCCGAAAACCGAAATGTTCATGCCCTGGCAGGTCGTTACGATTTCTCCCAGCTTCTTCATAAACTAATTTCAAGCCGCTTTCGATGGTTGAATTCTTCTTTATCTCTTGCACCTTTTTATCGAGCTCCAACTCCGAGTCACTGGCAATAATGAGAAGAATCTCTGGGGAATTAGCGTCGCCTCCAATCACCCAGTTTTTAGGGTTCCCTTCCGAAGTTTGGTCCCTAGGGTCTCCAAGCTTTCCCGAACGCTTTTTCATTCCAAGTGCAAAAGGTCCATTTTTTGAAAAGTCCTTAAGTGATTCTTCCGAAACCAGTTTTTTTAGTCCAGCATATGAAAAGGCAATATTCATCCAAGTAGCAATTAAGCCAGTTGGTTCCGATCCTCTCCTGGCCCACATCATTTGATACAAACGATTGAACGTCACAACCTCTTGTGTGGTGGAAATCTGTGAACTGATGGACTGAATCCATTGTTTCGCCAAATTAGGGTCAACAATTTCGAAAAAGAGAAATTGCTGAAAGTCTTTGTTGAATCCACCCAAGATATTACCTTGAATCTGATTTACATGCAATAAAGGTTCTTGCTCTAGAGGGGCTACATTATTTTTATTGAGCTCTTCGTTTTCAAAGGGTGCCATAGCAACTTTCCTCCTTTTTACCTGATGACGCGCGTTGGTAATATTTCATTGTCTCCAGCGACAAGACCTGCGGGTCTAACCGCATCATCCGATGAACCAGGACATGTAAGCAACGGGTTTTGTATAGAATGATGCTTACTGGCTACTCCAGTCAATTTCATGGTAATACTTTCAGCAATTTGTCCACCAAATTCGATAGGGCGGCCATCGATTGTCATATCACCTACTTTGAAATTTGCAGATGCAGGAACTTCATACACGGCTCGTAAAACCTGTCCTTTCTGACCGCGCAAAATGGTCCAGTACTGAGCGGGATCACTACCATCAGGCGCTTCAAAACCGCTTGTATCTAAGTCGGAAATATAGAGACCTACGGGATCTTGCAGTGTAATCATCAATCCTTGCTGAGCCAATTTATTTACCTGAAATCCGATAGTCGGATCGCTGAATCGTTGAGCTTCACCGAAACGGGAGCAATTGATTAGAGCAGTTGGCTCATTAATCATTTCCCCATGAGCGTCCTTACGCAAAATTGTTGCGCGAGCTGCAATGTTAATTTCAGCAGATAAAGTGTTGTTTGGTTGGATTAGATGCATCGCGCCATGCGTGGTATTCCACTTGTTGTTAGGGTTATAGGTCCCATCTGGATTCAGGAGATCCGTCAAGCTTACGTCCTTGCTAATGTATTTTTGATACATTGCCAAGAGTACGTCTTTACTACCCTGAGCGCCTGCCGTTCTAGGACCACTATATCTTGTAGGATACCCATCCGCTAATGCTTGCCAATACTCAGGTCCCTCACAAGTAAAGGTGACTCGTAACACTTTATTTTCTTGGTCTCTTTCTGTATGCCACTCGCAATACTCATCATGTTGCCGAATTCCATTAGGATTCAATTTTTCTGCCGCTGGCAGATATAAATCTGGATTGTTGTGATTACGGATTTGAATCACTCGTGGAAAGGCGTTCCAAGTAATGTCAAGCGTTTGCATGTCCGATGAAGTTTCAGTGATAGACGGATTATAGAATTGGGGTATACCTCCTAATGCCGCCAATTCCTGTTGAACGTCCTGGATGTTACTATTGAAAAAATCGGAGATGATTTCATGCCAAGCCTCAACCTGATTAGGGATAGAGTCAAAGTCCTTTAAGTTACCTGGAGAATGAAAACGTCTTACAATTGTCATTATGATTATTCCTCTCTTAATTGATTTTTATTGGTAAATAGTAGACGGATTTAAACATCTGATTCTGCTCAGATTCAGACGAAACTATTACATTAACAATTAGGATCCAGATTTTCACTACACCAGCATCCTCGAATGAGAAAGTTATTTTTCAGTTTATGAATTTGATAAAGTCTTTCTGTTCCTGCAATAATATCTAGTGACAGGACATTCTTAATAAGGTTTGGAGAATTTGAAGGAAACATAATCGCTCATGGACCATTGGAATGAGCTAAACCTAATATATGTCCCATTTCGCGCAATGCAACAGTTCTACATCAAATGCGTTCGGAGAAGTCCCAATACTTCAAGTGTGCTCACTATTATCAAAACCTCCCATAATATTATTGAAGTAGTGTCTTCTCACGACTTGAAGGCAAGTCGTATCGCGTTCCCCATTTTTTAGAAATATCTTTCGTTTCAATATCAAATGCATAGGCTATCCGTTTCTCGTCCCAGGGACATAGTGCTGAAAAGTCTATTGCTGTAACCGCTAGTATATCGGGTACTCCGCATGTGGACTTTGTCATTAGCTCACGAGTCCGCTCAGTAAACGTCTTAGTTTCTGCTAATCCATAAAACCTTTGAAACTCGAAAATATTCTCAGATATTTAAAATTCTAATGCCTGAGAATCGTAGAGGGCTTTCCAAAGATAGCCAAAAAAGCAGGGAAAGTCCCGAACGTTCTTAAGATTCTTGCCAATCCTCCTCTATTTGTGGGTATAACTCTACCGTTTTGAGAAAAGGGCTTCATTTTTAATTTGCGCATTTTCATTAGTCAAATTGAGAGGGTTTGAATGGTTTATCATTTTAAAAACCTCCAACTCAAAGTGTAGTATTAACTGTTATTTGGGTTTTTATTACAGAAAGAATTAAATCTAAGTGACCGCTAAAAGATTAAAAACCAATCCTTTTAAATTGGATAATAATCGATATAATCGTTAGATTATAGTTTTTACTTTGATATGCATAAATATCGTAAATAATAGGAGAATCTAAACGGTGTGGCAAATTTGTTTTAACTAAAAAAATCGATGGGGTAATCAACATATTTACAGATTATAAATGCTACATAGAGATTTATTCCTAGGCTTTTTGCAGCAGGAAGAAAAAATAATCTACATAAAATTTGTAGAGAAGGAGGCTTTTCTATAATGGGTTCAAATGAAGGATTTGATCCTATTTTCTTAGGAGAAGAGTTTCCTATTTCATTTCCGTGTTTACGTGAAGATATAAGTCAAATTGCATTAGAAAGAGCTAAAATTTATGCATTTACACATTTTTTAATTGTTATGAATAAAGAACGGAAATTTGCGTTTTATGGAGTAAATAATACCGATGTAGAAAAAATATACAGTTGGATAGATGTGATAACGGGCACCTGGATGAGAGGCTTAAGAATAAAAATCAGGTAGGAGACTGGTTATATGCAGGAGGCCAGGCGGACTTGTGGGATAGGGGTTACCTTGTTAGAAGAGAGGATGTAATTACTTTAACACGAAATTATGTAGGTGTGAGATGAAATGGCATCGGGCAAGGGATGACAGGAAGCCATCTTAATCGTTCGAATTGAAGTTAATGGTTTGGAATATATTTTTAGGGGAGGGAAATAATACTTGTGATAAATCTTGTTTGGAGGTCGAATAATGAAAAATCTAGATGGTACAAAGAAAAATTTAGTCACAGGTAAACCAGATATAAGTAATCTTAAAAATTGTATTGAAGATGTTAGAAAAGCAGCATTAACCAATATTGATGGACCAGAGGATCCAACTAATTACCATGAACTACGTGGGAGATTAGAAACTTTACGAGATAAGTTGCCTCCTTTATACCGTGATACAATGTATAAACCTTTTATCAAAAAACTCAATGAATTGGGACAAGAAGGGTTTACTAGAATATTATTGAGGGACCCAAAAAGAGAAAAAAAAGCAGGTTTAATGCTAGACATTGCTCAGGCTATTCTTCAGCATGGCGAAGGGTATAAACCTAATGCTACAGGGGCTTTTCAAGAATTAGTAAGTGATCTTTATGATGGTTTTTTGAGCTTAGAAGATAGAGCAGGAGTTAAACCACCAGATTTGAGTATTATTCCGCCACTTGTTAAATGGGGAAATCCAAAGGCTGGCCCATATACTTGGCCAGTAGATGCAACTTCTATTTTTGGGGTGGAGGTAGCTGTTGTTAATCTCCCGCCAGTTAATGCGACACAAGGTCTTTTGGCTTGGTCAAGTATAGGACATGAAACAGGCGGTCATGACATATTACATGCTGATACTGGATTACTGGCTGAGTTAGCTGAAAGTGTAAGAACAGAGTTGGAGGAACAAAATTTTGGACATGATTTATCTGAATATTGGGCTTCCCGTATTGATGAAACTGCGTCTGATGTTTTAGGTATATTGAATTTAGGTCCTGCGGCAGCGATAGGTTTAGTCGGTTATTTTCGTGGTTTAAATGCGGCCTTTATAAGACAAGCTATCCTTAGAAATGAGGGACCTGATCAAGATCCTCATCCAGCTGATATATTAAGAGGGTATTTAGGAGCGTATGCTGTAGGGTTGCTTGAATTTGATCAAGCGAAAGAATGGGAGAAGATAATTGAAACTGAAGTAGATAAAGATCTCTCAGAGATTCAACTAGAGGGAATAGCAATAAGTAATGATGAGGCTAAGAAATCAGCTCAAATTGTTGCTTCTACTATAGTGAAGAGAAAATTAATTAGTTTGGAAAATCATAGTTTAAATCAGATTCAAAACTGGAAAAATAAAGATGAGTTAATTGTTGCTCAGTTACGCTCTTCATTAAATACATTGGGTTCGTTGCCTGAAGAATACAAATCAGGAATTTATGCGGCTCATATAGTTGCTGCTGCTGTTACAGCCGCTATTTCGAAAGATGGAGATGTTGCTGTTATTTTTGATAGGATGATTACGTCGTTAAAAGCAATGCATGATTCTAATCCTTCTTGGGGACCCTTATTTGTGGTACACCCTGGAGATATTGTACGACACTTACTTTATCGTAATTAACGTCAATACGTAATATATTGGTTAATCATACCCAGGTAGTGCAAACATCAAATAAATTGCCTATCTGGGGTTTTTATATGGATTTATATCTTATTCTTCGCTCAAACAATGTAAAAGATAAACGGAAATTAAGTTATCTTATTTTATAATGAAAGTCATTAGAAACAACTAAAAAAATGTAAAGAATCTACACAAATTTCTTTTTAGAATAACTTTTGTATATAATTGGAAAGGGTAAATTGAAATTATGCCTAATTCGTTGGTAGAAAGTCTATGAACAGTCTGAAAAAGAACATCTCTTCGAAGAACTGCATGGGAAGGGACGTACAAGTCGTCCTCATTCTAATTTAATTGTTATTTAGAAAAAAACTAAAGAAAGCGGAAATTCATATTGTATTTAGAGGAAATCGAAAGGGCGGTACTGAAAAAGAAACGCTAATCACATTATGAAAATATATACCCGTAATACAAAAAATATCGATTTGCTTCTCAATAAAAAGCCATTATTTCTATATACGATATTTTGTATGAAATAGGTATTTATAGTAGTTTCATAAAAGTGAGGCTCGTTCAAATGAATGCATTAAGTGATAAAAAAGAATGTAAATGAACTTAAAAAATCATTTGAAGAAACAATAAAAATGTGATATGCAATTCATTAAACTGGCATGAAATTATTTGGAAACAAGAAGGGAGTCAAAATAAATTAAATATCAAGCGGACTAATCATGCACGAATATAACTTAATGACGGAGGAATTCTTTAGGAATCAACATGAATGTATGGAAAAAGCCATATAAGAATATACGATATGTAAGAATCTAGGGGGAAACGATGGCGGAAATTGCAAGAATGATTAGGGGGACATAGTTCATATGTAGTCAAGTTGTTAGATTCTAAAAATCGATGTCATAAAGAGGACACTGTTTAGATAAGCTTGAATGAAGTTTTTTTTCAGCTATATGAGAGATAAATTCGCATATAAAATCGTTAAGCATTCCTGTACATTAAAATAAGAATTGAATTTATAAAGGTACATATAGTTACTATTGTTATTAAAAGATATAAAAAGAGAGGACTCCGGTACAATATTGGAGCCATCTCTTCAATATTTAATTTTTAAAAAGCTCTTATTATGTTGTCAATTTTATTGAGATAGTTCAAATGTATAAGGTGAATATTTATCTTTGCGATTAAAAAAATTTTATAGTTTAAAGTTTTATACATAATAAAAATGCTATATGGCAGAATAACCATACAAGGTTTTTTGAGTTAGAAAACTTTTCTGTTTTACATAGTATTTTATTTGGAACGAATCTCTTATAAATAAAGGTAAATGATTTTTATTTATAAATAGGGAAAAAAGTTCGCATAGATCTTTTACCAAAAGAATATAGTGCCAAATCATATTCTTGATTATTTATCTCAATAGTATTATGTTCACTAAGAGTGTCGGCAAAACGTGCAACTCCTAAAGCTAATAATCCTTCTGGGCTAAGGCCTATAAAAAAACCACCCTTTTTCTTAAAGAGTAAAACGTTATTAATATGAACATCTGAAGCTTCTAATGTATAACCAAAAGTAATAACGTCAGGAACGCTATTCTTATCTTTTGGTCCTAAATAGACTATTTTATCATTTGGCCCAGTTTGATCTTCAAGATAATATTTATACCAGAAGTGATATCCATTTAGGCTACTACCTTCTTTCTTTTCTTCTCCAATAAATACATGTTCAAATCCATTTAGGCTAATACCAGAACCACTATCGAACTGTAGAAACCAAATGTTATGCAAATAAGTATACCACTGCTCGTCAGATAAATTTGTACCCTTCCTAGACTCAACAAAAGTCCTACAAATCTTCATAGGTTCAGACTGTATAGCATGTTTTAATAATGCATCTACTTCTTGTTGTTCTTCAACAGTATTGTCTTCTCTTAAATGTGGATCTAAGTAGAAATTATTAAATAATTTTTCGACCAAATCATATGAATTTTTCTTGTTTTCAGGTATTACTACCTCTTTTAATAACATATGATTTTGTTTTTCTTCTTTCCCCCTAACCTTAGTAGGTTCAACTAGAACGTATCCTTTTTGAATATCTACATCTTCTTTATTGAAAGTGGCTTTGATGCCATTTCCATGCATATCCGCATCCCATATTTCTTGATAAATGTTTGACATTCATTCATCTCTCCTTATAATTATTGAATTGTTCATTCAAGATATATAGTTTGTTAATTCCTTTTTTTTATACTAAGTATAAAAAAAGGAATTAATTCTAAATGTATTAATAGTAACTACAGAAGGAATAGGATGGATTTGAGTTAATATTTGGATAAGAAAAGTTGAATCTAAGCTACTTCTTTAGCCTGATTTTCAATTACTTGTGGGGTATCGATTCTATTTTGGTTATAATATCCTACAATGTATTGAAATAGTGCTAAAATCGCTTGTCAAATATGGCATATTGTGTGAAAGATTCTGTTAAAAAGTTTTTTAAAGATAGAGAGTTAGGATGGGGGATAGCTGAATTCTATACAATTGTGAGTAATCTCTGTAATTTATTGTAAGTTGTTTGGCCGCAAGAGGTACGGGGCAAGGATGAAGTATAAACTGTACCGGTTAAGGAGTGATTCTTAAATAACTCTTAGATTTAAAAGACTTTATAGTTATATTTTTGAGTACAATGAAATAATGCTTATTGAACTGAATGGCAGGGTAATAAAATCCTTTTAGAGAAATATGGTTTAATAAATTATTACTAAAAAGGAAAGATAATCTTATATGATAGGAATTAATAGTAAAAAACAGGGGATTGATAATGGTATGTTTAGTTTGTATAAATGCCTAATACAATAAAGTGTTAAGTATTTAATTCACGTTAAATAAGGACTGACTGAGGGTTATAATGAAAAGAAAAAGAACCCTATAGGGTTCTCTTTCAAGGCATGTTAACAGTAAGGAGAATCATGAAATGCTACTTCAAATCTTTATTAGGGGAAAGATTTTGAATAAGCTTAACATACATCTATTTTTACATATATGTAATATATAGTAAATTGATAATGTTTAGACTTTCTATTACCAATATTCAATTAATATAGTTAACACTATGTATATAGTGTTAACTTGCATTTAGTACAGTATACATTTAGAAATCTGATATTAGATTTCATTTGTTGAAAAAGCTAATAGCTATATTATTTCAAATTCTAACTAACATTTAAACGATTTATTTGAAATTGGTTGTGCATTAACTCTTAAAAGCCAATAAAAGTAAATAAAATAAACAAAGACCCTGTAAAAATACAGGTTCGGATACAGGGTTAAGGGAACGCATAGTTTCTTAGAATCATAATAGCATATATTCTTTGTATAGCTACATGAGGATTTTGACAGAATTAAGAACAAGACAGAAAATCTATAAGAAAGCAAATATAGTGCTGGAAATGTGATTGAAAATTAAGTTATTGGTATATTGAATTAAACGAAAACTCTTGAGTACCATGATTAAATTTCCTTTAAATATGAGGTTTATATTAGAGGGATAATTGGTTCTTACTGAAAAGGAAAAATGTTTTTTAGATTAAAAGAAGAAAAGACACCTTCTGGGTGTCTTTTCTTTAGGTAAACAGTTCACATATTGCTGAATTAGATAAGAAACCATAATTCGACTATGAAGTAAATCTTAACATAATCTGAACTGATAAAATATGTTATATTACATTTTTAGTTTTTAATTATTTTATTGAATACATATTAGCAACGTAAATAAAAAGGGCATGCAGTCGTATCTGCAGCCCTTTTTAGGAGGAATTCAAGACACCATAAGGACACGTATTGGTAAACAGGTTCCAAAATAGCATATGTGAAAAGAAAAAGTTCTATACCAAAAGTAGACAGAATCTCATCTTTTTTACATTTTCAAAAATGAAATTCCGTCCTTTTTGAAATCATTACAGCACACACTTGGTTTGTAATGAAATTAGAAAAAGGATACATGAAAATGGCAGACAACTATTTTGTTGTCTGCTGGTGCCAGTGGGTTGAATGAGTTAGTCAATGCAATAAATTGCTATCCCATTACCAGAAGAGTGAAGCCGCTAGTTCAAACGGCTTAGACATAGTTTGTCTAATAAAGAAAAAATTATGAGTAGAGATTTTGTTTGCTCTATATGAAAAGATAAATAGATATTCATCAGACAAGGATAATTTAGCATACCTTGAATAGGGTGTAGGAACGAATTAAAGAAAAGGATATTTGTTTAGGAAGGGACTGACTCAGGAGTGGGACTTTCGGACAGGATTTGGAGAGCGGTGGTTGCCTTTGGTATTGCGACTAATAGCGTTGCTTGTATAATGGCAGTATACATTCAAAAATATGAGCTAATGATAGATCATCTTACAAATATTTTATTTTTAATAATTATCTCTTTAACGTTTATAAAGATGAAAATTAACAAATGGGTGGCTTTAGGATTTACATTTGTTGTAATAGAGAAAGGTATTAAGGCGGGATATGACTTCTACACACATGATTATTATGGTGTCAGTTGGAGTTTAGCTATCATTGTCTATTGCATATACGAGATGAAAAAGTATCATATTGAAATAAATGAATAGTCTCAACAATAAGATGTTAGTAGGTGTAATTTTTTAAATAATAAAAAAAAGACACTACAAGAGTGTCTTTTTTTTGAAAATACTCTATAATTAACTTTGGGGAAGGTAATGTTAGAGTATTTGTTTAGCATTATTTTTATATTTGATAAACCATGAAATCGAAAGATTTTGTGGTTTATTTTATGAACAATAGATATTACAGTATTGGCAGTAAGCTACTGATCATTATAAGCATTAAGAGAGAAGGGATTAAAAGTCTAACATCGAATAACGGTTCCGGAATATAGTGTTGCGAAATGATCTCCCATATCCCAAACGGTACTTGCCTGTATATAGCCCTTAAAGCCTTCTGAAGAATAATAAATCTCTTTTGGTATACTTTCTTTAGTTTGGAAATGTGCTTTAGAGTACTTTACATAATGGTTTTTAA
>NZ_JBVYHX010000003.1:0-149566 GCF_056033845.1 Bacillus sp. TCT6
CCTTGATAATACGTTTTAGCAATATTATTTAACGTAATCATTTCTCTTTCACTTCCATTCCGTCATACACATCGTCGGAAGGATTTTTAACCACCTTTTGCCCCACTGTTACGCCTTCTACAACCTCTGTCCAATCTCCATCAGTAGCACCTTTTTTCACATTTTTTTTATGAAGCTTTCCTTTTTCTTCGATATAAACAAATGCATCTTCACCTTTTTCAACAATGCTCTTACTTGGAACAGCGATCATCTTCTTATTCTCTAAATTTACTTGTAGTGAAACGTGATAACCTGGAGATAAACCGTCTTGACTATCAAGACTTGCTTTATATGTATACTGAGACATATTTTGAGTTGCTTCACCCATACCACCAGCTTGCGCCATCTCTGCGCTCGTTGGGAATTCGCTTACCTCTGTAATCTTACCTGTCCACTTCTTCTTATTATTTGCTTTCGCAGTTACAGTGAATGTTTGATCTTTTTGAATTTGTGACTTCTGAAGCTCAGTTAACGTACCTTGAACTTGGAATGGATCTTTAGAAGCTACTTGTAAAAATGCTTTTCCTTGACCACCTAACGCTTGAGATGAACTTTGTGCCGCATCCTTATCTAACTTTTGAACAACACCAGCAAAATTACTATAAATCGTAAGCTCTTTCTGCTTCTTACTTAACTCTTCTTTCTGCAACTTTCCTTTTTCTTTCTCAAGGTCAATTGTTTTTTGTCCTATCTCTAACTCGTTTACTTGTTCTTCCATCGGATCTGTTATTTCTTTCCCAGCTCCACTATCTTTGGCCTTCTTAATTTCTTTCCTCAATGAATCAATCTTCTTTTTCCCTTGGTCATAACGCATATCTGCCATCTTCTGATCAAGCTCAGCTTGTTTCATTTGCAAATTAATTTCTTCATTATCATAAGAGAATAACTTCGTTCCCTTTTCCACCTCTTGCCCTTCTTTTACCGCAATATCTTTCACTTTCCCTTTAGTTGAATCCGCATAGAAACTTTCAATATTACCAGGCTTCACCTGACCAGAAATTAACTTCGTATTATTTAGTTTACGCTCTGTCACTTTCTCAAAACCCACAGTATTAGCCGTTGTTGCCGCGTCTTTTTTCTTGCCTTGCATTGCAAAAATATTAATTGCCGCTACAATAACAATTAACGCAATAACTCCAATAATAATCCATTTTTTTGTTTTCTTCTTTTTTACATCTGCATTTGCTAACATAGAAATTTTTCTCCTTTTGTGATTATTCTGCGTTTCAAATCTAATGAATTTAGAGCTTCAAAATAAAACTAGATACTTATTTAAATATAGAATTTTATTTCATTTCTTTAATGCTAACTTTCTTGTTTATATATTTTGTACTACTTCCATACCAATAGTAGTAATTTCTAGCTACATCCTTTGGAAGATCAAAAACTTTTGTTTTCTTAACTGGTTTGGCACGTATTGAAGATTGAAGTGTCGCAAGTCCAAATAGCCGTTGTAGCCCGGATTCGACTATTTTTAACTCTTCTATATTTTTTCGATTTGTTATAAATAGATTTGTTGAAAATCCTCCTCGTTGCAATTGAATGAATTCCCCGTTAAGTTTGTAACCACTGTATAAACCGTTCAATATTTGCGATGTATTAATAAGTACGAATAATATTATTGGGATATACCAAAACTCCGCCCAAAAATAATAAGTAAGTATCGTACCTATAATCCAAATATAGCTTGATCTTACCATTTTTATAAAAATGGTATATTTGGGAACACCAATCATTTTTGTATCGATTTTAAATGCTGGCAAAATCTCAGGAATTAGTAATAAAGCTCTATTTTTATCTATAAGTGGAAAGAGTACTTTAGCGGTTCTCATATCCTTATCTTCCATATCAGTAATACTTATAATTTTTACTTGTACTAAACCAAACCATCTTTTTAATAGATTAGTATTAATATTAATAGCTTGGATTTTCTCCTTTGGAATGGAGAATTCAGTTTTATTAAATACACCTGTTCTAATAAAAATTCGATGTTGATCAGAAGTAACTTGAAAGTTACCATATTGAATATAAGTCTTAATCATCCCATAAACTAATGACATTATTAAAAGAATAAGAATACCAAGACTCATTAGGAACCATGATTTTTGAAAAAAAGAACTGATTTCATTTATATAGCCATCTATAGAAATAAAATCATTTATATTAGAGTAAACCTCTTGAATTAATGGAATCAATAAAAGTAATTTAAGTGACATAAGTGATTTAACCAATATTTCTTTAGGTGCCATTTCATAATGCTTATCTCTTGAAATATATTGAGGTTCTATTAACTCTACTTTCTGTATATCTGATTCATTCTCTTTCTTTGGAATAAAATTAATATGTCCTAAATGCTTTTGTATCCGTGCAGCCTCTTCGTAAGTTATCATTTCAAGCTTAATGGAAGATTTCTTTTCATTGGAACCAGTTTCTAATAAAAGTGATGTTAGTCCAAATAAACGGTGAAAAAAATGCGTATTTTGACTAATACCTTGGATACGTTCTAATGGAATAAAACGATCTTCCTTAATGAAACGCCCCTCATAAATGTACATTTCTTTATCCGTAAATACATACTTAAAATGTTTCCAATCAAGAAATATTGAAACGAAATTATAAATTAGATAAATAGCTCCTGCAGCTATACCACCAATCATAAAAATAGGGTTAGAATTTGAACTTATAAAAATAGCAAAAAAAACGATCCACAGAATAAGTTCTTTTATAGATTTTACTATGGAAAAGAGCATCCATAACGGATGCATTCGCTGAGCTATTTGTTCATATGCTAGTTCTTGCTTCATTGTATTATAGCCCTCCTATTTTATTCATTGATTTCATTAATTCCAGCTAAATATGCAATGTTTGCTCTTAATTCTGTTGCTTTCTTTTCAGAAATAGCAGGTATCTCATGCTCTGAAGCCATTGTACCTATTGTTAGTGTAGACAAGCCATACTTTCGTAGTATTGGTCCTTGATTGGTATTTACATATTGCACTTTGGCCATCGGTATTATTAGATGCTTTCTCATTAATACTCCTCCATGCTTTAGTTGAATATAATTTTCATCAATTTCATAACGCCATGTTCGTTGTCGATAAATAGGTATTATGGATAGTTCGAATATGGAAGAAATAATGAGTAAAACAATAATGATATAACAAATAATACTTACCCAGCTTTTCCAGTCATAATAATTCTGTAAAAATAAAAGAATTCCTAATATGCAAAGTGCAGTAGTATAAGTAATTACATCACTTATCCGCCATACTTTTACTGCATTTGGCGAGATTTTTTGTTGTGGTTCTTTTATCATTTTAATCTCAATCTCCTTTTTGATAATTAGTTGTATCAATAATCTATCTATTCTAAATTTTCGTTAAAGCTCACAGTAATTATTATACTTAAAAATATATCCATGTATAGATTTTTTTGGAATAAATATTAAAAGCAATCTAAATATATAAATTTTTCTAAAAATTCAGTTGACATGATTTTAAAATTTAGATATATTTATAATCGCGAAAGCATTACAAAAAATTCATAAGGAGGGATATTATGGTTGCATTTTTAAGAATCGTAGGCCAATTAGGCGCTAAAGCTGCTTCATGGGCTTGGGCTAACAAAGGTAAAGTTTTAGGTTGGATCAGAGATGGACTAGCTATTGACTGGATTATCAACAAAATTAATGACATGGTAAGCTAATAATTAAAAATTTTACAATTACTATATTAGGAGGTATATATCATGGTTGCATTTTTAAGAATCGTAGGCCAATTAGGCGCTAAGGCTGCTTCATGGGCTTGGGCTAACAAAGGTAAAGTTTTAGGTTGGATCAGAGATGGACTAGCTATTGACTGGATTATCAACAAAATTAATGACATGGTAAGCTAATAAATTAAAAATTTTACAATTATTATATTAGGAGGTATATATCATGGTTGCATTTTTAAGAATCGTGGGTCAATTAGGCGCTAAGGCTGCTTCATGGGCTTGGGCTAACAAAGGTAGAGTTTTAGGTTGGATCAGAGATGGTATGGCTATTGAATGGATTATCAACAAAATTAATGACATGGTAAACTAATAATTAAAAATTTTACAATTATTATATTAGGAGGTATATATCATGGTTGCATTTTTAAGAATCGTGGGTCAATTAGGAGCTAAAGCTGCTTCATGGGCTTGGGCTAACAAGGGTAAAGTTTTAGATTGGATTAAAAACGGTATGGCTATTGACTGGATTATCAACAAAATTAATGACATGGTAAACTAATTGGTGTAATTACATAGACTAAACCAATTAATTCTAAAAGGATAGGATCTACAGTTCTATCCTTTTTTATATAATGATTATTAATTTTTATACCTTATTTCTACAATCTATTTATCCCCTTGCTATCCCTGAAGCCCACTAGCATTAAAGACATTATAACATCCTTCCTTGTTTAACAAAAGAACATATAGAGCAAAATCCTATAATATAATTATATTATTATAGAAATACTCAAAAAATAGCTCCCGATATCTAATTATTAAAAGGGAATATGTATGATATATATTCCCTTTTAAAGTTTAAAAATCCCCATTATACTTAAACTCAATTACATGTCTTTAGATGCTAATCCTTTTCTTTCTTTATTCGATTACTTCATATCCTTTGTTTTCATTTTGTCCAATTCTTTTTTCTGTTTATTTTTTAGTTCTTCTCTGCCCTTAATCCAAATTCCTAATAAAATGGCTAATCCACCTAAAATAATTATGATGAATATAAGTGTATTCCCTTTGACAGTTAGAACCTCAGTTCCCCAAAGATATAGGAGTGTTATCACATATACAATAGGTAAACATATTCCCCAATAAACATTTTCTCTTCTTGATAAAAAATATTGAAGTCCAATTAATAAAATCGCAATTATAAATCCATATAGACGAAACATTAATTATCCCCTCTTTCATTTTTATATTTTTCAATTATTAATTTTGCATCTTCTAAATTAATACGATCTTCAATGGAAAGTTTTTTGATAAAAGTAATAAACTCCTCATCTTCATCAGTATCATTTACTTTTATTTTTTGAATTAACTTATCTACCCGTACCCTCACCGTGGGATAAGAAACATCATAAATTTTTGCTATTTCTTTCAAAGATCCAGAATGTAAAATGAAATTTTTAATAAATTCAATGTCCTCATTTTCTAAATTCAATAGCCAATTTGGAATCTTTTTAAAATCCATAACCTTCAGCTCCTTTAATTATATTTTAACATAATTAAACAAAAAATCAATTTTATTTTTAATAAAATTGATTTTTTGTTTAACTTTATTAAAATCCCATTTTTCCTCAAAGCTTCTTAAACCTATTTACAAATAAAAAAAGAAGCAAAAAAATTGCAAACGCGATATGTTCCCCCCTCTTACTTTCCCATTTGATAATGTGCAAACTACTTTTTGCAACTTTAAACAATATATCTATCCATTACTTGAACTCCCCCCCACGTTAACTTCGTTTAGAAGTGAGGGATTCCTGTCATCTCTTGTTCAAAGCCTATTCATCTCCCGCCTACTCACTAGACTGTGCCCCTTCGCCGCTCCTTGAGGAAGGATTCTTCTTGGCTAAAATGATAAAAAAAGAGCCACCCAGACCAGGGAAGCGCCTACAATAATTGTTATAAACCTATTTATTCTCAAATCATTTTTTTCTTTGCTTCCATACCCCATTTTTTTTACGATAAGTATTTTTTCCATTCATGAATCCTGCTGTATTACCAGGAATGATATATTTCTTATTCTTAGACTTCTTCTTCATCCTCTTTTCTTCTTGAACAACTTGCAAATCCACCTTCCATTGTTTTAACAAATGCTTTTTACGTCGCATCGAATTTATACCCCTTATATTGAAACGAAAATCCAATAATCATATTATGTACATTTATATATTATTTTCAATAAAAAGAGAGCACCCTGCTATTGGTGCTCTCAATGTGAATTGGGGTTTATCCTGAGCATTGAATAGGACACGAAGAACTTGTCCTATTGCATTATATGCTTGTCCTTATAATAATGTGCAATAAAAAAAGCACCCTCGCCCAGGCGCCAAAAGATACATATACTGTGAGGTAACTAACACATTAGAAAAGACCCTTCCATATCATTGTATGATTATCAAATATCTTTATACCTAGATTACACATTAAATACATTTAATGTGTAATTTCTATATAACAAAGAAAAAAGCACCTGTCATGGATGCTTAATGTTAAGATTTATGGCCATAAGCACCTTATTTGCACTCACACCCGCCACACTGGAATATGTCATTGTTATACATTCATTGGTCTTTTCATCTTAACGCTGGTTCTTACCGTCTTTCTCGCCCTACTATGTGGTATACATTATCGTGACCCTTCACTTATAGGTGTACTAATCCTCTTCGATATGCGGTTTTCAAAGGGCTTATACATTAATAATACCGTTGATTTCATTATCAAAATCCCACCTTTTTTGTCGGCATTTTGTCGATGCTTTTAAAAACATTCCAATTTATTATATTTTTTCTTTTTTAATAATATATGTATCCCATTTAGTTATTTATATCATATAATTAAAATATAGTAATTATACGTAAATGAGGATAGTTAGACATGACAGTACAACAAGAAAAAGTAACAAGGCGGATTCTTTGTAGGAAATGTAAATCTGATCAAATAGTTGGTAATAAACGTGGTTATAATTTCAAAAGGGTGTTTTTAATTCTGTTTCTTATGTTAGCTACACTTATAGCTATTGGAATAGTTCCTCGACATTCTCCACTTCATGATATAGCTGCATTTGTTGTTTTTTTAATCATGCTCCTAGGAGCGCCAATAACTTTATTTAGCGGGCTTGTTGGTAGAAAAAATATTGTTAATGGTTGCATGAATTGCGGACATACATGGATGCCTAAAAAATAAAACATAAAAAGCTAAATAAATAGTTAATTAAAAACTGTCTATTTGGCTTTTTTGTATTATTACCTCATCCCTAAAGATTTAGAGATTAATTGAGTTGCATTTATCTTATATATAGAATTGATTTTTCTTCATTAATAACTCATCGTAGATAAAACTATACTTTAATTTCTCCCCATTCAAATACTTTATCTTGATAGTCTCTGCCTCATCTTAATCTAAAACGTATTGTAGAGCCTTTTCAATTTGTTTAAATTTGATGTTACTAACATGTCTTGTATTCCTTATCTCAGAAAATAGACTGCTTCCTTCTTGCTGTTGCTTCACTTCATTATTAAAACGTGTTTTTAAGGTGCGATACTCTTTTAAAATGCTGACCACTTCCTGTTGCAATCTCTTCTTCATTTCTTTGTCCATTACTGGTAATAATGTTATTTGCTCCATCAGTAATACCACTATTTCTGAATTTTGGTTTTTATATTTACATACGGTACGTGAAATTTTAATATTGAATAAGGAGAACATACATAACCAGTAGTCCCATCATCAAATCTGCATGACTCTGTTATCTATTAAACATTTAATAACTTACGTTTCTTGTTAGTCATCTTCGTTTATTTCAAGTTTTTTAACTTCAATCTTATTTTTCAGTTCATTTTCTATGTATGTACACGTCGATCCTTTAACTTTTATTTTTATACTATCTATCTTAATTGTTTTAACTATTCTTGCTCCAAAAGGAGATACAGCAAAAAAATTACTTTTGCTATGTTAATAATTTTACGTATTTTAATTGCTTGCGTATTAATTATTGCTACTATTATTGAGGCAGGAATGGCTGAAACACATTCGAATAATCACAATTCTCTCAAATAACATTTTTTTCATTACTCTTAATTCATATAGGAAACTATGCATTTAAATATTAAAATTTTATTGTGGTTCTCATATAGAGTCATATACGACTTTTCTCTGTTTATGGTGCTCTTCATAGTAGTAAGGGCCATTTTTCATTAAAATTTATATAAAAATCTTAATATACAGTTGTAAAAATAGTTTATCAAGTGTTAAAATTCCATATATACTCCTTAGGGAGTTCTTATGTAATTAAACAAGAGTCTAAAAATTCTCGAATCTTAGCCCCTTGGAGCGCCCTCCAAGGGGCTGCAACAATTAAAATAACTTTTTTGTTCACTTTTTTGATACATTTACGAAACATTCATGTGTTATCTTCAGTAAGTTCTATTCTTTTTATAATATCGTGTGAGCTATACCAAAACGAGAAGCCCTAGGCCCCTAAGCCTAGGGCTTCTTCTTTTAAATACGGATTTTATGCACTTTTATTCTTTTCACAAACTAATCCATTCGTATATGTAATATACGAATGGATTAGTTTGTGATACCTTTATGAAACATCACGTGTTTCAAATACAACATTTTTTGATGGCCTCTTATCTTTCCGTATGGGGTTCTTTTTTCAAATAATACTTTTGTTTAATTTATATTTAAAAAGTTCATTTCCATAAGGCCTATCATGATGTGCTATACTCATTCTTAAATAATTGTATAAGGAATGTTAAAAAATGGCTGATAGATCATCAAGACAATGGAAAATGCAACAAAAGTTAAGAGAACTGAAAACAAAAAATAGAAATGATACAAATCCTTTGTTTAATGAATGCCTTGAATCCCTAGGAGACGAAACTCTCATCTTCTCTCAGGAAAAAAGCAAGCAGATTGCTACTAATTTGATGAATTTATTTCCTATAACTGTTTCTGGAAGAATAGATTGGGAACAGATAGACAATCAATTAATAGTTTCGAACAAAGAACAACTACTTTCCCTTATTAGAGCAAACCAACTAGATTTTGATGAACAAATTTTTATAATATGGGATAACTATGAAATCCCTGTAGTAAGTACAAATCTTGATAAAGTATTCCAATCACTAGTTGACATTGATGCAGTCAGTTTTTATTACTGGCTATTAAATAAAGAATATAAATTCGTAATTGAAATAAACGATGAAGAATTGATTAGGGTTGGATTTCGCTAATACTCTAAACATATTTCCTCATTCTGCTGTTCTACAAAATTCAAATTTTGTTTTAATCAAATACTTTAATCACATGTAAAAGTTACGTAAAGATTGCTATGATTCAACCGTTACACCTTAGAAACGTTATATAATAAAACATCGAACATTAGGTTTGCAAACAACTACTTTTCTGTACGACATAACTCTTTGCTAGGAGCAAAATCCTAGCCCTTTTTATTTAATCTTGCTACTTCCAGTACCATTTTTTCCTCTTTATGATTCTACTAACTCCTCCACATCTTTTAAAGAAAATGACCAACTTATTGTGGAATATGAAAATAAAACATATACATATAGAATTAACAGCACTAGATAACTGATTCAGAAGATTGAACAATTATTGTAGACAAAAGTGAGCCAACATTAACGTTAACAACTTGCTATCCTTTTGACTACATGGGAGACGCTCCAAATCGGTACATAATTGAATCATCTCTTCTTTCCATTAGTTGAGGATGGAAGTCCAATACATATTATTAAAATTAAATTGGGTTAAATGCAAGGCACATTTGGGTGTCTTTTCTTTTGTACATTATATCTATTATGCGCTCATTGATTTATTATACACAAAAGGCATTACTGTATTAGTATTACGGTAATGCCTTTTGTGTATAATAAAAGAAGAGATTCGCTAACATCTCTTCTTTTAACTGCTACCGTCAGGGTGATGGTTATTCATTTATTTTTTAGGAAACTCACCCTTTTGCTTTCGACAGCGACGAGGAGGGGGGGTTTTGCTGTCTTTTTCTAAAAACATACACAGAAGCTTCACCTACAATGGCTTTCACAAATTCTTTTAGAAGCTCAAACAAAAACTCCATAGGTATATCCCCCCTTTCCTTCCAAATGGAAAGAAGGGATAACCAATCAACCTCACAATATACTGTTAATTCTGTCCTATCATACTAGTACAATCTTACCCATATAAAAAAGACCACCATTACTGGCAGTCTTTTAGGTAGTTTTAGAAAAAAATTATAACATATTAATATACAGATAACAAATATGCTTTTCCCAAGATACTATAATTTTCTATAATTCTTGATTTCTCAATCTTCATTGCATGATAAATTTTCCTATGACAATTAACAAATAACATTAAAATTATCAACCCATTAGTTTATTAGGAAAAACTGGTTATACATATAATCTTTTGGTAAAATATAGATATAATTTAAGAAGATAAAGTTAATATAGATCAACTAAGTAATGCAAAGAAAATGTTTTATTGCATAAAAAAAAGCTCCGTTACTGGAGCACTCAAAAATAAAATAAACAAACGAATTAAAACAAGAAACAGACAATTTAACTATATAGATAAAATATATTAAAATCTATATATATGCAATATTGCATATAAAAATCCTCTACTTATTGATACTATAATAGGCTTACTCGATGATTATTATATTTTTTATGGTTTTTAAGCAATACAATACCTTCTTAACACCAATTGTACAAGTAAAAGAGGACATCTTAACCATTTTCTTTTTTAGTATAATACTTCTAAACCAATAAGAAAGCCTCCTTATTGGAGGCTTTTGATGATATAACCTATTTTTCGTTGTAGTAAGAATCAGATTTATTATCTTTTAAACCACTTTTGTTATACTAAGGTAACAGGAATCAACATATATCAACGTTTTATACATACTTAAAACATATAAAACAATAATATATATAAGTGTTATTTATACTTGTCTATCCAATCATTTATAGCTCCAGGAATATTTTTTGTAGTACTTTTTACTTCTTCAACAATATAAGACAAAAATTCTGTCCATGAAAATTCTTCTTCATATGGATTATTTTGATTAATAAACTTTATAATCTTTTTTAACTCCTTTAGTCTTCCAGAGTCTAATTGTTCTTGTAAATACATTTTAAAATATTTGTTTATAATGGCTGAGTTTTTTAAACTCACTTCCAGCAATATTGCTGTAGCTTTAGAGGGTGTTACATCTAATGCATAGGCTAAACTGTTTATCTTTTCAGCGATTTCCTGTGTAAAACGAATTGTAATACGATCTGTCAGACCGTCTATCTTTTGACGTTGTAAAGACGTTCTTTCTAGGTCCCCGATATAGCATGTATTTCCGAACACTAAATCTCTTCTAAAGTATTCTGATAAAAGGTCCATTACTTGTTTAGAATATAAACCAATCGAACAAATCTGCTCTGCTACATCTTTTACTGGAGTAGTAGTTATATAGGAAATCCGTGAAATTGTTTCTTTAAGATTAATAGAAACAGTTGGTTTAATGTCCTTTTTTTTATCTGAACGTGTCTTCCTCTGTGTTTCTTCTATTTTCATTTTGCCCTCCATTTTCATACTTTAAGTTTTAACCAGTGTCCTAGTGTCCTAGATTTATTTTATGTATATGTGGTAGGGAAGAGGGGTATGTATAAATTTTTACTAATCTGTTAAACATAGAAATAAATACGGAAGGGGAGAGGATCTTTATGCGATTATCAAAAGAAGAAGCTAAAAAAATCGCAAAGATAGGTATTGAAGCGAGAAAAAAATATAATTTACCAGGAAAGAAAAAAAAGCAAAATAAAATTATTTTAGACAATAAAAAATAATAAAATATTTTATTAAACTTGTGCAAAAAAGAAAATATAGTCCAGCTATAATTTCTCTTTTATTATTTACTAACTCCTCCATTAAACCTATAATTCATATATATGAATTATAGGTTTAATGGAGGAGTTTATGAAGAAAAAGATATTCATGGGAGCCTTAATTGTAATCATCATTCTGGGTGTTACTCTTGGTTTCTTAGTAAACAAAGCAAATAATATGAAGAATGAATTCACAGGATTTAGAGAAGAACTTGACAAAGACTTCTTCCCACTACTTAAGGATACTAAAGAACATTTTGAAGCTATAGTTCAAAAAGGAAACTCCTACGAGTTAGAGAGTTGGTATCTTACAGGGGATGGAATGAATAATACCCTAAAGTATAATGCTAAGATAAAAGAAATAAGGGATAGAATTGTGAATAAAGATGTTAAGAACCAAGATACACTTGAGTTGAAGAAAAATGTTTTAAACCCATTATCTTTAATGGAAACTGCTTTAAAAGACATTAACACTTTTTACAAGAATGAAAACTCTCATTTACTATGGGATATGCTAAGTGAAGACACAGATAAGTTAACAAAGAACATTTCAGAACAAAACAAGATATTAGCTAAGTATTACAAATAAGAATCCATAAATAGGATTTTCATTTAAAAATTCTTTAGATTTGGAAAGCCTAAATGAACAGAAAGGAAACCATATTAATTAATCTTTTTCAAAATGGTTTCCTTTTATTAATTATATCTTGTAGGTTTACAAAACATTTTTGATCAAAAAACATTTCAAATCTACAATAGATTTTATTAAAATTACTAATAAAAAAATACATTTGGATATTGCAAATGTCATTATGTTAAGTAAATCTCCCATTATTTATTAATAAATAATGTATCAGATAAAATCTGTGTCTTATGCCTTGAAACGGTTATTTACCATTTTTTAATAATTCAATTGCCTTAGCAGCAGCTTCATTAGTTGAAAGACCTAACTTTTCACCCTCATTATGGAACATTTCATACATTTTAAGTGCATCATGTGCCACTTCAAACATCTTCTTATTGTCTTTAAAAGCATATGTTTTAAGACGAACATGATCTTCTTCTAAAACCTTAGTTGTATGTGTAGCATATATTGCCTTTGACTGTTGCTCACCTTTTGTTAAAGGATTTGATTTTCCAGATCTAAACTCATTTGTGTTAATATCTTTAAAGCTCATTCTTTTCCAATCCTTTCTATTAACTCATTAACTACACTTTGATACATATCTAATACCGCTTTATCATGCATATCTTCATTAGTAATACCATTTTTACTAAACAATTTTATACGTTCACGTTTCATTATTTGTGAATTAAATAAATGATCACTAAATATCTTCTTAGAGTCTTCAAGCACTTCATTATCGACTTTTCCCTTTTTTGTAACCAAATAAGGAATAACTCCAGCTAATTTAATATTCTCATTATAGTCAAGAAGGTCTTTTAAATACTCAATAAACTTTACAGATGATGCAAAGGACTGTTGATGTGTTTGCATAATAAGAGCCACATAATCACTAGCTACAATTGCATTATTGGTAAATTCACTGATTGTTGGCGGAACATCAATAATAATGTAATCGTAATCTTCTTTGATTTGATCAATTAAATATTTTAATAGATAAAATCTCTTTGTTTTATCACTAGTTAAGTCATATAAATGTGCTGGAAATCCTACTAAATCCAAATCACTTGGGAAGATATCTAACTCTGAATTTGCTTTAACAATACATTTAAGCAAATCCTCTTCTTGAATTGCTTCAAAAAGACTAGTTTTTACATTTGAATCCATATTGAATGTATTAAACATGATTTCAGTAGCATTAGCTTGTGGATCAAAGTCAATTAATCCAACCTTTTTTCCTTGCTTCTGTAGTAAGTATGCTAAGATAGTTGCAAAAGTTGTTTTGCCAACTCCACCTTTGAAATTAGAAATTGTAATTACTGTCATTTTTCATTTCTCCTTTTGTGTTATTCTACTTAATTTTACACTTTTACACAAGTAAAAAAGTGTAAAAAAATATGTTAATCTTTAATTTCTCCACTATCCTTCTTCATCATTTAATTGCATGAGAGTATTTAAATGGATTTCATTAATCAAAACAATCCACTCTATACGATGGAATCTTTCGGTTTCAACCACTTGGTTCATATTCTCATAAAACAATTTTACACTTTGCTATTTTTATATTTTTACACTTTTACACTATATAGTGTTAGAGAATAACTATTTTGTTTGCCCCTTTAAACCTACGCTTAATTACTTTCTTTAATTTTATCTTAGCAATTCTCTTAATGGTGCCTAAGTCGAACATAATCAGCTTGATCCCACCCTAAACTCTTATGTATTTCATATGCTATTTCAAATCTAATCAAACCAAGGCTTACTTCTTTAATCATGTTTTAACGCCTTTTTACAATTTAGTTATAATAAAAGGTAGCCTCAACTCATTTATTCCCCTATACAAAATGTTTTTACAATGAATCCAACTAAACAAATAGAGGTTGCAACTATAATAGCTTTTAAAATGGAATCCCTTGGTTTTGAAAAATCTCCTATGTATTCAGTAATCTTATTTAAATTGAGACTTTCCGTCAAATCTTTATATTATTCGAAGCCTTTGTATTCTTCATTGGAGCTATTTATTCGTTTAAATTATATAGACAGGAATATAAATAATACACTTACAATAAATAATAAAAAACCGTAGTGATTTTATACACCACTGTTTTTTATTGTTTATTCTTGAAAGTAAACCTTTAAATCATAAATTTACATTGAAAAGGTTTGGCTTCTATACTTCTTACTCCATAAATAATTTAGCTTTCTTCCAATCATTGACTTGATATTCACTACTAATAGAACTAATTTATTTTTTAAATTCTTTCACATTAAATTATATTTTTTTAATATTCAGTTAAATATTTATAGATAAATCAAGATGTTAGAAAATAAAAATAATATGATATTATTATTTATGTAATATTCATTCCAAAAAAGGGGGATTTTTCATGTTTAAGAAAGTAGTAATTGGAACATTAGCAACTGGAATTATGTTATCTGGTGCTGGAGGAGTATTTGCGGAAACACCAACTGATACAAGTGTAAAATTGAAAACAATTGATAATAAAAAAAGTTTTGTTAAAAAACTTGAAAAACAAGACTTTCCTGGTTACAAATCAAAAAAGGAAATACCCGCTGTAAAAGAATGGAATGGAGTGACTTGGTATTTAAAAGGAGCAACTGAAGTAAGTAAAAATTCATGGACAGGACATTATGAAGGATGGCGAACAAGTAATAATTAAGAAACTTTAATTAAGTGTTTTCAAAGAAAATACTTACAAGGTTTATTTTCATTTATTACTCAAAAAAAGTAAAAAGACAGCAATAAATCAGCTGTCTTTTCTTTTTTAATCTATAGATATTCTATTTTTTAGGCATCCATGTATGTCCGCAATTCATACAACCATTGACAATATTTTTTCTACCAATAAATCCACTGAATAAAGTTATAGGTGCCCCTAGGAGCATCATTAAAAAAACAACAAATAAAGCCATATCCTGAAGTGGAGAATGTCGAGGAACTATTTCAACAACTATTCTAATAGCTATAAGTGTAGCTAACATAAGAAACAGAATTAAAAACATCCTTTTAAAATTATAACCACGTTTATTACCAACTATTTGATAATATTTACATTTCCTACAAACAACCCGCCTAGTTATTTTTTCTTTTTGTACTGTCATGTCCAATCATCCTTTTAAACTATAAATTTCAATAAATTAATTATAAAATATATAAACTACAATAAGATACAAATATTATCAAAATAAGAAAAAGAACCCTAAAAATCAGTTTCTTTTTCTTATTTTCCAATGTAAACTTTTGAATATTAGTTTACTTTCAAACCCTCAAAAACATCTGCCTCCATAAAATCCCTAATAACCTTGAAACATTCAACAAAATTATACATTTAAAATATGATAAACAAAGATATTAAAATGCCCGTGATCAAAAAAGAAAAAGCTAGATTCATGCTAGCTTTTTTACATAATTCTCGTTATTGGAAGTGGGTTATTCTTGTGTAATATACGCAATCCAAGCGATTACATCATATGGGTCTGCATTTGGGTGTATGGCTTTTTCAAATAATCTGTAACTGTTAGTATCGTGTGCAGACATCCATTTCAATGTCCTTTTTGGTCCAAAGTACCATGTATCGTGCAGGTTACAGTAAATCTCCAAACTATCAACCAACAACCAATGAAACCTAAAGTTCCCCTCTATATCTCCCCGTTCCGAACGCTTTAACATCTTGTTAAGCCACTCTCTCAGAAACTCTTTCTGGGTATCTTGTAATGGTTCTGGACCTTGCTGGTATAGTTCCTGAATCTGGTTTAGAAAATTAGCACACAAACCTCGTTCATCCAAAATTGAATACCCGTTTTGGATGCGAAGGAAATCTGTTATGTCCCTTATTTTCTCAGTCGGGTAAATCCAAGCATCCAACTGCTTCTCCTGCAAAATATTTATATCGTTTGAATGGGTGGGTACATCAGTAAAGCATAACAAGTCAATGTCACTGTCCTCAGAGTAGTCACCGTTCGCATAGGAACCATAGACAATAACAGAGTGGCACTGATATTTGCTCACTAAATATTTCCTAATTTTATCTTCTAATCCCAGTTCCATAGTATCCTCCTAACGTTTTTGAAGAAGCCCCTGTCATTTTCCTTATTATACCATTCGGGAGAGGTGATACATCGTGTGATTTTGATTGTATAGGATATTCATATAAGGTTAACATAACGTCTCATTATAAGAAGTTATCCTCACCAACAATTCTCGACTTATCAACACCTTGTGAAATATCCTCTTCACCTACGTATGCAGTTTCTTATTCATCTCATTATATTTTAGTGGTTAAAAGCAATCATTGTCTTTATTTCCTTTACTTCATATGTATAAAAGTTCGCATAAACAAAAGGCCAAATTATAGGTAAAGTGACAGAACAAATGCTCATCTATATAAAAATAGTAGAAGTGTAGATTTGAGGGATTCACACACTTCTACTAAATCATGTAATCAATCCATTATATGCGGCATATAATTTCTTACAAATTAAACAATCTCTGAATTAAGGATTTCTTTGGAACTGGAATCTCTTTCTTATCTTCTTGTAGTAGTGTTATGGCTTTATCTAACTTATTTTGTAGCAATTTAATTTCTTGGTCCTTTTCTTCTGCTATGGATCGTTCCTGTATTAATAGATCTATAATGGTTTGATTTTGCTGGACTATTTTATCCTGTTGTTCAAACATGTGTACAAACCGTTCTTTCATCATAAAACTCTCTTCCTGTGAATGTTCAGCCTCTAAAAGCGTTATATCAGCGTTATCAGATTCGTGAACGCTATCCGTTTCCGTTGCGTTTATCCCCTCATATAGCTTATTCTCTGCATCCTGAGGGCTATTCGATGTATTGTCTTTAAATGTCTCAGGAGCTGCAATGTCTTCATTACTAACAGTGGTAGCGGCTTCGTCTAGTTTCCAATTTTGCTTTAGATATATTTTCATCTGTCTCAGTATCTCTATATCTTTTTGATAATATATTCGCTGGTTGCGATCATTACGTTCAAATGTGTAATCCATCTTTTCTAATTCAATGGACCATCTACGAAGTGTATTGGCGTTTATTTCTAATTGCTTTGCTACTTCTTGAGCAAAATAACCAAATTCCAAGCGTTACACCTCCGTTTTTCTACAAACTTTATTAGTTATATATATCTTTTATATACATAATAGGCCGAACCCTTTGTCTTCCCTTAGTTTCCCTAAAAATAGTCAAAAATCGCTAAATTTATGAATTATTAATATAAAAAATTCTAAATTTTAATTGAATAATAGTTTAATTTTGTCGGGTTCATTTTTATGTACATATTACAAATAAATGTAAAGTTATCATTTTTAAAAATAAAAATTGGAACAATAATAAATAACTAATTCAAATAAATATAAAGAGCAAAGGGAGATAGCGTAAAAGCCTTGAGGCTCTAGGTGTAAAAGAATTATTAAAAATATTTAAATGTAGAATAAACAATTTAACAAGAAGTCTACTAAATAATTAACAATTAACAAGAAGACTATTCAATAATTAACAATTCAACAAGTTTTCTATCGTATTATCACATATACACAAGTCTTGAATCGTAATAGAGAAAATAGAAAAAGAACACAAGAATAGGAGAGTTGATGTTTAAAACTTACTTTTCTTGGTGTTCTTTTTTGTTTCCTTTATAGTTTTCCATGACTAATAGCCTTATACTTTATTTTAAAAAATAAAGCATAAGGCTGAAATAAAGTAGATTTTTAATTTTTTATTTTATGCCTTTAAAGCATCTGGTACAGGAATATTATTAGTTGTTAGAGCCAGCACTAAATCATGCCTCATATCGCTATAAGAATCATCTGGTATATATTTAGTCCTCCAGGACAGAATAGATTCACGGAATTTAGCACGCATAAACGCTCCTAAAACGCTTACTTTGTTACCAGATTTCACATAATTCTCTAACTCATCTAACGCATATGTCATTGTATATGTCATAAATCTCTTAATATCTTTTGTATGTTTTAAAAATTGAGCAATTTTTGAGATTTCATTTTTAAATGCAACAATAAGATCATTATCTTCTTTCATAGACAATGTTAATTTTAAAGACTTCAAGCGATACTTTGCTTCTTTTCTCATATGTGCTTCTTGTTGTCTTAAAACTTTATTTTGTGATTCAACAACACATTCAGCAGAAATATGAACGTTAAATTTTGTGATGAAAATTTGTTCAACATACTCTTTGATACGAGTAAGCCTACTCATATTAGGTTTACGCAATTCTGTATTTGAAGCTGTAAAAGGAAAAATAGGTCTAATAATATTTAAGTATTCACGTACTTTTTTAGCATTACGTCCTAGTTTTTCTTTTAGATAACTCATTGTGCGTTGTGTAATAAATTTTTCAATTTGGTTTTTATTCTCTAGACCTATTTTTCTAGTAAATGTATTACATAAGTCTAAAAGTAATAAAATACCTTTTGAGTCACGGTGGGAGACTAATTGTTTTAAAACCTTAGAATCTAGTAAATGGTTAGGGATTCGGAAATAAGAGAGCTTTCCAATGTCTTGTTTAGTTGTTTCTTTATATGTACGGTTTAATCTAGCATAGTTGCAAATTTCATAAATTGAGATTCCGTTAATAAAAACTTCTCGAATCATTCCAGATTCTAATAATGCTTGAAATCCTGTGTGTACAGTCGTATATGCAATACCAGAAGCATTGGAAATAATAGATAATTTAAAATCACGAGGTAATAAACCTACATCATTTACATAAAAATGTAAGTAAATATAGGTTGCTAAGGCCGATGAAGGAAGCGCATATTTGCCTAGCTCGTTATTTTTAAGTAGATAATGGCGTGTTTCATCAAACATTTTTACTCCACGCATGAGGAACTCTGATGATATGTTGCTTGTGGTATCTAATTTTATATTTGTAAGTTCATTGATATCAAAATCATTGTTTGTGAACATGAAAAAGCCTCCCTAAATTTCCCACCTAAATATAAGAGAATTAGAGAGTTTTGTATTCACAAACCTTTATAACTTATGATATAATTTAGTCATAAATAATTTTGTGATTAAAACTCTGCTAATGGGAGTTTTTAATTGATTCAAAGTTTGCCGACCTAGATCAATTAAAAACTGAGGTGGAGTTTTATTTTTTTGTGATTTTTTATTAAATACATGTGTTTCTGTAGATTGTTTATCTGTTTATGTGTAATTACTTTTTATTCTATAACGTTTTCCCAATAATTTCAATATACTTAAAGTGTATGTTGTATACTTTTGGAGAATAGTAATAATTTCATATAAATAATTATACCATAAAGAAGAACTTTATTTCTGAAATTTTGGAATTTTTATACATAAAAAACAAATTATAATTAAAATAAAAGGCTTGAGGGAGAAATTCCTCAAGCCTTTTATTTTTAAAAATTTTATGTATAATTACTAACTTATTTCCCTTCACATATAAGGAAAATATTAAATTCAAAATAAGAAAACATTACCATATAAATAAAACGAAACTGGAATATAAAAGTTGTCATTGGAAAAGAATTCATGTTATTCTATGAAATGTTTTTTTACTAAGTCTGTATAATCAAGCAGTGAGTTGAGAATAATTTTTTGTTTTTCTAATGGTAAAGTACTAATTTTGTCTTTTATTTCTTCAAGTTGTACATCTGTATCACATTTTCTCCCAACTAATGTATCAAGTGATATACCAAGATAATCTGAAATCTTTATTAAAGTTGAGAGATCGGGTTCAGTCCTATTTGCTTCCCAATTTGTGTATGTTGGACGAGCGACATTAAGGTAACTTGCGATTTCATATTGTGTTAATCCCCGTTTTTTGCGAAAATACATTAAATGCTCTCCTACCGTCGCCATATACACCATCCTTTCGAATCTTCGAACATTATACTTGAAGTAATAATAAGGATGGAATATATTTGGATAGAACGTTCTCAAACTAAACCTTTGGTGCGCAAATGGTAATGGTTTGAAACCTGTTTGAACTTAAAAGTAGAACAGACGTTCTATCCCGTGGTAGAATATGTTATATTTATGTTGTTATATGTGGTTAATATGATTAAAATTTTTTAAAAACAATATTAAAAAATCTTAATATACATTTAAAAAGTATTTAGAAAGTAGGAACTCTTATGGAACAAACTTTTTTTGTAGATATAGTAAAAGAATGCAAGGAATATACCAACTCCGATACATTAGAAACATTTATAGAATTACTAGATGTCATAGAAAAATATGAAAATCTAGATAACTTAAGTGACTCGTAATTACCTTTCATATCTAACCCTTAATCGTCTGTATTATTTTCATTTTTTAAATTAGCTTCTAATTTTAAAAGATCAGCATAACGAATTAACTCACGTTCTACCTCGGGTTTATATTTATCTGGGACGCTCATAAATCGGTCATATAGAAGACGAGCTAAACGTTCAATAGGTTCTTCCCCAGTTTCATTCCGTAAATCCTCGTCACGAATATTATGTGTAAGTAAATATGCCTCTGTTACATTGAAGTAAGAAGCAATTTGAGAGATTTTATTTAGTCTTGGCTTCTTCTCTCCCTTTTCCCAGCTGGAGACAGCACTAACAGAAACCGACATTGCTTTAGCAAATTCAGTTTGATTAACGCCCTTAATTGCTCTTAATTTTCTTATGTTTTTTCCTAAAACTTCTTGGTTCATATAATCAAACACCTTTCTTCTTTTCACTTAAAGTATAATTTTTAATCTTTTAGAGTTGACTTTAATCTTTTAGAGCTATACAATATTTCCAGGGGGTGAGAATATGGATAATATTTCTAATCGAATTACCATGCGAAATATTCGCAAATCCAAAAATCTTTCTCTAGCAGAAGTATCAAAGGAATTAAATTTATCATTAGGCGTTCTAAGAGAGATTGAGATTGGGAGTAAAAGTACAACACTCTCTAGAGCTAAACGCATTTCAGAATTTTATGGAGTTCCGATTGAAAAATTATTTCTTCCAAAGTATTTTACTGCTGTAACAGACGAAAATGATCCAAAAATATAAAACCATTTATATTTTGTATAAGTAATTCTTCTTATATTATAAACAAAATTGCACTAAAAGATAAAAAAGTACTATAGGATTTTCTTATTTCTAAAATTCCCAATATTTAATTAACTATTTTCATATATAAATTTAAAACCATTTTAAACTTAAGAATTTTACTTTAAGTGAAATTGTAGGAGGTGATTTGGTTGGTATTGCTGGTTGAACCGACTAAAAAACAGGAAAAGAAAATTATTAAACTTGTTCTTAAAGAATTCAAAAAGTATCATTTGTATGTTTGGTCATTGGAAGAGAAACAACAACCAAAGATCACAGCATCTTACACTTTGAACGAATCAACTACAGTAAACAACATGTTTCATTCTTCTACAGAAAGTACGGCTCTTAAAAATGTTGAGGCATGTGAGTTTACTACTTCTCTATTACGTAAAGTTAGTCGTTTGGAATTAACCCAAAGGCAATTGGTTATTCATTACTATATTAAGAAAGATAAAAGTGTAGTGCAGCTTTGTAATCAATTTCATATTTCAGAATCCCAATTTCATAGGATAAGAAATCGGGCATTGATGACTTTAGCATATGCACTTGGCTTAGCAAGAGAAGAGCTGATTGATATCGACTAAAAAGTTAAATTTCGAATAGTCAACTACCATATAAAATGTTATATTTTAATATGGTTAAATAATAATTAGTTGATATTGAGCATTATCCTAGTGCTATATATAGGGAGGAAGCTATTACTAAATTAGGATAACTCAACAATTTGAGTGTTTAGTGATAGATTACACACATGTTTAAAAAGACTACTACTAAAAAAACAGCTGCTGGTATTATGACAATTGGTATTGCATTATCAACAACAATGATTTTTAGTCCAACAAAGGCGTTAGCATGGTATACACCAGATGATCCAGCATATGATGAAATTGTTATTTATTCACATAATACGCTTCAAGATCCTGCACGCCCGAAAGGGGATTTAAATTATTATGTTAAAGGTTATGTTGCTCCAAGTGGAAAAGTAATTTTAATCGGACCGTATACTGGAGAAGTATTTGATGGACAAGAAATTGAAGTTGTGGAGCCGTTCAAAGGAAACTATAAGTTGAAGATTAAAGTGGCTACATCTGAAAAGCCAGAACCAAAACCTGAGCCGAAGCCAGAACCAAAACCTGAGCCGAAACCTGAACCGAAGCCAGAACCAAAACCTGAGCCGAAGCCAGAACCAAAACCTGAGCCGAAGCCAGAACCAAAACCTGAACCAAAACCTGAGCCGAAACCTGAACCGAAGCCAGAGAAACCAACAGAAAAACCTACTACAAAACCAAACTTCTTTATTCCTAAACAAGAAGTAGTTCCAGAAGCTAAATATGTAGTAGTAGAGGATAAAAAGGAAACTTCAAGTCCAGTGGATTTACCTAAACAAGACAATAAACCAAAAGCTGAAAGTATTGCCAAAGGTGAAATTAAATTTGTAGAGAATAATGGCGTAGTAGTTCCAATGAAGAATAAAGAAGATGATGTTGCTTTATCTGTGAATACTACCCTTAAAGATCTTGCAGATAATAAAGGTAACAAGGAAAAATTAAATACTTCCGATGAACAAGTTAAACAGGAAGAAGAAAATAAACCAGAAGAAGTAAAACCAGAAGAAGCAAAACCAGAGGATAAAAAAGAAGAGAAAAAAGGTACGGATAAAGATAAAACCTCTAAGCAAAAAGAAAAAAACTCTGAGGTGAAAGATGAACAAGGTGGCTTATCACCAATTGCGGTAGCTGGTGGAGTTGCTGCAGCTGGAGCTTTAGGTGTTGGTGCTGCGGCTGGAGTTAGTCCAACATTTAGAAGATCCATTCAAAATGGTTTAAGAAGACTGAAGGACCTTTTTAGAAAATAATTATTTAAAAAGACTAGGATAAAAATCCTAGTCTTTTTTTATGCTTTTTTAAAGCAAAAGAATTTGGGAGTTTTATGAAAGTATCTTGAAAGTTTCTTGGCAGGGAGGAGATTTGGATTGGCGATATGATATTACCAGAAGCAAAACATGTGTGGAGAAGCGTCTACCTCCCTTATCAATGACGAACCGTATATAGGTAAAAGATGTTTCGAAAAGTGTAACCGTAAGAGAGGACACTTGGTTTCTGGATCGCACTAGTTTGCGACTACTTATATGGGGGATTTGGACTATTACTTTTAATGGTTTTACTAGGTTCGGTTTTTATCCTCTCTATCTTAGTAATTTAATAAACCATTAGTTTTATTCTTTTTTGAATTAATGATTTTTTATTTAGCGATGGATAATAAACATTTATGCAACATATTTAATCGTTAATTGAAAGAGGTGTAGGACTAGTAAAGTAATACATCCAGTGTTAGTTTTTTGCATCCATTACGGATGTTTTTTTATTGAATTTTTAAGAGGGGGTGAAAAGAGTGGGTGAACAAAAAGGAGCTATTTTAATTATTGTAGTATGTCTTGTAATCTTTGGATTATGCGTAGGATTTGCAACAGGTGTAATTCAACCATTATTAAGTCAAATTGGTACAGGAATGAGCAATATGGTAAACAATGTATTTAAAGCGATTCCAACGGCTGGTAAGTAGGACATAGCAGGAATGAATTTAAAGGAGGTGAAAAGAAGTGGGTGAACAAAAAGGAGCTATTTTAATTATTGTAGTATGTCTTGTAATCTTTGGATTATGCGTAGGATTTGCAACAGGTGTGATCCAACCATTATTAAATCAAATTGGTACAGGAATGAGTAATATGGTAAGCAATGTATTCAAAGCTATTCCAACGGCTGGTAAGTAATTAGTTGTTTTAATATAGGATGTGAAACGAAACATGAAAGTAAAACATTTGCTAATGGTAATTGGTTTTTCGTTTCTTTTTGCTTTAAGTTTTTTTAGCAACCCTACATATGGGGCGGCATATTCGCCCTATCCTTCTCATAACGTTTCTCCTGGAGAAGGTGGAGGAAAGGAAGAGGCTTGGAAAAGTGGTAGAAAGTTAGTATACGATGTTTATAGTGGTGTTGATGGAAAACCTAAATGGCAAATAACCAACAGGGATTATGGACGAGGAACGCAACCTTATTTAGAATTTACAGGTTGGAGTGCGCTAGTAGGGTATCATGAGCATAATGCTTCCAATCAAGAAACGTATTTATGGGCGTTGAATAAACGGACTGGTAAAAGTTATATTTATCAAGCTGAAATGACGGATTTAGATGCCTCTAAAGACTTGGAGTACAACCGACAAAACAGTACAGGGGAAGTTTATAATGCATGTCCCAAAGATGCTTATAACAAAAGTAACGATGAGTGTAACATGTATTATCATAATGTAGGATTTGTTGCGCACATCCCTTTAAACGAACTATTTCCTAATGGAACTACAGAAGATACATGGAATCTAAGGATTATTAAAAAGGTAGAAAATAATGTTGTTTGGGACTATTTAAAAGTACCATTTCAATTTAGTGATTTAGATTTCAGTCTTGGTAAAATTTCATTAGATTCTGGTTTAAATGCTGGAAACTTAGTTATGGCGAATGATGGAGTAGTAAGAAGGAATTATCCCCGTCAAACAGGTTGGTCTGGTGGAAGATACTTTACTATAAATGAAACGTATCAAAGGGTTGCGCAAAATGAATCGAATACCGTTGTATGGTATGGAGTAAGCTCTCCAGAAGAAGCTGGACAAACAAGATGGGCTGGTAGTGCGTATTGGATATTTGGAGGCCAACCAGCTGAATTATCCTATAAAATTGGTCAAAAAACTTGTCCAGACGGTTCAATTGTAAACTTGGACCAAACTTGCTCTATTAAAGTAGACATAAAGCATGTAGATGCTAAGTCTAATAAAATTTTAAGAGAAGATCATCATAAGATGAAGATAGGTTCAGATTATAGTTATACTCCAGAAAATAAAGGAGTATTTAAGGATTCACAAAATAATCCTTATGTTGCTGCACCTTTAAACCAGCAATATAAAGGAAAAGCTCCAGAAAACAACTTGAGTTTTACATTTACGTATAAGAGTTCTCTCACTGATCCAACTAGGATTGTAGAAATGGAAGGATCTACAGAAGGAATGGCAAAAGGTGACTATTTATGGGAGCTTAGACGTGTAGATCCAGCTAAACCGAGTCAAATATATGCAAGTAATAATTTTGAAATTACAGGTAAACATTATTCGGTTAGAAATGTCTTAAATCGTATAAGTACGAATGGTGTTTTTTCGGAGCAAAGTGATAAACCGATGGCACTTTTATTAGATTTGAAAAACCTACAAAATAAGAATATACAATATGATTCTTCTTATGAATATACGAATCATTACAGTGAAAATTATATGTGTAAAGATCAACAAGGTAGTGATTGCTTTGATTGGGTCTATAAGGATACAATAGCCGTTTGGTCCGAACCATATAAAAAAGTATTTGATTTAGTTAAACATTATGGTGAAAGCCTCCGACTTTTAGTAGACCCAAGTTTTGAAAAAATGTTCAATGTGACTGGCGCTAAAGATTTACAAAATATCACTGGCAACGGAGCATCTGGTGAAAAGGGTGGCAATCTAATTGTAGGTAAAAAGAAAGCAATTGATATGAGCAAGGATAAAACGAAAGTAGTCTTTAATAAAAATTACTACGAAAGATTTAAACAAGCTGCAACTTCAAAGGTTAAAGATGATAATAATTTACCTACGCAATCATGGATTGATATTTCACCAGGAACGATGGAATATGAAGTAGAATTACCCACTGATTCCCAAAAATCTAAGTCTTTCATGTATCAACGTAAAAATGGAGCGAATAGCTATTATTACGCTGTTGATGTTGATAAGAGTTTAAGAAGTACATATCAAAATCAAAGTCCATATGCGTATACGAAGTATGCATTACCTCTTCAACTAGAGAATATGAAGGATAAAGGCTTAGTGAATGATACAAAACGTAGCTATACTTTAAATTGGACTTCTGATTATTTCTTTGTCGGAAAACAAACAGGATTTATTCAGTCGTTTCCTTATACAAAGTATTTGCGAGATATGGAACAGGGTAAAGGAAAGTTACCATCAGCTGACGAAATTAAGAACATTGTAAATCAAGAAGCTAAAAAGAATTATGAACAGCAAACAGGACAGAAATTCAATGATACACTCTTACATGCAGATTCTAATAGCAAGGAAGGTTTGTATGGATCAAGAATAAACCTAAATCGTTACTACCTTCCTATTTCATCTGATTCAGCTTTAAAAGCCAAACAACCGTATGAGAATAAGGTTTTGTTAGCAAATATGGGCTTAAATGATGCCACTTTAATATTTGGACAAAAATTTAATTTCGAACGCTATTTAGTGGGGAGTGTCGTTGACGATGCTTATGTAGTAGAGCAACATGATCCAACGGTAGAAATTGCATCATATCCCCATCAAGTGAATGTAAAGAATGATCAGCAACCTAAGATTAATGCGATTACAAAGGCTCACTCAGCAGAAAAATTGTTTGAGTTTAGAAAGACTGATACTTTAAGTTTGTATGATCAATTGAAGAAAGTAATTAATTTAGGTATATAACTAAATTTATGTGTAAAAGGCCATTTTCCTTAGGAAAACGGTCTTTTTTTATGAATTCATTGAAAGGAGGTGATATGAGTGACGGAATATCAAAACCACAACACTCCAATTCAAGAAGAAACACAGGTAAAAAAGCCGAAAGTACAAAAGCCACCAACATTTAAAAAAATGGAAATTGCTACGAAAAATATTTTGGCAGCAAAGGGTATTAATTACTATGATTGGCTCCATGAAGCACATGAGAAGCTAGTCCAAGAAACAATGCTTGCAAATGTGGACTCAATTGGTTCACTAGTAAAATCTTAAAAAAAGGTAGGAAAATTCTATGAATGAATTTATTTCAACGATTGGTAATTTTACAAACACAATTAAACCTGTTGCGCCAGCGTTAGCAGGTTTAATTTTAGTTATTATTGGTATTATTTACATGGTTTCAAAAGATCCGCAGCGAAAAGAACAATGTACAGGCTGGATGATCAATGTAGTAAAAGGATTTTGTATTGTATATCTTGGAATCGCTATTGTTTCTTGGTTATCAGGACAAGTAGTAGGATTCGGTTGATAAAGAGGTCGTATGACCTCTTTATATTTTTTTTACAAAAAAACGGGGGTGTCCAACTTATGTGTTTAGAAAATGGATTAAAAATTGATTTTTATCCCAATCATAGTATGGGTAAAGGATTGATTGAAATTGTACAAATTAAAGCAAATGGTGAAAAAAAACCATATACATATCATTTATGTAGTAATAAAGATGCACAAGAGTTTATTCGAGATGTTAGAGAGAAAAGAAGAAGCTTCTTAATTGCTGAAGATGCTGGAACAAAAAGCTTCGAATTACTTGTAGGTGAAGAAGGTAATATAACATTCAGATACCCAGAGTGGAATACCATTAAAGAAATGGAAACACGTTTATTAAGTGTACATTGTAAAGTTAAATTTAAATTATTACCAGAATTGAATTTCAGAGAAATAGTGAAAAAATACGTAGATACTGAATCCAATAGATTGTTTGGGGGAGAAAAAATTTTTTTCCAAGAACGAGAAATTACGAAAGACAGTATTTTTAATTCTTATTTTGAGGATTTATATAAAGAAGAGAACTTGCAAGAGGATACTTATGATTTTCTTACATTAGAAGAGTGGATATATCAAAAAAATTTAATTAATGGGTGTGAAAAGTAAAGGAGGGAGTGATTTTGAGAGAGATAATTATAAAATTCTCAACGGAAGGTGAACGTTTTAGGGAACTTGATGAATCAAAAAGCTACTTTTTACAAGAAGCTGAGGATATTATTTTTCAATTGCGGCATAAAGTAAAGAGTAGATCACAAGAGATTCAGCCGAAACGATTTGGATTATATTTAAACGGGAAGTTTCTGTTGGATTCTAAGATTTCCTTTTCTGATAAGAACTCAATAGAGCAACAAATTAAAGATACCTTTCAGCGTACCGATGTATGGACGGATGATATAAAAAAGCAATATATAAAAATTCTAGGCGATTATGCAAAGGAAGAAAAACAGGCATTTCTTAATCAAGAATTTCGTTCGTTTATCTTTTTGAAGCGGGATTTATTTGAGAAAAAGGCAGATTTTTTATTTTCATTAAAACAATCGGAAAGGTTGTTCCAAAGCGTATATGCAAAGATTTCAAATGGTTTTTTCTCACAACTTGAGGATATTGTATCTTCTATGTTTGATTCTTACGAGTATATTGTACATTATTATAATTTACTAAATGGAAGCTATGAGGAAGTTGTAAAAAATAAAGAAGAATGGTTTGGAAGTGTAGAAAATTTCGAGAAATTTGTTCGTTTTGTAACAGCAAATTATTTTTCTATAAATCGTTCCAGATTAAAAGTAATACAAGCTAATAACCCAGTATATCATTCATTTCAAGATTATTTATTTGAATGGCGTGCTAAAACTGATTTTCAAGAATCACTAAAAGTCCATGAGAATATTAATCAAAAATTACAAAATAAATGGACAGAAGTACTTCTTAATGGTTCAACTTTTGTAAATGCCGAAAGTGTGGAAAAGTGGGTTGTTGAGAAGGTATTAAGGGAATTCTTTCAAGAAGAAGCAAAACGTGAAGGTTTATCAGAAGAGGAAAAACAATTTTGTGAGATAGCTGCTGGAACAGAAACTAGGTTTTAGGAGGTAAATCTTGGTGGCACGTTCAGAAGTAATGACTTATTCATATCAAAATGTCGAGGAAGCTTTAGCTGCTGTTAACGCTCAAAATCGCGGGCGTTATTTTTTATGCACTTGTCCAGAATGTAAACAACCCGAAGCCTTTATTTATAAAAATAATCCCCAATTTTTACAATGTAACCGTGAAAACGTGTGTGGTTCATCTATTGTGTTTGAATATGAAGAAAACAAAAAGGTGAATGTTTGGAAAGGGAAACAAGATGTTAAAGATTCTGAGATTACACCAGAACAAAAAAAAGAAATAGATTTGGTAACTAAGTTATTAAAGCATATTCAATATAATACAGAAAATAAGAGTCTTGAGAATTTTAGGGGAATGAGCAGAAACACGACACAAGCCTTTATCTTAGACTTGGAGCAAGAAAAGCTTGTGAAGAAAATGTTCGAAATCGCTCCTAATATTTTTTACTCGAAGAAGACGATGCAAAATGAAGGCAAAAAGATAAATTATGCCACCATTCCAGATATGGTTAAAAGAAATATTGTTCTTCCAATCTATGGTGATGACGGCATGATTGACAGAATTTTATTACGGTCAACAATCGATCCGAATTTAGCTAAAAAGGAAATTCAATTACAAGTAAATCCAAAATCAAATGCAAAGGATTATTTTAAAGATATTCCAGAGAAGGCATCACATATCGTAATTGGTGAATCTCCAATAGATGCATATTCCTTTCGTGAAATAGATTCTGGTGTTGGTATATACGCTCTTACAGGATCAAGAAAGTGGAGAAAGGTAATAGAAGATATAAAAAGTAATAAAGAAGCCTTGCAAGACAAAGTATTCATTATAGCGACAGATAATGATAAGGCTGGAATTGAGGCTAATGAGAATATAAAGAAAGCATTGGAAGAAGAAAACTTAAATTATAGGTCATTTAAGTATCAATTAGAAGATGTAAAAGATACAAATGAATATCTTCAAAAAAATAGGCTGGAATTTAAAAAAGCTTATGAAGCCATTAAACATAATATGTGGGATAAAAACTTAATAGATGCACCAAAATTAGAGCAGAGATTAGTAATTAACCGTTTATATCGTTCGGATCAAGAAAGTATTGATCGTACACAATTTAAAGTTAGTTATGAAGGGGTAACACTTCATAACATTTCATTTGATAATCCACCAGGAAGCGTGAATATTCCAGGGCTAGAAACTAATAAATCGTTTGTAGAAGTGGGTCGAGGAATGGAAGGATTTTTAAAACATATTGCTCAAAAAACACCGAAAAATCAAGATTATCAAGATATAGTGATTCCTAATAAAAACAGTAAACCAACAAAAATAAAGATGCTTTCTTATAAGAAAGAAAATGATATGACAAGGAAAGTGTCGTTTCAGATAGGTGAAATTATCGTTAGGGATGCGGAGGTTAATTCTTTACCAGGTGGCGAAGATCCGATGGTTTTCTATCCTCGACATTCTAATAGAACTACCTTAGTAACGGCAACTGAAGAATTTAATGCGAATTTAATTAAGATTGTGAAGCAATATGAAAAAAATATGGATAAACAGCCAATAGTGAAACAACGCTCTAACGAGAGTACTTTGGGGCGTTAGAAAGATAGGGGATGAAATACTATGGCAGTGCCATTTAAATACTTTTTCGTAATCGTAAGTGTTGCATGTATTATTTTAGCAGCCTCCATATTTGGTTTAAATCAAAATAGTAATACCAGGACTATTACAGAAGTAAAATCATTACTTTCAACGACGGCAGTGGGTCAATTAAGAGAATCACAAAAAATTGAACAAGATCCAAAAGAATTAGTCGCTAATTTAGTATCAGAAGTGATTAAAGTCCAAAAGAATCATGGTAATGATATTCGAATTAGTTATGTATTTTTAAATCATGCTGAAAAACCAACGGAGAAGTCGCATGAGATTGAAAGTGTTCAATTTAAAATTGAGCAATTAAATGAAGATAAAGAAGTCCGTTCACAAGCCGAACAGAGATTATCTTTAAATAAGGTATCTAATTAGTAAGGCAGAAAGGAGTTGTGACATGGGGGAACTGAAAGGTTTTATTCTTTCATTGCTTTTATTCATATCTATTTTCTTACCCTTTCAATTGTTTTTAAGCATCCAATCTATTCATCAAAATGCTTTTATGAAAGTAACCACCGAGATTCAGCAAATGGTTGATTCAGAAGGTGGCGTAACTCCAAAAATTCAAGGGGTAGCTAATAGATTACGTTCTAAAGGGTATGAACTAAATTTTAAAAATCAGAAGGGTGCTAATGTTTCTGGAAAACAGCCCGTTGGTACTGTTATCGAAATTCAGTATCGTTACAAATATATAAATGTATATCGTGAGCAAACGCTAGAAACGTCCAATTATGTTTCAGTTTTAAGAAGATAGGAAAGGAGGACGCTTGTGAAACAGTCAATAAATAAATTAGCCGAAACCAAAGTATTAATGCTTATTAGTATTTTGGTTTTATTTTTTAATTTTTTCTTTGCTAATTTCTTATTAGCATTTTTACAAAATATATTAGTGGTCTTTAAAGAATTTGCTCATCAAAATATGCAAGCAATGGATTTATTCCACCTTTCGTTGGAGGATTGTTTCAATTTTCAACGTGACATCATGACCTTCTATATAGGTGCATATGCACTTACTCTCTTTGGATTATTAAAATTTTGCTACAGCATGAAAACAAATTACGCAACAATGAATGAGAATCAGCATGGTAGTGCGGAGTTTGAAGATCCAAAAGAATTATTGAAGCAATATAAGGTTGTACCAGGAAGCGACAAAGAGTACAAAGGGGGAAGTGGTGTAATTGTTTCTGCTCTCCAAAAAGGAAAGAAATATCAACTTATGCTAGATACAGGCCCAGTACATACAGCAGTTATTGGTATATCCCGATCAGGTAAAGGGGAACGATACGTTTTTCCAACAGTCGATGTAATTTCTCGTGCGGAAGAAAAAGATTCCATGATTGTTAATGATCCCAAGGGTGAAATTGCTGCGGCTAGCTATGAAACATTGAAAAAACGGGGTTATGAAGTTTATATCTTTAACTTAATGCAACAGAAAAAATCAATGGGATTTAATCCCCTGCAGTTAGTCATTGAAGCGTATAAAAAAGGCGACACTGCTTTGGCTCAACAGTATGCTAATAGCGTAGCTTTCTCTTTATATCATGATCCAAACGCTAAAGATCCCTTCTGGAATAACTCTGCAAAATCTTTAGTAACCGCAATTATTTTAGCTATTACTAAAGATTCATTAAAAGTTGGAAAAGAAGAAAGAGTAAATATGTATTCTGTAGCCAACTTCCTTGCGACAAAAGGAAGTGATAACAATGAGGAAACAGGGGAAAATGCACTAGATATGTTTTTCCGAGCACGAGATGAAAATGATCCAGCACGTATGATGTATGCAACGAGTAACTTTGCCGCTGGTAATACACGTTCTGGTATTTTCAGTAATGCAATGGATAAACTGCAAATTTTTACATTAACACCAAATGCTAAATTGACATCTTATAATTCTTTAGATTTAACAGAGATTGGATTTGGAGATAAGCCAGTAGCAATTTTTATGGTGACACCTGATTATGACAAGTCAAATCATGTATTAGCTTCGATTTTTGTGAGTCAGGCATATCGTGTCAATGCTGAAAAAGCGACAATGAGTGCAAGTGGAAAAATGAAAAGAAAAGTACAGGTATTACTCGATGAATTCGGAAATATGCCAGCCATTGATGGTATGGACGGTATGATTACGGTTGGTGCTGGTAAAGGCTTCCGCTTCCATTTAGTTTTACAAGCATATTCACAAGTTAAGAGTTTATATGGGGATGAAGCTGACACTATTATTGGTAACTGTTCGAACCAAATTTATATCTTAACAATGGATAAATCTACAGCGGAGCACTATGCTGCCTTAATAGGGAAACAGACAATTCAAGACTATACTCGAAGTGGTAAATTCTTATCTACGGATAAGAGTACAAGTGAAAGTACAAAAGAACGTTATTTATTAATGCCAGATGAATTAATGCGATTACAGGAGGGTGAAAGTGTAGTCGTACGTGTAAATAAAAGGCAAGATAATAAGTTTGGAAAAATTGTACCAAAGCCAATTTATAATCGTAATGAAACTGCAGCTAAAGCTCGTTACGAGTATTTAAGTCAAGATTTTGATAATTCAAAGTCAGTATTGAATTTACCAATTATTTCAGAACATGAAAATATTATCTTAGAAAATATCGTATATACTGCAAAATCAGAGACTGATAGTTATGTATTAATGAAGGATTTAATGCCGAAAGATGCCATTTTAGAGATAAAAGACACTATTAGGACGGAGTTAGGGGACTTTATTCATGATCGAGCAGATATTGCTTTAAGTATTGTGGAAACTCATTTTGATGAATTCACATTCCAACAATGTTTATCGTTCATTGTATTTGCTTCCTATTTATCTTTAAAAACAAAAGTAGAACTAGTAGGTCAATTAAATGAGTATTTACCTAAATCGGTAATTGAATTATGGCGAGAAAGAGCAAAAAAATCTGATTGTTATAAACCGACGGCGGAGGGAGCCTTTATTCAAGTAGAGTCATCTGCAGAATATGAGGAACGTGAAGAAAATGCAGAGTATGACGAAATTGATGTAAGGGATCAGTGGGCTACTGTTGCGAGCGATGGTTGGGATAACGTTTCAAATGATGATTAATATAAACAAGGGATATAGATATGAATATTAAAAAGAAATTAGAAACAGAAAAAAATAGTTTGGAAATGGCGAGATAGGAAGGGATAATTCCCTTCCTTTTATTATTTATGGATTAAAAAGGAGTGAAAGAAGATGTTTGGAGAGATTTTGCGTGAAAAACATTTAGAAATGTATTTAGAATACTTTAATTTAAATAAAAAAGCATATCTGATTACAAAATGGATGTTAACTGTAGTAATTTTTATGGTTTATACATTAGTTGTAATGCTCACACAAAAATATATATTTTTCTTAGGATTACCAATAGTCGTAATAGCTGCCAATAAATATAACTATTTTAGTTTAGTGCTGCGTAATACAAATGCCAATATAGAGAAAACCTTTTTGTTTCCAGAGTTTTTGAGATATTTTTTAGGTTCATTAGGTACCTCCGGGAATGTTTATACAACATTAAAAGAAACAGCTCCCTATTTAAAAGGACCGATGCAAGCGCAATTAAATTTATTAGTTGAAAAGATAGAAAAGAGTAATAATCGGGAGCATTATATAGAATTTGCTGACTTTGTTGGGACAAGTGAAGCAAATATGGTTATGAGTATTATTTATGAATTTAGTGAGTACGGGGTAAAGAAAGAAGCTTTACAAGAGTTAGAAATGTTTATTGATCGTATTCAAGAAAATAAAGTTAATGAGCTAGTTGATAAAAAGGTCGAAGCAATGGATATATTTTCTGTGCCCGCATTATTTTTAGCTGTAGGTTTTGTTGCTGGATTTGCAGGGATAATTTTTATCTATTATATGAATCAAATTTCAAATGCCATTACATTTTAATTGAAGGGAAATGAGAATTATGAATATCCAAATGCAAAAACAGCAAAGGGTAGAAAAAATTTTAGCAGAAAGTTTTTTAAAAGTATATCTGAAGGATAAAGATATTACGGATATGAAATGGAATGGTTCTTTCTTAGTAATAGAGAATCGAATGACTGGAAGATATAGACCTAAAGAGCAACCAACGCAAGAAGAAGTGAAAAGTTTGATAAAACAAATTGCTGATATTCAAGGTGATGAATTTACAGAAAGTAATCCAATATTAGATACTGCCTTTGGGAATTTGCGAGTGAATGCAATACATCCAGTTTGTGCGAACGGTGGTACATTCGCTATACGTGTGAGTAAACCACATTTAGCAATTCCTGATTTATCAGGACTAGTTAATAAGGATGTAGCAGTACTCTTAGAATTATTAATGAAGGCAAGGGGTAATGTCACAATTAGTGGTGCAACGGGTACGGGGAAAACAGAATTACAAAAGCTATTGGTAGGATTTATGAATGATGATGATGCGATTTTTTTAATTGAGGATACACCAGATAGTCACTTGAAAGAATTGTATCCACATAAAGACATTAGTAGTTTAATAACCCTAACTGGTGATGATAGGGAAAAAAAGATAGATATATGGGATTTAAATAAAGCTGGTCTACGTAATAACCCAGATTGGATTTTAATTTCAGAAACTCGTGGCGTTGAGGCTGCTGGAGTATTAGATAGTGTCAAAACGAGTCATTCTATCATTACAACTCTCCATGCCAAGAGTGCAGCAGCTATTCCGAGTCGATATATTCCAATGATGAAACAAGCTCCATCGTATGCTAAATCGGATGATCTTACAATTGCAAGGGATATTGTGGAATTATTGCCATATGGAATTCAAATGAGCAAAGAAAATGTAAATGGTAGTGTTGTACGTGAGATAAAGGAATTCGTGGAGTTCATAGAATATAATGATAAAGGCCTTGTATATCGACACATATACCAGAGAGAAAATGAATGGAATCCAGAATTAGAAGAGTATGAAACAATTGAAAAGATACAACCCATTTCAGAACGGACGATAAAGTTGTTGAGAGATGCTAAGCTCTATCATTTGCTACCAGATGTATTTAAGGAGAAAGCAGAAAAATAGGAGTTTCTTGCAAGTTTTATGAAATTATCCTGAAAGTTTGTTGAGAGAATAGAGCTAAAAAAAGCTGATACCATGTTAATATCAAATAATTTAGGTGGGATAAATGATGAAAAGATTAATCTTCATGTTATCAGCTATTATTGTAGCTTTTGGTGCTTTTATGGCTTTTGATACATATAAAAGTGCACAAAAACAAAAAGCAAGTCCATACGTAAACAAACAAGTGTCTATGCAAACTTTAGACCAAGCAGAGAAAGATCCGTTTTACCAAAATATAATTTTGCCTGAGCAATTAAAGGAAAATGAGAAAGTTGGACAGAATGAAGTGGTTTATTTCTTTAGTCCAGTATGCTCATATTGTGAAGCACTAGAGCCTAATTTGAAGGACACGGTAAAAAAATACTCTAATACGAAATTTAGTTTATATAATGCTTATGAGTTCAAAGAAGGATGGCGTGATTATGGTTTACAGGGAACGCCTACATTGATTCATTTTAAGGATGGTAAAGAGGTAAATAGGCTAGTAGGATACCAATCTAAAGAGGCAGTAAATCAATTCTTTGACTCAATTAAATGAGAATAAGTCTAGTACATGCAGCTGTAAATTTAGTAAACTATAATTATATAGATTTATAAATATACAGTTGGAGTGATTGAGTTGAAAATTATAAAATCAAATTGGATTATTGCACTAGTAATTCTATCTATAATGGTTGTAAGTGGCTGTTCTAAAGATACAGATGGAATAAGTAGTGGATCTAATAAGAATGAGAAGTCTGTTAGCGCTGGAGTAGTGGAAATTTCATATGATGAATTAATGAAATTAGTTAAAAAAGAAGAGCCTGTATTTGTAATGATGGCTCATAATAGAGATCTTCAAAATTCAAATGCAAAACAAGTTTTAGATTATGATGCAAAACAATCGGATAAAAAAGTGTATCTCTTTTCTTGGGAAGATGCGCCAAAAGATTTAAGCTGGAATCCAAATGTAACAAGTAAAACAAGAGACGAATTTGAGAGTATAGGTATAACTGAACCAAAAAGTAGGTATTCAGTTTTTAAGGATGGGAAAGAAGTTAATGGTTCAGGAACTAATTTTAGTGGAAATACGAGAGCTTTTGAAAAAAGAGAATTTAGCAACACAATTAAAAAGGCAATAGATAAATAATTATTTTGAGAACTTATTCTAAAGAATAGGTTCTTTTTTTATTAAAGGAGGTTTATAAAAGTGGCAAAATCAAAAAAGAAAAAATTATCTTTGTGGCAAGAAGCAAGGTTGCTATTTAGTGGATGGTCGATAGTAGGATGGTTAGCATTTTTATTTATTATGCATACAGGGTATGTATACATAATTTTGAAGGATATTCCTATAAGTATAATTGCAGGTAGTTTGGGTTCAGTAATATGGTTCTTTGCCTTTACTGTTGCAAATAAGAAAGTCAGAGTTTATCAATTTCAATTAAATGAGCTATTAAAGTATGCAACTAATATGTCTTTCTTTATGCAGTCGGGGAAAAATCCATATTATAGCTTAATAGAAACAAAGAAAACATTAGATATTTCTATTCAAAAAGAAATTGATAAAACACTAGCTAAATTGGAAGAAGAGGCAAAATTAGATACAAAACACTTTGAAAAGTATAATTTCCCAGCTTTGAATCAATTTCATAAAATTTTAAAGATTAAAGATGAAAAAGGTGGTTCAGCAAGGGAAATGTTTGGCCGAGTTATTAAAAGTATGAACTTTGAAATCTCAAAGCGTGATGATCTACATCGTAAGAAGAAAGGTAAAGCAAAAACAATCTATATGATTATTGGTATGGTTGGCGCAATGCCAGTTATGCTCGATTTAATGACACCTAATATATATGAACAATTTTTATCAGTGAAAGGACCAGCTACTATACTGCTCCTTCTTTTTTATATAGTAATACTTTTCACTTGTAAGTTCGCACAAAAGAAAAAAAATGATATTTCAATTCGATTATAGATAGAGGTGAATGAATTGACTAAGGAAGAAATACTAATTCAATATCAAGATATATTAGACTTGAACGGGATTGCGAGTAATATATTTCGTTGGTTAGGTCAATGGCTTTTATGGGGACTTCTTTATATAAATGAAATTGTAGAAAAGGTAGTAGTACAAGTTATTACAAGTAATGATTTCTTTCAATATTCGGAAATAAATAATCTTAGGAACGAATTGAGTTTAGTAGTATGGGCAATTTTGACTGTTACCATAATAGCAGTTGGTTACCAACTGATGTTTAATAAAATAGAAAAAAGAACGAACGTTATATTAAATGGATTACTTTCAATATTATTTCTTGTGGGTGGTCCAATTTTAATGGACAACCTAAATAAAATTGCAAGTGCTGGTGTAAAAGACCTACATGGGACACCAGGTTCGTTAGGTGCAAGTATTGTTAAAAGTAATTTAGCAGATCTTAACTTTTATGCTAAGACGGATTTTAAATTGGCCGATCCAGAGGGAAAAAGAATTAATGGTATCTCGGAAGAAAATATTAAACATATTGATTTTAATGAAACAGTAGATGCAGATTTAGCGAGCGGTGAGGCAGAAGATGCCTTAAACCGCAAGTTAGTTCTCTCATATGATAATAAACTTGAAACAGAAAAGCTAGATAATGGATGGTTTGATGTGTTCGAAGAAGCTTACTATAGATGGAGCTTAAATTGGGGATCGGTGTTACTCTCACTCACTGTTACTGCTTTTGCATTACTAATTAGTATAGTAAAGGTTGGGCGAATTATCTATGAATTGGCTTTTCATAATATATTTGGAGCACTAGTAGCCGCAACTGATATTAGCAGCGGTCAAAGATTAAAAAAGATAATAAATGAAATTTTTAGCTGCTATGCAGTCATTTTTTGTATGGCGTTACTTTTAAAAATATATTCCCTTTATATAGGATGGCTAGCTACAAAAGATTTTGGCTTTATGGGTTGGGGAAATGCACTACTCCTTCTTGCTGGATCTTGGGCTGTAATAGATGGGCCAAATATTGTTGAACGTATACTTGGCATTGATGCAGGCTTACAAAGTGGCTGGAAGACCATGATGGGCGGTATGATGGCTGCCAAGGCTGGATTTGATGTTGCAAAAGCGACAGGGAAAATGGTGAAAAAAGGGGCAACAGGAACAGCAGGTATGATTAATAAGCTGAGAGGGAAAGAAGAACCAGCAGGTCCACGGATGCCAGGTGTTGGAGATAATGATTTAAACAATTTTGATATGAAAAATGGTAATAATAATAATGATAATGATGAGGATGGAGATAATGGTCCGCCACCTTCTCGCGATGGGGGTGCTATTGATAGCCCTGACGATTCAGAAGAGAAAGATAAGACAAACCCAAAAGGTCGAGGTGGTGCAGAAGCAATACCAGGTACATCTTCAATCGGTAGCGGAAATAATAAAGACGTAAAAGGAAAGAATGGTTCCAACGTTAATCCTGGTGGATTTTCAACAAATGAGGAATCGTTATTTGATGGAGGGAAGTCTAATATTCCATTACCAATACCGGTTAAATCAAATATAGGTCCAAAATCAGCAGGATCAAAGGCAGGGGTTAAGAAACCTGCAAAGAACGGTGAAAAATCAATTGATAAGATTACACCAATGAAAAACCAATATGACGGACCGATAGGACCACATCCAGCAGGACCAAAAGCAAATGGATCACAATCAGCGATTCCAGGAAGAGAACAAGGAGCTGCGAATGGACCAAAAGTAAATGAATCACAACCAGCGATTCCAGCAACGGGACAAGGAGCTGTGAACGAACCAAAAGTAAATGGATCACAACCAGTGATTCCAGCGACGGGACAAGGGGCTGTGAACGGATCAGAAGCAGCTCCATCACAACCAGCGATTCCAGCAACGGGACAAGGAGTTGTAAGCGGACCAAAAGCAAATGAATCACAACCAGCGATTCCAGGAACAGGACAAGGAGCTGCGAATGGACCAAAAGTAAATGGATCACAACCAGCGATTCCAGGAACAGGACAAGGAGCTGCGAATGGACCAAAAGCAAATGGATCACAACCAGGGATTCCAGCAACGGGACAAGGAGCTGTGAACGGATCAGAAGCAACTCCATCACAACCAGCAATTCCAGCAACGGGACAAAGAGCTGCGAATGGACCAAAAGCAAATGGATTACAACCAGCGATTCCAGCAACGGGACAAGGGGCTGTGAGTGGACCAAAAGCAAATGGATTACAACCAGCGATTCCAGCAACGGGACAAGGGGCTGTGAGTGGACCAAAAGCAAATGAATCACAACCAGCGATTCCAGCAACGGGACAAGGAGCTGGAAACGGGCCAGTAGTAAACCAACCAAAAATACAGGCAGCGCCTAGTCAATCCGCACCAGCGCTACAAGGTTCAGTGCCAACAATGAGCCAACCAACACCGAAGGTACAAGGCTCAGCACCAACAATGAGTCAACCAACACCGAAGGTACAAGGCTCAGCACCAACAATGAGTCAACCAACACCGAAGGTACAAGGCTCAGCACCAACAATGAGTCAACCAACACCGAAGGTACAAGGCTCAGCACCGACAGTGAGCCAACCAACACCGAAGGTACAAGACTCAGCACCAACAATGAGTCAACCAACACCGAAGGTACAAGGCTCAGCACCGACAGTGAGTCAACCAGCACCAAGTGTACAGGGTTCAGCACCGACAGTGAGCCAACCAGCACCGAGTGTACAGGGTTCAATACCAACAGTGAGCCAATCCGCACCGAGTGTACAGGGTTCAATACCAACAGTGAGTCAACCAGCACCGAGTGTACAGGGTTCAGCACCAACAGTGAGTCAACCAGCACCAAGTGTACAAGGTTCAGCACCAACAGTGAGTCAACCAGCACCTGCGGTAAAAGGCTCAGCGCCAGTGATGGGTCAATCCGCACCAGCGCTACAGCGCTCAACACCGACAGTGAGCCAGCCAGCACCGAGTGTACAGGGTTCAATACCAACAGTGAGTCAACCAGCACCGAGTGTACAAGGTTCAGCACCAACAATGAGTCAACCAGCACCGAGTGTACAGGGTTCAGCACCAACAGTGAGTCAACCAGCACCGAGTGTACAAGGTTCAGCACCAACAGTGAGTCAACCAGCACCAAGTGTACAAGGTTCAGCGCCAGTGATGGGTCAATCCGCACCAGCGCTACAGCGCTCAACACCGACAGTGAGTCAGCCAGCACCAAGCGTACAAGGTTCAGCGCCAGTGATGGGTCAATCCGCACCAGCGCTACAGCGCTCAACACCGACAGTGAGTCAGCCAGCACCGAGTGTACAGGGTTCAGCGCCAGTGATGGGTCAATCCGCACCAGCGCTACAGCGCTCAACACCGACAGTGAGTCAACCAGCACCAAGTGTACAGGGTTCAGCCCCTGCAGTGAGTCAACCAGGACCAGCAGTAAAAGGCTCAGCGCCAGTGATGGGTCAATCCGCACCAGCGCTACAGCGCTCAACACCAACAGTGAGCCAACCAGCACCAAGTGTACAGGGTTCAGCACCGACAGTGAGTCAAAAGAAAGTCGTTCAGCAAGAAAATAAGGTTATTCAAAAGACTGAGATTGTACAAGAGACAGAAGCAATTCAAAGAAATCATGTGAAGCAAGAAACAGGAAGTGTCTTACAAGAAAATAATAAACAGACTGTATTACAAATTGAGCGTTTGGATGATAATGCTGAACAAAAGTTTAGCGTTCATGAAGATATGTAAGTACTAAATTATAGAAAGGTGAAGATGTAATTGAGCTATGAAATCCCTAAAGAAATAAAATCACCTATCAAGTTAATTTTTTCACTGTACGCAAAGGATTTATCCATCATCGGCGTAGGAACATTGTTCCTATTAAATGTGGGCAGTGAATTTGTTCATAATTGGTTTGCCATTCCCTACTATATTGTAGGGTTTGGCGCTTTACTTTTTATGGTTATGAGTTCTTCCACCAATCCAGGAAAACGAAATTATGTTGCATTATATTTTTTAATTAAACGTAATAAAACTACTTATCATTCTATTGATGCTAATGCGATAGAAAATGAATCTAAATACTCGAATGAAAATAAGGAGGAAAAGAGAAATGAGTACGGAGCCAAAATTAAATGATGCTGCAGGTGTTCCAACAATAGTTGTACCTGTAATAACAGATGAAGAAAAACCAGAGAAATCTGGTTTTTTTTCTATAAAAAAGAAAGAAAAGAAACCGAAAAAGAATATAAAGAAAGAAAAAAAAGAAAAAAAGCCAAAGGTTCGAGTGCCAAACCAAACGATAAGCATGCTTCCTTTTGTACGGTATGAGGGGAATCATATTGTTCTAAAAAACGGATTCATGGATATTTTACAAATTACTACTACTGATTTAAATACCCTAAATGAATCGGATGAAATGATGATGATCTATCAAAGGGTTAGGTACATGCGGAGTTATGCGTATGATTATAAAGAAGTATCTTTAAATTTTCCTTCTAATACATCTATCCAACAAGAGTATTGGAGGAAAAAAAGAGAAGAAACGCAAGATCCTATTAATCATAAATATATCGATCGTAAATTATTTGAATTGAACTTTTTAGAAGAAAAGAGAACGGATAGGGAGTTTTTCCTATTTATCTATGGTAGTAATAAAGAACAATTATCAGAAAGACGTAGGATGGCAGAGAACCATTTTAAAAATTCCTTTCCATTAGTAAGAATCACAAAAGAAAAGAAAATTGATGTGCTGTGTGTACTAAATAACCAAAATTCTAAATTGTAAGGAGGACTAATCATGGCGTTTGAATTAGCTAATATCATTCCAATGTTAGATAAAAAGAAAAAGAAGGGGGATCAAGATGAAAATAAGCAAAAACAGAAACCTGATTTAGAATTTCTTGCAAAGATTCAACCGAAAGGCGGTTTAAGATTTGGTGATAACTTTGTAAGAAAAGGAGACGGTTATGAAGCTTGTATTCACATTGTTGACTATCCTACTAATGTAGATGCAAAGTGGATGAAGACGATTACTACAATGAAGAACGTTATAGTGGTTACAGATGTTTCTACAATGGAGAGAAGTGAGACCGTAACCAATATTAATAAGTCTATGTTAGAACAAAAAATGCGTTTTAGTAATGAAAAACAAGGGATTGCTCAACTAGATGCTGTTCAAAAACATGATGAGTTAACCAAACTATATCACCAAATATCACAATTAGGAGAAGTCATTAAGTTAGTTCATGTTCGTTTATACGTTCATGGAAAAACGACTTTAGAATTAGAGAAGAGTGTTGGAGACGTTTTAACGGAGCTGGAGGCACAAAGCTTTAAGGGGACGGTACTTTTAAATGAGCAAGAGCATGAGTGGAAAGCTTTATTTGGCCCGTATGAAGAACAAATTACATACGCAAATAAGAGAGAAGGAAAGGGAATGCCTGGGCTTACATTAGCCGCTGGGCTTCCCTTTCATTATGCGCAATTACGTGATCCGCGAGGATCTTATCTAGGGACTACATTTACAGGTGGTAGCGTGTTATTTGATTTGTTTCATAAAGATAAGCAACGTAGATACTATAACGGTGTACTCATTGGAGAAATGGGTTCAGGGAAAAGTACACTTCTGAAAAAGTTGTTTTTAGATAATAAAATTAGAAATAACTTTATTAGGGGATTTGATGTAACAGGAGAATTTGAGACGTTAATTAAAGAAGTAAACGGGCAAATGGTGGCACTTGATGGTACACAAGGTTTAATTAACCCGTTGCAAATTTATCGTTCAAGGATAGACGATGAAGATAAAAAAACAATGGAAGAAATAGAGACACATTCTTTCTTACAACATCTTTCTAAGGCAGCTACTTTTTATTGTCTGTTATCTCCACAAGTTACGGATGCGGATATCCAGGAGTATAAAAAAGTACTTAGAGAGTTCTATGAATCATTAGGATTCTTAGAAAAAATAAAAACTACAGGTGTAACTAACTTGAAAAATGAAGAGTATCCTATCTTTTTAGAATTACTCGAATATGTAAAGAAAGAGCTGTACTCGAATGTGGAAGAGAGAATTATTAACCCTGGATTATCCCTTTCTAGATCAGCTAGGCTAGAGAAAATCGAATTAGCTCTTGATGATATTGTAAATGGATACGGTCATCTATTTAATGGACATACAACGTTAGAAGACCTAACAAATGAACAAGTTGTATTCTTCTCTGTAAAATCATTACGTAGTCTGGAGAAAAAAGTTTTTAATGCCCAAATGTATAATGCATTTAGTTTGATTTGGGATCACCTCATTCAAATTGGTGAACCGCAACGTAAAGGAATTTATAAAGATGGCTTTGACTTTGATCTTATAAGACGTTTGTTAGTTATTTTAGATGAATCACATTTAACGATTAATACGAGTAACCCAATTGCGGTAGATTTTATACTGGAATTTGCGCGTGAAGCCCGTAAGTATTTTGGTGGGCTTCTTTTTGCTTCACAATCAGTTCGAGATTTTGTGTCAGATGCAAAGGATAATGAGGTAGCAATTAAAATTAAAACACTATTTGAACTAACCCAGTATAAGTTTGTCTTACAGCAAGATGCGAACTCATTAGATACGCTAAGGTACATTTTCCAAGGTCAGTTATCCGAAAGTGAGTTAAGGCAAATTCCATTATTACAGCAAGGAGAATGTGTTTTAGCCATTAAAGGTGTGCAGAACTTAACAATGACAGTAGAAGCCTCCGAAGATGAAATAAACCTCTTTGAAGGTGGTTTATAATGCATGGATATTAAAAAAATAATAATTAAAAAGATTCTTTTATGGCTTGGGATTCCTGGTGTTTTAATACTAGGAGTCCTTTTTATTGGGGCCATATCAGCAATATCAATATCTGGTTCTCATAAGTCCTCCAGTGGAAGTGGAGGGGGTTCTGGATTAATTATAGGTGCTGGTTGTAAATTAACAGGACAGGTTGATCGTACGAAGTTTGATGCAAAAATAAATCAATCTGGAGCGTTTGCTAATCATGCAGATGGATTTATGAAAGCAGCTGAATCAGCAAAGATTGATCCAGTACTATTAGCAGCTATTGCACTTCATGAAACGGGCTACGGGAAGTCAAATGCGGTCGTTAATAAAAATAATCCCGGCGGATTAATGGACCCAAAAACGAACTGGCAAACCTTACAAATCTTCTCAAGTTTGGAGGAAGGGCTTGTATATATGGCAGGGAACTTAAATAGACTTTATATCTCACAAGGGCTAACAACTATTGATCAAATCGGTGGGAAGTATGCACCAGTCGGGGCAGACAATGATCCTGGTGGGCTTAATAAATATTGGATTCCAACTGTTACAAAAATTGCTCAAGAATTAGGTGGAGCAATGCAATGTGAGGTTGTAGAGGGTGGAGGAACAGGAGAAATTAAAGTGGATGAAAATATGAAAGGAGACTTTCAATTTCCCTTTGTGGGAATCAATTATGTTGTTACAAGTGATTATGGCGGTCGTTGGGGAACACTTCATGCAGGGATAGATTTAGTGGCGTATCGTGGAGCACCAGTTAGTGCTGTAGGGGATGGAAAAGTTGTGGATGCTCGTTTATCTAGTTCGTATGGAAACATGGTTACAATTCAACATCCTAATGGAGTGTTTACACGTTATGCGCACATGGATGGATTAAATGTAACAACTGGACAAGATGTAAAAAAAGGACAACAGATTGGGATACAAGGAAATACAGGAGACTCAACTGGAACACATCTGCATTTTGAAGCTAGGAAAGGAAATGATTATAAACAAGGAACTTCTTTTGATCCTAGACAGCTATTACCATTTCCAGCAAGTCAATCTGCCAATCACTAAATAAAAGGAGGATTTCGCTTGTCTGCATTTAAAGTTGGAAGTAATAAAAATAAAATTTACTATGCTATTATGATAGGAATTGTTGCTGTTTTAACCATTTGCTTAACATCAAAAGAGTTTATGTTTAATGACGATCCTATTGTTCAAACTGAATTTAATCGTCCGTTACCTGGACTGAATTATACTACTATTTATCTAAAAAAATGGGAGTACAATCCAGATAAAGACATAATGCAAGTTCACCTTAAAACAGGAGAAAAAAGTGGAACGTATGTAAGTACAAAATTATCTTTTACAGCTAAACAAAAAGGGAATGCTAAAGAACTACCAACGAAAGTTGTGTTTAATCAAGGGGATATGTATGTTATCCAAATCAGTGAAGTGCCAAAAGAATATAATGTCATAGGTTTATTTGTAAATGAAAAAGCAGAGATTGATTCATTTGAAACTAGCACAACTAACGAAGGTGGAACAATTCAAAAAGCAGAAAATAATAATCTAAAAGAAAAGAAAATCGTTTTAACAGGAGATTATCGAAAGATAAAAACAAACAAAGAACTATTAAGAAAAAATGCTAATGAGTATGCTCAAGATGAAACGGAAGAAGAATTACAATCTGTAAAGATAGAAATAAAAAATGTAAAGAAGACAATCCCATTACAAGATGAATTATCAGATAAAATTGTAAATGAAATTGAAAGGATTGAAGCAAATAAGGCATATCAAACTGAGGAAGAAAAAGAAAAAAGTGAATCAGAAATTCAAAAAAGAAAGCTTCAAATAGAACAATATAAAAAGAGAAAATTAGAGCTAGAAAGCAAAATAAAAGAACTAGAAGCAAAAGAGAAAAATCTTCAGAAGAAATTAGAAGATCAGCGTAAAAAGTTTAATCTAGCAGAATGAAATTAAAATATTTTAGAAGTTAGAAAGAAGTATAAACATTACAAATATAATTATCTGATAATTTTTTGATTGTATTAAAAATTTATCAGATAATTTTTTTTGCCATTATAAAAAGTGTTGTGGTTCAAAAATAGATTGGAAAAAGTACATTGAAACTACATTGGATAGTACATTGAAAATACATTGAAACCACACTGAAACCACACTGAAACCACATTGAATTTCTCTTCCTCATGATATCACGTTTTTGTTAGGCTCTGCCTAACCTGTCACCTTCGGTGATAGCAAAAAACCCTTATGCTCTTTGCAATTAAAATCACTAATTTGGAGGTCTCCCCTATGAATGTGTTAATCCGTGATCTTGATGCTAGTTTAGTGAAACGAATTGATGAACTAGCTAAGGCAAAAAAGATTTCCAGACAGGAATTTTTGCATAGATACATTAGTAATCTTGCTGTACTTCAAGATATGAAAGACTTACAAGATAAACATATAGAATTACAAAAACAAAGCATGATCCTCATAAAACAAAACACACAAACTATGAATCGTATGTTACAAGTTATTGAAGATATTGAATTGGAAAATGAATAAATAAAAATAGTGAAAGGGGCTTAAGTATGTCTAAGAAAAAGATGGATAAGACTTATTATTTAAATGAAACTACAGTTGCTTATATAAAGGAATATGCAGAAGAAAAAGGAATTAAACCAAGCCATGCATTAGAAAGAATTATTGTTGAACATCAAAACCAAAATCATGATTTATTAGAACAAATTAAAGGAGCAGTTAAAGATGTTATTCATGAAGATTTAGGAAGAATTAGAGCTGGTACAAATCTAACTGATAAACATACAAGAATGTTATTACAATTTGCAAATCACTATTTTACAGTAAATAGATTTGAGCGATTGGCTACAACAAATCAGTTTATGTCTAAAGGCATGGTACAAGCAGAAGAATTTGTTAAAGATCAAATTTCAAATGCTCGAATGAAAAAGTTAGAAAGAGAAAAAGGTACAAGTGATTCAAATTAGGGAGGTAATATATGAATACGCCTGGTGTAGTAATTAAAAGTCAATTCGTATATTCCAAAAATGATTTTAGTAAAAATCAAGATAAAGAATTCGGGGATTACATTGATTATATCGGAAGAAAAGATGCTGTTGAGAAAGAAAAAAATGAATTTAGTTCTTATCAAGATTATATGGGAAACGAGGAAAAAACATCTTCACTTTTTACAAAAGAGGAAGGCGTAGTTTCACTAGATGGTAAGAATAGATTGAAAGAGGCTTTTAAAACGGCACAAAAAAACAAAAGTGTTTTGTGGCAGGATGTAATTAGTTTTGATAATGAATGGTTAGAGAAACACGGTATTTATAACTCGGAAAGCAAAATGCTAGATGAAGAAAAATTAAAAGATGTAACAAGGAAAGCAATGGATGTCATGATGACGAAAGAACGATTACGCGATACAGCAATTTGGTCAGCAGCCATTCATTATAATACGGATAATATCCATGTTCATGTCGCAATGGTCGAACCAGTACCGAGTGCCGGAAGGATAATTTCCAAAGGCAGATTTAAAGGAATGCATCGAGGGAAAAGAAAACAAAAATCAATTGATGCAATGAAATCAAAAGTAGTAAATAGCATTATGGATCGCAGCGAAGAGTACAAAAAAATTAATGATTTAATACGGAATAAAATTGTTAAAAGTAAAAAAGATGTGCAGCTTTCTGAAAAAAGAAAAATGAAAAAGTTGTTTGCTGAAATTACGAAAGAGCTACCTGAAGATAAAAAGCAGTGGCAGTATAACTATAACTCTATTAGCCATGTAAGGGATAAGATAGATCAATTAAATGATATGTACATAGAGAAATACCATAAGAAAGAGTTTAAAGAATTAAAAGAGAAATTAGAAGAAGAAATGAAGATTATGAAAGAAGCTTATGGAGGGAGGGAAGAAGATAAAAAACGTTATAACCAATTTGGGGATACAAAGGTTAATGAATTATATACTAGATTGGGGAACGCTGTTTTAAAAGAAATGAAGCAGGTAGCAAAAGAACAACAACAAGCTAAATTTCAAAAGAGAAAAAATATTTTTTCTCGTGGTAAACGTATACGGTCTGGTTTTAAACAACGTACCAACATTATGAGAAGCTTAAAAAATATGAACTATCATATGAATAATGAATATGAAAAATGGAAGAACCAACGACAATATAAACAATTACAAGAACAAATTGAAAATGGATACGAGAGATAAAAATGAGAGTTTATTGGGAGTATGGTGGGAGGGAAGTACCTATTTTTAAAGATATAATTATATTATGAGGTTTAAACTTCTAATTTCTATTAAATAAATTAGAAGGGGAAATATAATGTTAGCTTTCTTTAAAAATTAGTTAACTTCAAATGTGCAGTTTTTTATTGCAAAAGCTCTAATAACTTTTGGAAGAATAAAAAATGAAAGGTTGATTATTCCATGAGGATCTTCATGAAGAATGGCGATATTACAAATTATGATAGTAAAGTTGATGTAATAATTAATGCATGGAATAGAAATTTTTTACCACGTTATTTTTTAAATGAAGCTGATTTTTCAAAGGCAATTAGGAAGAAGGCAGGTCATGAACCATTTAAACAATTGCAAAAAGAAGGTCTATTAAAGCTAGGTGAAGCGGTTATTACTTCATCTGGTTTTTTAAATTGCAAAGCATTAATTCATGTAGCTGGTATTAATACTTTGTGGAAAGCAACAGAGTATTCAATTAGGCAGTCAACTTATAACGCATTGCAATTAGTAATAAAGAAAAAATATAGTTCGGTTGCAATGCCGATTATAGGAAGCGGTACAGGAGGATTAAAGAAAGAAAAATGTTTAGCAATTATCAAAGATGAATGTAAGAAGTTTATTCATCATGAATTAGATGTATATATTATAGATTTTAGTGCCTCCTAGTCGATTTATTAGTTTGGTAAATAGAATTTGAAAGGAGGTGAATAAGTGAGTAATTGGTTATTTGCGTTATGCATGATAGTTGTTGCAAGTATTTTAAATATAATAGTAACCTCATTTATGAAAGGAGGTAAGTTGTTGAGAAAAAAGTGTAAGAAGTGAATACAATATAATAACTTTCTTTAATGCCGTATGTATAATTCAATTGCAATATTCACTAAGTAGTTGATGTGAAACATAGCACGAAAAATTGATTTTTTGTTTACATTGATTATATGGATATATATAGGTTGAAGTGTGAAAATGATATAATAATTTTATCAATAAAATGGGGGTATTTAGTGTGGAAAATAATAAATCAATTGACTTTTTATTAAATTATTCATGGAAAGGAAAGGATAGGGAGCAAATTATTGAGGAAATGGAACTCGAAGATTACGAACAAAAATACCTAGATCAAGCGATCAAAGAGTTAGCATTAGAAGGAGAATATAGTGGTTATCACTTAGATAGAAGGATTCTTTTGCTAATTGATATACATGAAGATGAAGATGATTTTGATGAAAATGATGTTGTTTATATTAAAAGATAAAAGGATAGGTGAATCAAATGGAAACATACAATTCTGGTGATATTGTAAGGGTATTTTATCCTTTTAAACCGAAAGCATTAAGTAATGATACTGAAGAACAAGTAGGGAAAAAAAGATTCGGTCTTGTTATAAATGCTGGGAATAACAGAATGATAGCCTTACCAATTCTTCAAATAACTTCACATGGTGGCAGAACAGAGCAAACTAATCATAAGTTGAGGGCAGATGAAATTAAAGTTCCAGAAAGTGTTACATATTTCAAACGTTCAGCTCAAGGAAATGTTCCTGTATATGGAGTTATAAAGACTGAAAGAATTGAGTTTTTTGATGATGATGAAATCTCAATGCCATTAACAAGTGTAGGTTTTGATACAAAGATTGCCGTACTAAAAAATTACAAAGAGCTTTTGAAAAAGAGAGATTTTGTGAAAAAGAGGGATTTTGTAGAAATACTAAATGAAGAATCGCCAGGTCACAAAGAGGCAATGGAATGTTTTGAACGTGCGATTATCGCTGAAAAATTAAATTTCTTAACTACAGATCAAGGGGAATGTAAATATGAGCATATGGAAGATAAAATACTTAAAGTAAATAAAATACAACCCCTAGGAAAATCAGATACGAATAAAAGAATCCATTTCTATGCTGTTGAATTAACAGATAAAGAAAATATGGATTCTTTTTTTTATACTTTCGCTTCAATGAAGCAGCCTAATCAAGTAGTCAGAGAATGGGGAAAAGCAAAAACAGCAGTTGATTGGTTAAAAGAGGATGAAAGATTTTATAATTTACAAAAAGACATTAGTAAGATGTTTAAAGAGCCACCAAATCCACATCCTAATAAGTACAAAGCTTTTTCTTTATTCCGTAAAAATACGTTAGAAAATGCTATGGAAAGATAAAAGAAATCTAAATTTAATACTTATGAAGTTTAGAGAGACTAAAAGAGTTGGTCTTTTTTATTTATTAATTTACACTTTTACACTTGTGTAAAAGTGTAAAGGTGATATAATAACCTTATTAAAATAATGGAGGTTTTGACGTGGAAAATAATAAAATAGAAAACAAAAAATCAAGTACTTTTTTATCTAACTATTCATGGAAAGAGAAGGATAGAAAACAAATTATTGAGGAAATGGAACTTGAAGATTATGAACAAAAATATTTGGATCAAGCAATGAAAGAATTAATACAAGAAGAAAAGTATAATGGTTTCGAATTAGATAAGAGAATTATGTTACTATTTGAAATGAATGAAGAAGAAGATGATGGATTTGATGAAAATGATGCTGAATATATGGAGTAAAGAAATAGGTGAATAAAATGGAAAAATTTAAATCAGGTGATATTGTAAGGGTATTTTATCCTTTTAAACCAAAGGTGCTAAGTGAAAAGAATGAGATGAAATTAGGGAAAACAAGATTTGGTGTTATTATCAATGCCAAAAATGACAAAACCGTAGCTTTACCAATTCTTCAAATTCTTACAAGGGATGGGAAAACAGAAAAACCTAATTATAGAATGAGGGATGATGAAATTAAAGTTCCCCCAAATCTTACATATTACAAACCTTCGCTTCAAAAGAAGGTTCCTATAAATGGAGTAATTAAAACAGAAAGAATCGAATTATTCAATTATAACGAAATAATAAAAAAAGTATCAAAAATAGATTTGGTTACTAAGAGCGCTATACTAAAGAATTACAAAGGTATTTTGAAAGATAAATCTTTTTTAAATTCATTGGATAGGGAGTCACCAGGTCATAAAGAGGTAATGCAATTTTTTGAGCGTGTAATTATTGCTGAAAAGTTACGTTTTCTAACCACAAATATAGGAGAATGCAAATACGAGTATATGGAAGATCAATTGCTCAAAATAAATAAAATACAACCTTTAGGAAAATCAGATATGAATAAAAGAATCCATTTCTATGCTGTTGAATTAACAGATGAGGAAAATAAGGATTCTTTTTTTTATACCATCGCTTCAATGAAGCAGCCTAAACAAGTTGCTAGAGAATGGGGAAAGCCAAAAGCAGCTGTTGATTGGTTAAAAGAGGATGAAAGATTTTACAATTTACAAAAGGATATTAGTACGGTGTTTAAAGAGCCACCAAATCCACACCCTAATAAATATAAAGCTTTTTCTTTATTCCGCAAAAACACACTAGAAAATGCTATGGAAAGATAAAAGAACTGTAAATTCAATACTTGATGAGGTTTAGATAGACTAAAAGAATTGGTCTTTTATATTTTCTGTAATTTACACTTTTACACTTGTGTAAAAGTGTAAAGATGGTATAATAATCTTATTAATAAAATGGGGGTTTTGACATGAAAAATAATAAAATAGAAAACAAAAAATCAATTGATTTTTTATCAGATTATTCATGGAAAGGGAAAGATAGAGAACAAATTATTCAGGAAATGGAACTTGAAGATTACGAACAAAAATATTTAGATCAAGCAATACAAGAGTTAGTAGCAGAAGGAAAATATACTGGATATCATCTGGATAGAAGGATTCTTTTACTAATTGATATGCATGAAGATGAGGATGATTTTGATGAAGATGATGTTGTTTATATCAGATAAAGGGATAGGTGAATCAAATGGGAATATATAAATCAGGTGATATTGTAAGGGTATTTTATCCTTTTAAACCGAAAGTTCTAAGTAATGATAATGAGCCACAGGTAGGGAAAAGAAGATTCGGTCTTATTATAAACGCTGGAAATAACAGTACTCTAGCCTTACCAATTCTTCAAATAACTTCGCATGGAGGAAGAACAGAGCAAACTAATCATAAGTTGAGGAGAGATGAAATTAAAGTTCCAGAAAATGTTACATATTACAAAGATTCAGCTCAACGAAAAGTCCCTGTATATGGCGTGATTAAGACTGAAAGAATTGAATTCTTTGATGATGATGAAATATCAAGACCATTAACTAGCATAGATTTAGATACTAAGATTTCCGTACTAAACAATTACAAAGATATTTTGAAAAAGAGGATTTTTGTAGAAGTGTTAAATGAAGAATCACCAGGTCACAAAGAGGCAATGCAATGTTTTGAACGTGCGATTATCGCTGAAAAATTAAATTTCTTAACTACAGATCAAGGAGAATGTAAATATGAGCATATAGAAGACGAAATGCTTAAAGTAAATAAAATACAATCTTTAGGAAAATCAGATACAAATAAAAGAATCCATTTCTACGCTGTTGAATTAACAGATGAAGAAAATAAGGATTCTTTTTTTTATACCATCGCTTCAATGAAGCAGCCAAAACAAGTTGCTAGGGAATGGGGAAAGTCAAAAGCAGCTGTTGATTGGTTAAAAGAGGATGAAAGATTTTATAATTTACAAAAAGATATTAGTAAGGTGTTTAAAGAGCCACCAAATCCACACCCTAATAAATATAAAGCTTTTTCTTTATTCCGCAAAAACATGTTAGAAAATGCTATGGAAAGATAAAAGGAATCTAATACTGAATTAAGTCTAGAGCAACTAATAGAGTTGGTCTTTTTTATTTTAAAAAAAAGAGGTGTTGAGTTGCTTATCATAGATGTTTTACCGTATATATTATTTTGCAGCATTGTATTAATTATGTTGGTGATGTTTTATAAGTTAATGCACAAGCGTAAAGCGAAAGATATATTCTTAAAGTCAGGAATTAGAGATATTGATCAGATGGATGGAAGACAATTTGAATTCTTTCTTGAGGCTCTATTTATAAAGCTGGGGTATAAGGCAGCTGTCACGAACGGTAGTCATGATTTTGGGGCAGATTTAATATTTAAAGGGAAAAATAAGATTGTTATTCAGGCGAAACGATATGGTTTTAAGAACAAAGTAGGAATTAAAGCTATTCAAGAAATTTATGCAGCTAAATCCTTTTATAAAGCTAATGAAGCATGGGTAATCACAAATAGTACATATACATCATCAGCAAAACAGCTAGCAAGAGCATGTGATGTGAAATTACTAGATAAATCATCTTTACAGGAATTTATCGTACAAGTAAATCCAGAACAGAAACCAGCTACAAGAAAGTGTCCGAAATGTGGAGAGGAATTGGTATCTCGAACTCATGATGGACGAGTGTTTTTAGGGTGTTCATCTTTTCCACAATGTAGACACACTGAAAAAGTGGCAAATTAATATTGGGAGGTATTAGAATGGGACGACTTTGTTTGTTAGAAGAAATTAAATCAAAAGAAATGATATTTTCCACGAGGGGTGAGAAAGTTTCAATACCAATTGGAGATTGTGCAATTAATCACCTAGAGTAACACTTATAAAACCAAGTTTCATATGGTAGATTCACAACTATTAGAGGAGATTAAAATAAGTTTTTTTACCCATACTTTTCTAATTTAAAAGATACTTAAAATAGACTCTTACTTTAACAAGTAAGAGTCTATTTTTATTTATGAATAAAAATGAGAGTTTTACGGGAGTTTTTGGCCACTTATCTGGTCGGCAGCGAGGGAAATAAAGAGTTAACTTATTAGTATGGTAAAACAACAAAATTAGATAAGGGAAGGGGGAACATTACATGGAAAACGTAGGGGGAATAGAAGAAAATCCATTTGCTTTTATAGAAGGATGCGTTAATGCTCTCTTTTTAGTCTTACCCTTCTGGACGTTAGTATTTTTAGTCATGTATTGGAATTTATTTTGAATTTCTACTTAAAAGTAAATACATCTAGATGTATTTAGGAGTGCATAACGATGAAAGAATTATTTGTCTGTGAAAAACCATCTCAAGCAGAGACTTATGCGAAAGCTTTAAGTGGTGATAGCACAAGGAAAAAAGGATATTTTGAGGGTAATGATGTTCGGATATATACCTATGTATTTGGACATTTAGTTGAATGTGTAAATAGAAATCAGATTAATCCTGATTTTGGTTGGAAAAGTGATCCATCAAATTTACCATTCTTTTTAAGGGATAATCTCTTACAAGTAAAGGATGATGTAGGAGTTAGAAAGTAGTATAAGATTGTTGTAGATTCGATGAAGCAAGCAGAATTTGAAACATCTTTAGCTCAAATAGAACGAAATGAAAAAATAAAGCAAGATTTTTATGATGATTTAGAGAGCTTAATTGGTCGTATAGCTGCTGAAATTAGGGCAAATATCAAGAACATTCAAGGCGCAGTAAAAGCAGCTACAGCCAGAGAAGTTATTACAAAGTGTCCGAAATGTGGAAAGCCAATCTATGAAAATACTAAGTCATTCTCATGTAGTGGATATAAAGAGGGATGCAAAGTATCTCTGTGGAAAAATGGACTAGAGAAATTGGGTAAAAAAAATATAACAAAAAATGAAGCGGCAAAGCTCTTATCTGGCCAGGTAATTAAAGTTAAATTAAAAAGTGCTAATTCAGGAAATCCATATAGCAAAGAAGTACGTTTTAATAAAGAAAAATGTTGGGTTGAATTTGTTAATTAAAGGGAAAAGGAAATGAACTAACATGAAATATATATTAGAAAAAGTGGAGTCCTTTGTAGGAAAATGTAAGACTGTATGTCTTATGATAGTGTGTTTTTGGTTAATCATGTTTTTAGTGGCTGGAGAACACTTTTTATAACGCCTAATAGGGGTAGCGCCACATGCCCATCAAGCTAAGATTTTAAAGTATCCCCTAAACGGAAATTCTATATTTTTTATAGTACAAAAGTTTAATTTTATCGTTTTGGGGAAGAATGTGTTTCTTAAGTTGATAGCGATGTGGTGCTACCCCTACCTTACATGATCTCTGGTGTACTTAATGAACATCCACGTGTCGCCATGGCTTACCATGATAGCGCCGATCGTGACACATACACTTCTCAAACATGCCCTTGTTGCCAAAGAAGAAAGAAAGCGCGGACACGTAACTACGTTTGTGTGTGCGGCTACGAAGAACACTGGGACATTCACGGTGCCCGCAACATTTTGGCAAAAGAACTGTACGGAAAGATGTGTCATATCCCGGAAGAAACGAAGAGAAAGTATTTATGGATTGCGTAAGTAAAAAGTAGTAGACGGTGTGTTCCCACCCTTCTGCATGTGCAGAAGTTGCTTAGTCAAATGAAGAAAAGGAGCCCCTGCATAGGTGCAGAGAGGAGATGGAAAATCCACTTCTCATGGGACCTTGTCTTTGTTGATGCTAAGAAATCCCCACTTCAAGCGGAAGCGAGTAAGTGGGGGAGGTTCATAGTGAATTATTTTTGTACTTAAATCACTTAATCTCTAAAATCATTGCTAGATCGATTGCATAATTCGTGCGAGTTCTTTTTCTAAAGCAGCGGGCTCGTTTGCATAATTGTAAATCCCTAAAAACTTCTCTATAGCCCCTGGATGGGAACTGATTAGCTTGTTGACAGCATCCTGTTGTTCAGATATGCGTTCATTCTTCGAAATTTGGCATCCCATGTGAAACCGAACCATAAACTCATCTTCTAATGCCTTTTGATATTCTTCAGACATTTGATTTGATTGATCGGATTGTCCCTTATATTTTGATAGAATATTGGATAATATACGTGCTCCACATATAGCATCATGGATACCCTGCGCCATGCCAGGATCTTTAAAACAAACTGCATCTCCAACCAACGCCCATCCTTTTCCCATTCCTTTATACCAGTAATTATCATATCCGAGAATGCCTTTGACCGGTTCTACTAGTTCTGCATTTTTCAAGCGCGCCCCAATTGTTGTATTCGGAAAGTTATCTGTAAAGAAATTGCGTAGACAGCTTTCCGGATTTAATTTCAACCGTTCTATCAATTCCTTATTTTCTAATGGGAAAATGCCGACAATTACATATAAATCATCATTCGTCGGAAAGAGAATGGCTGTGTTATCTTTTATCTTGTATACTTCAAATTTAGGGACATTATCGTGGCGAAATCCAGAGAAATACCCGAAATAGATGCCGACTGTTGCCGGAATACTTATTTTGAGTTCACTTTTTACCAGCTTGCGAATAATAGAGGATCGGCCGTCTGCCCCGACTACCAGGCGAGCTAAAAATTCTTGTTTCTCGTTGTCGCCGTCTAAACCTTTCACGCCTATCACTGTTTCGTCATCACGGATGACATCCGTCACACGAAATCCTTCTAAAACAGTTACATTCATTTGGGATTTGGCTTGTTCAAGTAGAATATGATCGAGATAAGTTCTTCTAATACAATAACAACTTTCCTCTCCGTAAACCTCAGGGATGAGACCTTCTATCACGGTATCCTCAAATTGAAATTTAATATCCCGTACCGGCGGTGCTTTTGTTTCCAATAACTTGTCCAGCACACCGGTTTCTCGAAGAAGAGCGACAGTATTATTGAAAAAGGTATGGGTTGATAATGTGTCCCTTGGAAAATTCGCTCGGTCCACTAACAACACATGGAAACCTGCCTTAGCAAGATAAATTGCCAGGGTAGAGCCGGCACATCTAGCACCGGTAATGATGACATCATACGTCTTATTCATTGTATCACTCCATTTTCAAGTATAATTATTAACTTGCTTATCCATTAGCAGAGTTCTAAAGTTAATGCCCCTACGAGTTAAAGTAATGGGGAAAATTGATAAGAATGCACTACATACATAAAGTATGGAAGCTAAAACGAAATAAGTACAGAAAATTCTCACCTGCTATACAATTAAAAAGAATTTGTGGTAAAAATCGGAATGATAATTTAAGTATTAAATAAAGGTCCGTTTACTTGTCTCGTGAAGAGTTAATAGATGTATATTCACAAAAATGGTTGTTAAAACATCGACTCCAAACTCCTTGTAGGGGTATCGCCACATCACTATCAAGCTAAGCTTATGCAAAGTCAATTTTAGGCGAGATTGTTTCTTTTTTCTAAAGGGCAAGTGTAGTTTTTTAACCCTTGTTCTGGTTAGTGTCTGCGTAGTACGTATCGTATCTTTTTAAGGATACGTGAGTTTTAAATCCTACTTGTTTTACAATATGTTCAGCTGTGCATTGCTGCTGGATCATCTTTAAAATAAAGGTATTTCGAAAATGTTGTGCAGAAATCCCTTTCCTCAAATTTGCCCGCCTTACTTCTAAACGAATCATTTTTTGAATGGAGATTTCCGTTAGAAATTTTGGTGCATCATCGTCATAACTCCAAAGGTAAGTACCGAGCATAAAATGAAAAGCAACAAAGAGTGGATCATCGCTGTGATATCTAGGGCGTACTGGTTCAGGAATAGTTTTATAGTAATGATATAAGTGTAATTTATCCTCTTCTTTTAACTGGATTGTACGATTGATTTTTGTATCTTCCGGAATAGATAATGTATTGTTCTCGAAATGCACATGTTTCATTCGTAAAGCGACAAGCTCATGTAGAGATAATCCGTAGTCTAGGAGCAAAATTATAATAGAGAAATTTCGTTCTAAAATCATAGGACGGGTAGTTCGTTGTTTTTCTGTCAGTCCTTCTAATGATTGAGACACTTGCTTTAGAAGTTCCTCTTCCTGTAGAGAAATAAAGTCTTCAGTACGTAATGCACGATTAGGTGGAGATATGTGAATGTCACTTTCGATGGGGCTAGGTAAATCTAAATATTCGTACAGCCTATTAAGAACGATGTAAATACGATGTACCGTCTTGTCAGAGTATTGACGTTCTTCTATCAAGTAAGTAAAGAATGCTTCGAAATCCTTTTTACATAGAGATTCCCAACTAATGTCTTCAGACAGGTGTTCAGATTGATGCAGCCATTGAATGTAGCTCTCGATATCGTAAATATATCGCTTGATCGTAGAGGGTTTTCGACCTTTATTTAATAAGTAGGAAGAAAATCCTTGTAGTGTATCTTGTTTTGTTCCTGCAATGTTATTGATTTTTATTTCCCCTCTCTTTATATCTTTTGACCACCCTATAAAATGTAGGACTAGTCATATTACACCTTCTCATAGCATCTAATGCTGTTATCTGTCCGAATTTCCATTTATTATAGGCTTCAATGAATTCTGGAGTTATTTTAGTTTTAGGCCTTCCTAAATGTTTTCCTTTTTTCTTTGCAGCGTCAATGCCTTCACTTTGGCGAGTTTTTATTTTTGTCCGTTCCTCTTCAGCAAGCCACGATAAAATTTGAAGTACCAGATCAGTAATAAGAGTTCCTAAACTATCTTTATATTGAGTTGTATCTAAAAGTGGCATATCTAATACAACAATATGAGCTTGTATGTTTTGGGTAATACCTTTCCACTCCTGAAGGATAGCTTCTTTATTTCTCCCGAAGCGATCCAGGGAATGAATATATAAAATATCATCTTTTCTTAACATGCGTTTTAGAAGTTGGTATTGTTCTCGGTTAAAATCTCTTCCGGTCGGTTTATCGACAAAAATATCTCGTTCGTCAGTGATGAGTTTTTTCATTACTTCAATCTGACGATTCTCATTTTGGTCCTTGCTACTGACTCTTATATATCCAAATTTTCTTGTACTCAAAATAAAAAGACATCCCTTCAAAATTGGTTCTACTAAAATAATAACAAAAATACTTCAAAAGGTATCATTAATTATTTAGTATTTCAAAAGTACATTTTCAAACCTTTTGAAGTACTAAATTTAATAGAGTTTACTATGTACCAAAAGGTGTACCTTTTGGTAAAGTGTAATTGACTTTGTATTATGATTGTTTGAAAAAGGTGTTGCGAAATTAATTGTAGGATACAAGGCGGTGAAATAAGTGGAGAATATGATGTTCGGCGTGCTTGGAAAGGTGTAGATCCGTCTACGTGAGAGAAACTTGGTACTTTTGACAGAGTCATAGCTGGAGGTATGACGGTAGCCGGTATTATATGTTTAAAATCGGTAAAGGTGTAAAGATGTCAGCTAGTGCTGTTAAAACTGTAAAGGGTGCTGAGTCGAATTATGTGCTTTTTAATAAAACGCATATACAATCAATGTCTAAACCAAAAGGGAAAGATCCAAATGGAGGAAGGTTACAATCTCATCATGGTTTACAAGGAAAATGGGCGGAAGCAAATCTAAGTCAATATGGATATGATCCAAAACTTGCACCAACAGTGACGATTGAAACAGGAAAGGGGTTACCACATACTATAATTACTAATGCGCAGAACTTGAGACGTGATGAACGTGTAGCCTTAGGAAATGGAAAATGGAGCTCTTCTTTACAAGAGGAATTAAAGAATATAGTTTCTGATTTTGAAAAAGTGGGATTTTCTAAAGAAACCATTAGAGGAACTTTAGAACAACAATATAGAATGCTTGATAAGTTAAAAGTAAAATATGAAAGGATTGAGTATTAATGAGTATACTTGAGAACTTAAATGCAGTTTTCACTTTAGAAACACAAGAACCCCCAGCAACTAAAGAAACGATTCGAGAATTACAAGATTTTTCATCAATAGATGTTCCTTCAGATTATCTAGAGATAATTCAACATTGTACAGATGCAGAGATTAATGTAAATAATGAAATATATATCCGTATTTGGAGTCCAGCGGGTTGTATGGAGATGAATGAAGCTCATAATATCCAAAAATATATACCTAACTCACTCGCAATTGGTGATGATGAAGGTGGGAAAGTGCTATTATATGCAAATGGAAAAGAAGGATTCGGATTATATATGGTGGATTTTGGAGATTTAGATATCGAAGAAGCAATTAAAATATCACCTTCTTTGAAACTGTTATTAATGGATGGTGTAGGTGTAGAAAAGTTATTGTTATAATTTTAAGGACATATGAAAACCACTGTATTCTGAAAAGGTAACATTAAAGCATGTCTTATAAAACTTTATACAGCAAATAAAAAGAACCTACATTAGGTTCTTTTCATTTTGTTAATAATTATTTGTGTTATGCATTGTAAAGGGGTAATGACATAACTTTTTAGTATTTCATTGTGTTAAATAGTTTCACCATGTGCATATTGAACAAAATCTACTTTTTCTTTTGATACAGATTGTAAGTTTGTAGTGTTACTGAAGCTGAAAGATAAAAAACCTGTGACAATAGCAAAAATTAATAGAGATTTTTTCATTACTTTAGAGCTCCTTTCTCTGAAGCCTTTTTATCCGCTTCATTTGTCATGTGTAGATACTTGCTCGCTTTTTCATACGATTTTAACTCGTAAAACTTATTGCCTAAAATAGCTGAATAATCTTTTACATATTTCCATAACTCTTCTTTCTCAAAATAACAAATTCCTGCCAAAATGATGTCTTCCAATTCATCTGTACTTATATTGTCATTTAATCCCTTTAGAATATTGAAATGATGATTGTACTCTTCATTTGAAATTTTTAATCCGTTTTCAATATTCAACCTGACAGCGTTTTTATCATTTAATTTGAAATACTCCTGCGCTAATAAGAACAATGTTTTTGGGTTATTTACAAGTGATCCATTTAGGTATTTAATTGCTAGTTCGGAAAGGTTTTGATCTGCATACAATAATCCTAAATTATGTTTCACTTTTGCTGATAGTTTATCTTCGTTGTGTTTGTTGAAAGTATTTAAAGCCGCAAGGAAGTGTTCTTCCGCATTTTCATACTGACCGATGGAAGTACAAGCAAGACCTAGTGTGTTATTACAAGCAGCAACTTTGATTTCATACCCTGCATGCTTTGAAAATAATTCCTTTGCCTTTGTAGTATATTTGATTGCTGGTAGTGGCTGATAAATATGATAATGGAAAGAACCAAACATATAATTAAATTCAGCTATTTCAAGTTCATCCGGAATAGCCTTTAATAATGTTTCAGCTTCTTCGTATTGCTCTTTAGCAGAAGTGTAATCTCCCATATTAATTGAATAAATTGCTTTAAAAAAACAATGATAGTATTTTAGGAAGACATCTGCTTGATCAGGTATACAATCTATCTTTTCTAAACTATCTTTATAGTTTTTAACGTCATGGGTAAGTAACTTATATCTAAAATCTAGTAATGAATAATAGATAAGGATGTTTTGGTCTTCTTCAATTTGATGAATTTTACTATCAATTTCTTTCTTGAAATTTGTGGATTTTAGTACATGTTGTGAAATAATGGACTGATACCAATTGCTTAGTAAATTTGTTATTTCTCCTTTAGAGACAGTTTGTACATTCATATTTAATCCCCTCATCCTATTAGTATATATTTCCATAATCTTATCATGTTAGCAGAATTCCAAGGTGCTGGTGTTGTTGAAAAAATAAAAACTGAATATTCTGATTTTAAACAACTGCTATTGTTGAATAAAACTTAGATTTTTAAATGACTTTATTATTACATTTTTTAGTGTAATGAAATATCTTACTTTAGACACTACAGAAACAACTATATTTTTAACCCCGTCCTAAATTTAGAACGGGGTTATGCTTGTTTGAACTTTTAAAATTTAATAACTTTATTATCATCTTAAAATTCTGCAATGGGTCAAAATTTAAAATTATAAATGGAGGGAATTAAAGAATAAAAACCATGATATAGTAACCCCTTATAAATAATGAATAGCCTTTATTTAAAAGCTACATTAAAAATATTCTTCAAATCCCGGAAGTATAAGTTTGCCGCAAATAAAAAGAACCATAACCTTGCCAGAACGGCGAAGTTATGGTTCAAATCACATATTCCGTCAAATTGAGATGTCAATGCGTCGAACGGAGTCTATTGATCATTCCTCTTCCTTTTGGCATATTGGAGTTACTCATGATTTGTGTCCTCCTATTAATGTGTTTCTGTGTCTAGCTGTAGCGCTATGCGTGTAGGATAAGGAAGATTATAAACTCTTTAATAATAAAAAGGAGCAAAAATATTGCTCCTTTTTCATTTGAATTTTGTCCAGAAATAATAAAGTTGTTTAATTTACAATAAATTCGTTTAAAACATAATAAAGTTATTTAAAAAATGCTGGTCATGTTATTCAACAATTGAGCCATTTAATTGAATAACACTACACAAAAAGTCGCTTTCCCTTACGTAAGGAAGGTGACTTTTTAGCTTGATTTCCCCCTTGTTATCAAGCTATTTATTTTAAGTTTCTTTGACTAATTTCGAAAATGTTGTTGACTATTCAGTTGAACTGTATTACTTTATTATTAAGTTGAACTATATAGTCGAACTGAATAAAGGGTGAGGATATGAAACATAAATTACTACCGTTGTCTGAAACCATGCATTATATTTTATTAGCTATGCGTGAGCCACTCCATGGCTATGCCGTAATGCAGAAGATAGAAAAGATAAGTAACGGTACTGTTATTTTAGCAGCTGGTACATTATACGGTGCGATTGAAAACTTGAATAAGCATGGTTGGATTGAATCTGTTGGAGAGTCAGGTCGGAGAAAAGTTTATATGATAACTGCGGAAGGAAGTGCCATTTTGAAAATGGAGCAAAATAGGCTATTACATATTTTATCCCTGTACGAAGGAAGTGAATCGAATGAAGACAGCTAAGATATTTTTTGATATCGAAAAAGAGGAGCAATGGCTGAATGAGCAATTGCAAAAAGGCTATCGTTGTACAAATATTAGTGGATTAGGAATATACACTTTCGAAAAAACCGACAAGAGATATGTGATGCGACTGGATTATCAAGATTATTTGTCAAAGAAAAAGTTTAAAGATTACAGAGGGATATATGAAGATTTTGGTTGGAATTATATAAAAGGGCCCTGGCTTAGTGGAACTCGATATTGGCAAAAAGAAGATGATGATCAAAATGAAATCTTCTCGGATCGCCAATCAAAGAGCAATTATTATAAAAGATTGATGGGTTATTCATCTGGTATTAGTATACTGTTATTGCCTTATTTTCATATGCTTTACAAGAATTCAGGTGTATATTTAACTGAAGGTCTTTGGAGTATGAAAGGTGTATTGTTTTGGAAAGCATTATTATTTGAAACTCCATTTGTCCTTTTGAGGTTGCTTCCAGCCCTTATGCTTGTTTTCGTTGGTATCAGCTTCTATAAAACTTATCAAAAGTATTCAATGCTAAAAGAAAAATAAACGTTTTTGAAATCTTCCAGAATTGCGCGCTATTGTTGAATAAATCATAGATTTCCAAATGACTTTATTGTTATATTTTTGAGTACAGTGAAGTATCTTATATCGAAAATTAAATAACTATATTTTAACCCCGTCCTAAATTTAGAACGGGGTTATGCTTGTTTTAGGTTTTAAAATTAAATAGTTTTTTGTCTATTTACAAATTTCACATAAAATTTTGAGTCTATAATTCCAAAAGAAACTTTACATGGAAATGGATTTTTCCCTGCTGAAGCAGATTGCATACAAGAAAGTACCCAATATTCCAGCTCTAAAGGTAAGCGATATGCTTGAATACTACCATCATTGTTTTTTACTGTTATAATCGGTGCATTTACCCTGGTTGTAGCAAAATCATCCGTTGTTATCATTGCTACTGCATCGTTAGTGTAAAAACCAGCGTTTAACACCTCATAAACCATTCCGTCTTCTTCATTAATAATCATAGGTATATTTAGAAAGGGATATTTATTAATATCATTATGAATAACTACTCCTGCTGTGTTCTTTCTTAACTGATTCCTTTGCATTTTTACACTCCCTTAAATGAACCTCTAACTTGATAACGTTAATTTATTCTATTTTACACCTATTATATTAGAAAATTGGAGTTTTATCTTGTTATAAAAAGCATCGGTACATATAACAGCACTATTTGGTGGATCAATATTAACAACAGTCATATAGCTAGAGAGTAAATAACCTTCTTCGTAGTATGTAATTAGTATTTCTTCTTCAGATACTAAGGAACATAACAACATGTTCTCAATTAATTCTTTTTCGTCATCTGTTAAGATCGGCCGAGTTACTTTGTTTTTCTCCTTGATGATTTCACGAATACCAGCAAACTGTTCAGGCATTGCTGCGAACGGAGTCCATTTGATCATTTTTCTTCCTTTTGGCATATTAGCGTTGTTCATGATTTGTGTCCCCCTATTAGTGTGTTTCTGTATCGTGCTGTGGCGCTATGCGTGTAGGAAATCCCCCGCAATATGCTGTTCTTCCCAAACCGTGTGCGTATTTCATCCATTACTTTTGTTAATTTTACTTCTTGTTCTCGCTGCGTGACATTATCGAAAAGAGAAATTTGTTCCTCCCCCTCTCGAATTAGATTCGTTAGAGAAATGTTTATGCTGCGGATCGGTTCGCCAGTGTATTGTTGATGTAAAAAGTATGTACAAATCTTATAAATATCCATTGTTAAGTTAGTTGGACGACTTAAAGTATGTGTTTTTCTAATACCACCGTTATAACTTTTGCTATAACCAACAGAGAAATGAACGGTTTGAGCAAGTTTGTTTTGTCTTCTAAGCCGATAACAAACTTCTTCAATATGTTCCAGTAGAACAATTGGAAATTCTTCTATTGTATAGTCACGCATTAGAATTTGGCTTTTTCCAATTGAAGTTGTAGTAGGAATGTATTTCTCCGAAATACGGCTGAAGTCAATGCCGTTGCTATGTAAGTGCAATTCCTCCCCAATCTTGCCGAAACTCTGTTTTAAATATTTAAGAGGATAATTGGCTAAATCTCCGATACAATGTATTCCTTTTCGATTCAACTTTTCTTCTGTTTTGTACGAAATGCCCCAAAACTTATTAAGCGGTCGTATGCTCCATAATTTCGTAGGGACATCTTCATACTTCCAAAGAGCAATTCCGTCCTTGTTCTTCTTAGCTTCAATGTCTAAAGCAACCTTACTCATAAGTGGGTTAGGAGCGATTCCAATTGTACATTCAACTCGTGTATAATCATATATTTCACGCTTAAACTTCATAGCGAATTCGTATGGATCATTGGCAAATAAATGAATGCTATCGGTAATATCCATGAAAAATTCATCGATGCTGTATTGGTGAAAATCCTCAATAGGAACGTATTGTAAAGCTAGTTTTGTTATGTAATTGGAGCATTTTATATATGTTCCCATAATCGGATTCACAACAAGAATATCTTTTCTTCGAGGAATCTCGTATAGTCTTGCCGTCTTCTTTACGCCCAGGGCCTTTAAGGGTGGTGTTGCTGCAAGAACAATTGAACCATTTCTATTTACATCGCCGACTACAGCCAACTTTGTATGCATGGGATCGAGTCCCATTTTGATGCAACTCACTGAAGCATAAAAGCTGCGTAAATCAACACATAAGATGATTCTATTCGGTAGGATTGAATAGTCATACATCGTGATTCCTCCCAAAATAAAAGAACGTTTGTTCTCATTATACACGAACTAACGTTCTTTTATGAAGAGGTTTTATAAATAAAATTTGAATATAAATATTTTGTTAAGCAGAATATTTAACGAAAAGCTTGAATCCCCAAAAACGAATCTTTACATCTAATTTTTTCTTTCTTCCCTTTGTTTTTTTCATAGTTAAAATATCCTCCTTTTTTATAACTAGCACAACAGAAGCCTACGTTGCGTATTATAAGAATTCTTTCCCTGTTTTTTAAGAGTAATTTTAAAAAAATATGATTTTTTTGAAACAAATAATATCACGAATGATTTCGTGTGATTTCCAATCTACCTATTCCGACAAAACCTAGCAAAGACTTTGCGAGCTTCGTCGATGGATTTTAAGAGGTATTAAACCTTGGATATGGAATTTTGCTTATAGGAGGTGGTGTAGCGCTATGTCAGAAGCAGAAGTAATATATACCAGCAATGAGGTCTATAGTCGTTTAGGGGTAAGTGGCAGCACACTTAGAAAGTATTCGGATGTCCTTGAACGTGAAGGGTATGATGTAAGAAAAAATAGTCGAGGGAGAAGGGAATATACAGAATTTGATATTGTACTTATTGAACAGTTAGTAGAGTTGAGTAAGCAAGATGGTATGACTTTAGAAAAAGCTGCGAAAATGATTGCAAAGCAGTTTGGAATCGCTAATAAGAAAGAGGAATCCCAGGGTACTGATCCAGTCCCTTATCAAATGCAATATCAATTCCAACAACAATATAGCGCTATGATAGAAGAAATTAATAAGGTGCAGCAAGCAAATCTAATAGAAATGGAAAAGAGATTAAGTGATCGCATAGATCAACGGAATACATTAATTGAGGAAGATATGAGAGATCGTAAGGAACGTGAAGAAAGGATAGAAAAGAGGTTGGAGCTAAGGGATGATAATCTTATGAAGATGGTCAGAGAGATTCAAGATGCAAAACGTACTATTGTATCAGCCCAGGAAGAAATAGCGGCAGCACAAAAGAAAACCTGGTGGAAATTTTGGAAGTGAGTACATTCATTAGTGGGTGTACTTATTTTTGTGAAAAATAGTAAAAAGGGCTACTCAATATGAATAACCCTTTTTTATAAATTGCTAGAAAATAACGTACTAATAACTATTTAGAATACTTTTCAAACGCCTTACTAATTACTACAAGTCCTGTTACGAAAGAAAGTGTTCTTATAATTAATTCAGCAACTAGCAAATCACCCATAGTCTTTGAAACATCATATAATTCACCAGTAATAATAATTAGTGCCATGATTATTAGAATTCCTATTAGAATTTGAATGAACAGAATATATTTAGGCTGCAGAGAGATTACTCCCATTAAATTAGCATGTAATTAAGAAGTAATCGACTTTTTAAAAATTTATCAACTTAAAAATATACATTTCCTTCTTTATAAGTATATTTATAGTGACTCGTCGCATAAGATGCACTAAAATCTACACTTCCATGCTTCCCTACAGTAATGGATACATTACCATCAAAAGTAGTTGTACCATTATTATGAAAATCACCATTAACAATATAGAAAATTCTGTTAGGATCTTCTAAATTTGCTTGAACTGTACCACTGAACGTTTTAGAAAGGCCATTTGCATCTCTATTCATATTAATATGTTTTATTTCCTTAATACCCCTGAAGCTTCCACTCCATTCATTTGTTTCACAATAAGATACATAAGATTTTGGATGCTCTACCTTTCATCATGGAGAGTAGGAAAAGGTGTTGCCCAGACGTTAGATACATCTTGTAATTAGGCAGTAGTAACAAAGGATTTTAGAGTTAGGCGGCTTACACCCAAAGAGTGCTGAGCGCTCCAGGGGTTTCCGAGTTGGACGTTTGATTGTGCAAAGGAAGTAAACTCAGACACACAATTGTACCGACAAGCAGGTAATTCTGTAAGTGTACCGGTTATTTATGCGATTGCCTAACGATTGCAGTAATTAGGTATTTTAATTTCAATAACGCATTAATAGTTCTTATAGGGGTAGCACCACATGCCCATCAACTTAAGAATACAAATCAGCCCCAAAACGAAAAAATGAGCTTTTTTATTACAAATTAGCATAAAATATTGTTCTGGGGGTAGTTATATTTTCTTGGCTTGATAGCGATGGGGTCCTGCCAACATAACAAGAATTTCGTACGCCAAGGAATTATTAGGTATATTTTTTTAATATATCCATTTTAAAAATAAGTTATACAAATAACTTGTTATATTTGCATGTACCCTAGCTGATATAATGTATAAGACAATTATTGGCTAATTAATAGTTCGCATATATTAGGGAGGTACATAAGTAATGATAGAAATAATCGCGGCATTAGTTTCACTAGTCGTACATTTTATTAGTTATCTCTTTTCAACAGGAGAAGACAAGAAAAAGGCAAAAGCAGATTTAAAAGAAGTTGTTACTGGTACTTATGGGAAAATGTTGTTAGGATTTTTTGGAGCTGCGGCGGTTACAGGAATATTTGTAGTCATTTGGATTTTATCAGAGTAAACCTTTCCGTTATTTTAGCCTATATAACGTATAAGGCAACTATTGGCTAATCAAGTGTACATATTTGCGTATGACGCAATAGATGTTTAACCAAGAAGAAAAGCATAAGAGGAAACAAGAAATTGAATAATAAGATATTTTGCAAAATATTTCTCTTTGTGAAAAGATAAGATCCTAATCTCAGATCTTATCTTTTTTATTTGTTAATTTGCAATAGGGCTACCGCCATATGCCCATTTTCATGATTAGTTCGTTTTACTTTTAATACTCTCAGTTGCTTTTTTAAATAGTTTCATTGCCTGTTCTGCTTTGTTTTCTGCCTGTTCCAACTTATTATCATTTTGTTCTTCTAATGCATCTGAGAGTAATTGCAGAGCATTCCAGTAATTATCCATTGCCTGCTTTATCTTTTTTTGTTCAACTTCTAACCCTTTAGGTGCCTCAAGGTATTTGATGTCTCTTACGTGTATTTTTGCCATATCCAAACTCAATTGGATTTCACTTTTCTTTGACTCATAATCCTTTATATCTGAATGCCCTATATTTTGTATCATTCTCATAACTTCATCCATCTTATTTGTATTTTCTACGATGGCTGCTTTGTATTTATCAACTTCTGAACCACTAACTTTGTCGTTTAAATCTTCCTCACGATGACCCTCTTTCGCATGTTTCTGGTTCTCTTCCTTTACCTTTTGCTCTACATCAGGGTATTTCTCGTTTATCCCATTAAATACTGTCTCCCATTTAGAAACACCATCATCTATCCCAAACATACCGTTTTGTATGCTTTCTTTTGCTTTATCCTTATCATATTCACCATCATACTTACGGGCATCATACTGTCTAACTGCATCTTCTATTTTTATTAGGTGTTTTCTAATCTCTTCTACCCCTTCTTGTATTAAAAATTGGTAGTCTTCATACTTTTTAGGTGGTTTGATTTTTTCAAAACGGTTTATGTCCAAACTAATGTGACTAATTAAGGAATCTATCTCACCTATGTAGACACCCTCTTTTGTAAATAATTCATCAGTTTTCTTTTCTAATTTTTTTAAATGATACTGGAATTCTAAGTGTAGTTCAGTCAAACGATAAGGGTAATCTTCTTCAGATACTTTTACCTTGTTTTCACCTTCTGTGTCTGATACATTTGATTTACTTTCTTTACTACTTGATTCGTCTTCCTTACTTCCCTTTTCATACTCAATTCTAGACAAGGCGTTTCTTAGTTGATTTTCAATCTGTTCATCACTATAGTGTAATTTCTTTAGGTCAGATACCATTTTATCTGCATCATAATACTTATCTACTTTTCTATACTCTGACTGTGTAAGTCCATATGTATTTAATGTGCAACCTACTAGCATGAAACTAACACTTAACCCTGCTATTGCGATACCCTTAAATGATTTATTAATATTCATTTTAAACTTATCCCCTTTTTCTCTTAGTAATTCTTTTCTTCAACAATAGACAGACCTTCATGAGTTTTTGCATTGTCTGCTGCGTAGTTTAGTTTTCCTAACTTATTGTTTCAGTCTTAACTTAAATTTCTTCCTTATAATTACAAAAAGGATATACCTAAACATATAACTGCTAGTAAAATATATCCTTATATTATTTTATAATGATAACAATTAATGAGTCAAAGTGATTTGCGAAAATTATATAAAACAGGCATAATTTATTAGTTACTTGGTACTACCTTTACAGGAGTAGCAACACGTCTTCATCAACCCCAAAAAACAAATAACCAAACGAAATTTTGTGCTGACTTGTGACAAAAAACCTCATTTTTTCATTTTAGGAAAATCCTGAATTCTTAAATTAATTTGCATGGGGTACCGCCACATCGTTATCAAGCTAAGGTTTTGCACTATTCATAAAGAAAAAAAGACGTTATCCTTTTTGTAGAATTATAGGAAAGGATGGCGTTTTTTTATGGATCTTCCGATTCTTGACGAACTTCAACCGATTGCTGAAAAATTACAACAATATATGTCTCCCCATGTTCTAGAGCACTTAGCTAAAGAAATAGGATTCGTTCATCGAAAGAGTAAATATCAAGCAAAGGAATTAGTTGCTTTATGTGTATGGCTTAGCCAACAAGTTGCAAGTACATCACTCACACAATTATGTAGCTGTCTTGAAGTATCTACAGGTGTTCTTATCAGCCCTGAAGGGCTTAACCAACGATTTAATGCTTCCGCAGTACAGTTTCTTGAACAAGTTCTAGCTAAACTTCTAACTCAAAGAATTCATTCAACACAAGAAATAATTCATCAATACACCACGACCTTTAAGCACATTCGGATTCTAGATTCTACAACATTTCAGCTTCCAGATATATTTTCTTCACATTATCAAGGTTCGGGTGGAAGTAGCCATACGGCAGGAGTCAAAATTCAATTAGAGTATGACTTATTGAGTGGGAAGTTCCTGCACGTTTATGTAGGAGAAGGAAGAGAAAATGATAAAGCCTTTGGTTCAACAAGCCTACAAACCATTCGACCAAAAAACTTGTATATAAGAGATTTAGGCTATTTTGACTTACATGATTTACAGAATATCCATGATAAACGAGCTTACTATATCTCACGTTTGAAATTAAATTCTCGAATCTATCGTAAGAATGATAGGCCAGAGTATTTTCGAAATGGGACCCTGAAGAAAGGGTCACTCTATATTCAGTTAGATATGGAAGAAATCATGAATCAATTGTCCCCTGGTCAAACAATGGAGATTTCAGAGGCATACATTGGACAGTATCAAAAATTACCAGCTCGTGTTATTATTCATCGATTAACAAAAGAACAAACAGAGAAAAGGTTGAAGGAACAAGCCAAAAAAGAAAAAAAGAAAGGTATTACCTACAAAGAACGAAGTAAACGGTTGAGTGGGATCAACGTGTATATTACGAATCTTTCTACAGAAAATGTTCCAACGGAACATATCCATGACTTGTATTCATTACGCTGGCAAATTGAAATTTTGTTCAAAACATGGAAATCTTTTTTTAAAATTGACAGGTGCAAAGAAATTAAGAAAGAACGCTTAGAATGCCATTTATATGGGCAACTCATTAGTATTTTACTCTGTTCATCGACGATGTTCAAAATGCGTCAGTTACTCTTAGATAAGAAAAAGAAAGAGCTGAGTGAATACAAATCCATCTATATGATAAAGAATTATTATCTATTGTTTTATGAGGGACTAAAGAAGGGCATCCATGAATTATTAAAAATTTTATTGCGTTTGTTTTACCAGTTAGAAAAAAACGGACGAAAATCTCACCGGTATGAAAAGAAAACAGTCTTTGATATCTTAGGTGTTGTGTATGATTGTACGTTGTCACAAGGTTTCCAAGTTGCATAATATTTTTAAAAACACCTATTTAATAGGTTTATTTGTTATGCACACCTTTAGTGTAGTCGTAAAAATTTCAAAAAACACATTCACATATACCCTCTTGTCCCCCTTAGCTTGATGGGCATGGGGTAGCACCATTAAAAACTTTAATTGCTCGGCTAATTCAACAAGCTTCTCTCCATATTCTAATAGCGTATTACTTTCTACAATTCAGAAAGCGGAAAAATGATGGAATTCAACGACTATTCCCTTTAAAATCGTAGTTTTAGGGTGATTATAATTTATTAATAGAATATTCAGTTAAATATTTATAAATAAATTATAATATTATAAAAATAGAAAAATATGATATCTTTATTTATGTAAAATACTTACCGAAAAAGGAGGATTTTCCATGTTAAAAAAATAACTAGTGGTATTTTAGTAACAGGTTTATTATTCTCTGCTACAGGGAATGCATTTGCGGCACAGGATACGAAAGCTAATAATGGAGAGGGAACTTATGCATCCATTTCAGTCAAAGCTGCTGAAAATTCTAAGAGTCATTCTTTAAACCAAATAAATAGTCCTGGTATTACAACTGGTACATATGTAGTACAAAAGGTGAGGGAAACAGGTGGAAAGATTTATATGGAGGCGTTCCCTAAAGGGATTTTTATTCCGGAAAATCAGCCAAAGTCCATAGCTGGGACTTTTGACAAATCACAATTTGTTGGTCTTGAAAAATTAAGAGTTGGTTCTGAAGTTTCCCTTGTAATTTCTGTTTCCGGTGCTAAAATTTATGTTCTTTAAATTTTTATAGGTTGGATTTGTTTGATAAAAAAAGAATCTTTGAAGATCTATCAGAAGGAGAAATTTATTTTCATAATATCTGTATTTAATAGAATGCGAAATGCTATAAATTATTCTTCTGTTGATTATGATTCTATTGAACAAAAATTGACTTTTAAAGGTGAGGAAAAGATAACAGAGAACTACTTGATTGAATTTGCTGAAAAAAATTATATGGTTTGTAATTCGTTAAATAGTTACATGTGATGTAAAAGAAGGGGCTGCTCAAATTGAGTAGCCCCTTCTTATTAACCTGCTAAACGTGTTTTTATTTTACTTGAATTCAACATAAAATTTTGTGTCTATAATTCCAAAAGCAACCTTGCATGGAAATGGATTTTTTCCTGCTGAAGCAGCTTTCATACAAGAAAGAACCCAATATTCAAGTTCTAAAGGTAAGCAGTATAATTGAATGCTACCATCGCTATTTTTTGCTGATACAATACGAGTTCATTTAGTTTTACTAGTTCTTTCCTGCTGTATTCCTCTATTTTTGCAGATTGTTGTTTTTCTTAAGATTCATAGAATACCACCTTTCAAGCTAGATATAAGAAGCTCTAATAAGATAATACACTTTTACACAAGTGTAAAAGTGTAAAATAATTACTAAAATAGATAAATTAGTAGATGATAAGGGGATAAAAATGGTAAACTTAAATAAGTAATTGTATATTGTGAGGGCGGTCGAGTTGCTATCCTTTCTCTTATTTAAAGGAGAAAGGAGGTGACTTTACATGGATTTTTTACTTAATTTATTGCAAGATGCTGCAAAAATCTTTTTTACAGCATTTTTTACAGCTTATGCAAATAAGCTAGTCAAAAAACTCGGCAGTAAACGTAAAAGAACCGCCCCTAAAAATGCCTGCAAGCGAAAGGGCGGTTCTAAAAAAAGATAATTTAATTTTAGCAACCGACCACCTTGCGGTAGCAGTTACTTGGACAGGATGTTGACGCATCCTGTCTTTATTAGTTTATACACACTGTTTAAAAATATACTAGCTTCTATTAATTATTATAGCAATTATTAAACAAATTGTTAATCAATTTGTTTGAAATTCTAGTAATTATGCTTGTTGTTTTACTAATTGTAATAAAGATGAACTCTACGGGGTCTATACTTTCATTTATAAGTATTTAGTGCCTTTGAATACATTTGCATTAGATACGCCTAAAGAAACTGCTATAGAAGAATATGAAAAGATTTTTTTCAGAAAGTATTTTAATAATAGATTAGAATTTTATAGATTATTCAAATCAATATCATAACTGGAACTTTTTAATTCTTTTGCAAGCTGAAGCTCCCAACTCCCCTCAGATCCCATTAAAATATACACCACTCCAGATACATCATTTGGTGTTTCAACTGTATCTTTCACTAATGCAGCTACATTTTCTCTGCCTATTTCCCCTATTAAAAATCCATGCTCAAAAACAACATTTTTCGTAAATTCTCTTTTTAGTACTTACCGCTATTCAATTCCATTGTTCGGAATTTAGTCGATTTAGGAATTATGGAAAATAAAGATTATTCGTGTTTTAAACCTTATTTTATTTACTAATTCATAAAAAAAATTGATGTAAGGGTATAAAGATTTGAGAATTTTTAAGCCTAACATTGATTTGAATCGGATCTATTCCATTACGAAGAGTGTTTAATATAAAACTGTTTCTTAAAGTGGTTTGAGTAACATGTATATTAGGGGTCACCATATATGCCCATCAACCTAATAAAAGCAAATACCCCAAAATATTAACTTGATGGCAATGTGACAATACCCCAACTGTAAAAAGATAGCTTTTTTGTTATTTTATACTTTACCTATATATGATAAAATTTTTTATAGAAAAGATATATTTTCGCAAAATTATATCTTTTCATCTATATCAATCGAGGTGATGCATTTGAAAGAAGTAACTTACAATTGTGGATTAGAATTACTATCTGATATGATTACTGGTAAATGGAAGATGTTAATCTTATTTTACTTAATTTCTGAAAAGAAACGTTTTAGTGAATTAAAATCTTTACTACCTGGAATAACTTCAAAAATGCTGACAAAACAGCTACGCGAGTTGGAACAGAATAGGTTAATTGGGAGGAAAATATATCAACAGGTACCAATGAAAGTAGAGTACTCTCTTACATCTAAGGGGTATGAGTTAGAAGCTATTTTATTTCAAATGTGTGAGATTGGTACAAATTATTTAGAAGATATTAATGAACCTAATATTGTATTTCAAACTATCTAGAGCGCAAGTATTTTCAGTATAATATTTTAAATTTAAAACAAAAAAATCACCCGTATTTTAAATTTCCTAACTTACTACGGGTGATTTATCTTTACAGTTTAATATTAAGTTTAAAGGAAATAATTTCCACTTTATATTTTACGTTACTTTTAAAATAGATAATTAATCTATTGTTTTTATAACTCGACAAGGGTTTCCTACTGCAACTACGTTAGGTGGTATGTCTTTTGTGACAACACTTCCCGATCCAATAATACTATTTTCCCCAATAGAAACCCCCATATTTATTACCGTATTTCCTCCAACCCAAACATTATCAGCAATGTTTACAGGTGCTGCAATTTCATATCCTTCTCTTCTAGCCTGTGGTTCTTTAACATGGTTTACAGAATAAATCTGTACTCTTGGTCCAAGCCACACATTATCTCCAATTGCGACTTTACCACAATCTAAGATAATGCAATCAAAATTTGCAAAGAAATTATCACCAACCTCAATATTGTAACCAAATTCACAACGGAAATTTGGCTCTATAAACGTATTTGAACCATTCTTTCCAAGAAGTTTCTTAATCAGTAGTTCACGATAGTCACGTTCTTCATCAGTTGTTGCATTATATAATCTTGTAATTTTCTTTGCATTTTCTCTTGCCTTGACTAATTCACTATCAAATCCACAATACATTTCGCCCAATCGCATTTTTTCTTTCACGTTCATAAATAAAATCCCCTCTCCGCCCTTAAATAAATTTATCATATATTCTTTTTTTGTATTAATAATCTTCTAACCTAAACAAATTTTAAAGAAGAAGTCCTGGTTGATAGAACATCCTCTTCAACCAAGTGTTATCAAGTTATTGGAAAAAAGATGTGTAGACCATATATGACAACTTAATTATATTCACGAAATTAGAAAAGTCAACGAAATCAGAATTTTCATTTTAGATTCTACAATGGTTTTATATTATGAATGCTATTCAAATTAATATGGAGATTATTTAACATTACTATCTTCTAATTGCTTTTGTATATGGCATTGTCCCCATTCACACATACAATCAAGTACAGCAGTTAAAGTTTGTCCATACTCGCTTAAAGAATACTCTACTTTTGGCGGTACCTGACTATGAACAGTACGATTAATAATTCCATCTGATTCTAATTCTCTTAATTGTTGTGTCAGCATTTTTTGGGTAATGCTTGGCATAGCACGTTTAATTTCACTGGTTCTCTTTTTTCCATTTAGTAAAATACATAATAATACTACTTTCCATTTACCACCTACAACATCAAGAGTTGCCTCAATAGGAAAATTATATTTTTTCATAAAATCGCTCCTTTTACTAGTATTAAGTCTATAATGTTTTTGAAATTAAATAAAAAACTAAGCCTCCTCTATTTTTATAGGAACTTCAAGGTTCCTATAGCACTTCAAGGTTCCTATAGCACTTTAAAGTGCGTACTTTAAAGTATGTACTTTAAAGATTAGTATATATTACATGATATCAATATTACTGAATATAAAAATAGTATTGATATTTTTTATTATTTATTATTTTTTTGAAAAGGGGAAATTTCATGAAAACACTTGTAATCATTGCACATCCAAATATTGAAGAATCTCGAGTAAATAAACGTTGGCTTGAGGAGATTAAAAAGCACCCAGAAGAATTTACTGTACATGAAATATATAAACGTTATCCAGATTGGAATTTTGATATTGAATATGAACAAAATCTATTATTAGAACATGATCGTTATATTTTTCAGTTCCCATTCTATTGGTACAGCTCTCCGCCGTTATTAAAAAAATGGTTTGATGATGTTTTAGAATACGGATTTGCATATGGTTCTAAAGGAGATAAGCTTCAAGGAAAAGAGTTTGGCCTAGCAATTTCTGCTGGTGTAGCAGAGAAGGAATATCAAGCAGGTGCAGCAAACGAGTATACATTGAGTGAATTATTAAAACCTTATCAGGCTTCATGCCTTTATACTGGGATGAAGTTCTTACCGACTTTTGCTGTATATGGTGCAGAACACAATAACTTATCAGATGAAAAATTAGAAGAAAGTGCTAGAAACTACATACTTCATATGCAGGATTTTTCTAAAGAAGTGAAAGTTTAATCACATTTTTAGGAAGATACAATTTCTATTTAGGATCCTATATTTAGGATCCTTTTTTATTACAGGATTTCTTAGGAAAAACTAAGAGATTCGTAGCATATTTCATATGTTTTTCCTTAAGACAATAAAAACGACATAAAATTAATTATAAATAATTAACTAATTAAAAGTTAGTATGTATATAACAAGATACTTTGACACAATAAAGTGCCTACTTTTAATGATTATTTTTAGAATATATAATAAAAAAGGAATTTTAAGAAATTTTGAATTTAGGAGGAGAACATATAAAGCTGCTTTATGCCGCTACATAGGTCAGGGAATTATTTTTTAAAATAAATCAATCTAATTAGTTGAGGTGATCTCTTGCAACTTAAAGAAGAAATTTTTCTATCGAAGAATAAAAGTAAACAATATGAGACTCCTTTAATTACTGGTGTGAAGAATTATATAAATAGTGATTATTTACAAATGCATACACCTGGTCATATAAAGGGAAGAGGATTAGATGAAGAATTTACAACCTACTTTGGAAAAAATACCTTGGATTTTGATTTAGTGGGTATACCTCCATTAGATTATTTACGTCATCCTACTGGTATTATTCACGAGGCACAGGTACTGGCTGCGGACGCTTTTGGAGCTGATTACACCATTTTTAGTGTTCAGGGCACTAGTAGCGCCAATGTAGTTATGATAATGAGCATTTGTAATCCAGGTGATAAAATTATTATTCCTAGAAATGTACATGCTTCTATTGTTAGTGGACTAATTTTATCTGGTGCAGTACCAATCTTTATATCTCCTGAGATTGATTCTGTCTATGGTGTTTGCCATGGGATTAGCTTAGAAAATATAAAGCAAACTCTAGAAGCTCACCCTGATGTTAAAGGTGTATGTGTAATAAACCCTACTTATTATGGCGCTGTAACTGATTTGAAAGCCATTATTGATTATGTGCATTCTAAGGGAATACCAGTCATAGTGGATGAGGCTCAAGGATCACATGTACATTTCCATCCGGATCTCCCTATATCTGCAATGGAAGCAGGTGCAGATATTGCATCCTCAAGTATGCATAAAATGGGCGGTTCATTTACTCAAACAAGTGTGATCAATGTTCGAGAAGGATTGGTGAGTCTAGATAGGGTTAAAGAAAATTTCTCTTTAATTACGACTACTAGCGCATCCTACTTATTAATGGCTTCTTTAGATGCAGCTCGCAAACAACTAGCAGTTAATGGAGAAGAATTGTTGCAACGAGCATTAAATTTATCTCGCATTGCAAGAGGTTCAATTAATAAAATTCCAGGGCTTTCTTGCTTAGGACCAGAGGATTTGAAGGGTTTAAGTTCTAGTTTTGCTTTAGATGAGACAAAGCTTTGTATAAATGTGACAAACTGGGGCGTAACAGGTAGGGAAGTTGAAAATATCTTACGTGATGATTATCGCATAGAAGTCGAGCTTTCCGATGTGAATAATATTCTTTTCATTGTAACAATTGGTCATAATGAATCTGATATTGAACAACTACTACAATCATTAAAGTCATTAGCTATTCGATTTGAGAATGGTTCAATACCAATTGATTTTGATCGAGTAACTAAGAGTAAAAGTGCTATAAGAACATTAACTCCACCTACATTGGCTATGACACCTAGAGAAGCGTACTTCTCCAAATTTGAGTATGTAGATTTAGATAAAACTATTGGAAGAGTGGCAGCAGAATCCGTTCTGGTAACACCACCAGGGATACCTGTCCTTTTACCAGGCGAAGTTATTACAAAAGATATCGTGAATTATCTAAAATACTGTATTGAGTTAGGACTTTCTGTGCAAAGTAGCAATGGTTTACATGCTATTAAAGTCATTGATAATAAATAAACTTTTATATTTAAAAATTAGGAGGAATTTACTATGGAATTTCAAAAACAATTTGATGCAATTGTAGAACAACATATTAACTCATTACCTAAGGATTACTTATTAGTTCTTCAAGAAAGATTTAAAAATGAAGGTTTAGCAATGATGAATGACATGTTACCGCAACCTCTAATTGCAGCTATGTCTGCAGAAGCGAAATACCTTCTTTCTGAAAATGCAAAACGTCGTGATATTACCATTAAAGCTACAGGGAATACTCCACGTAACTTTAATGTAGTAAATCGAGATAATATTCATGAGGATGGAAAATTAATTCCAGCATTCTTTAAGTCTGAAGTACTTTTAAATTTCTTAACCTTCTTAAACAATAATGAGCCAGTTCACCGCATTCCTTATACACCAGAAGAGTTTATTATTAATAACCAACAGAAAACAGGTGACACACACGGATGGCATTGGGATGACTATACATTTGCTTTAATCTGGGTGATTGAAGCTCCTAAAGAAGGTGAAGGTGCTCTTGTTGAGTATGTGCCTGATACTGTTTGGGATAAAGAAAACCCAGAGTCTGGATTAAAAGAAGTTTTAGAGAGCCGTGAAATTAAGAGTTTGTATGTTCCTAAAGATCATTGTTACTTTATGAAAGCCGGCACTACATTGCACAGGGTTACACCATTAAATAATGACTCTCGACGTACTGTTGTTGTTTTCAGTTATGCATCCGAGGAAGATATGTCTAGAGAGATTTCTCATGAAACTATGGGCGAAATTTATGAAGATAACAAAGAATTAGTAGGAGTTTAAACTATACGGTGAGTTAAACATCTTTAGAGTCGGAGAGAAATTCTTCCGACTCTTTATGAAATAATCTCTACAAAATCAAGAGTGTTTGAATAAACCTGTAAGAATTGATGTTATTTCTAAATACTCCAAAAAATTTATATGGGGGATTTTATGAGTTCTGAAAGAGCAACGGTAACTTCGCATGTTGACAATATAGCTCAAAAAAGCACGGAACATCCTACAAATACATTAAAAAAAACATTAGAAGCTAGGCACCTTACTATGATTGCTATTGGTGGTTCAATTGGAACAGGACTATTTATTTCTAGTGGTACATCCATTCAAATGGCAGGTCCTGGAGGCGCTCTAATTGCTTATATTTCAATTGGAATAATGGTATACCTACTTATGATGAGTCTAGGTGAAATGGCTACTTTTCTACCTCATTCGGGTTCATTTAGTGTGTATGCCTCTAGATTCGTAGATCCAGCTCTCGGATTTGCTCTGGGCTGGAATTATTGGTATACATGGGCCATTACCATTGCAGTAGAGTTATCAGCTTCTGCTATTATAATGAAATTCTGGTTCCCTTCCATTCCAGGCATTGTTTGGAGTGCTGCTTTCTTAACTATAATATTTCTGCTTAATTACTTTTCCACCAAGTCATTTGGAGAAGCTGAGTTTTGGTTTTCTTTAATTAAAGTAATAACAATTATAGTTTTTTTATTAGTAGGATTACTCACTATTCTTGGGATTATTGGTGGGGAATTTGTTGGATTTAAAAACTTCACTATCGGTGAAGCCCCTATCCCCTCTAGTGGTCTAAGCATCTTATCAGTTTTTATGATTGCTGGATTCTCTTTCCAAGGAACAGAATTAGTAGGGGTAGCAGCTGGTGAGAGTAAGAACCCTAAGAAAAATGTCCCTAAAGCTATAAAACAAGTATTTTGGAGAATTTTACTCTTCTATATTTGTTCTATCTTTGTAATTGGGCTGCTTATTCCATATACGCATCCTTATTTAATGAATATAGATATTGAAAATGTCTCGATGAGCCCTTTTACAATAGTCTTTGAAAAAGCAGGCTTATTATTTGCTGCATCTGTCATGAATGCTGTAATTTTAACATCTATTCTATCAGCTGCTAATTCTGGAATGTATGCATCTACTAGAATGTTATGGTCCTTAGCCAGAGAAGGAAAAGCTCCAAAATCTCTCATGAAAATAAATAAAAATGGTGTACCAATTAATGCTCTAATTGTTACGGCTCTAGTAGGAATGTTTGCTTTTCTTTCTTCTTTTTTAGGCGAAGGAAAAGTATTCATGTGGTTGTTAAGCTCTTCCGGCCTTTCTGGTTTTATAGCTTGGTTAGGAATTGCGTTAAGTCATTATCGATTTCGCAAAGCATATATAGCCCAAGGAAAAGACATTAATGATCTTCCTTATAGAGCTAAATGGTTTCCATTCGCTCCTATAATTTCAATAGTACTATGTATTGTTGTTATATTAGGACAAGAATATGAAAACCTTGTAAATATGAATGTTTCATGGGTTGATTTATTTGCGACATATATTAGTGCAATTTTATTTTTATGTATTTGGTTTGGGTATAAGATAAAATATAAAACTAAAATTGTTGATCTTAAGCAATGTGATTTTAATTAAGAATTTTCTTTTTTTAAATCTATTTATAATAATTAATATTTAAACTTAGGAGGAATTTTATTATGTTATTAATCGGCACAGAAGTATTACCATTTGAAGCGACAGCTTACCAGAATGGTGAATTTATTGATGTTACAGAAAAAAATTTCAAAGATAAATGGAGTGTAGTTTGCTTCTACCCTGCTGACTTCACATTTGTATGCCCTACTGAACTTGAAGATTTACAAAATCAATATGCAACTTTAAAAGAACTTGGAGTTGAAGTATACTCTGTTTCAACTGATACTCACTTTACTCATAAAGCATGGCATGATAACTCAGAAACTATTAATAAAATTGAATATATTATGATTGGTGATCCGACTCAAAAGATTTCTAGTAATTTCAATGTATTGATTGAAGAAGAAGGCCTTGCTGCACGTGGCACATTTATTATTGATCCAGATGGTATTATTCAATCTGTTGAAATTAGCTCTGACGATATCGGTCGTGATGCAAGTATCCTTGTAAACAAAGTAAAAGCTGCACAATACGTCCGTAATAATCCAGGCGAAGCTTGTCCAGCTAAATGGAAAGAAGGCTCTGCAACACTTAAACCAAGCCTTGACCTTGTAGGTAAAATCTAATAAATAAACAAAAAGAAATACAATTTAAGGAGTAAGACACAATGTTACTAGACGCAGATATCAAAGGACAATTAGCCCAATATCTTCAACTGATGGAAAGTGATGTATTACTAAAAGTTAGTGCAGGATCTGATGACACATCTAAAGATATGCTAGCTCTAGTAGACGAATTAGCTACTATGTCATCTAAGATTACAGTAGAAAAAGTTGAATTAGAGAGAACACCAAGCTTTAGCGTAAACCGCCCTGGTGAAGACACTGGTGTCGTATTCGCTGGTATTCCATTAGGACACGAATTTACATCATTAGTGTTAGCTTTACTACAAGTAAGTGGACGCGCTCCAAAAGTTGAACAAAAATTAATCGATCAAATTAAAAACATTCAAGGCGAATATCATTTTGAATCTTATATTAGCCTAAGTTGTCATAACTGTCCTGATGTTGTACAAGCTCTTAACGTAATGAGCGTTCTAAACTCTAGTATTACACATACAATGATTGACGGCGCTTCATTTAAGGAAGAAGTTGAAAGTAAAGACATCATGGCAGTACCAACTGTATTCTTAAATGGTGAAACATTTGGAAGCGGCCGTATAACGATGGAAGAAATTCTTGCAAAACTAGGCGTTGGCCCAGATGCATCAGAATTCGCTGATAAAAATCCATATGATGTACTTGTTGTTGGTGGCGGTCCTGCTGGTGCAAGTGCAGCAATTTACGCAGCACGTAAAGGCATCCGCACTGGTATCGTTGCTGAGCGCTTTGGTGGTCAAGTAATGGATACTATGGGCATTGAGAACTTCATCAGCGTAAAAAAGACTGAAGGTCCTAAGCTAGTAGCAAGCCTTGAAGAGCACGTTAAAGAATACGACATCGATGTAATGAATCTACAACGTGCAAAACGTTTAGAGAAAAAAGAACTTATTGAAGTGGAACTTGAAAACGGCACTATTCTGAAAAGTAAGAGCGTAATCGTTTCTACAGGTGCTCGCTGGCGTAATGTTGGTGTACCTGGTGAAGCTGAGTTTAAAAACAAAGGTGTAGCATATTGTCCACACTGTGACGGCCCATTATTCACTGGAAAAGATGTAGCAGTTATCGGCGGTGGTAACTCTGGCGTTGAAGCAGCAATTGATTTAGCAGGTATCGTAAAACACGTAACTGTTCTTGAGTTCATGCCAGAACTAAAAGCTGATGCTGTATTACAAGATCGTCTGTACAGCTTACCAAACGTAACTGTATTAAAGAACGTTCAAACGAAAGAAATTACTGGTAGTGACAAAGTAGAAGGTATTTCTTACATCGATCGTAAAACTGACGAAGTTCACCATATAGAATTACAAGGTGTATTCGTTCAAATTGGTCTTGTACCAAACACAGACTGGCTAGGTGAAACAGTAGAACGTGTTCGTGGTGAAATCGTTACAGACAAGCATGGTGCTACAAACGTACCTGGTGTATTTGCTGCGGGTGACTGCACAAATAACCCATACAAACAAATCATTATTTCAATGGGATCAGGCGCAAACGCATCTTTAGGTGCATTTGATTACTTGATCCGTAACTAACAACATAATTTGATACCGATTAGAAAGTATTAAATTTGTTAATGAAGAACCTATAACAATCCAATATATCCTGTCCTTAAAACCAGATATATTACCAAGAAGGTATTATATCTGGTTTTCGTATGTATTATAAAAATTAAGATTTCGAATTTAATCCTCGTATCTTTTCAATAGGTTGCTTTCTATTTAATAATTTACTTACCAATATAGTCTTCCTTTGGGAGTTGTGTTCTAAGAAACCCCCTCATTTTTAGATAGCATATTTACAATTTGTTCTTGCTACTTCCCCTGCCCACTTGTCATCTATAAATGAAATTCCAAACAATTTAAGATTTTCATCTTTTTAGTACTTATAAATTTTATGAATGTATCCTACAGCTAGTTTATACAGATAAACAAAATTTAATATCTATATATTTATAATGGTATTCAATACACTCTTGGGAGATGTGTAGCAATGGAATGAAACGATATTTATAAGTTTACTAAATTGATTCTTAAAATAAAAGTAAGACTATGACCTATTTTTACACGTATCTCGGTCGAATCCTATTAACTTCGCCATATCCTGTAAAAAAACAGATATGGCGAAGTTTTCAATATCTGTTCTACTCTAAAAATCATCTACTATCTAAATCTTTTTATTTCAAATGCCGAAAAAGGTATCTAAAATCTGTGGTCTTTCTCGATCCCCAAAAAGAAAGTTCACACCTATAAGACCACGACAATTTTTATTCACTTTTCAAGGTAATACAAAGTTTGTATCCACATAAATACAAATAGAAGAAATTAATAAGGTACAGCAAGCAAATCTATTAGAAATGGAAAAGAGACTAGGTGATCGTATAGATCAAAAGAACAAACTAATCAAAGAGGATATTAAAGAAATAAATTAATAAGAAAAGATATGAAAAATCGGAAAGAACGTGAAAAAAGGATAGAAAAGAGGTTAGAGTTAAGAGATGATAATCTTATGAAGATGGTCAGAGAGATTCAAGATGCAAAACGTACTATTGTATCAACTCAGGAAGAAATAGCTGCAGCAAAAAAGAAATCTTGGTGGAAGTTTTGGAAATGAGTAGATGTAATAACGAAGGAAATAAAAAGAACTTAATTAAAAGTACATCATTTTTAAATTAAGTTTACTAAATGAATTTTTGAAAAAACGGATTTGATTTTGTACTGATTAACATTGTTTGCATTGTATTGTATCCCTTTTGTTTGTGTCAGTTTACACTTTTACACTTTTATATAAGTGTAAAAGTGTACGAATGTTGCTTTTTCTTTTTACTTTAAGTATCAATTTATAGCAGGAAGCATAACTTTACATAAAATGCAGGTGGGTGCTTCCTTTAAACTTTCGAAATATAAATTCTTCAATTAATAAATCATACTCAAGTTGAATCTTCAGCCCCCCATTTATGGTTGAATCCCTATAATGAATAAAACCGAGTATATAGGAAGTAAGAGAAAAAGCTGCCTCCTTGTAGTGAAGTGCACCCCAATTGTTAGACACAGTCTAACAATTGGAGGTGCATTTTTTATGGATAAATTTTCTTCAAAAGAAAAAATCCAAGCGGTGAAACGATATTTAGATGGTACAGAAAGTGGAAAAACAATCGCTAAATCTATAGGAGTTAACCCTAGCTTACGTCTTGAGTGGATTAGACGGTATGAGTCTTCAGGTGAAAAGGCCTTTGAAAAGTGCTATACATTCTACCCAACCCAGTATAAACTAGATGTACTTTATTATATGAATGAACACGGGACATCTATTACAGAAACAGCGGCACTTTTCAATATTCCGTCTTATGAAACGCTTCGGAAATGGAAAATAGCGTATGAAACAAGAGGATTGGATACCCTACAATCAAAGAAAAAGGGGCGTCCAACCATGAAAGATAAAAAGACAAAATCAGTAGTTGAAGGATCCATCGAAGCCTTACAAGCGGAAAATGAGCGTTTACGTATGGAAAATGCATATTTAAAAAATTTGAATGCCTTAAGGAAAAATCACAAAACAAGACAAAGCGGAAGTAATCTATGAGTTAAGCATGAATTTCCTGTCAAAGAGTTACTTCAACTCGCAAACATTCCACGTAGTACGTACTATTACTGGATCAAACGGTTCAATCGTCCTGATTCAAATGCGGAGTTAAAAGAACGGATTCAAGCTATTTATGATGAACATGGTGGGTGTTATGGGTATCGTCGTATTCGCGATGAACTGATGAATCGTGAGCACAAAGGGAATCATAAAAAGGTGTATCGTCTTATGAAAGAATTAGGGGTAAAATGTCTGGTTCGTACAAAAAAATATCGCTCTTACAAAGGGACAGTTGGGAAAATTGCGCCGAATATTTTAAATCGCAACTTCCAATCTGAAAAACCAAATGAGAAGTGGGTTACAGATATTACGGAGTTTAAATTATTTGGGGAGAAGTTAAACCTATCACCAATGTTAGATTTATTTAATGGTGAAATTATTACATATACAATTGTTTCAAGGCCAACCTATTCCCTTGTTTCAACGATGTTGGACCAAGCCCTTGAACGTGTAATAGATCCAGACAAACTCCTCATTCATTCTGATCAAGGGTGGCACTATCAAATGAAACAATACCGTCATTTTCTTAAGCAATGTGGCATAACACAAAGTATGTCTCGCAAAGGAAACTGTTATGCCAATGCTGTTATTGAAAATTTTTTCGGTATTATGAAATCGGAATTTCTGTATCGAAAAGAATTTGAAAGTATAACACATTTCAAACAAGAATTAGCCAAGTATATAGACTACTATAATCATAAAAGAATTAAGGCAAAATTAAAGGGTATGAGCCCGGTACAATACCGGGCTCATACCCTAGAGGTTGCCTAATGAAACGACCTGTCTAACTTTCGGGGGTCACTTCACCACCTTACTGCTAATAAGATGAGTTTAAGCTGATAATGCTTCCATTTGAACAAACTTTCCTTTTCCATACTGATTATGCACCTTTTTTAGAGTCACACTATCAGTATATCCAAGATTAGGAGATTACTTGCAAGAGTCTTAGAACTTTGCACCAGAACCGAAATTCCTTCCTCACCCTTACACACTTATTTTAAATAGGAAAGAATATCCTCAACATGGCCGTTAAATTCTACTTCACGCCATTCTTTTATAACTTTACCATCTTTATTAATAAGGAATGTAGAACGCTCAATTCCCATATACTCTTTACCGGAGTTCTTCCTTAATTTCCAAACATTGTACTGTTCTGCTACCTTATGATCTTCATCTACTAAAAGTAAAAACGGAAGCTCATGCTTTTCGATAAACTTTATATGTGTGTCTATCAGATCTGGACTTACACCAAGAATAACTGTATCCTTTTCTCTAAATAGTCCATACGCATCACGGAAATCACATGCTTCTATTGTACACCCGGGCGTCATATCTTTTGGATAAAAATATAACACTACATTTTTACCTTGAAAATCAGATAAACGAACTTGTTCTCCGTTACTTCCTTCTAGTGTAAAATCCGGTGCCATTTCTCCTACCTCAATCATTTTTACCACTCCTTTTCTTTCCTTTTACTATAACCTTTTAAACTAATAACCTGAGCAGTTATTGCATCTTTAAATAATTTAATAACTTTTTATCTAAGTCATTGTTTCTTTTATTTAAATCATTACGTAATCTACTAAATCTCTGTAGCAACAAATAGTAACATTATTTATTTAAGTTATATTTTGCCCCATAACTATTTAAATTTTCTATTTTTTATGATTACATATTCATTCTAATTTTTTCTCATAATTAGAGCATCAAGATGACTAAATTTCTCTAGAGTATTTACAAAGGAGCGATTTATCGTTTTGGGAACCATTATTAATAGGATATTCTTTTATTTTCATGAAATTCTTTTCTTTTAAAAAAGAAATTCCTTTTAAATTTTCTTTAAACGTACTAATCAATTGTTTCGTAAAACCTTTATTTTGTTGAATTTCAGTCAAATGCTCTAATAAAGATGTTCCAATCCCTTTTCCGATTTGATTAGGCAGAACATAGAAAACAAGAATTTGCGCGGTAACACCTATCTCTCCTCCTGCGATTATACCAACCACTTCATTATCTTCAAGTGCTACATACCAACCATGGAAACCATGCCAATCCTCATCTGGCATTAGAATCCCAGAAGAAATCCGTTCATAATTGAATTGTTCTTTTATGGCATCCTCAATATATTTCTCTTCCTTGAAATTTGAATATGTAGCATGCCACCCTTCTGCACCAACTTTCGCAATTCCTTCCACATGGTTTATATTTGCCTTAATAATTTTATATTTATGTTTAACTTCTACAGAAATATTTTTCAGTGGTATTCACTCCGTATCACTAAAGCTTAATTTTTAAAAATTTAACTAAAGATAGATTAATTACGATGTTAACATCCATCTTGCATTACGATTTAGCATGTCGTATACTTCATTACATTCATTTTCTAGCACTCTACGACAAAAGTTAACTTATCAGAGGCACGTTGACTGCGTTCTAAAGCTTGCTGCTCCGATTGCCCTGAGCTGATGACATAAGAAGAACGCGTGAATGAACTTTGAATGCCTTTCATAATGCTTCCGGGTCTCCATACCCAAACATTTTCTATTCCCTCAGTGGTTTCTAATTCTTTAACTCCCTTAACTTCTACCAATGTTCCTCTCGTTTCTGGTGTATTAAACCAGATTGAAGCAAATTTTTCATGCTTAGCATTTATCACTTCATCTAAGACATTCTCTCCCAACGTCTGTCTTGCCCATAAGTCTAAAAGGTTGAGCCCAGATGTTATCTCAATAAGCTCTGGAATACAGTCGCCACCTAGACGAGCATGGCTTTCTATAACTCGAGGTCCCTCAGAAGTTAGAATTACTTCTGTGTGTGAACCACCATTTTGTACCCCAAATAATTCTAGAGCATTAAGAACAAGGTTCTTAATTGATATTTCCTGATTTTCGTCTAGCATTGCTGGTAAGACATGTCCCATTTCCACCATATGATTTAAATCTTTGAACTTTTTGGTAATGCAGACTATGTGATGTTTCCCATTCTCCGAGAACGCTTCAACACTAAATTCGTCACCTTCAAGAAACTCTTCTACGTACATATGTTTTGAATCTACTAAACTATTAAACCATTTTACTGCTGAACTCACATCTTCTTTACTATGGATTACTGATACACCCGTACTTGCCCAACCGTTCACAGGTTTTAAGATAACTGGATATCCATGTTGGTTAGCAAAATCTATTATGTCATTTTCACACTCTACAACTTGGAAAGCAGTATTATCTAATCCCCCTTCATGAAGTACTTTACGCATATAATACTTATCTCGAGTACATTCAATGGTTTTTCTATTATGGAATGGTAATCCGATTTTTCCAGCTATTTCACATGCTTTTTCTTGATTCATTTCATGATAAGCGCCAATGGCATGGAATGGATCCATTTCATGTATACATAAAGCAGATTTTACCCATTCCTCATCGCCTGCACCATCCGGTACTCCAATAATTCGATCAAAACAGGTCAAATCTTGTTTACCTACAGAACTTGCTTCTATAAGTAATGTCATTTTCACATTTTCATATTTTTTTAATTTTTGAGGAATAAACTTAAAACCTCCAACTACTAATATATGTTTCATCTTAAACTTCTCCCTTCTTTATCCCATTACTAAATATAATTTTTTCGAACTACATCTTTTTATCTTTTTCCTTTTCACTACTTATTTCAATTGCTCAATAACCTGTTTGGGCCAATGATTAGGATTTGTCCCAAATTGTGCTAAAAATGCCAACACCCAGCGTTCTAAACCAAAACCTACACATCCAGAAACAGTCTCATCTACATCTCTTACTCTGATATTAAACTCTTTTGAAAATACACTTCCATGTAAATTAAATGATGCTGTAGCTAAATATTTATCAGGGCTAATACCTAATTGCATTTCATATTTATACTTTTCGTGAATTTGTATCTTTTTGTATCTTTGCATTACAGGCACAACAAAAGGATCACAGGTTACACATAATTTGGCATCTAAATTTAATTTTTCAACAAAATCCTTTGTTTTTTTAATCACTTGCTCACGACAAGCAACAACATACTCCATACTTCCAAAAAAAACAATTTCCCTCACTGTATAATCCGCTAATCTTCCAATACCTCCCCAGTTATTCCGCCCTTCATTTCGAAACACATTTTGATTAAATGTGATGGTAACTGGATGAGGCAACTCTACATTTTCATAATCCATATAACAATGAAAGCAAGCAGCAGGTGATAGCACTAATTGAGGTTCATTAAAGGATTGACTTGCTTTTCCTTCAGAAATAATTTTGTTTAGCTTTAATAATTCATCCATATCTTCCTTTGGATGACAAACAAACATTTGATATTGAGGTGAAGAATTTAAATAACTAGTTCGCTTTAATATATCGATAGGTAAAAGTGTTGGATATTTGGGCTCCTCCGCCTGTAACTCTTTAGAAAATAAACTAAATGTTCTGTCAAAATATCGGAGAAGTTGCGCAGCCTCTTTCTTAAAAGCAATTAGTCCATTACCATAGTATTCAACTAAGTTATTATCAGGTAATAGATACTCATATTTTGTATCTCCATTTTGTTGATATAGGATAATATCTTCAGGCTCATTAGCTAAAAAATCATTAATAATTCTGTTTATCTTATTGGTAATTAAGAACTCATTAGATTCATTATTCAGAGTTATTTGAAGAAAATTCCCCTTACTCTCAATGGTAAGAATATCTTGCGAAGCAAAATTTATCATACGTATTAATTGTTCTTTTTTTAATAACATTTCTTCAGTAAGTTGAATTTGCATCTCCATTTTTTATTGCTCCCCTATACTATCAATTATTAAATATAGAACGTAATACCTGAAATAATCGGTCATAATTCTCTTCTGACAAGAAAGGTGGAACTGCAAAGCGAATTGCTTCCAATTCATCTATTGTACGGCATATGATCCCATTTTCAATTAGAAAATTAAATACTTCTAGATACCCTATTTCCGATAATTGGAATGTGATAATTCCATTTTGTTGAGGTGAAATAATTTTCACTTCAACAAAAGATTGAAGTATTTCTTGTACTCGTGCTGTATTTGCTAAGATACAAGAAAATTTCTCTAAAGGATTATATTGTTCAAGTGCTGTTATCATTCCATTTAGCAATGGTGCACTCTTAGTAGAAACTTCAAAACAACCAGCATCTTGCTTATATTCCCAGGTTTCATGACTTGTTATAGACATATACCCAGAAAATACAGGTTTAATAGAATTAATACGGTCTTTCTGTATATATAAACCACCCGTTCCGGAAGGACCATTTAGCCATTTACTGCATGTAAAAGCATAATAATGGCACCCTAAATCACTTAAATCGACAGGAATATGACCGAATGCTTGTGCTCCATCAATAATTATTTCAATTGGGTATTTCTTTAAGAGTGCACATATTTTTTTCACCGGTATTTCTAAGCCTGTATCATACAATATATGGCTTAAAAATAATGCTCGAGTTTTATTTGTAATTAACGATTGTAACTGTTGTATAAAAAGCTCTTCCTTAAAAATATTATGCTGATAGCATTCTTCAATTTGTAAAGTCTTTAACGTAACTCCTTTTGTATTAACAATATTTTTCCATGGTACAACACAAGAATAATGCTCTGAACTAGTAATAATAATTTCGTCATGGTATCGAAAATCTAACCCTTGTGACAAAATATTAATTCCTTCTGTTGTATTTTGAGTCAAAACAATTTCTTCAGGAAGTACATTCATTGAATGAGCTAACATTTGTCTAGATTTCTTCTGAATCTCACCCTTTATTTGTTGAATATAAGGTGAGCCTCCACCGTAATGGCTTTCCTCTTGAAATATCTTTTCAATAGAAAATATTACCTCTGAAGAATATTTACCCGATTGGGCTGAGTTCATATAAATGATTTCTTGATTTGATAACTGGTTCATTTACTTCCTCCAACTCCTGATTTTTATGGATATAGATTGCCCAAACCATACTTGGTTGAAATGTAGACAAAATTTCTAAGCATTCATATTGGCCAATTACGTCAACAGATCCTATACACATATCATACAGTCCTTTTGCAGTTAACCTCACTGCAGATGGCTTATTATTTGTATAGTGTACTTCAAGTCCGGGTGTGTAAATATTAGCAAATGTTTGAGTAGCGGGATGAATTATAATTGTTTTTGGTTCTTCACAATCCTTACGTTTTGCTATACACATCATTTTAGTTTTAGCATGAAAAGCATGAGTCAACTTCATCTTATCCATGTAACGAAAGTTAAGGTCTACCCATCCATCCTGAATTTGTCCATTTTTCCTTTCAACAAATCCACAACAGATCAAAGCAGCTAACTTATGTGTATGTGCATATTCCATTGACTGTTCAAAGCTTTCTTTAAAAATTACTTCATTACTCAAAGAAGAAGCGATGACAGATGCATCCGTCCCCATTGGTCCTAATGTAACAATAGGGAACTTGATTCCATTTAGCATATTTCCCACTCCTAATAAATTTTCATTTATAAAATCATTCAATAAAAACTTATAATCATAAAATGATATTTAGATATTTTAATGGGGATGTGGAATATATTCTATAAATTTCTTCTCCTGTGTAAAGCTCCTTAGATAAGGAAAATCTCTAGCTCATTTCAGGTAAAATCCAAATGTAAAATAAATATTTTTGACATTCTAATACAGCTTACTAATAAATGAATTATTAATCGATTTATTCTAAAATTTTATTGCTATAATTCTACCTGTATAAATCTCTCTGTGCTAAATCAAATATTCCCGTTATCTCAATTATCCTGTATAAAAAATAAGCTTAGAATTTTACACTATCTCTATGAAAGTTTTACAAGCTTCCATTTGTTCACTAGATCAATTATATATTCCAATAATTTGGAAATTTGCACATAATTCTTTATAGTCCCTTTTCCACATTATATCTGTACCCATAACTAACTTGGTTTTTACTTATAAATTACATGCTCATTTGCTTTTGGTAACGGTGTAGTACCTTACCGCCTAATAATTCAAACCCTTCGCTAAATATCCTTGCCTGTACTACTTTTTTCGGTTGTAATAATTGTAAGTACTCGTCAGTTTTATTTCCGTATATTGAAATTTCTCCATTCCCTTTCCAAATACTCTCTTTTCTTACATTACGTACTACAAGTTCTGACACCTCATGTACAAGTAACTGTGTTGGATCTTCAATATCCGGATAATGTCTAATTACAAACATGCTATTACCTGCATAAATATCTTCTGTTACTTCTTGTTCTAAAGTGATCCCCGCTTCAATGTGAAGTCCATTAAAAGATTCACAAATAGCCTTCATCTTTTTACCTGCTTCTTTTGAACCTATTAGTGGATTCAAATCATGAAACTTTGTCAAATGAATATTCCCTAATTTTTTACCAAAACCTTGAATAAAACCACGGAGTAATGAAAAATCCTTATCAACCCAAGATAGTGGAACAAACCATCCTTCTTGATCTTTAAATTTACAATGCATCTTGATAAGACATTCCCTATATTGAGTACGCTCTGGATTTGCATAAGCTAGTTCAGGATTACCCAATGAAGTCATATCTACAAATGTAACGCTTATTAACCCAGGTTGACTACTTAATTCAAATGGTTCTGGTAGAAATCTACAGAACATTTGTAAATCAACTTCAAAGCTAACTTCTAACGAGTCTCCGCCAAACCCCCATGGTGGTGCTTCTATCAATGTAGATGTTCCATTCGGAGAAAGCGGTAAAGTAAAACCTTGCATATTCATTTAAATCCCCCTTAGTATTTTTAACATTCTGCTCCACTCAGTTCATTAGTAAACATCCTAGAATATTCTTCACGAGATAATTTTGCTGCAGATTTAGAAACAAAATGTAACTGCATAGATCGACGTCGTTTATTAGATATATTTGGTGGCGTTGCATGTAATAATAAGCCGTGGAATAAAATAATAGAACCCGGTTTTAATGGAACAGCTATGGATTTTTCAACTTGAACATTATCATCACAAACCTGCCAATCACGAATAGTGTAGTGAGGTACACCTCCATCCATATGAGATCCAGGAATTATATGCATACACCCATTATCAAGTCCTGCCTCATCCAAAGCGATCCATGCCCCTAATAATGGTTTGTTAAATGCTGTTACTCCATAAGCCATATCTTGATGCCATGGTTTTTCCAGCCCATATTTAGGCGGTTTTAATAAGGCGATTGGATCGGTTAACAAAGCCTCTTCCCCCAATAATAATTCAACCACTCCTCTTAGTTTTTTACTCTCAGCTATTTTTCTTAATGGCTCACAATAGTCAATAAATCTAGAAAGTTTTCGAACAGCAAACTCAGGATTTTCTTCATTACAAATCTGATTCTCTGGAATATAGTACTGAATTTGAGGCCCCTTAATTTTTTTATATATAATATCCATGATTCCATCTAACCCGTCTTGGATTTCTTTCTCAGTTAAGAAGTTCTCAACTATTAAATATCCCTGTTGTTTATATTGTTTTACTGCCTGTTCTGTTATCTCATCTACTGATTTTAAGTCTGATGTAGCAATTGTATTGCCAAAAAGCTTTAAAGCTACTTCTTGTGATTCTTTTAAATTCATTTTCACTCTAAAATCCCCCTAATTACTTATCTAGATTAAGGTTGCTATTGCTATATTTCTTCTCGATTATCTTTATAATTTCATAAGCAATATTTTTATAATGATCCCGTCTATAATGTCCAATCGTATCAAGTAGATCATCTTGACTCTTTATATACTTATTTACATCTACTAGATACGTATCAGGCATGGAATGGACAGCTTCTTCGAGCCAAGAGTTCATATTTTTATGTCTTTCTGCACGATCTAATAAAAGTGTTTTTTTAATATCTGTATGACTACCATTCAAAAGTATAAGCATAGCATTAGGATTCATGTGTTTTCTAAGCCAATGCAACTGATTAATAAAATAGTCACGATCTACGCCACCAATAAATTCAAAATTTTCATAGAACGATGCCATTTTCTCATTATTAATTTTGCCGCGTCCTTCCCAATACTGATCTGAGATTTTCTGTTCAAAGTCTGCATGCCAATTTTCTATATCAGAAGAAGGGGAACTATAATCACCAAATGCAATTAATAAATCTTTGTCATACTTATTACGATAAAGTCCTGCATAATAATCATGTAACATACTAATGATTACTACGTCATAATTGGAATTAAATAATGCTGTATTAAATACCTTTTCATCATAAAAAGGGAAATTCTTTATTTGTTCTTGTTTTTGTTCCTCTGTCAAGATGAGAGAATTTTTTAGAATCTCTAAATGATCATTTCGAATAATTACTCCAGTAGGAGAAACATATGTCAATTCTGATTGAACACATAGATTCGTTCCTAAAGATAAAAATGGTTCTGTTCTCCTGAGATCACATCCACCTCGCAGTATACATTTAATCTTTTGATTACCGATATTAATAAAGGGTGCTGATAAATCCTTTTCATTTTCTTGATGTTCCTCTAGTTTACTTTCCAATAAACAACAAATATTATAGATAGTTTTAAAATTTATTTTTCGCAGATCATCATCAACAAATTGAATGTTATAAGTTATCTCTAATTGATACATCAAGTGCATTAAATTCAAAGAATCCATCCCTTGACTTTCTAAATCTTCATCGGAATCCACAGGTTTTTCAAGTACATTAGCAACAATTTCAAGAACCTCTTCTAATTTATCCATTTCTTCTCCTCTTCTCTCAAAGCTCAAGATTAGCACCCTATATCAAAAATAGTACCAATTTTGCTAAAAATGCATTAAATGCATTATATTGTAAATTTTAGAACTGTATTGAATTTTAAGAATAATCAAATGAAAAGTCAATAGTTAATTATTAATAAATTATCGAAAAATCACCAGGCCTTGCAGAAATATATTTACTAAAATAGGGCCTATATCAATTTTCAAGAAAATGTTGTAAAATAATTTATAGAATTTTTAATTATCGAAATATCTAGTGGAGGTAATGCAAATGAAAGAAACTATTTTGGTTACAGGAGGAGCCGGATTTATTGGCTCTCATATCTGTGAACGATATGTAAAAGAAGGACATAACGTTGTTATTATAGATAACCTATCTTCTGGAAGACATGAAAATATTGAAAGAATTCTAAAAAAAGAGGGTGTATACTTTTACCAATTAGATATTCTTGACAAAAAAAAGTTGAAAGAAGTATTCCAAAAGCATCGTCCTACAGTTATTAATCATCATGCAGCTCAAAAATCTGTTCCAGATTCTGTAGAAAACCCTACTAATGATTTAGAGATAAATTTAATGGGATTAATAAACTTAATTACTTTAGCTCAACAATTTCCAATACAAAATTTTATCTACGTTTCATCTGGTGGGGCTCTCTCTAAAGAAATAATAGGGAATGAAAAATCTGAAGAAACTGATATTCCACAATTAATATCCCCTTACGCTATTACAAAATTTGCCGGAGAACAATATATAAAGATTTATAGCGAATTATATAAATTTAATTTCTCTATACTGAGATATGCTAATGTTTATGGCCCAAGACAAATTGGTGATGGTGAATGTGGAGTTATTCCGATATTTGTTGATAATATTCTAAATCAAAAAGATTCTATTCTGATGACATATCCAGATATGCCAAGAGGATGTACAAGAGATTATGTATATATATCAGATATAGTAGAAGCGAATGTATTATGCTTGGAGAGAAAAGTGAATGATATTATTAATATAGCATCTGGAAATGAAATTGGAATTCTAGATATTTATTACACTATCCGAGAAGCTTTTAACTCCAATTTACCAATTCATGTTCGAGGGCCACGTCTCGGGGATGTGAAACGCTCTGTATTAAATAATAAAAAAGCAAAAGAGCTTATTGGATGGGAACCTCGGATAGACTTAAAAGAAGGAGCCCAATCCTTAAAAGATTATATTTTACATCCATAGTAAACATAATTGGTATTAGCTTACCATATGTATATCCTTCCTTATGGTAAACCAGAATAACGCTAAATAGCCTTTTTAAAGGCTATTTAGTTTTTTCTAAACCGCCAAAAGCGATCAGTGAAGTATCTTCGTCACAGCTTAAAAACACCCTGGCATACAACTCAAAATGATTTTTAAATATATGTCGATGTCTTAATTATGTTGGATTTACTATGAAAGAAAATTTCATAATAAATCTCAGATACCTTTTAATTGACATGCTGTTGAGTCATTATTATTATTTCTTTATTTTTTATGACATACTCTGAATTGCACGAAAAATATTTGCATTATTTAGAACTATCTATATAATGGTTGATATATTGATTAATATATATCATAATAAATAGTATTATACCAATTTCAAAAATTTTTCATTTTATCCTTATATTAACTTTATAAGAATCTGATTCAAATATAAAAATGGAGAATTATTCAATTTTATATTTTGAACATACTTTAGGTATCATCTATACAAATACTCTCTATATTTTAGTGCATTTAGAAAAAAATAATAATAAAATACCCTTGATAAGCTTGCTTATCAGATACAAAGTCTACACATCTATAGAAATAAATAATATAGATTTGCAAAATACCCTCTAACGTGAATCGTATAATTTATTTCTAGGAATTATTACTATTAACAACTTAGAATCATTATATTTTAATAATAACCCTACCGATTTAGCTAATACTAAAATATAATTTCTATTTTGCTTAATCTCAAATGATTTAATACGAATTTATCAAAATATAATAACATTAGAAAAATATTATCCACAAGTTATGTGAGTTTTATTTAAATCAGTCTATTAATCAAAGGAGAAAATATAATGTTAAAAAGCAAAATAGCCGTTTTAGGCACTGGTGTTATTGGTCGAGGAATAATAAAGAACTTACAAAAAAAAGGATATCATTTAAGTATTTACAATAGAACCTATGATAAAGTATACGATTTACCAAATGATCATACACAAGTTTTTAAAAATCACATTGATGCCATAAAGGATGCAGATATAATTTTATCATTCCTTTCAGATGATAAAGCAAATGCAGAAATATGGCTTGGTGAAAAAGGGGTAGTTTATCATATAAAAAAGGATACTTATTGTATAAATGGTTCTACTTTATCCGAAGAATTTATTGATAATTGGCAAAATAATATATATAAAGTAGGTGGAAAGCCATTAGTTATGCCGTTAACTGGGAGTAAATCAGGTGCAGATAGTGGTACATTAACATTATTTTTAGGAGGTAACAAAAAAGATATTGAGAATATTGAACATGTATATTCAGCTATTTCTTCTAAAACCTTTTATATAGGAACAAATTTAGAGGCTATGCGTTTTAAACTTGTCTATAATGCACTTGGGGGCTTAATATTATTGGCTTTTTCAGAAATATTGAATTTATCCCATGCTATTCCGATGAAAAAACATGACTTACTAGATATACTTTTGAAGGATAATGGTTGGGCCACTCGAGTTGCTAATAGTAAAGGAAAAAGGATGATATCTAACAATCACAATATGCCAGATTGTGTTCTATACAATATGATAAAGGACTGTGATTATGCTTTAAAAACATCAAAAACTTTTAATGGTTATACTCCTCTTTTAGAACAAGCTGTGAAAATATATAATCAAATGAATAATGATAAAGCACTTATTAAAGATATGTCATACATAGATAATTATTATGAAATTCATAACAAACATACGGAGGATTTATGAGTACATTAAATTACTGCGAAAATTCAGTATTCTTGAAAGAAGATGAAAAAAAAATACTGAATAAAAAATTGAACACCTTCTTTAAAGAGATTTCGGATGAACTCCAATATAGAAGATTAGATATTAATTTATATGTTGGAGGTTCACTAGCTAGAAAAGAACCTTCAATTACTTATGCAAATAACAGTTTAAAACTCCATTCAGATATCGACTTTATCTTGGTATATAAAAACTGCACCGAAATGGAATTAAAAGAATTTACTGATTGGGCTATAAACTATAACCCAGAAATGAATAGTACTTTTCAAGTACTACCATATAATAATTTGCCATATATAACTGGGTGTTTTGCTTACGATTTTCTAAAACTTGCTGAAAATCCTATTTTTCAATCTTTCGAGGTACAATTACCGACACCGAATCTGACAAAAAGATTTTTAATTGAAAATATTATTCATCAATTCTCAGGGTTTTTCCTTTATCCACACAATGAAAAAAATATTAATAAAGCTATTTTTAGAGCAGAACACAAATACCATAAAATAAAAGTGGTCTTAGAGTCTTTACGTTCACAGCTATTCCTATTAAATAACTTTGAAAATAATTATAAAAATATCTATGAACATCGAAATACTAGTCCATTAAACGAACTAATTGCTGAGCAATCATTATTAAATATTATCAAATCAAGAGAATATTACAATTCAAACGAACAATCTTTCTCATCTATTGACATTACTAATCTATTAGCATCATGTTTGAAAAACTTAATTGTAAAAGATGAAATATATATAGAAAATAATTTACAACTATTTAATGAGTTAAAACAATATGTCAGTCAAAGAGAAAATAATGTACTAGATGCTTTTTATTACAGTTCTATAAATTTAATAATAATATTAAATCTAAAAGATTATACCTATCTAGATGCATATATAGAATTATTTACTACACTTATCAAAGAATATGGTCAAAACAATCCTAAATACATGTCTCTGTATTCTCATACCAAAGTACGCGAATATATATTAAAAGATCAGACAAATGAATTATTCTCCTTGTTTAGGAAATTGCATGAAGAATATCATAGTCAACTAGCACAAAGGAATTCAGGGTACTTAAAGGAGATAAGCTTATGAATTTAATATAGTGGTTACCAACTCAAGGTGATGGGAAATATATTGGTACAACTAAAGGTAACAGAAATAATTCTTTAAATTATCATAAATAAATAGTAACTGCATTAGATATGCTTGGTTATGATAGTGTCCTAATTCCTACAGGTAGGTCATGTGAGGATCCATGGATTTTTGTCTCTTCCCTAGTGAATGAAACAAAAAAACTTAGATACTTGATTGCATTGCGTCCAAGTGTACAATCCCCTACCTTAGCAGGGCAGTTAGCATCCAGTTTTGACAGAATTAGTAATGGACGTTTAGAGTTGAATATTGTTACAGGAGGTGTTCCAGCAGAATTACATGCTGATGGAGTACATTTAGAACATTCTCAACGCTATAAATACACTGAAGAATTCCTGAAAATTTTTAATCCAATCATGGAAGGTAAGGAAATTGATTTCGAAGGTAATCATATTAATGTGGAAAATGCTAATATTTTATTTCCTTCACTTCAAAATCCACGGCCACCCATATTTTTCGGTGGCGCATCTGATGAGGCAATGGAGGTAGCAGTAAAGCATTCAGATGTATATCTTATGTGGGCTGAACCTCATGCCCATCAAGCTAAGGTTTTGGTGTCCCCCCACAACGATAAAAATAAGCTTGGTTGCCATAGAAAACATCACGTTTTCATTCTGAAAGCATTATAGAAGTTTAACCTAATGATTATATAGCAGGTACTGATTTTTAAAGAAAAAATGCAATCGGATTAATCGCTACATCAATAAAGATAATTCAAAAAACACCCTTCATTAATAACTAATGAAGGGTGTTTTGAATTAATCATTATAGTTCGTCTTCTTCAACTTTTTTACTATTATATTTACTATATCCATATATACATAAACCGAAAAATACTCCACCCATACTATTTATAGTAAGATCTCTCATGGTAATTGCTTCTCCAGAAGGTAAATATGTTAATAAAGTAAATACAACAAAGAAAATAAATCCTGAGAATATCGAGTTACGAACTAACATTTTATTATTTGATGTATAACGTATATATATTTTTTTGATTCGCATCATCATAACGATATAAAATGATGTTGTTAATAAAATAATTAAGGCTAGAATGCCAAGTGATGTAATTTCTTTGTTTAAAATCAAGTCATATAACATAGCTCCAAAACAGATGAAAAGAGCTAACATCCCAGCGTTTGCCATTATTTCGAAGGCTGTATTTTGTTCTCGTTCATCAACAGAAGTACCTCTACCAAAAAGATATAATTTTAGTAACTTAGACATTAATCTTCCTCCCAAAATAAATCATTTAATGTGACACCTAAACTTTTGCAAATCTCAATACATAATTTCAAAGATGGGTTGTATTCGCCTTTTTCTATTAGACCGATTGTCTGTCTACTTACATTTGTTAATTTTGCTAATTCCCCTTGTGTCATCCCTTTTTCAAGTCGAATTCGCTTTACTTTGGTAAGCATATTAGAAGCCTCCAATACATTTATTACCTTTGTAATATATATATTACATTCGTCATATATATATGTAAATACCTAGAAATTTTAACACCTTATATTTCCATGGATATTCCTATACAAATCAAATATATAAATTTGTATCTATAAAATGAAAAAAAAGCTATTCTTTTTGTAGAAATATACAGAAAGGATGGCGTTTTTGTATGGATTTATCGATTTCAGATGAACTAGAATTGTTTTCTAAAGAATTACAACGATATATGTCACCACATGTTTTAGAACAGTTAGCTAGAGAGATAGGATTTGTTCAACGAAAAAGTAAATACCGTGCTCAAGATTTAGTGGCTCTATGTGTTTGGTTAAGCCAAAATATAGCTCATACTCCATTGACACAATTATGTAGTCGCTTAGAAACGAATACAGGTATTTCTATGAGTCCAGAAGGACTCAATCAACGATTTAATTCTCAGGCTGTGCACTTTTCACAACAAATATTAACCTATTTACTTCACCAACAATTCTGTACATCTAGTAAGATTTCAACTTTATATACAAACTATTTTCGGAGTATTCGTGTATTGGATTCTACACATTTTCAGATTCCAGATAAATTTGCTTCTACTCCAGAAAGAATGGATGTAGCTGTATCAAAGCATTTGAGCCCTAGCATAGAACAGATTCGTTTCTTTATAAAACGATGGTCTTGCTCTACTATGTTATTTAAGTACTTTTGTTGTCTAAGTTGCATACCGTCAGGTATGCTTTTCTCTTTTTTCAACTGTTCAATTGCTATAGGATAAGCTGGATTCTTATCGACTGTTATGACACGAGGCTGCGAAACATGAAAAGACTGCACAGCTTTCTTGAAAAAGTGCTTTACAGCCTTCTGATCTCCTGTTTTACTTAGGAAAAAATCGATTGTGTTTGGATTTTTTGCAATTGCTTTTAATGCTGGTAAACATTTATCATGAAAGCTTCTCTCTTTTAGGTAACTTAATTCATTATTATAATATCCCACATAAAACGCAGAACGTAATATCTCAACAAATGTTTCAATTCCCTTTGAGTCCTCTTTCGTAAAAGCTCTTCCTCGTTGTCCTAATTCATTAATGATAACGTTCATGCGTTCTTTATTTTCCTATAGGTATATCAAAGGAAATGCTTGAACAATCAGTAAGGATAACGTTACAATTACAGCCAGTTTTGAACAGCCATTTTGTAGAAAGTGATATTCCTTACTGGGAGGAACATTCATCTAGTACTAAATCAACGACTTGTTTTTTTGCAGAAGGAAACGATTAAGAACTTGAAATAATGGCAATAGATTTTATTAAGGAACCTGGAGATTATATTCAGGGGCCAATGGTTCAAACAAAATTATTACAAGGTACTACAACAAATATTTTAGTTGTTAAATTATCACATCTTTGTTCATATGGCGCAGGAGTCAAGGAATATCTTAGTTTACTGGGATCAATATATACTCAACTTTCCCAGGGGCATTCTAAGGATCAAATTATAAAGGAATTTGGCACGGGGAATGGGAGTTTTCGCGATCAATCACCTGTTTTCAACTATGCTGGAATATCAGACGTAAAAAGTGCGTATCGCCCTAGCCAAGAACAACAAGCATCTTTATGGCCTTTTCCATGTCAACCGAACGAAATTGCATACCCCAAAATGTCCATACGGCGGTTGAGCCATGAGCAAACTCTACGTCTAACCCAATGGACAAAAGTAAAACAGGCCACCTTGAATGATGTCATTATGGCGGCATACTTCCGATTTTTATCACATTTCACTGTGTATGCAGAACCTCGCACTGCAGAAAAAATGATTGGTTTAACAATTGATTTACGCCGATATCTTCCCAATCATACAACTGGTGCTATTTGCAATTTATCCGGTATGGAAATGCCAGTGATTAAAACGGAAGATAATGAATCATTTAATCAGACCCTAGTTCGAATCAAACAATCAATGGATAAAATAAAATTTCAAAATCCAGGTCTCTCTTCAGCCGCAGGAATGGAATTACTAGCACCTCTAAAGCTATCTGAGGTGAAAGAAATGTATAAAAAACAATACGAACAGGCTTTACAAATAGGGATGGCATTGCTATTACTTACAAACTTAGGGGTGATAGCAGATGAACCTATTAAGTTTGTGAAGTTCTAGCCGATGACGGGTATATGACATCACCTATTATGTATTCCCCATTCTTTACAATGGGGATAAGCTCTTATAATGGAAGACTTACATTTACGATTGGTTATAATACGCCGGATACATCAAAAGAAAAAGTAGAGCAATTTTTAGAAAGTGTAGTCAGTCAACTAACATACTTGTAAATGGAGTCTTTTGGTTTGTTGCTAAACCAAAGTATGAGCAATAACCCTGATCAAAATGTTAGTTTGAATTGCACTCCTCTTGCATCAATAGATTCATCCAAAAATAATATCCTTTCTGTATATTTCTACAAAAAGAATAGCATTTTTTGTTTATGTGAAAACACCTCTCTTAAGATAGAGAAGTGTTTTTCCTTCATTATTGATTAGAGCTAGAAGACTGGGATTTTTTTGTGGCTGATTGTGCATTCGCTTGTTTCACTGCATGCACATACGTTTCAGTTCTTTTTATTTTTCTAAAGGCACTCAAACTCAAAACTACAATAAAATCTAAAAGATCCATACACATAAAGCGACTAAATCTTTTGCTTGGTACGTACTGGTTCGTTGTACAAAACCAACATCTCTAGCAAGATTGCGTAAGGTATTTGGAGATAAAAAACTTTGAATCTCTTGAGCAAATAATTGTAACTCGTTAGATACAGAAATAGACATAAAGAACGCCATCCTTTCTTACGATTCTATAGAAAGAATAGCGTGTTTTTTCATTAAAAGTATTATATTATGATGACATTTTATTCAATCTTTCCTGAGACTGAATATTAGTTCTAAAGAACAGTCCACTATATAAGAGAAATGTCCCCATTATTACAATGATACCAATGTAAACAGACATCATCGTAGGAACTAAGAACGCACCAACGATAATAGTCATTCTTGCAATTAGATCCGCGCCAATATTTGATAGACCTGCAAAAGCTGAATACGATCCTCTTTTATCAGCCGGAATCATATTAGCTTGTTCTGTATTTCTGATTGGGGAGTAGACAAGTTCACCAACAGTGGCAATAAAATTAAAAATAATCAGTACGTACCAAGTGTTTGCAGATGTTACTGTTACATAGCCTACACCATAGAGCACAAGACCTAAAAGTAACGCTTTTTTTTCACTTAGACGCTTTGTGAATTTATTTACAATAAACGTTAAACATACTACTAAAAGCATATTTTGTATGTTAAGAATACTTAGCATCCTCACTCCTACTATTTCAAAATTCCCAATGCTTATTGGATTGAATGTTTCTGAAAGTCGTACACCAATATAACTGTTTAAAGAACACTCTGCCGCAAATATGCAGATAGACCCTATTACAACCCTTAAAAATGCTCTATCTTGAATAGCAACTTTATAGTTTTGAATTAGATCAAGTACTATATTTCCATGCCTTTTTTCTAGGCACTCTTTAACTTTTGCAACTAGCCAAATTTTATAAGCAATCGGTAATGTAGCAGAAACAAAAGTCAGTAATATAAACAACTCTTTTTGGTAATTCATGTATAAAGAACCACCTAATGCTGCACCAATTGCCATAGAAAGATTCATAAGCCAATAGTCAATTGTATAAACAGCCTTTCGATTTTCTGGTGTAGTTGAGTCTATGATGATAGCTTGCATGGATGGGCTTCCAAGACTGTTTGATATTATAAAACCTACATAAGCAATAGCAAATAACCAAATCATCTTATCTGTAGGATATAAGCTTAAAGTCATGAATAAAAACATTAAAGTACTAGAAAATGAAGTTAACAATAAGATTTTCTTTCGTTGAAAGCGATCTGACATGTAACCTCCAATTAAATTTGAAACAAAACTTAATATAACCGTTAAGATTAAAAATGACCCGGCCCATACTTTATTTATTTCGTGAGCAAAAAACAATGCCATAAAGGGCATTACTGCTGATGTAACAGCACGATTAAAAAACGATGTAATTAAGCGTACTTTTATATTTTGCTCAAGGTCTTTCCAATTCATCGTATCTCCTCCTTTTGTTTAATGTTATATTAAACTAGACTTACCAAAATATAAATGGACATATTCAGAAAAACATGTCCACTTATAAAAGGAGATAGGAAGATGGATAAAAATTTACTGAATCTATGGCAATCATTTTCTTCAGGAAATATAAAAATACAAGACCTCTCAGATTTTTTAAATTTAAGTACAAAGCAAACAGTACGTTACTTAAATAAATGGATGGATGAAGGCTGGCTGACTTTCACTTCTGGAAAAGGCAGAGGAAATCCCTCCTCTCTTCAATGGTTAAAAAATATAGAAAAAATCTATGAGCCACAAGTAATGGAAATTATGGATCAACAGCCTGTTGAAAAAAGTAGTAAATATTTACTATATAATTGGTCTCCAAACAGTAAACTACGCTTGATGACTAAGTTTCATTCGAAATTTGGCTATATACATAATTCGGATGATAAATTAATTATTCCTAGAAGAAAGCCCTTTTTAACAACACATCCGCTCGAGGCTACCGATGTAAATAGTGCACATATTGTCGCGAACGTTTTCAATCGACTTGTTTATATGGATGAAAAGGGGAACATATTCCCTGAAATAGCTCACAGTTGGGATTTAACTCAATCTAAGCTTAGACTATATTTAAAAAAGTCTATAAAATTTCATGATGGATCCATCTTAACAGCGGCTGACGTGAAACTATGTCTCTCAAAACTACGTAGTCATAAATATTATAAAGACTTATGGGCACCCATAGAAAAAATAGAGATTGTATCACCATTAATTATTGATATACATTATCCAGATAGTTGTAGTTATTGTTTACAAATATTATGCATGATAAATACAAGCATTTATAAGGAAAATAACGGCCAAATCATAGGAACCGGTGGTTTTTATATAGGAGAGAATAACCTGGAGAAAACATCATTGATAGCATTTCATGATTATTTTCAAGAAAGACCTTTGCTAGATACAGTAGAATTCATTCAGGTCCCTCTAGAATTTGATACTATTTATCAATCTTCCAAACATCATAAAAGTAATTCTACCTTTCAAGTAGAAAGGAATTCAGGTTTCGGTGTTATAATTATGAATGCTTGGCGTAATTCGTCAATTCAACACATAGATGTTCGTAATTACTTACATTCTATTATAGCTAACAATATGAATCATATTCATGAATATGATTCTCAAAAAAACCCAAATATTAAAAGTTGTTTGAAAGATGTAGATCATCAAGTCAATATTCCAAAAAGAAAACGTCCCGAATTTAAAGAACCACTTATTATAAAAGCTAATCAGTATACAGAAGCAACAACAAAATGGTTAATGAATATCTTAGAAAAAGAGAATATACCTTTTCAAGTTAAATGGGTTCCATTTGAAAACTATTTTAGTGATGAAAAACTTAATGAACAAGTAGATCTCTATATTCATGGTGAAGTATTCGAGATGAATCAAGAGATATCATTTTATTATTTTTTAACAGCTGGATATTCACCATTGGCTAAGGCTTTAAAAACAAATAAATCCCTAAAAAAACACCTTTCTAAATACAAACATACACATTTTGAGGAGTGGGCTTCATTAAATAAGAATCTTGAAAAAGAACTGATAGAATCCTCTATTATGATTCCCTTATACTATGATACACGTCAAATTCCTTTTTCATCAGATTTAACGAATATTAAGATGAAATATTTTGGATATGTGGATTTTTCTAAACTTTGGATAAGACCTTTAATTTAAAATTCATAGCGAATTCGTATGGATCGTTGGCAAATAAATGAATGCTATCGGTAATATCCATGAAAAATTCATCGATGCTGTATTGGTGAAAATCCTCAATAGGAACGTATTGTAAAGCTAGTTTTGTTATGTAGTTGGAGCATTTAATATAAGTTCCCATAATTGGATTTACAACAAGAATATCTTTTCTTCGAGGAATCTCGTATAGCCTTGCCATCTTCTTTACACCCAACGCTTTTAATGGGGGTGTTGCAGCTAGAACGATTGAACCATTTCTATTTACATCACCTACTACAGCTAATTTTGTATGCATTGGGTCTAATCCCATTTTGATGCAGCTTACTGAAGCGTAAAAACTCCGTAAATCAACACATAAGATGATTCTATTCGGTAGGATTGAATAGTCATACACTGTGATTCCTCCTAAAGTGAAAGAACATTTGTCCTTATTACACACGAACTTACGTTCTTTCATGAAGAGGAATTATAATATATTAAAGAAGTTTATAATTAAGGGGGAGTTTATACAATTAATAGATGCAACAAAATTTTGAATAAGGTATTGTTAAAACAAAAAGGTAGAAGTAAAAAGTTGTTCTACCTTTTTGTTTTCAAATTAAAATAGGCTATATTCTCTTATAAAGAATAGTTGATAATCATTTTGAATCCGAAAAATTTAATTTTTAGATAAAAAGTTTTTGTTGGATTTTGCATAATATAAAGCCTCCCTTCTACACATGCATTTTACTCACTTTATCCTTAAATTCTAAGAGCATTTTTGAGAAACTAAAAAAAATTTTAAAATACACTATAAAAAAGGACCTCTTTAATATTAAAGAGGTCCTTTTTTGCTTGTTTTATATCATTTTACGACAATGTATAATAAAAATAATCTTTACTTAGACTAGAATTCATTAATATACCAAGCTCTACTTGGTGGAGGTTTTGAAAATGAGTAGATGTAATAACGAAGGAAATAAAAAGAACTTAATTAAAAGTACATCATTTTTAAATTAAGTTTACTAAATGAATTTTTGAAAAAACGGATTTGATTTTGTATGGATTAACATTGTTTGCATTGTATTGTATTGTACCCCTTTTGTTTGTGTCAGTTTACACTTTCACACAAATATAAAAGTATAAAAGTGCACGAATGTTGCTTCTGCTTTTTCCCTTAAGTATCAATTTATAGCAGGAAGCATAACTTTACATAAAATGCAGGTGGATGTTTCCTTTAAACTTTCGAAATATAAATTCTTCAATTAATAAATCATACTCAAGTTGAATCTTTAGCCCCAAATTTATGGCTGAATCCCTATAACGAATAAAGCCGAGTATATAGGAAGTAAGAGAAGAAGCCGTCTCCTTGTAGATGTGGAGCGGCTATTTTAAATATTATATTGTTGATATTAACTATATCAACAATATAATAATAGATTCTTCTTGGTGCTATAGTAATTTTTATGTCATAGTTTCTAATTTATAGAGTTAATATGTTTTTCTATTAAAATTAAGCAATCCTCCAATAAAGAAAATAATAAAACTAATCAATACAATTAATATACTTTTGGTAGAAATAAATAGTATCCCTGTTTCACTCCCTGAAGGTAACATAGCTAAAAGGGGTTGACTCCATGGATAAATTGGACCAAATCGTTCAGACTGACTAATTATCATACCAGGTATCGTTAGACCAGCACATACTACCATTGGAGCAGCAAAGCTGGACCATATTGCGGAAAGCCACATTTGAAGTGCTATTAAAGGTAATGTTGTAAATATTCCACCTATTAAAGATTTCAATATATTTGTTGTAGGAAAAGGGCCTGTTACCCCGCACATAGAACCTACTATAATTATTTCTAAAAGAAATAAAAGTTGAGTAATAATTATAAAAAATAGCACAAATATAGCTTTAGTACAGTAAAGTTGATAACGTTTTATAGGCTGAACTAGTAATTGCTTCCACCCACCATGTAAATGATCGTGACGGCAGATAAAAGCGGTAAAAATTCCAGTTAATAATGGGAGAAAGATCATAGCGTGTATTATTGAAGCAAATGAATAAATAATTTCCCAATTATTTAAAGGTGCTAATGTATCACCCACTTTTAGGTAAGTTAACATCCCTGTTAAAAGGGGACTAATAAATAATAGTAGCCAAATTTTTGTCTTTTTAATCTTATGGAATTCAGCCAAAAATAATCTTAAATTTAGCATTATTTATCCACATCCCTTCTTACAAAATCAAATGTTGCTATCAAAATTAGTAAAATCCCAACAGTTGCCCCTAACAGTGTAGTTGTATCTGATTTACTTGCAAGTGAGGGTAATTTCCATATAATCCAATCTGGCAAGGATTCTGAGAATAGTGCTAATACTGTACCTAAAACTCCCACTATTAATGTTATCCCTTGATTTTTATAAACAATGGATAACCATAATTGTAATGCTAAAACTGGTAAAGCAGAAAAGTAAGGGAAAAAACTAATTTTTATAACTTTTAACCATGGGATAGAATATCCAAAATCTAGTCCTATACCTAAAAAAATACTGCCTATAAAGAGGATGGAACAAGATATAAATAATAAAATAAAACTTAATATAAATTTAGCTATAAATATTTTTCTTTTTTCTATTGGTAGTATTAAAAGGTGTTTCCAAGAAGTAGAGCTGTGTTCTAAATGGGCTATTATAGAAGTAATAATTGTAATTCCTAGTATTATTGCTGGAAGGGAAAGAGACTGAACATTTGAAAGTAGCCCTCCCCATAAATCATTTTTATATTTTTCAATTAAGTAATCGTATCTTAAACTGAAATTTATTCCTTGAAGTATAATAACACCTATTGGGGCTATCATTATTAAAAACCAAACCCACTTACGCTTTAATTTAAGAAATTCAGATGCTAAGAGGGATTTGTACATCGTTTTGTTCCTCCTTTACGATGTTTAGGAAAATATCTTCAAGTGAATTTTTTTCTTCTTCAATACGGAATACCGATATATCATTTGCTACTAAAGCCTTCACAATCTTAGCTATAGCTGTATTATCAGTATTAGATATAACAATTTTATCCTCTTCCATCACTGACGGTATACCACTAGCAAGAATGATTTTCCATGCTTCCTTAGGTTTATTAACTAAAATCTTAATTGAATTATGTGAATGTTGTCGTAAAACTTCAATTTTATCCTGGAAAATGAGCCGTCCCTTTGAAATAATCCCAACATATGTAGCCATTTGGTCTATTTCACTTAATAAATGACTGGATACTAGTATAGTAATGCCTCTTTCCTTAGCGAGACTCTTTATTAATTCACGCATTTCATGTATCCCTTGGGGATCAAGTCCATTTGTTGGTTCATCTAAAATTAATAATCTAGGATCACCAAGTAATGCAATGGCAAGACCAAGACGTTGTTTCATGCCTAGAGAGTATTCTTTAACTTTTTGGTGTGCTGCATTCTGCAGTCCGACAGTTTTTAAAACAGAATGTATTTTTTCTTTTGGTATATTTCTTAAAATTCTATAAACTTCTAAATTTTCAATTGCATTGAGATGTGCATAATAAGAAGGATTTTCTACTAATGCTCCAACATCAGATAAAATAGATAAACGATTTTTATTTAAATCTTTACCAAAAATTGAAATATTACCTTCAGTCGCTTTAATTAAACCTAGTAACATTCTAATGCTAGTTGTCTTTCCAGCACCATTGGGTCCTAAAAATCCATAAATTTCACCTTCAGGAATTTTTAGATTCACACCACTAACCACACTACTTTTTTTATATTTTTTAGTTAGATTATTTGTTTCAACAATATATTTCATATAAACACCACCTTATATTTATTATATTTCATGAAGGTTAAATTAAATTTCTATATAGTTTAAAATTTGTTTAAATTTCTTTTTTTACATAATATAGTAATTGTTATATAGTTAAATAAGTAAAATTGATTTGATATTAAGGGGTGAGAACGTGAAGCACATTATTTGTATCGAAGACGAAATTGAGATAGGAAAACAAATAAAAATTGATTTAGAAAAGCAATCTTACAGAGTATCTTGGTTTACTTCAGAAAAAGGATGTTATGAGGCGATTACAACCGCAGATCTAATTATCTTGGACATTATGCTTCCAGGATTAGACGGTTTCACACTGGGGCAAAGGTTTAAAAAAAACTATCCAGACATCCCAATAATTTTAGTGACTGCACGTACTGCATTAGATGATAAATTACAAGGACTATTATTCGCTGATGATTATTTAACTAAGCCATTTCATTTTAAAGAATTATTAGCAAGAATAGAAGTTTTATTGAGGCGGTATAATAGACTAGAAAATACCTTACAAGCAATTAAGCATCTTCAAGTTTCTACAAAGGAATATCGAGTTTTTAATACTATAACAGATAAAGAGATAGAGTTAACTGGTAAGCAGCATCAAATTTTCTTCTATCTAATGCAGCATCTAAATCAGACATTAACAAAAGAACAAATCTTTGAAGCTATTTGGAAAACTTCTTATATAGAAGGGGATAAGACACTCATGGTACACATTCGATATTTAAGAGAAAAAATTGAAATAAACCCCAGTAATCCAACAATAATTGAAACTATACATGGAATAGGCTATCGATTAAGAGGATGAAGAAGAGTACATCTTTATTAAAAAAATATATTTTTATCATTTTGATTGCTATAGTTATAATTCCAGTCATGTTTCCATTGACTTCGATAATTTTCACATTATCTTATACGCAGCTAGCCATTTCTGAACCTTATTACAGTACTAAAGAGATTGAACAAGTTTGGAATGAAAATTCTAAGTTGTTAAATGCAGAAAATCCTGAAAAAATTAAAGAGTTTTTTCATTCTATACATAAAGCCTATCCTCAAGCTTCTACGTTTTGGGTCGATAATCAAGGGAGAGCTCATTTCCCCGTTTCAAAGCCGTCTAATATCCCCTCACAATGGACAGTGAATTATAGTATAGATTTTATGAAAAAAAGTATAAATGGAGAATTTTATACTGTAGTGAGTTATATGGGGAAAGAAAAAAAAGAAGCTTTTATGGTAATACGGCTTCCTAAAAAGTATATTGAATACCCTGTTTCACGAATGCAAAAAGAATACAGCACTATTTTTATTACCGTAATTCTATTGATTTTGATAATTTTTTTGATTTTTTCGGGACTCTTTTTCCGCGATATTCGTAATAGGTTAATCCGGTTACAAAAAGCTATGAAACTTTCTAAAGAAGAATCAATACCAAAAACAATTGAGTTATCAAAAATGGATGAAATCGGTTTATTAGAACAAAACTTTAATAATATGATTCAAATTTTAGAAAAAAGTCGTTTGAAGGAACGTGAAGAAGCAGAATTTAGAAGAGATTTAATTGCTAACCTTTCTCATGACTTAAGAACGCCTTTAATGGTATTCCGCACTCAAATTAACTTATTAGAAAAGGAAGTAACTTCAATTAAAGGAAAAGAAATCATAGTATTAATGGATGATAAAATTAGTTATATTGCTGAACTTATAGATAATTTATTATCATATTCTTTATTAACATCTAAAAAATATCCATTTAACCCAAAGGATATAAACATAACATCTTTATTAAGAAAGATTATTGCTTCCTGGTATAATTCCTTAGAAGAAAGAGGTTTTTATATAGACGTTAAAATACCAGAAAAGCAAATTTATTGGTATATTGATCAAAACTGGTTTCAAAGGATTATAGATAATGTTATACAAAATGTAATTAGATATGCCAGTGAGGGGAATTATATTGGTATATACATAAGTACAAGTGATAACCAAGAAACTATTTCAGTTATTGATCATGGTCCGGGATTCGAACATAGCAATCACTCAAGTAAGGGGACAGGAATAGGATTATCCATTATTTCCCTTATGTCAAAGGAAATGGATATAGACTGGGCTATTGATTCTACTTATGGACAGACTATAATTTCATTTAAAAAAAAGTAAAAAACATATAAATAAATGTTTTTTACTTTTTTTGTTTTAATAAAAATTTAACTCCACAATTTTTAATTACTTAGCTATCCTTAAGAAGATATCGATTGTGATAATTCCTCATTTGATTCTATTTTAATGGAATTATCACTCGACTCGCCCTGTGTATAAAGTTTACAGTATTTCCCTTGTAAGTTCATTAACTCAGTATGTGTGCCCTGTTCAACAATTTTTCCATCATCTAAAACATAAATTATATCAGAATCTACAATTGTTGAAAGTCTATGGGCAATTATAATACAAGTACAACCAATATTTTTGAAATGATTAGCAATATTTGCTTCATTAATTGAATCTAGAGAGCTAGTAGCTTCATCTAAGACCATTATTCTTGGGTCATTAAGTAAAGCCTTAGCAAGTGCTATACGCTGCCTTTGGCCTCCAGAGAAATTCAATCCCATGTCTGAAACGAGAGTATTGTAATGCATAGGCATTTTTTCAATTTCATCTGAAATTTGAGCAATTTCAGCAGCCCTTTTGACAGCGTATATATCCACGTTTTTATGACCTAAACTGATGTTATCATAAATAGATTCATTAAATAAATAGATTTCTTGAGGTACAACCCCTATTTGCTTTCTTAATTGTTTTTTATTAATATCCTTGAAATTTAAAGAATCATAAAAAATATCACCACTATTTGGAGTATATAAACCCAATAATAATTTACCTAAGGTACTTTTTCCAGAACCCGAAGCTCCTACTATGGCTACCTTTTGTCCACTTTTAATATGTAGTGAGAGATTTTTTATAACAGGATTTGAATATTTACTGTAAGAAAACGTTACATTTTCTAGCTTTATATCTCCTTTTATTGGATTAGGGACAGGTAGATTCCCTTCTTTTTCAATCTTTTCGTTAGTAATATCTTGTATTCTTTCTAATGTGTTAGTAGCTGCGATAAAGTTATTCCATGTTTGAAATATAGAAAAGCTATAGTTAAAGAACATGACTGCTAACGAATAAAAAGCAATTACTTCACCTAAAGTAATATTTTTCTCAGTATATAATTTTAATCCAAGTAAAAGTACTAAAAAAGGGGAAATAGTCTGCATCATTTGAGTAAAGGTTGTATATACGTTAAGTAAATTTGCCTGTTTTTTATATCTAAATAAAACATCATTTAATTTATTTTTCCAAACGTTAAATATATTTTCCTCAATGCCTGATACCTTAACTGTAAATATTGCTGAAATGGCTTCTGTTTGAATTTTACTTAATTTACTTCTTTCCACCATTTCATATAAGCTATATTCTTTGATATGAGAATGCATAAATAGAGTAAACCCAATACTTATTAAAAATAAAACTAACACTAAGGTTGTTAAAACCGGGGACTTATATAGCATATAAAATGTCATAAAAACTAGAGCACTGACATCCATGATACTACCTATCACCTTTTCGGATAATAAATCCCGTATTATATTCATAGAATTTATTCTATATAATAAATCTCCTTTGGCTCTTACCTCAAAAAATTTATAGGGGATTTTTAACAGATGACTAAATACTTTCCCAAGCAGCGAACGATCTAATAATGCTCGTATATCTACAATATATTTTCCTCTCGCAAGTAAAAGTAAACCATAGAGTAGTAGTAGACCTGCAAATAATAGGATGGTATTTATATTCAAAGTATTATGGATAGTTACACCATCTATTAACTTTTGAATCATTATAGGAATTGATAATGTAATTGCACTAACAAAGAAAGTGAGTAAGAAAAGTTTAAGGAATACCAGTTTATTACTAAAAACATCTTGTAAAAAATTTTTAAAAACAGAATCCTTCTTAGTTATTGGTATAAAATTTTCAGTAGGTTTCGTTGTCAATACATAATTAGAAAACATACTTTCTATAGTATTTTCTGATAGAGTTTTTCTACCAAGTGCGGGATCTATAATATAGAATTTATTGTTTTTAATTTTTTCGAGAATTACAAAATGATTATTATCCCAATGGAGTATTGCAGGGAGTGTAACTTGTTTTAGACCCTCTACAGTTGTTTTATATACACGAGAATGGAAACCTAAATCATTTAACAGTTGATATAAATGTTTTAGACCAGTACCATCTCTCCCAGGTTCTAGGTGCCTTCTTATTTCACTGATAGGTTGATTACTATTGTAATATCTTAATACCATTGCAACACAACAAAGACCACATTCTGTTTGTTGCAATTGCTCGATAAATGGTATTTTCCTGTTTTTTGAATAGTACATTCTCCGACCTCACCGACAGTTATTTTTTTCTAAAACCATGTTTTATATTTAATAGATAATTAAGCTATCAAATATTTGATAGCTTAATTACGGTGAATAATAATATTTTTTATAGTAAAAAAATGTAAAACAGAATATTAAAACAGCAGCTTTATTCTAGCCAAAGAATTCCTGGAATTGACAAATCTGCTCTATGTTTTAAAATAGAATAACCGTCCCCTGCTAAACCGACCAATAATCCATAGATATTTACGGTTCCAGAATATCCTTTATCCCAGTTGGAGTTGATGGAATTCCGGAAAATTTCATGATATGTAGCAAGACAGTTATTTTCTAAATATGAATCATTTAAAACTTTTGCAGCATATTGAAGAATTTCTAGGTTTCCTGTATCACCGTGGCACCAAGTACTATTGTTACCAAACCCTTTTTGGATTGTAGTATCAAGAGCTACTTGAATTTCATGATTAATCATATCATCATAATAACCATTATCTTTTAATATAAGTCGGTTTAAAAGTATCCCTGGTGCACCATGACACCAACCTACACTTATGCCAACTCTTGAAAGATTAGTGTACCAATTCGCATCTTTAGAACTAAACATTGATCGTTCGTAATTCAATGTTTTCTCTATTAATTTTAAAATATTAGGATTTTTAGTTATTTTATGTAATCGTATTAACATTGCGGAGATTCCACTTGTTCCATGGGCAAACCCCGTATATCCCTCAGTTTCTAAATTTGGACCCCAAAATACAGAATCATTAGAGTAATATGTAGCATTGTTCTCTAAGTCATGATAAATTTCATTTGCTATCTTCAAAAGCATTTCTTTTTTATTTTTATCAGTTGTTTTATTATAAATAGAAAGAACAACCCCTAAATATCCTGCTGAACCACCAATTAAATCATAGTCTTGTCCTTTTTTGACATCCTCTAGAAGATAGCCGATATTTTCATATGTAAAATCAATAAATTTCTCAATATTAAGAGATTTACCTAAATGGAATATTGTATAGAAAATACCACTCAGGCCACTAAAGGCACCAATGGAATAAATTTCATTTTCCTCTGCATTGTTTTTTTTGCGTTCTATAATACTATTAAGAAGTTTAATACATGGAGTTAGAGATTCAATGGCAGCTTTTTTAAATTCTTCATTCCTGGTAGCAATACTCAAGTAACCTAAAAATAATGAAATTCCACTATTCCCCTTATAGAGATCGAAATCTACTGATGCAATACGTGTTGTAATTTCATCTTTACCAGACATCATTAAACCAATCCAAGTTCTGTCAATTTCAGAATCTGTTTTGCCCATTATACTATTTTCAAGTAAATGGTTTCCTATTTTAAGTAAGGATGAATTTTGATCCTCTATTGAATTATTTTGAGGTAAATGATTTCCTTTTGAGAATGTTACATTTGTTAGTGCACTATCATTTTTATTTTCAGTATGAATAAAACTTAAATCAATAAATTTTAATTGATTTTTCAAATCTTTTGTACTAAATTCCCTGATTTTTTTTATGGAAGTTTCTAAAGGTGTTACCTTTAAATTATATCCATTAACGGTTTGTCCTCTTGAATCTTTTACGGTTTTAAGGCTTGTATTAGTTGTAAAGTAGGGTATATCGCCAATAAGTAAATCTTTCAATTCATAGGGTGATATTTTTTCGAAATTTTCTTTAAATTTATACAATGCTATCCTATGTAATAAAATTTCTCTATGTATTGTACTTCTTAATAAATCAGGGTGATAACTACTTCGTAACAAACGTCCATATATAAACGTATGTTTAAAAAGAATCCTACATGTTTGGTTGGAAAACAACTCAAGTATTTTGTTAATGAACTTTTCTTTATTATCTAAAATCCAATCGTAAGTTTGTTTAAACCCTTCTTGTATTTGGTTAAGAAATTGTTCAATTTGTTGATTATGATTTTTTATTTTAGGGTTATTATTGTTAGGCTCTAAAGTTACGTAATCACGAGTAACCTTAATATTATCAGTATTATTATGCTGAATGACCTCTGATTTGAATGGGGAGAGTTGTTCTTTGCTTCCTCCTACACCACCTAAATCAAAAACATTAACATTAGATTTATCATTTAAAACTATTCTACTTGGTAATAGCAGAATAGAAATAACAGATGATTCGATAAGCTTGGCGCAATTCTCCATAGCACCAGCTATAGAATTATCTTCTTTTTCCAAACTACCATGAATAAGAGATTCTAAATCAACAAGTACTGGATGTTCTGAATTTGCAATTAGGTTCTCGCTGTGAAAATCTCGTGCATTCAATGCGTGAAGAAGACATAGTAAATGTCCTATACGATAATAAAAGTTGTTTACATGATCTTCATCCGTACATTCTTCAAATGGAATGAATTCCATCCATCCGCTTCCATTCACTGAAAGCGACTTTGCAGCTTTTAATTTCTTCATACCAGGAACATTTTGTTCGTTAATCCAGTTTATCAGATTATAGTATCCTTCTTCAAAATTAAGTTCTCTAGGTTTATAGATTAACTTGACACCAGTTGCGAAATATAGAATTGAAACACTTTTTCCACCCTGGTGTGTATCTCCAGATCCAGTTTCAATATTTAATAGGTTTCCTAATGCTTTACCTCCATTAAATACAGTGGATATTTGGTTAATTTCTGCAGAAGTACGTTCTAATATCTCAATTATAAAATCTAAATAGTTTTTAGTGTTCAGTTTCATCAGCGATATTAAGCATCCATATTCCGTATATAAATCTTTAAGAAAGCTTTCATCTTTTAATAATGAATTTTGGAAGTATAAAAATCTTTCTTCTGAAGATTCTCCTATTAATAGATCATTTGATTTTGCAATATTAACTTCTAAAACCAGTGTACGATAGGAAATTTGGTATAGGAGCTCAGCTATTTTTGCAATTAAACTTTGTAAAAATATTTCATTGTTTTTAAGTAATTCGTAATTATTAATTACATCATAATATTTATACAAATAATATTTAATAATGGGCCTAAAAAAGTTAAAAAATTGGAGTTTTTCATAATCCTTCTCATTTTTATTAAATATAGCTTCTATTTTTTTTGTTTTCTCATCCGAATTAAAATTAAATAATTCTAGTATTTCAGTATTGTCTTTATTAGAATCGTATTCTTGTTTAGCCCATTCTTGTTCTAAATCTTGTAAACTACTTTGTTTAACTTCTTTTATGATATTTTCAAATTCATTAATATCATTTATCTCTGGAAATAAAGACATCCAATAATTTATAACATCTGTAAAATCATAATCTTTTTCTATATTGATTGTATTGTTCATTTTCATCCCTACTTCTTATTTAATAGACTAAAATAGTATATGGAATATTTGGAGTTGTAGTTATCAGAAAGGTGATAACTGAGTTATATGTTAATTGTATGACTTAGTTCATTATTAGATATAATGAACTAAGTCAAGATAACATAATTCACATTTAATAATTTACAATAATATAAACAAATAGAATAGGGTGATTTTTTCTCAACCTATTCCGTTTGTTTTAGTTTTTATTATTTTTGCCAAGAAGAGGAACGCAAAGTGAGTAGGTGGGGATGAATTCGCTTTGGACTAGGGATGACAGAAAGCCATCTTAATTGTTCGACATACATAAACTGTTACTTCACTACCTATCGAATGTATGTTCATTGTATAATAGACACATATCGAAATGGGGTTAGTTCAAAAAAACCATTTCATTGTTTTCTGACAGAGGAACTCTTCCTTAAAATGTGAGGGTATGTCATACCCAATTTTAGGCAGAGGATGAGTGTTACTAGGGGAATGTAATGGTTGCAAATGCTTTTGTAATTACTTTAATAAACAGAGTAATATGCCGTATTTAAAAGTGTAAAAAAATAATGAGCAATTAATTGCTCATTATTTTTTGGTATTTAAGAATTTTTAGTTTTTACTACTGTTAATTAGTTTCCACAGCTAATTGTAAACATACATTCTGCAGATACTGTACACATAGTACCATAGTTGTCTCCAAGTCCCATTCTTTTAGCAATGGCTCTAGATTCAGCACCGCCAAGACCACCGTTCACTTCTTGCATTTCTTGTTCATTAACTTCTTGTAGAAGATCACCAGCTGGGTTTTTTTCCTTCATTGAATATTTGTTTTGTAAAACAGGGTTTTTTAATAGTTCTTTCATTTTCAATCTCCTCCAAATGTAATTTAGTGAAACTATGTTACCTGTCATCATATTATTCCATAATTTCCTAATTGGGGAGGGTGATTTTTTCTTGACTTGTTATATTTGGTTGAGAAAAACCATTAACTTTTTCTACCACTGATTTTGTATCGGGACAATGCATTTTTTTTAAAATATTATGTATGTGACTTTTAATGGTATTTTGTGATTTGAAAAGTGTACTTTGTATTTGGGATCTACTATAACCTTGTTCTAAAAGGTTATATACCTCTCTTTCAGAAAAAGTTAAATCACTTAATATAAATTCCTTTTTTAAGAAACAATAATCGTTAATTAAAATTGCAAAAGGAGTGTATTGTTGGCAGCTATCTTTTATTTTTAATGGAAGACTTGAATATTCTTTCTTCAAGACATAATTTGTTGCACCGGCAGCAAAGGATGATTTTATTAAGCTACCATCATGTATGTTTGTAAGTATAATTATTTTCATATTTGGGCATACATTTAAAATTTTAGTAATTAAATTAAATTCTTTCGGATCTTCTATACTTAAAAGAATAGCATCTATAGTCAAAATTTTTACTAATTCTAATAACGTAACTGTATCACTTGTAGTGGCAATTATTTTAATATCTTTATTTTCTCTTATGGTATTATGTATTTTACTCATAAAATGGGTATTTTCTTCAAAAATCAATAGTTTAATCATATCCATTATAACCGCTCTCCTTTTAATAAAAAATTTATATATGACTCATTGGATAAATTAATATTCCATATCAACTTTTAGTTAGTCAAAGTAATAATTAGATATCTAATAAATTTCCATCTAAGCAAAAGAAAATTAAAATTCTTTATATTTATCTCTGGGTTTCTAGGAATACCCAAATTCAAAAAGTACGGTATAGATTTAAGAATCTCCTCATTTGGCTGTCTCTGTAGAGTTTTGTTCAATATATGTTACATTAGTAGGTTTTGATTAGAGATTTTTTCAATTTATCTTAACTATAAAATTACTCATTATATTAAAACATTGTTTAATATAATGAGTTGCAATTGTTACCGACTTTATATTCTTTAATCCTTCTTTTCAAGAATCGCAATTGTTAATAAAGCGTTCTCAACATTATTTATTGAATTATTTTCTAATATAGATTGGTCCCTATTTATACTATTTAAAATTAACCATTTACTCATTACATCTGCCTTTTAAATTTTTTTCTTTGTTAGGCCACCTGATACAATAATCTTAGAAATGGATATTTAGAAAGGCCAATGCTTAAACATTCTATAAGGATTTGTTTCATAGAACGACTCTCTTTAAGGTGATTACATATTATACATATATCTAGAATTTTTGTTTTTTATTCGATTCATAAGTTTTAAATGCTTAGAATATGATTCGTTATTCCTATTAATTTAGAAATGAATTACATAAAAGAAAATGTGCATTAAAATTATTTTGGGTCTATATTCAATATCTGAGTATAGTTTTTTAGAGCTGCAGGAATTTTATTTTGAATAATTTGAGCTAATGCAAGATAAATTTCAAGTTGGTATCATAGGGGTCATATGTCGTAGCTTCTTGAAGCAAATTTTTAATTTCATTATATTTTCCAGCATTTTTGTAATATCCCATAAGTTTTGTTTACCATATTCACCTTTACAACTCCTTAATTATTTTATTCCAAATATTTAGAAATTAAAGGATAAAATTTTTATAATTGAAGAACTCTATGCATTAGTTACTTGAGTTTCTGTTTTAAGTGTTCTTAAATTAAAGAAAGCTAAACCATTTGCTTAATTAGTATAAGTATCACTTATTTAGGAAATCTCTAAAAAGCTTCTGGAATAATTAATAATAGATTTTTCCTTGATTATTGCAAACTACAATTTTTTATCATGTATTTTCCTCCAAACATAACTATTGGTAAATATAGTATGTAAATTGGTAAATATAGTATTTACAATCATCATTTTATCCAATTTGTATAATTTTTACAAGATATTACAATATATTTATGATATTTTTAAATCGACAAGGGTTGATACCAAACATCCTTAAGTTGATTGATGTTTGGTACTTCCCCATCGCTATCAAGCTATAATTATATAAATTTAATTTCACGTGAAATTTTTTTATTATTCCATTTTGAAAGTATTTAGGCTCTGTATTCTTTTAATATATACGAGTATTGGTACAGTTTTTTCTTGAAATTAACTATAAGTACAGCATCTTCAAATTAAGTTTACTAAAGAAATTTTTGAAAAAACGGATCTGATTTTGTGCTGATTGACATTATTTTCATTACATCCTTTTATTTGTATTAGTATATTTTTTACACTTTTACACTTTTACACAAGTGTAAAAGTGTCGGATTTTGCTTCATTTTTTTACTTTAATTGAACAATTAAAGTAAAAAAGCATACCTGGTAGTATGCGACTTAACAACGGGAGTACTTGAATAACATAATAGTAGAACAAGACCATCGCTTTATAAAGCAGCGATGATCTTGTTTTATGCTAGGACTCAAATGTTTTGAAACGCTACATCCATTCTTTCTGGAGTAGAAGCCATACATATGATTAAAAAAGAACAGGTTGATTTACGGGATCAGTCTGTCCAAAATCAAAAAACATTCATTCATCAATTATTTAGACTTGCAGCATAAGAGATGATTCCATTAAGAATCTATTGGCTTTATTATCTTTTATACTATTTTTGCACCAGAACCAAATTTATTTTACACTTTCTGCTACCGATTTCTCTTCTATCTTTATAAAAAAAGATAATATAAAAATTAAACAAAATGCTATTAAAGACATGAGTGGAATAGTTACAAAGCCAAAATATTTCTCATAAACAGTTAAGCAATTACTAGTAATACCACAAAATAAACTATGCATTTGATTAATTTGAATAACATTATGATATAAAGATATAAAAATACCAATCAAAGAAAAATATCGCAAATAATATTTTATACTATTATCATTATTAATTATTGATATCAAAATTAATAATGGAATGGGATACATAAATATTCTTTGATACCAACATAATTCACATGGAATAAACCCTTTTATTTCACTAAAATATAAACTCCCTATAGTAGCAATAAATGATACAAAGAAAGAAATATATATCATCACATTCTCACCTCTAAATATACAAACAACTATTGTTTCATAAATTTTTTTAATTCTTGTTTAGATTGGAGTCCCTCTAAACGTGCTACCTCTTCCCCGCTTTTATATTGAAGTAATGTGGGTGTTTTATCTATATTTTGTCCTTCCAAAAAAGAAAAATCAATATTTGACTCTGATTCTATATTAAAAGCCAGAATATCTATTTTTTCCTCTCTAATAACTTCATTCATTATTGGCTTCATAGTCTGACAAGCTGAACAGCTTGTTTTATATACATAAACTTTAAAATTATCCTTAGAGTCTATCTTTTTCTGTAGCTCTTTCATGGTTATATTTGTATAATCAGGTGTATCTAAACTCTTTGAATTGGACACAAAAAATACTATACAAACACTTAATATAATTACCAAAGAAGCCAAAAAAACTTTTTTTGTCATCTTGTCACCTCTAATCTCATCTTCTCATTACGTTTTTCCATTTCGATAATCGATTTTTCTACGAACACTAATTTTCTATCATATTCAGTCAAAAACTCAGGATTATGGGTAATAAAAATTAATATTACATTTAATTCTAATAGCCTATCATAAATATTTTTAAAAGTATTTAGATCCACGTTACTAAGTGATTCATCTAAAATAAGAACACTTGGTTTTTGGAGAATAGCCCTAGCCAAGCAAAGCCTTTGTTTCTGTCCGGTAGATAAATTTGACATACTTTCATTTATAACAAAATTGAATTGATTAGATAAAGAATTAATAACATCATATATCTGTGCTATTTTACAAGCTTCTATAATCTCATCCTCTGTAAAATCCTCCCCCATACTTAAGTTTTCTCTTATACTATCTTTAAAAAGAAAAGGGGTTTCATTTAAATATATAATCTCATTTCTTAACTCTGTGCTACTAACACTATTAATATCCATACCATTTATAAAAATTTGTGAGTCACTGACAGGGTACAATTTATTTAATAACCTTGAAAATGTTGTTTTTCCTGAACCGCTCTCCCCTACCAATATTATTTTTTCATTTTTATATAAGGTAACATTAATATCCTTGATAATACATTGATTATTTATATGAAAAGATAAATTTTTCATTTTTATCTCTTCTACGCTAGCTATTTTTTTTTCATTGGTTTCTTTTAATACAGGATAATTCATAATATCTAAAAATCTATCCTTTGCAACCAGGGCCTTTTGTATTTCTCCTTGTATCTCAATTAATCCACCTAAAGAGCTCATGAAAAACATCATAAGAGAATTTACAAATAAAAAATCACCTAATGTCATAGAGTCAGACATAATCTGTTTCGCTCCCACAAACAAGATGATTATAGAAAAAGTAGTTTGTACTAACTTTTTCAGTCCATTACTATTAGTAAGTGAATACGTTTCTTTCCTTGTCGAATCTAATTGTTTACTAAATACTTTATGGAATGAGTTAAGAAAGTACTCTTTTTTATTTAATGAATATACACTAGTCATATTTTTTATAAATTGAATTAGAAAAGATTGAGTATATGATCGTGCAGACATTAAATTTCTATTTCTCTTCTTCAAAATATCATAATATATAATTGTTAATGATATTAGAATTAATGATAAACAAAGTACTATAAGGAATAACATTTTATTAATCATATAAAGAACGATTCCTATTCCTAATAGAATTACCGAATTTAATATTAGTGATATAAAAGCCACATTTACTAAATTCCTAATGTACGATGTATCATTAAATCTCGAAATAATATCTCCACTTTCCCTATTTTCAAAAAAGACTAACGGCAATTGGATTAACTTTTCTAAATACTGTGTTGAAATAGATTTATCTAATTTAATTGCAGCCCTATTGGTTACATAAATTCGAACGTAATCAAATAGATTATTTAACAAATTAATACCTAAAAAGGTTAAAGTGAATTGCAATAAAAAATGATCATAATGATAAGGAATAACAAAATCAGTTAAAATTTTAAAGAAATAAGAATTACCGATGGAAAGAAGAACAAATAAGAAAGATAATAATAGTACTGAGACTATAGTAAATTTATTACCTTTTATTAGTTCCTTAAACATTTGTTTTGAATAATTTATACCTTGGGCAAAAAATTCATCATTATTTTTTTTAGTAATTAAGAGAAGAATCCCTGTAAATTCTTTCTTAAATTCATTGATAGATATTGTACTTATCTTCTCATTTACAGGATCACTTATTATTAATTTATTTTTCTGACTCTTATAGATAATAATATAATGCCCTTCATAATCTCCCTCTTCACCACGATTAATTAAAGCAATACATGGCATTTGAAGGTCATCAAACACTTCTTCTATATAATTTTGATCTACCTCAATGGCCTTACATGAAAATTGTTTGAAATGATTAAATAGTGATATTAGGTCTTTTAAACTATAACCATTTTTTGTAACAACTAAGTCTCTAAGATAATTTATACCATATTGTAAATTATAATATTTTAGTATTGTTGATACACAAGCAATTCCACAATCATATTCCTCTTGTTGTTTCGTATGTACATATTTCATACACATATCACCTTAAATTCAAATTATTTAAAAATTTATAATAATATAGCAACTTTAATTAGATATATTAATATAAAATATTGCAAGTAAAAAAATTTCATCTTTAAAGATGAAATTTTTTTACTGACAAAGAAAAAATCTAAACATTTAATTTATTAGCAGTGTCTCGTATATGCCACATAAGCTTGATAAGCATTCTCACCACCACATACACCAAACTTCCAACAAGTATACAACTCTTTACATGAAAGGCTTGTACCACCACCGTCACTTGTATTAGTCCATTGAGTAATATCAATGCCACCTTTATGTTTTTCTAACTCTTCCATTTTTAGTTCTCTCATAATGTTTTTCATTATTTTTCCTCCTTATGAATATAATTACATTTTTTACTTTATATAAAACTTAATTTTTTGTCAATAATAAATATTCAATTAATAATAAATATTTATAAATTGGTTTTTAAATTTATAAGCAATCCTTACACTCCCTAGATTTCATAGTTATTTTAATAAAGTTAATTTAGCTCCTCATTTTTTCCTGATATGAAATTTTATAATGTTTGAATGCTTTATTGTGCCAGCGTAAATAATATTAAACCAATAATTCCATTAGGCCATCATATCTGGATAGAAAAGTTAATAACCAACCACTTTTCTTTAGAGAACCTTCGTGATTAGCTGGTAAATCATGAATTGCTTTTGTATAACACAATACGTATTGATTTATTTTTACTAGTTCTCCCTAGTGTATTCCTCTATTTTAGTAGATTATTGTTTTTCTCTATGATTCATAGAATACCAGATTTCAAGTTAGGTAGAAGAAGATATAATATGATAATTATTTTTACACTTTTACACAAATATAAAAGTGTAAAAAAGTCATGAGACTTTAAATAAGATATTTATACTTTAAGTAATTGCGTTGGGATTTGTATAGCAATGAAAAAAGTATTGGCGGACATTTTATATATCATTGTAAATCGTTATATTATGGTAATATTATATATATGTAAATATTTTTGAAAATTATAGAAAGGAGCGATTTTATGAATTGGTTAAATCAATCAAACATGGAAGAAGCAATTAGATTTCATTCAGGGATTTATAAGTTCAAACTACCTTATTTAAAGCATGATTTAGTAACTAATAAGGATAATGAAGTAAAAGTATATTATTGCGATGTAGAAATGCACGTGGGTAGGGAGGATGATCTACAAGAAGGTTTACTTGCGACCGTTGTCATGACTGGTGTAGACGCAATCACGAATGATATAGAACATATTGCGACTTCTATTTATCATACAATGTTCCAAAATGTTTTTTATACGCATTTAATGAAACAAAATCAATTATTAAATAAAATTAAATGGGTAGAAAAGTATGAACCGGGCATTTTATCGGTATATCCTAGAGGACATTGGGTAGATGTTAAGTTGCAATGGAATGAAAAACAAAAGTCATATAGTAAGCCATCTTGGTACGGTTCACCAGAAGAATCCTGGTACGTAAATAGTATCCAACCTAATGACCATTCTTCTACAACAAATCCTGTAAATAACTATTCTGTCGCTGAAGAAATTATTAAACTAGCTGCATTGAAAGATCAAGGAATTCTAACAGAAGAAGAGTTTACAGTAAAAAAGAAACAACTATTAGGAATATAATAAGGGAGCTTCGGCTCTCTTTTTTATTTCCATTCGACACGATATAAAAATATACGAGTTGGTAGTTTGCTATGATAAGCTCAGAAATTTTACATTTTGACCTAAAATTATCAGAAAAGGTGGATGGGCAAAAACATCTATAGACGCTCTCTGAAATAACTATTTTCTAAATCTATAAAATTTCAAAAAAGACACTGGCTTGAGTGTCTTTTTTGAAATGAAATCAATACTAACTATTTAAGCCATCCTTCATAATGACCAATATATGTGCCGCCATTTGCATTTGTAAACTCAATTTTTTTCAAATACCATACCACTGTTCCCCCACAAGCTGGCTCAGTTTTAGTATTATCAAAGTATTGGTGATTTTGTCTAACTTCTTTTATATACTTACCTTCGCTGTTTTTTGGATAACATGCTAACAGTTTTGTTTCACTTGATTTATTTACTGTGTCTGCTGTACTTGCTGATGCAGCTCCAATTCCTCCAGTTAACGCGATACCAGTTGCTAATGCTCCTACTACTAATTTCTTAAACATAATAAATCCCCCTTTAATAGTTTTTTATAACTTGCACTTTAAATGTATCACTTTCCTTATTTTTGTAAATATTTTGAATTTTTAGAAATATTTATTTAAAAATTTACAATATTTGGATTTTATTTTATCAAATGGAAAATAGAGGGATTTATTATAATATGTAATAATGCATGTTCATTCAGAAAAAAATTGTGATAAAATCTAAGCACCTGTTCTATTTTTTCAGTTATCTTAGAAACCTTACTTCTTATTTACCCAAATGGGAGGCGCTTTATGGCGCCTTTTCTTTATGCATATTATTTATAATCCGATTCATCGGTTTTATTATAAATACATTTGGCTTCCCCAAAAAGGCCACCAGTGTCCCATTCTCCACCATAATGAGCACATCCTAAAGGATCGCCATCGTCTCTCGAAGGCGGTTTATTGTCAATATCATTAATCATATTAATAAAAAATATACTTGCAATTCCAAATACCACAACAAAGGGGATGAGAAAAGATTTAGAAAGCTCTTTTAAATCCTCTTTTGCTTGTCTCTTTTCTTCTCCTGTTGAAAAGAGATAAGCAAATAAAGCTAAAATGAATGCAAAAAAACCAAAAACTATTTCAATTAATCCACTGATTAAATCTATCATTACTTATGTACCTCCCTACTATATGTGCGTTATTAATTAACCAATAATTGCCTTATACATTATATCAGCTAGGGTACATGGAGGTATAACAAATTATTTTTATAATTTAATGTATTAATCGAAACGGCATTAATACAGGATAGTCCAAGGCGGAGGCAGGCACCTTTGGGTGTCTTTTTTATGTAAAAAAGGACTCCTAAAACATCTTAAATTAGCAAACTCCAATATTACTCTTTTTTATTAATTTGATTTAATTTAATATATTAATATTAAATTAAAAATTTGTTATAATTAGTAAAGAATTCTATTAATTAGATGGAGAGGATACAATATTATGGGTTATAAGTTTCGTAGAATTATCCCAGTTTCCCCGGGTGTGAAAATTAACTTTACATACACAGGTACGGGAGGGAACTCCATTCCACCTGAATCAAGAACAACAACTTATATACCTGGAACTGGAATCTCGTATACACCACAAATAGCTGAGTCAAACAACTATTATATACAACGAGGGTATCAAGGACCAAACACTTCCTATCCCACTATGAATGAACAAGATTACAATACGGTAAATGCATTTGAGCCGTTAAGAGAAACCAAAACTTACCTTGTTACTGCTTTTCGTAAGAAGGATAATCAAGTAAACTCCGTGGGTAGAAAACTAATGAAACCACTTTCCATAATTGCAGGCGTTTTTGCAGGTCTATTCTTACTTATGATGCTTGTTATACCTGCTCTATTCCTGGCAGCCATGTCTTTCCTATGCTATAAAAATATAAAAACACCATTTGCAGTTGTATGCCCAGAATGTGATGCTGAGAATTTATTCATTTTTGAGGAAGAGAAGATTGCTTGTCGTAAATGTGAGAGCACTCTTATAATCCAAAAATAAAAGGTTCTCAAATACACTTCCCAAAAATGAATTGTGGTATTGAATTCCAAGATGGCCCTTGAAGCTCATAATTATTTCCATACCTCCTTGAAGGCTCCAGCTCTCTTTTTTATTTCCATTCGACAATATATGACAATATAAAGATGAATAATTTGTTATTATATTTACGGATTTATTTACATTAGGAGGAATGAACAACTATGTTTAAAAGATTAGCAGTATTACTTATTGGGGCTCTATTATTATTTGGTTTATCCGCTTGTGACAGCGTTAAATCAATGACAAGTAATCTCACGGTTGGTAAGGTAATTGAAGAATTTAAAGCTGCAGGATTAGAAGCTGACAATCCTAGTGACCTACCAGAAAAAGAATTTGGAAATACTAGAAAAGAAGCAAAGCGCATTCTTGTTCCAGCATTAGGTGAAGATAGTGGTGGTAGAATATTTGAGTTTAAAAACAAAGAAGATCTTGAAAAAGCTAAGAAATACTATGATGATTTAGGTAATGGTAATCAAATGCTATTCTCTCATACTTACGCAAAAGGTAACTTCCTTATACAAATGAATGGTGATATGGAAGATGCTCAATTTAACAAATATAAAGAAGTTATGGACAAAGTAATTAATTAAGTTAAAGAATCCGCTTTCATTTATATGAAAGCATGTTAGAATTATCTTTGGATTAGCGTCCAATACATATTATTAAAATTAAAGTGGTTCATGTCGGAGAAAGGCACCTTAGGGTGTCTTTTCTTTATTTTTGAAAGGACCTGCTCAATTAATGCCTAAAAACATAAGGTATATTAAATCCGTTAAAAACATGCGTACACCCTTGTTTTTTCCTTTTATTAAAGGAGGTTCTATTATTATGGGCTATGGTGGTAGTTGCGGCGAAGGCTGCGGTTTTTCTGGAGGTTTTGCTTTACTCGTTGTACTCTTTATACTGTTAATCATTATCGGATGCAGTTGCTTCTGCTAAAAAACTATTGGAAAAGACACTCTAATATGGGTGTCTTTTCTTTTTCTCAATATAAGAGTTATAAATGCATGCTATAATTTTAATAGAAATTCCCTTTTGTGCATTGAGATAGAAATACCCAACTAACAACCCACTATTACGGAAATTCAGTGGGCTTTTCTTTTGTTTTTCTATTTGTTATAATTTCCTTAAAGGTATTTCAATGTTTCTGTACGTATATAATAAAAGAAGAGATGCGTCAACATCTCTTCAAGTAACTGCTACCGCAAGGTGAGTGGTTGCAACTAAATACTACTTTTTAGATTTAGAAGACCGCCCACGCTTTGCCGGCTTACGGGTGGTCTTCTTCTGTTTTTTAGAAGTAATCTTCTTAACTACGAAAACCACAAGTTCTCGTACAATCGTCTTAATTACCTCTAATACTATTTGAAGAAATAGATCCATTGGCTACACCTCCTTTCCCCATCAAATGAGAAAAGGACAGTCGTAACCTCCCACCCTACAATATACAGTTGTTCTTATTCTATCATACTTGTATTAACTCACCAATATAAAATAACCCACCTATTTCCGTAGGTGAGTTCCATGTGATTTTGCACTTGTGCTCAATTGATTATAACAGAAACTCCTGATCATCGTTATATCTCTACATTAAAAATTTCACGTACTATATCTGATTGATAAAACCTAATTCTGCAATAAGGCCTATTCTAACACCCATCCCCTTATCCTCTAACCAAGTAAGTAGTAAATCCATTATTTATTCCTCTATCTTAGTGAGTAGTTCCCCCCAGATTTTAAACAATCCCATGTTTTTCATCTTTTCTTCGTAATTAAACTTGACTGAAGGTCTTGAGGATTTTTATCATGTGGGAATGATTAAGGAATACGGCTGGAAGGCAGATTTATCCCCTACTTTGAAAGATCACAAAAAAAGTAATCAATCAAAATAGATGGATAAGCGTCTTTGTTTTCGCCATGCGGTCACTTATAAGGTATCCGTATGTATAGACCCTGTTCACTCAGCGATTTTCACCGCATACATCCTTTTACTATGGCTTGTCCTTGTAATATCGTCCCTACACGACAAACTGAATGTACTCCCTAGCACCGTAATGCTAACGATAACCACCCGAACCTTTTAGAGAATCGTCCCTGGGCAAGTTCTCGCCCTCCCTCACCAGAAGAACAGGATTCCAATGAGGGGTGCTGTTTTTGTAGGCGTATACTCTGTACCCCCTGCACGACCAACAGCCAGCCACGCCGTAACACGTTCCCGCTAAATAGATGTATGCAGCACGGAATTACGGCTTATCAGTTTTTATTTACGTGGTATCAGGCAATTCCACGCGAACAAAAAACAAAAAGGCATCTCCAAATTTCTAAATGACCTGTAGATCCACAAGACTTCTAGGTTTAGAGATGCCCGCTATATATCTTTTGGAATACAAAATAATCAAAACTAGTATTTACTAGTTGATATTTATCCAAACAATAGATAAAATGGGTATATCAAAGAAGCCTCGTGAAAAGGCATAGTTGTTTAAGGTTAGTGGTGGTACACTACTTAAACGTAAATACTGTGGGTTAATACAGTTCGTTTCTAGCCAAGTGGTGGTACACTAGCTAGATAAGTCATTCCCGCTAAAGGTTGGTAGCCGTTAGCATATGGGAGTGGCTTTTTGTTTTGTGTTCATATTCAATTGTTTTTAATTTTGCTCTATAGATCCTCTTGATCTTCATTTATGTAAAATATCAAATTATGTTTTGTTTTGTAGAATGGTACTTGTTGTTTATTACGTTACAACAAGCTTTTTTCTTTGTAAATACCCCTATAAGCCTGTGACATTCCCCTCTATCTAAAATTCTAATTTCATTTTTATACTTTTATAAATTTATACTTTTATAAAAAACTATTTTTCAAAAAAAAGAATGATGATTTTTTTATACTTTTATAAAAATATAAAAGTATAAAATTATACTTTTATAAAAAATACGCTAATAAAGCTTTAAAATACGGCTTTTAAAAAATGGTTTTTAAAAACTATCATCCTTTTACAGATTAATATTAATTTTTTTATAAAAGTATAAAAGTATAAAATTATACTTTACCGCAGGTATGTTGTGTTATAAAATTAAATTATAAATTTATAAAAGTATAAAAAAATTTTTTTTACGAGGTGACGGAAAATGTGCAAGGTTATCACAACTGGTAACTTCAAAGGTGGGGTTGGAAAGACTACCAACGCTGTAATGTTAGCTTATACATTCGCAAAACAAGGAAAGAAAACTTTATTAGTAGATTTAGATCCACAAGCAAATGCGACTGATTTACTATTTAACACAATGAAAAAAGTACATTCGATTGAACCGGAATTTAAAAGAACATTAGCTATGGCTCTTATAGACGCGAACTTACAAAGCGCACTGATTAATGTACTACCTAACTTGGACTTACTTCCTTCTTACGAGGATTTACAAACGTATGAAAAATTCCTATTTAGAAACTTTGAGGATGACTTCTCGCAAGATACATATTTTGCAAAACAGTTAAGTACAATCAAAGAAAATTATGATTACATTTTTATTGACGTGCCACCACAATTAAATAAATTTGCAGATAGTGCCTTAGTCGCTAGTGACTATGTAATGGTTATTTTACAAACGCAAGAAAGATCATTAAAGGGTGCTCAAAAATACGTTGAACATGTATTTTCATTAGCAGATGATTACAATTTACCATTAGAAATTATCGGGGCATTACCTGTACTAATGCAAAATGGGAATGAAATCGATAAAGATATTCTTCAAGAAGCAGAAGAGATTTTTGGCAAGGCCAATGTATTCAGTAACATCATTAAACAGATGGCACGTTTAAAGAGATTTGATAGAACAGGAATCACTTACAATCTGAAAGATGTTCATGATAAAAACGTTCATACTGTATACCAAAATATTGCTGGTGAAGTCGAAAAAAGAATCGAGATTTTGGAAGGAATGACAACAGTAAATGGATAACAAATTGAATATAGATAAAGAACAACTTGGAATGAGAAGAAAGAAAACTGAAGGGTCAGTAACCTTCACACCAGAAAGCAAAGAAAATCAGGAACGTAGTTTTCCTGACGATGATAAACTCTTTGAAAAACCTAAAAGAAAACTTACTACGAAAGAGTTACCTAAATCTTTCCGTGTCTCATTAGAAACACATACGGCAATATCTACCCTGGCTACAATTGAAGATATGAAAATTTATGAAGTTATAAATATGTTAATCGAAGAAAAAGTTGCTTCATTACCTGCACCAAAGCAAAAGTTAGTAAAAAACGCTGTAAAACAAGTGCTTGAAGTGAAGAAAAGTCGAGAATAGGAATGAAGTTAAACTTTATTCCTATCTAAATAAACGAATTTATACTTTTATAAATTTATAAAAGTATAAGATTATAAATTTATAAATAGAGGTGGTACCTTTGGATAATAAGAACAATTCATTTGTAGTAACCGTTACACCTATCACTGACGATTCAGCTTCGAATACAGAAATGACATTGCAAACACCTGAGAAAAAGAGTTTTAAAAACCAACAGGGTAGTATTAAAATCCCTAAACAATCCAAAGAAGAACTTGAAGTACTAATGAAAATTACCAACACGAAATTTACTCACGAAATCATCGGTTTACTAATAAATCATTATGTAGATAATGAACTGACCCCTGAACAACAAAGGAAATTTACGATTTTAACAGACATTTAATAGAATGCTAACTAGGAGTGGTATCTTTGGAAAATAAAAGTAAATCTTTTGTAGTAACCGTAACACCTATTACCGAGGCTTCAGATTTAACTGACCAACTTAATCCTGTTAACACGGAAAAGGAAATACAGACACCAGAGAAACCAGATCAACGTTTAGTTCCATCTAAAACAGCTAAAATTTCACCTGCTGTTTTGCTAAAGCTAAATACCCTTAAACCATTTATCCAAGAACAAGAAGCTATGGAAAAAACATCAATTAACAATATCATTGATATGCTTGTTGAAAGTTACATAGATGCCAATCTACAAAACAGACATTCTAAAGCATATAGAGATATGTACAAGCGTCTTTATGAAATGTTAGAAGATAAATAAAACTTTTTAAATAGGAGTGGTCAATTTGTATAAACAATACTTGGTGACTGTGGCATCTATTCAAGTTAATCATGCAACAAAGAAAAAGAATTCCTTATCAGCAGCAGACAGAAAAAATATAAAAGTATCGCCTGAAACACTTAATCAAATAAAAACCATTTGTACAATGAAAGACATGAAAAATTATGAGCTTATTGATGAAATATTAGATTACTACATTGCTAATAAATTGGATGCACATGAGCAGAGCACTCTAGACGACATAGTTTCTATAAAAAAATAAGCCCTACATATGTAGGGTCTTTTCATATTTCTATATTCACCAGAACTTCCACCACGGCTTTTTCTTCTCTCTCACAGCAGCAACCTCATCTCGAAACTCCTGCATCTCACGCAATGTCTTCATAAGCGTCTCATCCCGTACTTCCATTGATTTCTCCACTAGCTCATTTACACGATTATCGATATAGGAATTAGTTTTAAGCATCAGGTAATACAAATTCCATTTGCCTACTCTGTGTTTTAAATCCAAGTTTTTCGTAGAATCGTATAGCCTTCTTGTTAAATTCTAAAACATTTAATTCTACACTTGTTGCTTGTATTTCTTTAGCATACTCAAATGCTTTTTGTACTAATATTTTTCCTATTCCTGTTCCTTGACATATTTCGCTTACACCAATATTGCGGATAAAGAGTACTTTTCGCTCAACTAACTTTGGATTTTCAGATGGTTCTTTAATATCTAAGATTATGTAAGCAAGAATCTCTTTATTATTGTCCTCTACTACAAATATCTCTATGGTTTTATCAGTAAGCCACTCTTCGTATGCATTGTGATCCAAAGAAGCTGAAGTATCAGAGTAAATATCTGGCCTTCCCTCTATATGCAACTGTTGAACTTGCTTGCTTATATTTGATATATCCCAAAAATCTTCTGGAGCAGCTAGTCTTACTGTGAAAGGCACAACTTCATTAGACATAAGTACATTCCCCCTAATGTTTTATTTAAAGTGGGTTTAACAAAGCTCATCATTATCGGTAGCAAGGACAAAGAGGAACCCTACTCTCACAAGGGAACCTCCTTATTCTCACCAGAACTTCCACCACGGCTTCTTCTCTTTCGCTGCAGCAATCTCATCCCGAAAATCTTGCATTAACCTCTTCGTTTCCTGCATCTCACGTAGTGTCTTCATAAGCGTCTCGTCTCGCGCTTCCAATCGTTTTTCCACTCGCTCATTATGCGCTTCAACGCTCGCTTTGATTTCCTCATTACTTTGCTTTGCCTGCTCACTTAATCGTCTCTCCATTGCTAACATATTCTGATTCATTTCTTGCGCCATAACGCTATACTGTTCCTGTAATTGCTGTTTAATGTGGAATGGCACTAAGTCCGTTTCCTCAGCCTCTTCTTGAATCAAATCCGGATTAACTTTCTCTATTTGCTGCGCAATCATCTTTGCTGCCTTTTCTAGCGTCATACCGTCATGCTTACTAAGTTCAATTAATTTCTCAATCACCATAATGTCATTTTCTGTGTATTGGCGTCTGCCACGATTATCTTTCTTTACAGCGAATCCCTCGCGCTGTAATACTTCCATGTACTTTCTAAGGGTGCTATCGGAAATTCCTAGTCGTTTGTATACTTCACTAGCAGAATAAACAATTTCGTCCGTCATAACGTCACAACACCTCCTAGTGAGAGTATTCCATGATGGCAAAGAAATTCCTGCAAATAAAAAAAAGACCTGTACAGGCCTTTTCAACTTAACTATATACTTTCTTTTTCTCTTTTCTCTAACTGATAGGTTAAAGCTAGATTGATCAAGAATGTTATAAATGCAAATATACTTGTTGCAATAAAGATATAGCCCATGATTGATATATTATTATAATCAATCGACAAACATAATAATAAGCCTATACAAAAGAAAGATGCAAAGTTATCCGAAATGACTTTTTTCATTCTAGTTTCCTCCATACACTTTCTGTTTCCCATTTTCCACTATAAAAATATTTTATAGCGATTTATTGATTTTAACAAGCAATTTCCTAAACAACAGAATCATTTGAACTACAATATAAACAATTCCCGTTTGACTTATTAGCGAGAATCCTTGTTCCTGGCTACCAACCATAATGAACAAACCACCGCATAACGCTATAACGGTTGAAGTTGAAGTTGAACCGACTGTTAAGTTTCTTAGTCACCTCATAAATATTTCCTATTATTTAATAAAATAAGAATTCACTTTTCCATTCAGGATTCTTTCTATTCTCTTCATTATAATCAAGAAGGCACTCTTTCATTATTTTTGTATCTATCGGTAGCCTTTTTTCTAACTTTGACCATCCTTCGAAAATCATTTTGTTTGGCAAAGGAAACACAAACCCTGTAATACAATCCCAAAAGGCATCCCAATTTTCCCCATAAAAATCAGGAAACTCAAGCTTCTCTTTAAGAAGTAAATGCAATTCTTTTGCATTATAAATGTTGCTTACATCTATGACCATAGTTGATTCATGTTCATTCCTCAATTTATACACCTCATTAACATATTGGCTTATATTTTATCATTATTTTACAAGATATCACTTATTCCTAGTCGTTTGTATACTCCACTAGCGGAATACACTATTTGATCCGTCATAACGTCACGACACCCCCTAGTGACAGCATTTCATGATGGTTCAGAAATTTCTACAAGTAAAAAAAGGAGCCCACTAGGACTCCTCTTTGTTTTAAATCTTAATAGTTAATTATAGCTTGTCCAGCCGGATACCAGGTTCCATTATTTGCTAGGGCGAAACCATAGACCGTCTGACCAGAGCCAATTTTTTGTTTAACATTATTTAATGATTCATATCCATATGCCTGATAACCATTCCCGCTTTGTGGATATGGGGTACAGCCGAGATACGTGTAAAAATAGGTCATAGGCTTACTTTTATTTTCAAGCTACGACCTATTGAACCAATAAATAGTGGTGGTGACAGGGTAGCTGTTACTACCCACCTTAACATAGAGTGTTGAAGGGAAAATTTTGTATTGTAGAGAATATATACAGAATAGGAATCTAAGTATGTACTTTCAGGTGAAGGGAGAAATCTCATGAATAAATTTGTAAATGATGAGTTTTATGAAACGAGAAATTACCTATTAGAGGAGATTACTTTATTGAGTGACGCTCAATTCAATAGTAAGCCAGATAAGAATAAATGGAGTATAGCACAAGTTTGTCATCACTTAGTCTTATTAGATGAAAGGGCTATAAAAGTTATTTCATCTGGATTAAAAGAGATTGATAGTACCCAAAAAGAGCGTCAAGAAATTCATTCTATATTATTAGATAGAACGAAAAAATTTACAGCTCCAGAATTTCTTGAACCAAGCTTAGAAGCATTTGAAGTTCACCAAATGATTGATTTGTTAAACGATTCGAGAAAAAAATTGATGACTTTTCTTAGTACAATAAAAGATGTATCCATATTAGCAAAAAAATCAGTGAAACACCCTGCTCTGGGAGAATTACATCTTGATCAATGGATAGAACTGATATATTTGCATGAACAACGTCATATTGAACAAATAAAAGAGATTAAATTACTCTGTGAAGTTGTAATGTGAAAATCTCTGTCCATTTTTCGAACGATTTGGAATAGCATCAAAGTTTAGAGTGATAAAATAGAAATCCGCATAAAGAAAAGAACTTTAAGGATATGCTATTATTTAAATACAAATTCCCTTTTGTGCACTGAGATAGTAATACCCAATAAAAAAGCCCACCTATTTCCGTAGGTGGGCCTTGTCTTTATTACACAATACCAAATTATACTTGTATTTTTTTATCAACTTTATGCAATTGTGCATATTTGTGAAAATTACACTAAATAAATATTACATGTAGTAAAATATAAATTGTGGATACATTCTATAAAGCAGATTCTTTTGAAAGGCATAACATATTGATCTCAAATCTCTTGATTTTTTGTGAACTAACAATCTGGTGTATATAGACGATTCTGTTTTATAGGATGTGTTTACACGTATAACAAAGGGGTAATACGTGTATATTTATATAAAATTAAAGTGGTTCAAGTCGGATAAAGGCACCTTAGGGTGTCTTTTTTTCTACCTATAACTGTTTAATTGTTATATAATAATAACATTGTATTTTAGGAGGAACATAAATGAACAAAAAACTAATCATTGGAATTATCGCTGTAATAGTAGTTATCATTGCTTCCGTAGCTATTTATAAGGATTCCAAATCAGAAGATATGAAACCTAAGTATTCACAAAAAGATATGGATAAACTTATCGATCAACACTTTAATGAACAGCAAGAATTAAAAACACAAATCAAAGAGTTAAAATCTAAAGTGGACTCCTATGAAAAAGAGCAAACTAGGTCACTTCAAAAAACTACACAGCCGAGTCAAGAAACACCTAAACCGCAAGAACAACCAGAACAAGAACAGCCTAAAAAAGAAGACACTGCCGCAAAAGAGACGGTTAAAACAGTTGACTGGGGAAATAAGGTTAAAGAAGTTGCATCGAGTGATAAATCTACAACTGAAAAGTTTGATGAAGTAAGCAAATATGCTCAAGGTTACAAACCATCCAAAGATGAAGTTAAACAATTCGGTGACGAAATTATTAAAGAATATAAAGATAAAAACTATATTAAAGATGTATCTAACCATGAATACATGTTAAACAACCTTTTCAAGTCGCAAGTTGTTGATAAAAATGCATCAGATAAAAATTTAAAAGATTTTGCTTTTGATTTCTGGCAAAACTCTAAATATAATTACCGTGGTGTAGAAAATGCAACAAGTAGTGCTACTCAAGCTAATGAACGTCAAATGGATAAAGCTTTAAGTAAAATGAATAAATAGATTTTGAATAGAGGAAATAAAAAAAGCCGGCCAATTATGATGTGCACCCCAATTGTTAGACACGAAAGACAATTGGAGGTGTACTTTTTATGGTTAAATTTTCACCAGAGGAAAAAGTAGAGGTGGTAAGAAGATATTTAGATGGCAATGATGGAGTGAAAAGACTTGCGAGATCTATAAAGGTTCATCCAAGTGTAATCCAACAGTGGGTTAAGCAATATAAAGCAGTAGGAGAAAAAGCTTTTGAAAAACGCTATACAAGCTATTCCCTTCAGTCTAAACTGGATGTACTTAATTATATGGATAAACAAGGGACATCTATTAGGGGTACCGCCAGCATTGTGGAAAAAACCCACGCTAAGCAAAAAAATACAATAAGCTGTCCATATGGACAGCTTATTTACATAATTTTCGTTATTGGAAGTTACACATTGCTAGATAGAAATTTTCCCTTTGTACCACCACTCTATGAATATTTGTAGAGAGGGAGCAACCCATGTTCGGCTATCATTTTCATGATTCCATGTATAGATATCATAGTTGTCAATCAGTCCATTTAATACACGATAGCCAAACAAATCTCCATTCCCTGCATCAGCTATAAACAGCAAAGAGTCAAATGGCATGTACATCTCTTTAAAAGTTTTTTCACTACGCATATCGTAATTTTCTTTTTGAATCCGCTCTGTGTTCCAGACAAGAGGTAGATTAAATTCACTGTATTCAACTCCATTTGTTTCACAAAGAAATTCTTTCAATTCATCTGGAAGTTTAACTTGAAATATATCTTCGATTTTTGTTATCGTAGCTTCTGTTGCAGGGGGATTAAATTTATAATCTGTTGAGATGTTTTTAATGAAGTTTACCCATTTCATTAGGATCCTCCTTTTTCCTAATTATACCATTTAGAAGAGATCATTTGTTATGAGTATTTGTCTGTATATGGTATACATGATTGGTTAACATAACGTCCTATTCTCAGAAGTTACTTTTTCCTTTTACTTTGTAAGTAATCCAATAACAGTTATAACAATTAAGATAACTGCCCATATAATAAAATGTTTGTTTCTTTTTACAAATTTTATTGTTGTGTCAGAGTCATCTGTTTCTTCAAAGCGTTCTATTTTTCTTTTTTGTACAACGAGTGTCCAAAAATACACTGCATTCCCTATTGATAAAATCAAAAAAGCATTTCCTAAATGACCATTTCTAAAGTTATCGTATAACGACCAAATGAGTAATAAAATTGTATAGACCATGAACCCATTTTTACTGGCTTTTGCTACATGATTTTTTTCCATTTCGTCTTGCTTTTGTATCCACATTGTTCTTTTGCTCCTTTATTTCAAGATTATTCAAGTGTAAAAATGTCCTCCATTTTTAGATTAAAGTAATGAGCTATTTTCAATGCTAATTCTAAACTTGGATTATAGTGATTGTTTTCAATGGCTACAATCGTTTGTCTTGTAACTTGTAAGTCCTTTGCCATCTGTACTTGTGTAATTTCATGTTGTACTCGTAGTTCCTTAATTTTATTTTTTACAGCCATCATTTCACCTGCAATGTAAAGATATCTTTACTAATAGATTATATAAAAACAGTATGAATGTAAAGATATATTTACACCTTATCTTGGAAAATACAAAACCCAAAGCATATTTTAATTACTTTGGGTTAATGAATATCCTATACAGGTTAAGTTAACATAACGCATCATTATCAGTAGCAAGGAAAAAGGGGAAACCTTAATCTCAGAAGGAATCCCCTGTTTTATTTTCTATAAAACTATTCATCTTTTTATACATTCCTATTATGGCGCGGTTTTAGGTTTCTTGTTTATTACTGGATTAGTCGAAAAACTGTATAAAATCTTGTATACTCTTAGCGTGGTTTTTTCCGAAATGCTGGCGGTACCCCTACTATTTTGTTCGAAACGAATGGTAGTAGGTCGCCATTAATGTCATTAACATTGGAATGGTAATGGCAAGGGAAAATAAGAAAACTATCGAAAATGTTGTACTTAATACCCCTGAACTTACCGAATGAACTAAATAACTTACAATCGACATGGCCATGCTAATTACAACTGCTGACATGACTGGTTGTCTAAGTATTTTTATTTTTTCCTGTTTTGTTTCTTTATCTGTATAAATTGGTTTTGTACCAGGTTTGGCCTTAAATAGGTGCACACCATAATAACTTGAACAAACATATTCCCAACCTGCAAGTTCAAACATTTCAATATATTCTTCTAATTCATTTTCTTCTAATGGTCTTATATCAAGACTAAAAATAGTATCTTCAGAAACGCCCTTTTCTAATTCATATCCCATTCGTTTAAAACGTTTCACAATCCATCCTTTAGCAGCATATTTTCTTAACTTTTTTAAATCTTGTTCTTCTGAAAAAGCAATCCCATTTGACATTATGTATTTTGTTTTCCCCATTTTAGTTCTCCCCTTTTAATCCATTTTCAGCAAAATCAAGCATCATTTTACGTCTCAAAATATCTTGTTCCAACACTTCTCTACCTCTGTCTGTCAAAACATATACCTTCCTACGTGAATCTGAATCATCAAATAATTCAATGTAAGATTCGGTTATTAACTTTTTAATAATTGTGTATAGTGATGCAGGGCCAATGACTACTTTCCCATTTGTTAACTCCTCAATCAAACTCATCACCGCATAGCCATGTCTTGGCTTTGTAAATCCTGCCATAATATAAAATACAGAATCAGTTAATTGTTCTAATGATTTCATTTTCTCCCTACCTTCTTATATCACTTTATGATATATCTAAAAATAATATATCATAAAGTGATATAATGAACAATAAAAAAATGGAATGAATATTCAATTTCACTCCATCTTTCAAGGGAATTCTTATCAAACTTTATTAATAATTATCAATCTTTTTTAGGGGTTCAGCCGAGATGCTACTGCTAATGTATTGTAATTATTTGGATCCGAATAACTATTTGTCCAAGCTATTCTTTGATAATACTTTGAAGTGAATGGATTTTCTAAGCCTTTTACAACAAATTCAACAGTGCTCCCATTGACATTAACAGTAGTATACGCAGTACTTAAAGTATTTAAGTCTGCAACCTTTTCCTTACTTAAAGCTGGTGTGTTTTCTGCCGCCATCACACCGCCAGCTCCAGACAACATAATCCCAGTTGCTAATGCTCCAATTGCTAGTTTCTTTAACATAAAAAATCCCCCTTTAATAGTTTTATAGCTTGCACCTTCATCATACTTTCGATTTTCATATATGTAAATATATTACAATTTCAGAAACATAAAACTATTTATTGCGAATGTTGAGTTAAGATATGTTGTCTGATACTAACGATAAATGGTTATTATCATATGAAAAAGTCCTACATTAAGTAGGACAAAATAGCCTTAGCAATCTCATAAACAACGGAATCATTTGCACAACTATATAAACCAATCCCAGCACGACTTATTAGCGAGAATCCCTGTTCCTGGCTACCTACCATAATGAACATCCCTCCGCATAACGCTATAACGGATGCAATCGGATATGACACAACTTTAATTAAGAATATAACCGGTTCAAACGCATTTACAATACGATTGTATAATTGGCCATCTATATAATTCTTTATCTTTCCGTCGTTTGATTGCATCTCTTTAAATACTTCATTCACATCTAAATTATGACCATCAGCAAATACATGAGGAATATTTATAATTTTACTGAATATAATAGCACTACCGATCACAATACTTATCCGCGCCGCCACGGGTGCGTATTTTTTTGCTTTCTTTTTTGAACAAGCTCCTCTTTTTCTTAGCGCCATAGTTACCATCCATAAAATCCTCGATGCTTATTGTCTCTGCTACCGTATGGACCATCTCCCTGTATAAGACCTTCTATATTTAATAAATGGGCTAAATATTATGTACTTGAAATCACGAAAAAACCAACATCACGTTAAACACTCTTTGAATTACTTGTATAAACTTTAAATCAACTCTATACTTATTGCGTTAACCATAAAAACAAAACGTATTACAAGCAAATCTGAGGAATCTTTTTTCAATTTCTCACTTTCATTTTTGTAAACAAAAGGAAAAATCTCAATTAAATATGAATTCTTTTTATTTACTTCTCTAATTTATTCATTGCAACATATCTGCAAAAGAAGTACCTACATTATTCTTCCGTTTCATATGCTTCTCTAAATAGATTTTTGTTGTTTGAATATTTTCATGCCCCAGCGTTTGCATTAAATGATATAGATCCGCATTTCCTTGTTCAACTGCCATGATTGCAAAAGCATGACGAAATGTATGTGCTGTTACTGGATTTTCACGATACTGCAGAAACTCTAAATTTGTTTTTTTGATCATATCTGTTACCTGGTTTGATAATGTTTTTGAATTATAAAAGCTCCCTCTTTGGTTTATAAATAAAGGACTTTCATCTCCTCGATCCAATACAGTTTGGAACCCTCTTCTCTTTCTCATTTCACAAATACATTGATACAAATGTTCCGAAATGAAAAGTTCACGCACTTTATCTCCTTTACCCGTTACTTTTAACCAGTACTTTCCGTCATAGTGTAAATCTTTGACTCTTGTTGTACACAATTCTTGAATTCTTGCACCTGTACTTGCCAGAGCTAGTAAAATTGTATAGTTTACTACATGCCCTCTTTCTTTATAAAATCCTAATATTTTCATTACTTCATCATAAGATAGGTCCCGATTTGGCCGATCCTGTTCATTTACATTTGCGCGCTGCAGTTCTTCATGAAGAGGCTTTTCAATGTAAGAAAATACATAAAGATGTTTTAGAAAAGAACGAATGAGCACTGTTTTCTTTGCAAGTGTTGCGACTGCATATGTGTCACCATTCCTACCGTTCTCTACCTTTTTCAACCAAGAATTATATTTGCGAATATGCCAAGGTTGTAATGTTCTCAATAAAGAGTCCTTTTTCTGTACCTCTTCCCCATTTAATTCAAATTCTTCTGCATACTGCACCATGCACTGACAAAATGACAAGATTTCAGATATATAACTCTTTTTCGTATCCTCTTTTCTATTCTTCTTCTCATCCATATCTTTTTGTAAATGTACGAAATGATAAATGACCTCCAGGTCACTTAAATACGTATATTTACTCTTTCCCTCTTTTTCCGCAACCTCCATCTTCTCTTCCACCATATCTACATAACGATTATTATGCAGATATGGGACAACATCTCTTATATTATCTAAATATACATCTATGTATTTACTTTGATTATTTATGATAGGTAAATTTTCTCTTACAATTTTATTATCCATATTTCAAATTCACCTCTCCTATTGTAGATTATGAATATAATTATTTTTAATAACTATACTTATCATTTTATTTCACTTCTATTAATTATACAAATGATAATACATATTCTTTCAGTAATAATTCTATATTCTTCTCCATTAACTTATATTTATATTTTTTAATAATTTATTAATAAATAGATATTATTTAACAGCTAATAAATTAACATTCATAGTTATCTTATAATAAACAAATCTATAAAAACCTATTAAAATACAAAAATGCTTAAAATGTTTAATGAAATTCATTTCTTATTTTAAATACAAATAAAATTCTGATATGATATATACATATCTAAAATATTAGCAAACAATAGTTATGGAGGTGTCATTTCATGACACAAGATTTATTGTTCATTACAAAACCTACTGTAACGACAAAAGAGGCAGCCAACTTATTAGGGGTAACGATACAAACAATTTTAAAAAAAGAAAAAGACGGATTAATAGAATGTGTATATAAAGATAACTGGAAGCAATTCGGTAGTAAGATTTTCTATTTAGAAGATATAGAGCGCTTAAAAAATAAAGATACGGTTAAAGGACTTAGCACAAAAGAAGCAGCTGATATTCTTAATGTTGCCCCATCTACTATCTTTACATATATCAAATCTGGAAAATTACCTGCGACAAAGGTAGAAAAACGAGGAAAACAAGTATATCTTATCGATGAGGAAGAGCTAGAAATTTTTATGCTTGATTATGAAAAAACTAAAACAAAAGAGCGAAAAACATTCATTACTAAAATTCAAGGAGAAGATATATATTTATACCAATTATTAAGACATCAACATACCGGAAAAGCAGCTAGAGTAATAGAGATCAATGGAACAGATGGAAAGATTCTTACAGAGGATGAAGAAATTTTCCCGCTATCCACTTATAAGGAACATGATTATTCCTTTGAATCTCTTCCAAAACAAGCTGTAATTACAAAACGGGGGTATTTATCTTTTTCATTTAAAAAGCCTCAATTATTTAATTCCATTACTTATAATTTAATTAACTTATTTTATAAAGAACTTGGTGTCACAAATATGCGATTGAATATTTCATCTGATACTATCAAATTAGAAATTAAACCTTTTGTATTACAAATAGAGCCATTGCAGTTTCAAGAAGAAATTAAATACTTACATTCTCATATGAAATCTGGCACGATTCTTCCACATGTAGAGGGGATTTACTTTAAAAGTAATGTAGAGCCATTCACATTTCATGCAGATAATGAATTCAAGAAAAAAGTAGTTCAAATGGCAGCGGATGCTGGTATTGGGCAAGAAGAATTCTTATTACAAGCAGTAAAATCCTATATAACAAATTTAGAGCAGTATTAAATACTAAAGCAAATAAAAAAGAGAAAAACTAACAGAAATAGTTAATTTTTCTCTTTTTTGTTTGCTCAATTCAGACTGGATTTTTTCTATAAATATATCAACATTTTATATATTCTTAAAACAAATAAATATATAAATCCTTAATTCTTACTGAAAATAACAAAATTAAATCATAAAGATATAATAATTTTATTCTTATTAGCAATAAATTATCTTTTTTTTCTTAAAATTATTATATTATATAATTAACGAATTAATTCTGGGGGTAAAAAAATGAGAAGTGATTTTTCACCTAATATACCAGTGTATATACAGATAGTAGAGTACATAAGAATGGAAATTATATCTAAACGCTGGTCAACAGGCAGCAAAATTCCTACTGTACGTGAATTAGCTACCACATTACAAGTCAATCAAAATACGATTCAACGTGCATTTCAAGAGCTAGAAAAAGAAGAGATTATTATAACGCGTAGAGGAATGGGAAGATATGTAACCACTGAGGAAGATAAGATCAAAGAACTTCTTAATCAAATGATAAAAGAATTAATTAATAATTTTATAAATAACATGAAAAACTTAAATTTTAATGAAGAGACGATTCTTATAAGTCTCCAGTCTGCATTATATGTTGATAATTTAAAAGTATTAAATAAATAATATATGAAAACATATGTTTATAAAAAACAGTAATGTAGAGATGTATACTAAGAGCACCATTCACTTCATTTCTTTTAAAACAATAAAATGAAAAAACTCTCTATTTAATTCACTTTTAACCGGTGAATTAAATAGAGATGTTTTTTTAACAATTTATATAATATTACTTTGTGCTTGTCCATCTATTTTAATAGCAATTCAACTTAAAACTTTGGCATCATACCACCAATTGCTCCAAAAGCTACTGAGAAAATAAAGAAGATGATTGCAACTACCGTTGCCTGTTTTTTGCTTAATCCAGCTGTAATATGTAATCCTAATGCAGATATAACTAAAGACCATATTGTAAAGATTTCAAATGACTTCATAGCACCATGTAAAACGTCATTAAATGAAGTGAATAAAGGAGCTAACCCAGTATACATTTCTTCTCCTGTTTCTCCAATAATAATAGCCAAAAGACCATTTATAAATAAACCAAGTGTGGTAATAACACTTCCATACACTGAAATTGCTAATAATTTTTTAAAAGGTGTATCGTTGTTCATAAACATCATAAACACTTTATAAATAGCTGCAGTAATAAAAGCCCCTATTATAAAACCAATAGCTCCTGTAAAAAATCCACTCCCTAATTGCCAATATAAGGGGATATCTAAAACTGACTCTGCATTTGCTTTTTTACCTTCTGGAGACAGAATATAGGCATATGTATTAATTAGATATACAATACCGGTTAAAGCTGCCAATATCCAAAAGCTTTTCCAAATGGCGTTACTATTTTTTATTTTTTCAAATTGCAAACTTGGAGATGTAATTATTCCAAATAAAGATGGTTTTTCAACATTGACCTCTTGATCTTTAATATTTAATTCCATTTCTATAACCTCCATGTATTTATATACTACGCTCTATTAGAATAGTTTATGTTGTAACCTATTCGTAGCGAAGTGCTTCAATTGGGTCCAATTTTGCAGCTTTATTTGCAGGAATTAACCCAAAAATAATACCAAGTGTCATAGAGAACAACACTCCTCCAACAACAACTTCCCATGAAACCAGTGGTGGCCATTTCGCATAAATAGACACAACATAAGCTCCCAAGTAGCCAAGAGCGATCCCAATTAGTCCACCAATAAGAGTTACCATAACTGATTCAATTAAGAATTGTAGCAATATTTTACTGCGCGTTGCTCCAAGTGCTTTACGTACTCCTATTTCACGGGTGCGCTCTGTTACTGATACAAGCATAATATTCATAACACCAATTCCACCAACCACTAAGGAAATACCAGCAATACCACCAATAATCATAGTCATAATATTTGTCATTTGAGAAATACCATCTTGAAGTTCTTTTAAATTTGTTACCTCATATTTTCCTGTAAACTCGCTTGGTTTGCGGCTATTTAATACCTTAGACGCTTTTTTTCCTGCTAATTCTAAATCATCAACATTTTTTGCTTGTACGGAAATTTCTTGAATTTCATCTTTTCCATATAATGTCGGCCATAGTGTAATCGGAATTAGAGCTTCTGAAGCTTCCATTCCCATAAAATCATTATCTGATTTATAAGTACCAATGATTTGCATTGGTTGCCCCTTAATTTCAATTATTTTACCAATTGGATTTTGCTTTTTGAATACTTTATTTTTCATTCCTGTACTAATCATGACCACATTATTTCCTTCGGTAATATCAGACTCCTGTAATGACCGACCTTTTAATACTTTCACTTGATTAACATTAAAGTATTGTTTATCTAATCCTGTAATAGTTACCATTTCTTTTTTATCTTCGATATCCAGAGCTTCCATACTAGAATTTGTTGTAAGAACATGTGCCACTTCTGGGATATTTTGTACTTCATAAATGTCTTCCTCAGTTAACTTAGGTTCTTCTGTTTCAAAAGGATTATTAATATCTGGAGTGTAATGAATGGGAACAACATTATTTCCTTTACCAGCAAATAATGACTTTAATGTAGCCTCCCCGCCCTGTCCAATTGCAACCACAGTAATAATAGAAGATACACCAATAATAATCCCAAGCATTGTTAAGGCTGAGCGTAATTTATGGGAAAGAATAGAAGACAAAGCAATTTTTATACTATCTAATAAACTCATACGGCACACCTTCTATCTTCTGTGATTTTCCCATCTCGCAATACAATACGGCGAGATGAATAAGCAGCTACCTCTTCCTCGTGCGTAACCATAACAATTGTCGTACCTTCTGCATTTAACTTTGTGAAAATATCCATAACTTGGCCACCAGATTTCGTATCAAGTGCACCAGTCGGTTCATCGGCCATAATGAACGTTGGGTTATTCGCAATCGCCCTTGCAATTGCTACACGTTGCTTCTGTCCACCTGATAATTCATTCGGTAAGTGATGCACGCGATCTGCTAATCCTACTTTACCTAACGCCTCTAAAGCACGTTTGCGACGCTCTGCTTTCTTCATTCCCCCATATACGAGTGGAAGTTCAACGTTTTCCACTGCAGAAAGACGTGGTAATAAATTAAAGTGCTGGAATACAAAGCCGATATATTCATTACGAATTAAAGCTAGTTTTGACTCGTCTGCCGTTAAGATATTCACATCATTCAGCACATATTCACCTTCTGTCGGACGATCTAAACAACCTATAATATTCATAAGCGTTGACTTACCAGAACCAGATGGCCCCATAATGGAAACAAACTCACCACTTTGAATTGTTAAACTAATACCGTGCAAAATTGGCACTGCCAGCTTC
>NZ_JBVYHX010000004.1:0-86037 GCF_056033845.1 Bacillus sp. TCT6
TAGCGATGTTATCTAGTTTTGAAGGAATATATATTTAAAATTCCTTTTGACATTCTGAAAAGAATGTGTATAATGATAAAAGTCTGGTAATGATGGCAGAGAGGTCACACCCGTTCCCATACCGAACACGGAAGTTAAGCTCTCTAGCGCCGATGGTAGTTGGGACCTTGTCCCTGTGAGAGTAGGACGTTGCCAGGCTTGTATTGTTCCGCAGTAGCTCAGCGGTAGAGCTATCGGCTGTTAACCGATCGGTCGTAGGTTCGATTCCTACCTGCGGAGCCATTATGCTTCCATAGCTCAGCTGGTAGAGTACTTCCATGGTAAGGAAGAGGTCACCGGTTCAAGCCCGGTTGGAAGCTTGGAAAAGTTTTTAAATTTTTGGCCCGTTGGTCAAGTGGTTAAGACACCGCCCTTTCACGGCGGTAACACGGGTTCGAATCCCGTACGGGTCACCACTTTTGGAGGATTAGCTCAGCTGGGAGAGCACCTGCCTTACAAGCAGGGGGTCGGCGGTTCGATCCCGTCATCCTCCACCATATATGTTTAAATGTCGGAGGGGTAGCGAAGTGGCTAAACGCGGCGGACTGTAAATCCGCTCCTTCGGGTTCGGCAGTTCGAATCTGCCCCCCTCCACCATTTTCTTTAAAATAACCTGAAAGGGTTTATTTTTTTGAGAAGATAACCATACTAGTAAATATTAATGGGCTATAGCCAAGCGGTAAGGCAACGGACTTTGACTCCGTCATGCGCTGGTTCGAATCCAGCTAGCCCAGCCATTTACGAGCCATTAGCTCAGTTGGTAGAGCATCTGACTTTTAATCAGAGGGTCGAAGGTTCGAATCCTTCATGGCTCACCATTTTCGCGGAAGTAGTTCAGTGGTAGAATACAACCTTGCCAAGGTTGGGGTCGCGGGTTCGAATCCCGTCTTCCGCTTTATTACTAAGGGGCCTTAGCTCAGCTGGGAGAGCGCCTGCCTTGCACGCAGGAGGTCAGCGGTTCGATCCCGCTAGGCTCCATCTAAATAGAAAAAGCTTACATCATACGATGTAAGCTTTTTTGTGTTTAAAAAGACAACTTTTATATTTATCGTTTAAAATGAAGAAAACGTAAAAATAAGGGATGGGGGGATAATTGTGAAAGTTGTTATTGCATCTGATTCATATAAAGAAAGCCTAAAAGCTATAGAAGTATGTGGAGCTATTGAAAGAGGTTTTAGAGCGATTTTTCCTAATGCAGAGTATGTGAAAATACCAATTGGAGATGGAGGAGAAGGGACGGTTGAATCACTTGTTGATGCTACAGGGGGGAGAATTATATCAATTAGTGTGACAGGACCGCTTAGAGAAGGTGTACAAGCTTTTTATGGCATTTCTAAAGATAAAAAGACAGCGTTTATTGAAATGGCAGCAGCATCAGGATTACAGCACGTTCCAGTTGAAAAGCGCAACCCACTTATTACAACGACAAAAGGAACAGGAGAACTTATATTACATGCGCTAGATCAAGGAGTGGGGTACATAATTTTAGGACTTGGAGGAAGTGCTACAAATGATGGTGGGGCAGGTATGTTAGCAGCTTTAGGAGTAAGATTTATAAATGACAAGGGTGAAGTAATAGATCCATCTGGAGGCGCATTACATTCAATTGATGCTATTGATTTTTCACAACTGGACCCACGCTTAAAGGGAGTAAAGATAGAAGCGGCCTGTGATGTGGATAATCCATTAGTCGGAATGCAGGGGGCATCTTTCGTATTTGGGAGACAAAAGGGTGCGAATGTAGAGATGATGAAAGAGCTAGATGAGAATTTAAAACATTACGCGAATATCCTTAAACGATATGTATCTTTTGATGTATCTGAAATACCTGGTGCAGGGGCAGCAGGAGGAATGGGAGCGGCTGTTATTTCAGTGTTAAAGGGAGACTTGCGAAGGGGCATTGAAATTGTATTGAATTATACAAATTTCGATAAACATATAGAAGATGCAGATCTCATTATAACTGGTGAAGGTAGAATAGATGAACAAACTGCATATGGGAAGGCTCCTGTTGGTGTTGCGGGGCGTGCGAAACGTTTTTCTGTGCCTGTAATTGCTATTGGAGGGTCTGTATCATCTGATTATCCAGCTGTTTACGAGAAAGGAATAGATGCGGTATTTAGTATTACAACAAGACCGATGACACTAGAAGAAGCATATAGAGTAGCAGAAGAAAATATTGAAATGACAACGAAGAATATTGCAGCAGTATGGAAAATAGCGTCAGAAAAACACTTCTAAATGTAGGAGTGTTTTATTATTATTATTTGATAATAGTGATTGCGATTGTTTCATTAAGTTAACTTTATACATAGAATAGTCTTGAAATTTGATTTTCAACGTGAATATAAGTGAATAAATTGTATATCCATACAAAAAAATGTCGAGTTGAGTCAGACTATATAAAAGATTTAAAATATTTAGTGAAGGCATAAAAGGGGGATACTATCTATGAAAAAAGAAATTTCAGTTATTGGAGTTCCAATGGATTTAGGACAGATGCGTCGTGGAGTTGATATGGGACCGAGCGCGATCCGTTATGCAGGGGTAATTGAAAGAATTGAAGAAATTGGATATGACGTTAAAGATATGGGAGATATATGTATAGAGAGAGAAAAAGAGGTAGATGAAAATACAAAATTAAGAAACCTTACACAAGTTGCAACTGTATGTAATGAATTAGCAAGTAAGGTGGATCATATTATAGAAGAAGGTCGTTTTCCACTTGTATTAGGTGGTGACCATAGTATTGCTATCGGTACATTAGCTGGTGTAGCCAAACATTATAAAAACTTAGGTGTTATTTGGTATGATGCACACGGTGATTTAAATACAGAGGAAACTTCACCATCTGGAAATATTCACGGTATGTCACTTGCAGCAAGTTTAGGTTATGGACATTCTTCACTTGTAGATTTATACGGAGCATATCCAAAGGTGAAAAAAGAGAATGTTGTAATTATCGGTGCGCGTGCATTAGATGAAGGAGAAAAAGACTTCATTCGCAATGAAGGTATTAAAGTGTTCTCGATGCATGAAATTGATCGTATGGGGATGACGGCTGTTATGGAAGAAACAATCGCATATTTATCTCATACTGATGGTGTACACTTATCATTAGATTTAGATGGTCTTGATCCTCATGATGCACCAGGTGTTGGAACGCCTGTAATTGGTGGTCTATCTTATCGTGAAAGCCACTTGGCGATGGAAATGTTAGCGGAAGCTGATATTATCACATCTGCTGAATTTGTTGAGGTAAATACGATTTTAGATGAGAGAAATAGAACGGCAACAACAGCAGTTGCTTTAATGGGTTCTTTATTCGGTGAAAAACTAAAATAAATGTAAGAAAAGCAACTGAGAAGTTGCTTTTTTTATTTGAAAATAGGCGTATAATAATGATTTATATTATACTGTAAGATAAAAATGTTTGACATCTTACCAATTTGAGCTAAAGGGGGTTGTTTGTAATTGTCGTTTGTTTCATGTATGGTATAATTAACTAGTTGTTGGAAATACATACAGATAGAGCATAAAACAATATTTCAATATATGGATAGAATTGCTCGTAAGTAGGAGGAAGGGATAGCATGCCTTTTGAAGATACGACCATTTTGAAATATCTTAGTACGGCATTAGATATTGCCATTGTATGGTTTATTATATATAAGCTGATTCTCATAATCCGAGGGACGAAAGCTGTTCAACTTTTAAAAGGGATTACAGTTATCATTGTCGTTAAGATGATTAGTATTTTCCTTGAATTGCATACGTTATCTTGGCTAACTGAACAAGTATTAACATGGGGATTTTTAGCCGTTATTATTATCTTTCAGCCAGAATTGCGAAGAGCACTTGAGCAGCTAGGGCGCGGGAGTTTATTTTCGCGTGGTGGACCGCATGAGGATGATGAACCTGAAATGGTTGCAACAGCGATAGCAAAAGCAACCGAATATATGGGGAAACGTAGAATTGGTGCATTAATTACTTTGTCAAAAGAGACCGGTATGGGTGATTATGTGGAAACGGGTATTCCGCTGAATGCAAACGTATCATCGGAATTACTTATTAATATTTTCATTCCAAATACACCTCTTCATGACGGAGCGGTAATTATGCAAGGAAGTACAATTAAAGCAGCAGCATGCTATCTTCCATTATCAGAAAGTCCGTTTATTTCTAAAGAATTAGGAACTAGACATCGTGCTGCAATGGGAGTTAGTGAAGTTACTGATAGTATTACAGTAGTTGTGTCTGAAGAAACTGGTCAAATTTCTTTAACGAAAAATGGTAAGTTGCATCGTGATTTGAAGACAGAACAGCTGAAGGATATGTTATTAGCTGAATTTAGTGGGAACGAAAAAACGACTTCTTCGTCTTTATGGAATTGGAGGAGAAAGCGTCATGGATAAGTTAATGGAGAATCATTGGTTTTTAAAAGGGATCTCATTACTATTGGCGTGTATGCTTTTTATGTCAGCGACGTTAACTGAAAAAAATACGACATCAGGTATATTACCTTTTGCAAATGATACGAAAGAAACATTAACTAATTATGCGATTAACCTTAAGTATGATGAGGAGAAATATATTGTAAGTGGTATTCCAGCAGAGGGCGTTAAGGTGAAGTTAGAAGGCCCAAAAGCATCAGTTGCTACAGTAAAAGCAAAAAAACAATTTGACATACCAATTGATTTGCGAGATAGTCCAAAAGGAACTTATGAGATTTCTTTAAAAACGAACGGGCTTCCAGATGATGTGAAAGGAACAGTTCAGCCATCAACAATTAAAGTTACTCTTCATGAAAAGGCGAGAAAATATGTTCATGTAGATTTGAAATTATCAAATGAGGATCAGATGCCAGCGGGGGCTACTCTCGAAAAATCAAGCCTTAAACCGGATACTGTTGAGGTAGTTGGGACGAAAGAAGAAATTGAAAGCATTTCATCTGCCAAAGCGTATGTTGATTTAAAAGGTGTTAATAAAACTGTTACAAAAACGCCCGAAGTTACATTATACAATAAAGAAGGAAAACGTTTAAATGTAAGAACAAGTCCATCTAAGATTAGTGTAACGTTGAATGTGGCAACGCAAACTACAGCCAATAATACTGAAAAAACTGTTCCTGTAACGTATACGAAGAAGGGGAGTTTAGCAGAAGGGTTGGCAGTTACAAATATCAGTGTCGAGCCGAGAGAAGTAACGATAGCTGGTCCAAAAGATATTTTGGATAATATACAATCGCTAGAGGGGGTCGAAGTAGATTTTAGTCAATTGACAGAGTCTACAACATTCGATGCCTCTGTTTTATTACCCAAGGGTGTAACAAGTGCAAAACCGAATCAAGTGAAGGTTTCGGTGGGAGTACAAAAAACAAAACAAACGAAAACAAAAACGATTGATGGTATCCCAATCCAAAAAAATGGACTTTCTAAAGATGTTACGGCTCAGCTGATTTCGCCGCAAGATGAAAAGATAAGTGTTGATATTTCAGGAGAAGCAAGTATAGTAGATAAAATAACAGCTGCTCAAATAACAGCGGTAATTAATCTGCAAAATGTATCTTCAGGGACGAAAGATATTTCTATTCAAGTGAGTGGTCCTGGTAATATTTCAATAGAGCCAAAACAAAAAAGTGCTAAAGTTACTATTGTAAAGAAAGAAAAACCAGATAAAGAAGTACAGGGTAACGGTCAACAACCGGATTCAAACACCAATCAAGAAAATCAAAATGAGAAGCCAAAAAATCCTGAACCCGATCCAGAAAAGGAAACGGAACAGGAAAATAATCAAAACCAAAATCAAGATAAAGATAAAGAAACTAGTCAAGAACCAACAGTAGATAACCATAATCAAAAAGAGCAAGAAAAAGGAGCGAATCATAATGGGTAAATATTTTGGTACAGATGGAGTACGCGGAGTTGCAAATAAGGAGTTAACACCTGAATTAGCTTTCAAAATTGGGCGTTTTGGTGGTTATGTATTAACAAAAGATACAGATCGTCCAAAAGTAATTATCGGTCGTGATACACGTGTATCTGGCCATATGTTAGAAGGAGCTTTAGTAGCAGGTCTATTATCAACTGGAGCAGAAGTAATGCGCCTTGGCGTTATTTCTACACCGGGTGTTGCTTATTTAACAAAAGCACTAGACGCACAAGCGGGTGTTATGATTTCTGCATCTCATAATCCAGTACAAGATAACGGTATTAAATTCTTTGGTTCAGACGGCTTTAAATTAACAGATGAGCAAGAAGCTGAAATTGAAGCTTTATTAGACAAAGAAGTTGATGAACTACCACGTCCAACAGGTACTAACCTTGGACAAGTGAGCGATTACTTTGAAGGTGGACAAAAATATTTACAATACATTAAACAAACTGTTGAAGAAGACTTCTCTGGCCTACATATCGCTTTAGATTGTGCACATGGTGCCACATCTTCTTTAGCTCCATACTTATTTGCAGATTTAGAAGCTGATATTTCAACAATGGGGACTTCACCGAACGGTATGAATATTAACGAAGGTGTAGGATCTACACATCCAGAAGTATTGGCTGAATTAGTAAAAGAAAAAGGTGCTGACATCGGACTTGCTTTTGATGGCGATGGCGACCGTTTAATTGCTGTAGACGAAAAAGGAAACATCGTTGACGGTGATCAAATTATGTTTATTTGTGCGAAATACATGAAAGAAACTGGTCAATTAAAACATAATACAGTTGTTTCAACTGTTATGAGTAATTTAGGTTTCTACAAAGCACTTGAAGCAAACAATATTACAAGCGATAAAACAGCAGTTGGTGACCGCTACGTAATGGAAGAGATGAAACGCGGTGGTTACAACTTAGGTGGAGAACAATCAGGCCATATTATCTTACTTGATTACATTACAACTGGTGACGGAATGTTAAGTGCACTTCAACTTGTAAACATCATGAAAATGACGAAAAAACCATTATCTGAGCTTGCAGGAGAAATGACGAAATTCCCACAATTGCTAGTAAACGTTCGTGTAACAGATAAAAAATTAGCATTAGAAAATGAAAAAATTAAAGAAATTATTCGTGTTGTAGAGGAAGAAATGAACGGTGATGGCCGTATTCTTGTTCGTCCATCTGGAACAGAGCCACTTATTCGTGTAATGGCAGAAGCACCAACACAAGAAGTTTGTGATGCATTTGTACATCGCATTGTAGAAGTTGTGAAAGCTGAAGTTGGCGCTGAATAATTAGCTGAATTTATATGAAAAAGGAGCACAATAAGTGCTCCTTTTTCATATGTTTTATAGACGATGAAAAAAATTTCATTGACGGTTTATCCATGTTTGTTATAAGATGGTCTTGTTCTTTTTCTCAAAGGAAATATTGTAAATTATAAAAGCGCCAGAACTACAAATAGTGTAGTTGACGAGGTGGGGTTTATCGAGATTTCGGCGGATGACTCCCGGTTGTTCATCACAACCGCAAACTTTTACTTAAATCATTAAGGTGACTTAGTGGACAAAGGTGAAAGTGTGATGAGAGAAGAGGAACGGATGAAAACTAGCTGTATAAGTATATACGGACTTAAACCCAATCGAGAGGAAGGTGAAAGCCGTTACAAGCTTACAGGGCTAGCAATATGTAATCCGTTTTTTAGTATAAATAAAAATGGTATCGGACTATGTCGTTACATGTTCGCAGAGCAGTGTAAGCATTTGTAACGGCGACTAAACATGTGTGGAATCGTAGGATTTATTGGAGAGCAAGATGCAAAGGAAATTTTATTAAAAGGTTTAGAAAAGCTAGAATATCGTGGATATGATTCAGCAGGTATTGCAGTACAAGCAGAGAACGGTGTTGTTGTATACAAAGAAAAAGGCCGTATCGCAAAACTTCGTGAAATCGTAGATGAGAACGTAGCAGCAAGCGTAGGTATCGGACATACACGCTGGGCTACACACGGTGTTCCAAGTAAAGTAAACGCGCATCCGCATCAAAGTACATCAAAACGCTTTACACTAGTTCATAACGGTGTAATTGAAAACTATGAATTAGTGAAAAAGGAATATTTACAAGATGTAACGTTCGTAAGTGAAACAGATACAGAGATTATCGTACAGCTTATGGAACAACAAGTGAGCACAGGATTAAGTGTAGAAGAAGCGTTCCGTAATACGCTATCTCTTTTACATGGCTCTTATGCAATCGGATTACTTGATGCTGAAAATCCAAACATGATTTATGTTGCTAAAAACAAAAGCCCGCTATTAGTAGGTGTTGGTGACAACTTTAATGTTGTGGCAAGCGACGCTATGGCGATGTTACAAGTTACAGATCAATTTATTGAGTTAATGGATAAAGAAATCGTAATCGTAACGAAAGAAAGTATTACAATTAAAAACTTACAAGGTGAAACGATTGAACGTGCACCTTTTACAGCGGAATTAGACGCAAGTGATATTGAAAAGGGAACATATCCTCACTTCATGCTTAAAGAAATCGATGAGCAACCACTTGTAATCCGTAATATAATTCAAAAGTATCAAGATGAAAATGGCGAAATTGAATTAAATCAAGACATCCGCAATGCGATTTTAGATAGCGATCGTATTTACATCATTGCATGTGGAACGAGTTATCATGCAGGTCTTGTTGGAAAACAATTTATCGAGAAGTTTGCAAACATGCCAGTTGAAGTACATGTAGCAAGTGAATTCTCTTACAACATGCCATTATTAACAGAAAGACCATTCTTCATTTACATTTCACAAAGTGGTGAAACAGCTGATAGCCGTGCAGTACTTGTACAAACAAATGAAATGGGTCATAAAGCATTAACAATTACAAACGTGCCTGGTTCTACTCTTTCTCGTGAAGCTGATTATACACTTCCATTATACGCTGGACCAGAAATTGCAGTTGCATCAACGAAAGCTTACACAGCACAGCTTGCAGTACTTTCAATTTTAGCAGCTGATATTGCTAAAGCAAAAGGTGAAGTTCTTGATTTCGATTTAACACACGAACTAGGACTTGTAGCAAATGCAATGATAGAACTTTGTGATCAAAAAGAAGAAATGGACGCATTAGCAAAACAATTTTTAGCAACAACGCGTAACTGTTTCTTCATCGGACGTAGCGTAGACTTCTACGTAGGATTAGAAGGTGCGTTAAAACTAAAAGAAATCTCTTACATCCAAGCAGAAGGATTCGCTGGAGGAGAGTTAAAACACGGTACAATCGCTTTAATCGAAAATGGTACACCAGTTATCGCACTTGCTACACAAGAGCACGTAAACCTTGGAATTCGTGGTAACGTGAAAGAAGTAGTAGCACGCGGTGCTAACCCATGTATCATCTCAATGAAAGGCTTAGAAATGGAAGGTGACAGCTTCGTATTACCAGCTGTCCACGAAGCACTAGCACCGCTAGTAGCAGTTATTCCATTACAACTTATCTCATACTACGCAGCACTTCACCGCGAGTGTGACGTTGATAAGCCACGTAACTTAGCTAAATCTGTTACTGTTGAGTAGGAGATTGGTAGGTTAATAAATATAGTTATAGCTTTAAAATAAATTTACAAATTTGCACCCCTTTAGATATTTTATCTAAAGGGGTGTTTTTGTGCCGAAAAAGAACATCTAGAATTGGTAAGTGGATAGAACCCTATAGATTAATGTTTTACTTTTATTTATCTGAATTTTCCGTTATTATTTTAAGTATCTGTGAAAAATCTCCTTTATTACGACAAAAAGAGACGAGAGATTTATGGAAATTTCAAGGGGGGATATTGATGAAAGTGAATAAAAAAACATATCTAAGTATAGAAGAGATTATTTCATTACCAACCTTATCAAGTACAAACATAAGTGATGATGGTAAAAACGTAGCGTTTGTTAAGAAGACGGCTAACTGGAAAGACAATACATATAGGAATCATGTATGGATATATGGAAAAGAAAAGGGACAGAGTTGTTTATTGATAAATGGAGATATAGAAAGTACATGCCCATTATGGTCTCCAAATTCTAGGGATATAGCATATCTTAGCCCCGTTGGTAATGGGAAAAATCAGATCTTTGTTAAGTCACTAGATGGTTATGAAGGGGTTCAAATTACTGATGAGAAAGAAGGAGTCAGTACATTCAAATGGGGTCCTACTGGCAAGGGTCTTTATTATGTTACGCAGTCAAAAGAATGTGTGGAGATAAAGAAGCGTAGGGATCTATATGGAGAGTTTCAACATATAGGTAAGGAACACCAGAATAATTGTTTATATTACATTGAAATAGAAAAGGTGATACAAAGTGATACATATGAACACGAGAAAAGAGTTGTTTATCAATTAACTGATGGTAAGGATTTTCATATCCATGAATTTGATATTTCAAATGATGGGAAGAAGATTGTGTTTATGGCGACACCAAGCTCAAATATGGCGGATTATATAAATGGAGATTTATACATACTCCATACTAAAGCTGGAGAGCTACAAAAGCTGAATGTGGATAAGTTGTTGGGCGGTAGCGTCTGCTTTTCTCCTGAAGGCAGTAAAATATGTTACACAGCAAGTATAAGAGAGAAGGATTACTATAGAAACCATATACAAGACAGTACGTTAGAGGTATATGATATAAATACAGGAGAGGTAATTCAACCTGTAACAGATTTTGATAGTACTGTTATGCCATTACAGTGGACAGCTAAAGGAATTTTAATTAGATGGCAGGATAAAACGAATTATCGTATTGGATTACTAGCTGAAGATGGCACTGTAGAAGCATTAAGCGAAAAAGTAGATGGCTTTATAATGGATGCTTCTATAACAAAGGATGGAAAACATATATCCTATAATAAGGCTATAACAAATGAAACCTTTGAAATCTATTTAGACGATAAAAAAATAACGGATGAAAATAACTTTTTCAAAGGGAAACTTAAAAGTAACAGGCAAATCATCTCATGGAAAAGTAGTGATGGTCTTGAAATAGAAGGTGTTTTATCAACGCCAGTAGAGTTTGACGTAAATAAAAAATATCCTTTATTAGTAGTAATTCACGGCGGTCCGGCTTGGGCATCCTTTCCGATATTTTCAGACTGCTTCAATGAGAAATATCCGATTGAACAGTTTATCGAAAAAGGCTTTATCGTTTTAGAGCCAAACTACAGAGGAAGTTCTGGTTATGGTAATGAATTTTTAAAAGCAAACTATAGAAAACAGGGAATCGCTGACTATGATGATGTTATATCAGGGGTGGATAAACTAGTTGATCAAGGGATTGTAGATAATGATAAAGTAGGAGTTATGGGATGGAGTAACGGAGGATATATATCAGCTTTCTGTTCTACATTTAGTAGCAGGTTTAAAGCTATTTCAGTTGGAGGCGGAATCACGAACTGGAGTACTCATTATGTAAATACAGATATCCCTTATTTTATTAGAATGTATTTAGGAAATACCCCATGGAATGATCGAGAGATATATACGAAGACATCACCTATGACGTATATTAAATCAGCTTGTACGCCTACCTTAATTCAACATGGGGAAAAGGATGCAAGAATTCCAATTACAAATGCATATGATCTATATCAAGGATTAAAGGATATGGAAGTTGATACAGAATTAATTATATTTAAAGGAATGGCATATAGTCCTAATCAGCCGGGAATGAATGTAGCTATTATGAAGCAGAATTTGATGTGGTTTTCACACTATATTCTTGGAGAGAGTGTAGAGGGTTTTAGGACTTTATAATGGATGTTTGTAAAAGACATAAGGTTGAAACGCTCTTCATATTGAGATGATTTATTATAAAATATATACTTAAACTACTATCCGTACACATATCAGGGAGGATTAATATGACAGGAAATAAAAATGACTTACTAGTAGAAAAACGTGAAGAGTTATTGAAAGTATTGAAAGCTCGTTTTGAGAAAAACATGAACCGCCATGAAGGTCTTGAATGGGCTAAAGTTGAAGCGAAGCTGACTACTAATAATGAAAAATTGTGGTCACTTAATGAAATGGAAGTAACTGGCGGTGAGCCGGATGTTGTTGGTTATGATGAAGAAAAGGACGAGTATGCTTTCTATGATTGTTCAAAGGAGAGTCCTAAAGGCCGCAGGAGTCTTTGTTATGATCTTGAAGCGTTAGAATCAAGAAAAAAACATAAACCAGAAAATAACGTTATTGATGTTGCAAATGCTATGGGCATTGAACTATTAACTGAAGAACAATATCGGGAATTGCAAAAACTTGGGGATTTCGACATGAAATCATCAAGCTGGGTACAAACACCTTCAGATATTCGAGAACTCGGTGGTGCTCTATTTTGCGATTATCGCTTCGGACATGTTTTCGTGTACCACAATGGAGCAGACTCTTACTATGCTGCCAGAGGTTTTCGTGGCTCGTTAAAAGTTTAAATTAGGATAAATAAGAAAAAGAGCCTATACTCAGGCTCTTTTTCTTATTTATATTTTAAAAGTAAACTGTTACTACGCAGTTTTACTTAATTTATATGTTCCGTGGTTGTTTTTATGGAAAAGTTTAGGAGAGATATAGCCATCTAATCCAATACGTCCAGCGTTCTGCCCTGCAACTAAAATGAATATAGTCAAAATAAGCAGGTTTGGGTTTACACTAACAGTTCCACTTAATAAAAATGAAAGATTCATTATGATTCCGAAAAATGCAGCTGTTTTTGTTAATCCGCCTAAAATTAAACCTAGACCTACTAAAATTTCTCCCCATTGAACTAAAAAGCTAAATAGGTCTGCGTTTGGAAGGACAAAATGTTGAAGAAAATCTGCCCACCAATTTTGTACTGCAGGGTGGTCACCTGATGCTTGAGCAATAGCACCCTTTAGAAAACCACTTGCGTCAAAAGATTGTCCGAAGACTTTGCCTATCCCAGCAGCGAGCCATGTATATCCTATGTAAAGACGTAAAAGTAATAATATGAAAGTAGCACGTTTATCAGTTCTTAAAAAATTGATAATCATTGAAATCCCTCCAATATTGTATTTACAAGTTTATTATATATTCAATGTGAAAAGATTCACAATGGAGAGAATGTGAACAAGGATAGGTTGTGAGTAATTGTTTTATTTTTTGTAACATTTTATCTGTTTTGGTAAACTAAGAATAGAGATATATGTAAAGGGGACAAAGACTTAATATGTGGATGAATTTGTAATGATTAGAAATTAGATAGATGAATTTTTCTCTCATAAGTGAGGGTTTATTTAGCTATCTGTAAATCATTCAAGGACTGCATATTTGGCTTGTACATCCCTTTTGTAAGGATAGATGCCTATTTTATGTATCTGTCTTTTTTTGTGGGAAATTTTATATCTCTTATATAAAGTATGCGCCCTTTAAACTTGGAGGAGTATATGATGAATCAATTAAAAAATAAAGTAGCAGTTGTTACAGGGGTAAGTCGTCTAGATGGTATTGGGGCAGCGATTTGTAAAGAATTAGCTGAAGCAGGATACGATATGTTTTTTACGTATTGGACAGCTTACGATAAAGAGATGCCTTGGGGCGTCGATAAAAATGAACAAATACAATTAAAAGAAGAGCTATTGCAAAACGGTGTTAGAGTATCGAGCATGGAGTTAGATTTAACTCGGAATGATGCACCGAAAGAGCTTATAAATAAAGTTACTGAACAATTAGGGTACCCTTATATATTAATTAATAATGCAGCGTACTCTACGAATAATGATTTCTCTACGTTGACTGCTGAAGAACTAGATAAGCATTACATGGTAAATATCCGTGCGACTACATTGTTAAGTAGTCAATTTGCCCGAGGATTTGATAAGAAATCTGGTGGTAGAATTGTTAATATTACTTCGGGGCAATTTCAAGGTCCTATGGCAGGAGAACTAGCTTATGCGACAACGAAGGGAGCTATTGATGCTCTTACTAGTACATTGTCAGCAGAGGTAGCTCATTTAGGAATAACAGTGAATGCACTTAATCCAGGACCAACCGATACAGGATGGATGACTGAAGAGATAACACAAGGGTTAAAGCCGATGTTTCCTTTTGGCAGAATTGGTGAGCCAAAGGATGCAGCTAGACTCATTAAATTTTTAGTAAGTGAAGAAGCTGAGTGGATTACTGGGCAAGTTATTCATTCAGAAGGTGGATTTAAAAGATAAAAAAAGAAGGCATCTCACCCTGGTGAGATGCCTTCTTTTTTTAATCTTTCTTCAATCTTCGTGCAACACCATTCCCTAAAGACTGTAATCCTTGAACGAGGATAATTAAAATAAAGACTGTTGCATACATTACTTCAGGTTCATAGCGTAAATGTCCGAAGCGGTATGCCAAGTCCCCTAGCCCTCCAGCACCTACGAGTCCAGCCATTGCTGTTGCGCCAATTAAGCCAATTGTTGCAATTGTTAATCCAAGTACAAGGGAGGGACGAGCTTCTTTCACCATGACGTGCCAAATGATTTTAATAGTAGAGATACCCATTGCTTGATAGGCCTCAATAACACCGCGATCTACTTCTAGTAAGGCTGTCTCCATTAAACGTGCGATATAAGGAGCTGTGAAGACGACAAGCGGTACGATGACACCTTGCACGCCAATGGATGTTCCCATTAGAAACTTTGTAAAAGGTAAGATGAAGAATAATAGAATGATAAATGGAAGAGAGCGAATTATATTAATAATTGTATTAAGAATAGGATAAATGATTTTATTTTCGTGCTGTCCACCAGGTCTTGTTAAAACAAGTGTTACACTAAGTGGCAGTGCAATAAGGATCGAGATGAGTAATGAAATAGATGTCATTTGAAAGGTTTGGATTGTGGCTTCCCATATGACTTTACTCCATTCATCCAAAAAGGACTTGTTTTCCATAGTCTGTTTTCCCTCCCTCTACGATGATACCTTTCTCTTGTAAGAATGCTAAAGCACGGTTTACTTCATTTTTTTCACCTTGCATATGAACGACAAGTTTCCCATATGCCTCATGTTTTAACTGTGTAATATTACCAGATAAAATATTTGGATATACTTGGAAACGTTTTGTGGCGACAGCTAGTGCTGGTTCTCCTGAAGAACTTCCTATAAAAGAAAGTGTTACAATTTCTCCAGTACTTTGTAGTTCTTTCTGTACCTCTTCTGGAATTTTCGCTGCAAATGCGCTATTTACAAATTTCTTCGTTGTTACATGTTGTGGGTTTGTGAAAATATCTTTCACAGTCCCGCTTTCGACTACAGATCCATGTTCCATAACGGCAACGCGGTCGCATATACGTTGGATGACATTCATTTCATGTGTAATGAGTAAAATCGTAATTCCAATTTCTTCGTTAATCTTTAATAACAAATCAAGAATAGAATCAGTTGTTTCTGGATCTAAAGCGCTCGTTGCTTCGTCACTTAATAACACTTCAGGCTCATGTGATAGTGCACGTGCAATTGCAACGCGCTGTTTTTGACCGCCAGAAAGTTCGCTTGGATAAGCATCTTTACGGTTAAAAAGATCCACGATGCGTAAATATTTTTCTACTCTTTTTTCAATTTCCGCTTTTGGAATGCCAGCAAGCCGTAACGGTAATGCAATATTTTCATAGACGGTAACAGTTTTAAGTAAATTGAATCCTTGAAAGATCATTCCGATTTTTTGTCTCGCTTTTGCTAGTTCTTTTGTTGATAATGTTGTTAGGTCTTGTTCGTTTACAATGATATTTCCTGTCGTTGGTTTTTCTAATAGATTTACACATCGAATCAATGTGCTTTTACCAGCGCCACTATACCCAATGATTCCAAATACATCGCCTTTTTCTACTTTAAGGGAAGTAGACTTAAGAGCCTCAACATTCCCTTTTTTTGTTGTAAATACTTTGGATATGTTTTTTAATTCAATCATTATCGTCAGCTCCTACCAAGATGGTAAAACTGAACCATCAAATTTTTTCTCGATAAACTCTTTTACTTCTTTAGATTGATAAGCTTTCTTTAATTTGTTTACAACGGCATCATCTTTATTTTCAGTACGAACAACGACCCAGTTCACATATGGTGAATCTTTTCCTTCGCGGAAAATAGAATCTTTCGCTGGACTTAATTTTGCACCTAATGCAAAGTTTGTATTAATTGCAGCTGCTTTCACTTCACTTAGTTGCGTTGGTAATTGAGAAGCTTCTAATTCAACAATCTTTAAATTTTTCGGGTTTTCAATTACATCTTTCGCAGTCGCTTTTTCTGTAGCCTTCGGATCAACTTTTAAAACCCCTGCTTTTTCAAATAATTTTAAAGCTCGCAGTTCATTCGTTGGGTCATTTGGTACAGCAATTGCATCGCCCTCTTTTAAGTCTTTTACATCTTTTATGTTTTTAGAATATATGCCCATAGGGAATGTTACTGTTGAAAATACTTCAGCTAATTTCATATTGCGTTCAGCTTTAAATACATCTAAATACGATTTTGTTTGGTAGCTATTTACATCAAGGCTTTTTTCATCTAAAGATACGTTCGGCGCTACATAATCATTAAATACTTTTATATCAATTTCGAGACCATCTTTTGCTGCAACTTCTTTTACCTTTTCAAAAATTTGTTCATGTGGTCCACCTGTTACACCGACAGTAATCTTTTTCTCGTCTAATGCTTTTACCTCTTTATCTGAACTCACGCTACAGGCGCCTAATAATAATACTGCTCCGCTTACAATGCTTAATAATACCTTTTTCATCTATAAATCCCCCTTCATATACGTTCCAAAATAAAAAGCACCTCCCAAAAATAAGAGAGGTGCCGAATAGACGAAATAGATTCCTCTCTTATCGTCCAAAACGAAAACTCGTTTTGCAGGAATTAGCACCTTAGCTTATATGTTATAAGCTCGGTTGCCGGGCATCATCGGGCCAGTCCCTCCGCCACTCTTGATAAGAGTATGTGTATGTAGTTTTGAATATGGTACTAATAGTAAATCGTACAAAAAGAATTGTCAATGATATTTTCAGAATATATTTTATTTTAAGGTAATCGAAACATTTCCTTTCTTATGGCCCATTTCTACATACGTATGGGCTTCTACAACTTCTTCTAATCGGTAAGTTCTATCAATAACAGGTTTTAGCTTTTCTGTTTCAGCTAGTTGTTTTAGTAGGTTCATATCTTCTTTACTGACCTTTGCCATCATTCCATTCACAGATACATATTTTCCATTAGGCATTAATGCATCTGTACAAAGAGACTTTTTATATTTTCCAACTGCATCAAATATAATATCGTAGTGCTCGCCCTGCTTAGTAAAATCTTCTTTCATATAATCAATTACGTTGTCTGCCCCTAAGGCTGTAACTAAATCGAAATTCGAACTACTACAAATAGCTGTGACAGTCGCCCCGAAGTATTTAGCAAGTTGTACGGCAGCTGTCCCTACTGAACCAGAGGCGCCGTATATAAGTACTCGTTGCCCTTTTTTTATCTGTCCTTTTCTAAGGAAGTGCAATGCTGAAGTTCCGCCAAAAGGAATAACGGCAGCTTCTTCATATGTCACATTGGTAGGTTTTAATGCTATTAATCCACTTTCATGCACGCATGTGTATTCGGCATAACCACCAAGGTTTAGTTCTGTTAATGCAAAAACTGGATCTCCTTTTTTAAATTGTGTTACATCTGTTCCAATGTCTTCGATTTCACCGGATAACTCTACGCCAAGTATAGGTTTCCTCGGTTTTCTGAAACCTAATATGATCCGCATAGGAATCCAAAATAAGAGGGGGCTATTAAAGCCACGTATTCTACAATCTCCAGTCGATACACTTGTTGCGTGAATTTTAACTAATACTTCATTTTTTTTAGGTTTAGGCTTTTCTACATTTTGAATCTGGAGAACATTAGGTGGTCCATACTTTGTGCAAATAATTGCTTTCATAATGACCTCCTGAAATGAGTTGTTATTATTTACATCATATTTAAACTTTTTCTCAAACATGTTACTATATAGGAAAAAAATTAAAGAAGAATATTACGAATTATATAGATTTCATAGGAAAAGAGATGATATTATTTTTGGGAAGGAGGGGACGTTATGAAAAAACTTATTTTAATTTCAAGTTTAGTACTTGCAGTTGGTCTAGGAGTAGGGTGTAGTAATGAGGAAACAAAAAAGACTGATGAACCGAAAAAAGAAGCTGTGCAGAAAGAAAAGGAATTAACAGCGAAGGATGTTTTCAATAAAGCGAATGAAGCTTTTAAAAACGAAGAAAATGTAACGATGACATATGATGTGGGAATAAAGGCTGAAGGAACAGAGATGAATGTAATGAAGGCTAAAATGCAACTAGAGCCGAAGAAAAAAAACTCTCGTTCTGAAATGAATGTTTCTGGTACAGAGGTTATTGTTTATGATGTGGGTGGAAAAATTGCTGGTCAGGTGAAAAATCCTAATTCGGGTGAAGTTATGTCTGTACCAGAGGAACAATTAAATGCTAACGGAATGAATGCGACTCAAGGAATGGTAGATAATTTAGAGATTCCATCGGAAATTTTAAATAAAGTGAAGATGGAGAAAAGTGGAGATAATTATAAGCTGAAGTTTGCATTAAAAGGGAAAGAGACAGAGAGTATGCTAGCTAGTATGGATGAAAAGCAGAAACAAATGCTACAAGGCCAAAATGCAAAGATAGAAGAAATAGATGGGGAATATATTATTACAAAAGATTTTAAATATGAATCAGCAAAGATAGATATGGTTATGAGTAGCAATGGTGAAGATAAAGCGCACATTATTACGGATGCAAAGTTTACATCGTATGATAAATTTGATCCAATACAATTGCCAGCAGCAAAGTAATCACTGTCAAGAGAGGTACCTGAAAGAACGGGTATCTCTTTTTGTTGCTAATAAGGAGAGTGTCCTTTGAAAAAAAGAAAGATAGCAGTGGTCATTGCGGCATATACGGTTTTGCTTGCAACGTCTGTACATACGTATAAAAAACAAATTGATCATCCTATTATGAGTGATGTAGGTAAATTGCTTCCGACAAAAATAAAACGAGTTGAAAGTGCTACGGAAGAGCACTCGTTAATAAAATTAGTGCGAGATGCAAAAGTTTCAGGAGAGAAAATTTCCATTGCAGGTATGCAACATAGCCAAGGAGGACAGACATATTATCCGAATGGTACGATGCTCGATATGAAAGGATATAATAAAATATTAGAATTTGATCCAGAGAAGAAGCGGATTACAGTTCAAAGTGGTGTCACGTGGAATGATATTCAGAAGAAAATAAATCCATATGGCCTTGCGGTACAGGTCATGCAGTCTCAAAATATTTTTACTGTTGGTGGTTCATTAAGTGTAAATGTACACGGTCGTGATATTCGTCATGAGGCACTGATTGATACAATAGAGTCATTTAGATTGTTAATGGCAGATGGCACGGTACGTAATGTAAGTAGAGAAGAAAATGCAGCGTTATTTCCATATGTCATTGGTGGTTACGGTTTATTTGGAGTTATTTTAGATGTGACGCTGAAGTTAACAGATGATGAATTATATGAAATGCACACGAGAATGATAGATTATAAAGAATACGCATCTTATTTCAAAGAGAAAGTGAAAAGAGATGAGAATGTTCGTATGCACTTAGCACGTATTTCTGTTGCTCCAAATTCATTTTTAAAAGAGATGTATGTGACAGATTATACTTTGGCACAAAATCAAAATATGAGAGAAGAGTACAGTGAATTAAAGGAAGAAAATATTATAGCTGCACCGAAATTTTTACTTGGGTTATCACGTTATAGTGATTGGGGAAAGAATACATTTTGGAATATACAAAGAGGTTATTTTGAACGTACAGATGGAAAGTATGAGACGCGTAATAATGTTATGAGATCAGATAGTGCTTTTATGGAATATGAAAATCCAAATAGGACCGAAGTGTTACAAGAATACTTTGTGCCTATAGATGCTTTCACGGAGTATATAGATGATTTACGTAACGTATTAAATGAAGAAGAGTTTAATTTGCTCAACATTACGATTCGTTACGTGGAAAAGAATGAAAATGCAGTTTTGTCCTATGCGAAAGATGATATGTTTGCGCTGGTTCTTTTAATTAACCAGGGACGCTCAGATAGTGAGATAAAGAAAACAGAAGATGTCATTCGGAAGATGATTGATGTTACTTTAAAGCATAACGGTAGTTACTATTTGCCGTATTATTCTTATCCAACGAAAGAGCAGTTAAAGAAGGCATATCCTCGTATTGAAGAATTTCTCAAGAAAAAGAAGGAAGTAGATTCAGAAGAGAGATTTGTGAATTTATTTTATAGGGAGTATACGAAATGACATATAGAAGATTTGTAGCTTCGCAAAGTATCATCATGATGGCAGGAAGTATGGTATTTCCTTTTTATATATTATTGCTTCGAAACGTTGGAAATAGCTTCTCGCAATTTGGCTGGGCGTATGGCTTATTTGCTTTAACATCAGCACTTGTATATCCACTAGTGGGAAAGGTATCTGATCAAGTAGGTGATAAAAAATTATTAATAATATACGCTTGGTCCATGGCAATCTTAATGCTTTGTTTTCCGATTGCCACGGAAGTATGGCATGTGTATCTTCTTCAAATTGTAATGGGAGTTTTAGGTGCTGTGCAGCGTAATACTGAGAAGACTTCGTTAGCACGAAAGGTTGCGCAGGAAAAGGCTGGTTATGAGATTGGAAAATACCATGTGTGGACATCCATTGGCGGAGCAGTAGCGGTTATTGCCACGGGATATTTAGTAGATTTCTTTACGATTGGTACAATTTTTTATATTGCATCTATTCTATATGTAGTAAGCGGGATTGTATTAAGTAGTAAAAAAATATAACTATTCCTATTTTCACCTTAATACCCTTTATTTGTTATACTAAAAGGGAATACAAAAGAAAAGGGGACAGTGCCTTTGATGAAATTTGTAGTTTTAGCTATTCTTACTTTGTTTTTGATTCCATGGACAAGAAGTAGTAGTAAGCTTCGAGCAGTGGATAAGAAGGGAGATAAGAAGGTTGTAAAGGGTAAGAAATCATCTATTTTAGTTATTCCTGTTTTATTTTGGATAGGTATTGCAATCTATGAATACTTTTGGCTAATTGATGATCGAGTAGATTCGATTCTTACTCATTATTCTGTTGCAGTAGCAATTTTAATTGGGCTTGTTTTATTTTCACAAGATCAAATAGGTAAATTAGAAGGTACGTTAAAAGGACTTCTAATGTTTATTTTACTCGCAAGTTACGGTTACTTTGGTTATTTGCACGATATAGTAATCTCGCAAAAGAAATATGATTCTGTTGTTAAGGTAGAGAAAGATATTTCAGAGCCATTTACTGAAAATGACCAGCCGTTTACAGTGCCGCCAAAGACAGCGGAGAATAAGATGAAAAAAGTATTTGGTGATATTCCGAAAGTAGCTTATTTTGAGCTAGGAGAATTAACGCCACAAATGGTAAACGGCGAAGCTTTATATGTAGCGCCGATTGAAGTTTCAGGATTTTTTAAAGCGCGTAAAGCTGAGACAATTCCAGGGTATGTAACGATGTCAGGTACAAATCCTGATGCGGAAGCGAAACTGCACCTCGGTTATAAAATGAAATATGTGCCAAGCATGTTTTTTGGTAATAATTTAGAGCGTGTGGTAAGGCAAGCAGAACCAGATTTAATCTTTAAAGGAAAACCTAAATTTGAGGTTGATGATAAAGGGAAACCATATTATACAATGACGTATGGTGAATTTATTTCAGGAAGATCTGGATTTGAGGTAGAGGGTGTTGTCGTAGTAGACGCACAAACAGGTGAAGTGAAAAGGTATGATAAAGGAAAGGCACCTAAATTTGTTGATGGTGTATTAAATCATGAGACTGCATCTACGTTAAATACGTACTTTGGTAAATATATTCACGGATTTTGGAATACGAAATTCTCGCAAACTGATATGAAGATTCCGACTGAGTGGGGAACGAAAGAAGGCGTGACCCCGATCTTTGGTAAAGATGGAACACTATATTATTTTACAGACTTTACTTCTCCAAAAGAAGGAGTAGATTCAGCCCTAGGCTATTCATTAGTAGATGCACGCACAGGCAAGCTATATTACTATAATGGAAAAGAAGTGAAGGGGATTATGGATGGTTCAGCAGCTACAGAAGTAGTGGATAATTCCTTTAAGAGAGAGAAATGGCATGGGACAATGCCTGTCATTTATAACGTATACGGTAAACCAGCTTGGATTATTCCGGTTGTTGATGATGGAGGCCTAGTACGTGCACATACAGTTGTATATGCTGCTAATGCAAAAATATTTGCGACAGGTTCTTCGCAGAAAGAAGCGCTTGAGAATTATAAAAACGTAATGAACGGTAATGGTGATACCTTTAGACCAACCTCAACAGGAAAAGAAGCGCAAAAAGAAGGTATTGTACAACGTGTATATAAAGAGAAATCAGGTGAAAATACAATCGTGTACGTACTTTTAGAGAATGAACAAAAGGTATTTATGATACCGGTGAAGAAATTCCCGTATGCTATGTTTACAGAAGTAGGAGACCCAATTCAAATTACATATTTAGATACAGGAGAGACGATGGCCTCAGTATCTAAATTTACGAATAGCAATGTGAAAAAGTAAAGCGATAGAATTTCTATCGCTTTTTTTACATTATGAAAGAGGAAAATGCGCTGTACTTGACGTATGTTTATGATGTAACTATAATTGTTACGATTCAGTGTGTATAGGAAAGGGTGAATTGAAAAAGTGAATGAAGTTAATCACGAAATATATAAACCTGTAAAGGCAAACAGGTTATGGATGATTCTTGTATTAGGAACACTTACGGCGATTGGGCCATTATCTATTGATATGTATTTGCCTTCATTACCGAAGTTAACGGATGACTTGCAAACAGGTGCATCCCTAGCGCAGCTTACATTAACAGCTTGTCTGCTTGGGCTGTCAGTAGGACAATTATTTGTTGGCTCAATTAGTGATATTTACGGAAGACGCAAACCACTTATTATTGCTCTTATTATTTATGTTGCTTCTTCTTTACTTTGTGCTGTTGCGCCATCTATTTGGACATTAGTGTTATTGCGCTTCCTACAAGGAGCTTCAGGATCAGCCGGGATTGTTATATCACGTGCGATGGTACGTGATATGTACTCAGGTTCTGAAATGACGAAGTTTTTCTCACTGCTTATGTTAGTAAACGGAGCAGCACCTATTTTGGCACCGATTATTGGGGGGCAATTATTACAGTTTACAACGTGGCGCGGTGTTTTCATCGTTCTTGGAGCAATTAGCGTATTCATGTTAATCTCAGCTACTTTTGTATTGCGTGAAACATTACCTCCTGAAGAAAGAGAAACGGGTGGTTTGTCAGGGACTTTGGCGACGTACGGAAAATTGTTAAAGGACCGTCTGTTTATGGGATATGCATTGTCACAAGGATTAGTAACAGCGGCAATGTTTGCATACATTTCGGGCTCACCATTTGTGTTGCAGAACATATACGGAGCATCACCACAGCAATTTAGTTTATTCTTTGCGATTAACGGCATCGGTATTATTATTGCTAGTCAGGTAACGGGTCGTTTAGCGGGGAAAGTGAATGAGAAGACATTATTTGTTGCTGGTATTATTATCGCAGCTGTTGGTGGCCTATCTTTACTACTGACAATCGTACTAGGAATAGGTTTAATCGGTGTTTTATGTTCGTTATTCCTTGTTGTATCAAGTGTCGGGGTTGTATCAACAACTGGGTTCTCATTAGCGATGAGAAATCAGAAGCAAGCTGCAGGAACAGCGTCAGCTTTATTAGGCTTATTACAGTTCATTTCAGGAGCGCTTGTCGCTCCGCTAGTAGGTATTGGTGGGAGTAATACAGCGTTACCGATGGGTGTTGTTATTGCGCTTTGTGAAGTAGGGGCAGTATTATGTTATCTATTTATGGCCAGAAGAAGTGAGAAGCAGTTTGAACTGCAACAAAGACAAAATTTAGAGGCTTAACAAAAAAGAACTGATTCAAAGGGAATGTTTGAATCAGTTCTTTTTTTCATTTCTTTGAAATACCTCATACATATTATTCATGATCGTATCATATAAAACAGCAAGTTTATCCCACACCCAGCGATTACTATCGACTTCTTTTTCCCCACAGTCGATAATATCGGTATGGTCAGTAATTTTATACGCTTTTTTAACGATAATAGGAGCAATCTTCGGTATACGTGGGATTTCCTTTAAGGTATCTGCAAAGTTTCCAATGTAGACATGACCGATGATTTCGATTGTTAATGATTTATCCGATATATTTAGCACGGTATGAAATTGATTTGTATGTTGTTGTTTTAAATATTGAGCTAACTTAAATGGAGCATGCTTCTTCTTTAATACGCGGCGAAGGCTCTCTGTATTTTCGATATGAAGTGATTTTTCGCGAATAAGGACACGAATATCTTCTCCCATAAAAGGCATTGTGTTGTACATAGATGATTCTCCTTAAAACCTTACATATGTTTGCGTTATGCATATGTAAGTCTAGCATGGTTTGTTCTTTATGTGTGCTTACAGTTTTGTAAGGTGATGTAGTAAAGCATTGCAAAAGTTATTTGTATAAAGTGACGATACTGTGACAAACATGTTGGTATATATATTACGATGTCGTCTTAAGTGTAAAAAGTAGGGCGTTCTCGGTATAATAACAAGTGGAGATAAAAGAAACTATAATGAGTAATAGCTGTAGATAAAAGGAGAAGAAGAGATGAAGAAGGTTTTGGGTATTGCTGTAATGGGAAGTATGATCCTTCTAGCAGGATGTAATGGAAATAAAGATACGAAAGAACCGAAAGAAAAGGTAGAGCAATCTACTGAACAAACAGAAGAGATGAAAGAATACCTTGCAGTACATGAAAAATACGATATAAAAATGAATAAAGAAATTAATAAAGCACTGCAGTTATTTGAAGTGGCAAAAGAAAAGGGCGGTAAGGAAATAACGAATGCAACATATAAAGAAGACGTGCAAAAGGTAACAACGAGCATGTTAGAAGATATTGATCATATACGTAAAGAAATTCGTGTTCCGAAGTCGAAAGAGCAAGAACATGAGGTATATGTTGGTTTCTTGAATGAATCAGAACAAGCGATGAAAAAATTACAGAAGTTAGCTAAAGAAGAAGATTCATCGTTGATTCGTGATATAGAAATTAACTTTGCAACAGCATCGACATACTATAAACGTTTTCAAGCAGAAACGAAAAAATAACCTTGCCTGTGCAAGGTTATTTTTTCTTCTTGCCATCTCTGTCTTCATCCTCAGATACTAATATTTTCTGTTCTTCGTGAAATTCGGAAATAGTTTGCCCGGTAATATTATCGAAAGGAGTATAAAAAGAAGTAATATGTTTCTTTTTAATAAAGAGTTTATAGGAGCCGATGATGACAAGTATAACGATTGTTAAGGGTAATCCTATAGTAGCAAGAAGTAAGGGGTCCATCTTATAACTCCTTTAACATCATTTCTTTTTATGATAAGCCGAAAACTGTAATTTCGATAAACGAATTAAAAACTGATTTTTCTAAATTTATCCAATTCGATTGACTTTTCAATTTTTCAGAATTATAATTCGAAATATACAATTTGAACCAAATAATAATATAGCAATTTACTTATCCAGAGAGGTAGAGGGACTGGCCCTATGACACCTCAGCAGCGGGTTCTGTAATAGGAACACCGTGCTAATTCCAGCAAGCAAGTCTTGAAAGATAAGTGATGGGCCTTTTTTTGTTAAGCCTTGATCTTATTTTTTAAGATCAAGGCTTTTTGTATTCTAAAAAGAGAAAAGGGAGTAATGGAAAAAGTACATTCATAAAACAAAGTAAATTCATGTGTTTAGGGGGTTATTGAAGTGTATGTAATTAAAAAATTATCGGTTATGGTGTTCACACTATGGGTTATTACGACAGTGACATTTCTAATTATGCATATTATTCCGGGAGATCCATTTTCATCAGATGCAAAAATCTTTCCTGAAGAAGTGATCCAAAACATGAGAGCGAAGTATCACCTTGATGAACCGTTATGGAATCAATATGTTGCTTATTTAGACGGTGTAGTTCATTTTGATTTTGGTGAATCGGTTCAATCAACCGGGCAAGGTGTATCAGAAATTATAACAACTGGCTTTGGTCCATCAGCAATTATTGGTCTACAAGCACTTGTTATTTCATTGTTAGTAGGAATTGCGGCAGGGACATTTGCTGCTCTATATCATGGGAGAGTAATTGACTATAGTGTGAGTTTGCTCGCAATTTTAGGTATTTCTATTCCAAGTTTTATTTTAGCACCACTATTTATACAAGTATTCGCTATCCAATTTGAGTTTTTACCAGTAGCCTCTTGGGGAACATTCGAACATACGGTATTGCCATCCTTTGCATTAGCGTTAGGGCCAATCGCAGTTATTACAAGGTTTGTTCGTTCTAATATGATCGAAGTACTGCAGAGTGATTATATTAAGCTAGCAAGAGCAAAAGGTATACCAATTAAGAAGATTATTATAAGACACGCTCTTCGAAATGCGATTGTTCCAGTACTTACATTTGTTGGACCGTTAATGGCTGGACTCTTAACAGGGACTTTCGTTATTGAAAAAATCTTTTCAATTCCTGGCCTAGGAAAATATTTTGTAGATAGTATTTTTAACCGAGACTATCCGGTGATTATGGGAACAACGATTTTCTATAGTGCATTATTAATTGCTTGTATTTTCATTACAGATATTATTCATCGCATTGTTGATCCGCGTATTCGTTCTATTACATAAGGAGGGGGGATATTTAAATGGGAGCTTATGAGATTAATGAACAGTTATTAACGAAAGAAGAGAAAAAAGAATTAACGATAAATAAAAATCAGCAAACAATTAGCAGAAAGAAAGAAGTGTTTCGTAAGTTTATATCGAATCCAATCGCAGTTTTAGGAACAGTGACGTTATTGCTAATTATTGTTTTCTCGCTTATTGGCGAAAGTTTAACTTCATTTACTGCGAGTGAACAAGTAAAAGAGGCAACAAATTTACCGCCGAGTAGTGAACATTGGTTTGGAACAGATGATCTAGGGAGAGATATTTGGGCACGTACTTGGGCTGGTGGGAAGATTTCACTAACAGTTGGATTAGTAGCAGCTGCCCTCGATATAGGGCTTGGTGTACTGATTGGTGGATTTAGTGGATATGTGAGAGGGCGTAATCGCCTTGGAACGTTAATTGATGAGTGGATTATAAGAGGAATTGAAGTATTATACGGCATCCCATATTTATTAATTGTTATTTTACTATTAATTGTTATGAAACCAGGTCTTTTCACCATTATTATCGCTCTTGCATTAACGGGATGGATTGGAATGGCTCGTCTCATTCGAGCACAAGTATTGTCTTTAAAACAAAGAGAGTTTGTTATTGCAGCAGAGCGATTAGGTACATCACATATGAAAATTATATATGGGCATTTAATTCCGAATTTAACAGGGATTATTATCGTAAATTTATCATTTACAATTCCAGCAGCTATTTTTTCAGAATCATTTTTAAGCTTTATAGGACTTGGAGTACAATCACCAGCGGCAAGTTGGGGGACGATGACGAATGATGCACTCGGGACATTATTGAGCGGAGAATGGTGGCAGCTATTTTTCCCGGCAATCATGATTGCACTCATTATGTTCGCATTTAATGCAATTGGTGATGGTTTGCAAGATGCGATTGATCCAAAAATCGTCAAACGGAATCGAAAGGAGAAAAAACATGGCACAGCTCTTATCTTTAGAAAACGTAACATTGACCGTTGAAAAAGAGAATAGTAAGCAAGCAATTGTGAAGCATGTTTCCTTTTCTATTAATGAAGGTGAAATCGTTGCACTTGTAGGAGAAAGTGGTTCAGGAAAAAGTGTTACAGCACAATCTATTGTCGGATTAAATCAAGAATCTATTCATATCGATGATGGAAATATAGCTTTCCAAGCAAATGAATTAACGAATTTACAAGAGTCAGAATGGAATCAAATTCGCGGAAAAGATATTTCCTTTATATTTCAAGATCCGCTTTCATCTTTAAACCCAACGATGAAGGTAGGCAAACAAATTACAGAAGTAGTTTTGCAACATGGGAAAAAATCGAAAAGAGAAGCAAAGGAAATTGCGATTAACTTGTTAACGGGTTTAGGGATACATGAAGCAGAGAAACGCTTTGAACAGTACCCACATCAATTAAGCGGAGGTATGAGGCAGCGTATTTGTTTAGCAATTGCGTTTGCTTGTCACCCAAAGCTTGTAATTGCAGACGAGCCGACAACAGCGTTAGATGTAACGATTCAGAAAAAAATTATGGGGCTATTAAAAGAAAGAAAAGAAAAACAAAATACGAGTATTTTATTAATTACACATGATTTGGCACTTGTACGTGAAGTAGCTGATCGAGTAGTTGTTATGTACGGGGGACGTGTTGTTGAAAAAGGAACGATACAGGAGGTAATAGGTTCTCCTAAACATCCATATACGAAAAGTTTATTACAAGCAATTCCGAATATGGATGATTCCGAAAAGGTATTACGTGCTATAGAAGGAACGACACCTTCCATTGAAACATTAAATAGCTTTGGTTGTCCTTTTGTAAATCGTTGTCCAGTAGCGATAAAAGAATGTATTCATCGTTTTCCAGAGAGAACCACATATTCTAAGGAGCATAGTTCACATTGTTGGCAACATGTTCTAGAGCATAATAAAGCGAAATCAAAAGAGAAGGTGAATGCCTCATGACGACAGATTTAATTACTATAAAGCAAGTAACGAAAACGTATGGAAGTAAAAGTAAAGAAATCACAGCGTTAAAAGACATATCACTTTCTATTCCGAAAGGAACAACACTTGGCATTATTGGTGAAAGTGGTTCAGGAAAAACAACACTTGGAAAGCTCATAGCAGGGATTGAGAGTCCAACGTCTGGTGAAATTGATTATAACGGTCAAGTCGTTCACAAGCTGAAATCAGCTCATAGGCGAGATTTTTTACAGAAAGTACAGTTCATTTTTCAAGATTCCACAGCAGCATTAAATCCGCGCTGGAAAGTACGCGATAGCGTAACGGAGGGTTATATTTCATTCGGTTTAGGTGATAAAGGATTAAAGGATAAAGTAGCAGGTGATGCGCTAGAACGTGTGGGATTAGATAGACGATATATCGATCGCTATCCGCACGAATTTAGCGGAGGACAACGTCAACGAATTGCTATTGCAAGAGCGTTATTGTGTGAGCCAGAAGTATTGATTCTTGATGAACCAATTTCAGCATTAGATGTTTCATTGCAAATTCAAATTGTACATCTGCTGCAAAAGATTCAAAAGGAACAAGGCTATACATATTTATTTATCGCACATGATTTGCCGATGGTTCACTATTTATGTGAAAAAGTGGCTGTCTTATATAAAGGAGAACTTGTTGAATTTGGAAATACGGACGAAGTGTTCTGTAATCCACAACATTCTTATACAAAAACACTATTGGCATCAACACCAAAAATTTCAGGTTAAAGGAGAATGTAGGATGAAGAAGTTTTTACTGTTTGTCATTATGACTGTTTTAGCAATTACTTCTGTCGCTTGCGGTAAGAAAGAGACGCAAAAGGCGAGTGCTGGTAAGGGAGAAGGAGATCGATTAGTAACGAATATTGGTAGCGATCCATATACACTTGATTCCGCTATTGCGACAGATAGCACGTCAGGTTATGTAATTGGACATTTATTCTCAAGCTTATATACGCAAGATAGTGATGGGAAATATCAAAATGAATTAGCAGAGAAAGAAGAAGTAAATGCTGATGGAACTGAGTATACAATTCATTTAAAGAAAGATATTAAATGGTCAGATGGTTCTGCTATTACAGCAAATGATTTTGAATTTGCATGGAAGCGATTATTGAATCCGAAAACGGGTTCTATGAATGCAACAGAAATGTATTTTATTAAAGGGGCAGAGGCATACAATACTGGAAAAGGTGAAGAAGGACAAGTTGGTATTCAAGTCGTTGATCCTCAAACATTAAAGGTAACTCTTGAACATCCAGTTGCTTCTATTAAACAGAAATTAGCAAGCTCATTATTTATTCCATTAGCTAAAAAGTCGATTGATGATAATAATAAATTAAAAACAGATCCAAAAGAGTTAATTACGAACGGGCCATTCACATTAAAAGAATGGAAGCATAATCAGGCTATTACAGTACAAAAAAATAAAGAATACTATGATAAAAAGGTAACATTAAAAGAAATTGAGTTTCGTATTATTCCAGATTCTAAAACAGCGTACCAATTATATAAATCAAAAGAATTAGATTTACTAAGCGGTTTACCGCAAGAAATGATTGAAAAAGAAAAAGGAAATAAAGAATATAAACGTGTTGCAGGATTTTCATCTTATATTTATTCGTTTAACGTAGAAAAAGAGCCATTCACAAATGCGAAAGTACGTAAAGCATTCTCATTAGCAGTTGATCGTAAGTTTATTGTTGAAAAACTGTATAAAAACAATGCACAAGAAGCAAATGCATTCGTTCCAGAAGGAGCAAAAACACAAAGTGGGCGTGATTTCCGTAAAGAAAAAGGTGGTTACGTTAAATTTGATCCAGCAGAAGCGAAAAAATTATTAGAAGAAGGCATGAAAGAACAAGGCTGGTCTACATTACCTGAAGTAACATTAAAATTCACTACAGATACACAACATAAAAAAGTAGCAGAAGCAATGCAAGAAATGTTTAAGAAAAATCTTGGCGTAGATATTAAATTAGAAAATAAAGAGTGGAAGAGTTACATCGACACATATAAGCAAAGTGATTTCCAATTGGCTTATATGGGATGGGGCGGTTCTTTATTAGATCCAATTACTAAATTAGATTTATATGCAGGTGATGGTCCAAACAATTATGCAAAATGGCATAATAAAGAATTTGATGCTTTAGTGAAGGAAGCAGAAGTTGAACAAAATGAAGATAAGCGTTTTGACTTATTGCATAAAGCGGAAGATATTATGTTTACAGATTCACCATTAATTCCAATTATATTCCCGTCGGATTCCTATTTACAAAAACAAACGGTATCTGGACTTCAATATTATGTTGGATCTAAACCAGATTTAAGATATGCAAAAATAAAGAAGTAGGCAATCGCCTACTTCTTTATTTTATTTCTCTTTTATATTCTTTTTTCGTTCCATCAGAGAAGACAACTTCTAAATCGAATTTTTGGTAGTCTTTATCAAGTTTAAACACGTTCACTACTTGATCGATTACTTCTTGGTCAGGAGTATCTTTATCAAATTTTAATTCTTGTAGAAGTGGGCTTAATTTTGTAATAGCCTCGTCACCTGTAAACTTTGCATTTGTTTTATGGTCTTCAAGCTTTGCTTCCATTTTCTTATCAGCGGCTACATTCTTATAATCAGCTTCGTAGTCTTTCTTCGTATCTTGATAGTCTGCATCTAAACTAAATTCATTAAAGTTTAGTTTTAAATCTGCAGGAGCCTCATTTTTTGCTTCTTCAGTCGTCTTTTTATTAGAAGTTGTGTCTTCTTTTGCAGGGGCTTTACATCCTGTTAATGCAGGTACTAGCATAAGAGCTAATAAAACTGATAGTAGAATTCTCATTATAAATTCCTCCTTATGTAAATTCGTTCTATACAAGTTTTTCCCAAAAACATGTAATTATGTATGTGTTGAAAATAAATTATTATCCTGCAGTCACAAGGGCTCATCCGCAATTTAAATCAAAAATGATTTGTATGTATATGGTAAATTGAAGTTGTGAGGAGGTACTGAAATGCTTTCTAAAACGTATCAAACGATCGGTGAATTATTTCAAGCAACATATGCAGCAAATGGCTATTATACAATAATATTCGGAGGAGTTAGTTTAGAGAGAAATATTATTTCATTATTAGTTATTGTATTGGTTACACAATTAGTAGCAGTGACGACTTTAGCTATAAAAGGAATGGTAAAGGGAAGAGGAAGCTCTGTAGTTAAAGTTGTATAAAAGTAAAAGGTATCCTTCGTAGGATACCTTTTACTTTTGTTATTTTGCAACTTCTGTCCACTTATAGTTAAATTCACCGCCGAAGTCAGTCGTTACAAGTCCTTTAATGAAAGAGCGTTGTAAGTAAGAACGACCTTGTTGGTATAAAGGAGCGACAGCGCCGTCTTGTAATAGAATTTTTTCAGCTTGCTTCATTGCTTCAAAGCGTGCTTTTTCATCGCCAGCTAAATCTGTTTTCACTTTATGAATGAGCTCATCGTACTCTTTGTTAGAGTATTTATCGAAGTTATAAGCACTATCTGTTGTAAATAAATCTAAGAATGTAATTGGATCAGCGAAGTCAGGGCCCCAGCCATCAATACCAATTTCATAGTCACCACTTAATAGTAGTTTCAACTGTTGTTTACGTGGTTGCGGTTTTAAATTCACTGTTAACCCATCTAAGTTCTTTTCTAACTCACCTTTTAAATATTCACCAGTCTTTTTAGCTAAAGCATTGTCACTTGTTAATAGTTCGATTGTTACTTTGTCAGTACCAAGTTCTTGTTTTGCTTTTTTCCAGTTTTCTTTCGCTGTTTTCACATCATCCTTGACTAGATTTCCATTTTCTTTACGGAAGTCATTGCCTTCTGGACTTTTTGCAAATTTCGCAGGAACCATTCCTTCAGCTGGAATAGCACCGTTATTTAAAATTGTTTCTACATAAGCCTTTTTATTCATTGCGCCGTTAATAGCAAGGCGTGCATGTTGATTTTTTAATGTTTCATTTTTCTGATTTAGTCGTAAGAATTGAATGCCGACTTCAGCGCGTTCCTTGAAGTTTGGATCGCTCTTATATTTATCAACAAACTCTGCAGTTAAAGCAACGCGATCAATTTGTCCTGAATCATATAAGTTCACTTCTGTAGACTTATCTTTAACGACATTGAAGTTGATTTCTTCTAATTTTACCGTTTTAGCATCCCAATAGTTAGGGTTTTTCTTCAATTGGAAACTTTGTTCGTGTTTCCAGTTATCTAATGTGAAAGCACCGTTGTAAATTAAATGATTTGTTTCTAAACCGTATTTATCGCCCTGAGACTTTAAGTACTCTTCATTAATTGGCAAGAATGTTGAGAATGTCGTTAAGCTTAAGAAGTAAGGAACAGGACGGTCTAGTTGTACTTCTAACGTTTTGTCATCAACAGCTTTGACCCCTAGTTGATCAATTGGTAATTGTTTTTGGTTTATTTGTTTCGCATTCTGTACATCGAAGAATAAGAATGCGTATTCAGCTGCTGTATCAGGATTTACGGCACGTTGCCAAGCAAAGACGAAGTCCTTTGCTGTAACAGGAGTACCGTTTGACCATTTTGAATCACGCAGATGGAATGTATATTTTGTTTTATCGGGACTAATGTCAACCGACTCAGCAACACCAGGAATCGGTTTATTATCTTCTCCCATTGCATATAAACCTTCAAAAACATTGCGCATTACATTCATGGATTCCCCATCCGTTGCTTTTGCAACATCCATTGTTGGGATTTCTGAAGCGAATGATAAGTTAATTGCTTGTTTATCAGGTACTTTATCGTTTGCTTTCGCTCCGCCTGCATTATCTTTATTTCCCCCGCAAGCAGTTAGTAATAGACTTGCCCCTAAAACAGATGCAACAACAGGTACAACTTTTTTCTTCATTGTTCGTTCCTCCCTAAATGTGTTGTTCGTAACGTCATAATGTCCATGTCTTGAAGTAGCTATAGAAGGAGATAAAACCTATTATAAATATTTGTTTATAGGTAATCAGGTGTTCTATATGTATATACATGTTGAGCTATAATCTATCGTTATATGTTTCAACGTAGTAGACATTATATTTTGATGGTGAAATATTTTGTTTCTTTGATTATTTAGAATATTAACACTGGAAAGAACTATATGTCAATAATAAAAATAGAATGTTAATTTCTTAGAATAATATATTAAAAAAGTAGATTCTCTTGTATGAGAGAACCTGCTTTTAATATATTTTGCTAAAAAAACAATTGGTGTGGGCTAATAATAAGTGGGGATGAAGAACCCTCACTTATTACGGTTTTACTTTATTTTTCAATTTTTGCCCACTTGAAATTTAATTGACCCGCAAAGTCTACTTGCACAATTCCTTTCACATAAGAACGTTCTAAATAAGATTCGCCTTTTTGGTAAAGAGGAGCGATAACAGAGTCTTTAAATAATATTTTCTCGGATGCTAGTAATGCTTCCCAGCGAGCTTTTTCATCACCAGCTAAAGTCGTTTTCACTTTTGCTATTGTTTCATCGAATTCCTTATTAGAGTAATGATCTAAGTTATAAGGGTTATTCGTTGTAAATAGCTCAAGGAATGTAATTGGATCTGCAAAGTCAGGGCTCCAGCCGTCAATTCCGATTTCGTAGTCACCTTTTAATAAAAGCGAAACTTGTTGCTTACGCGGTTGCGGTTTTATATTTACTGTTAATCCATCTAAATTCTTTTCTAGTTGCCCTTTTAAGAATTCACCAGTTTTCTTATCAAGGTCAGCATCACTCGTTAATAATTCTAATGTTATCTTTTCAGAACCAAGCTCTTGTTTAGCTTTTTTCCATAACTTTTGTGCAGATTTTGTATCAACTTTTGTTAAATCGCCGTTTGCAGTATGGAAGTCTTTTCCTTCAGGTCCTTTTGCAAAGTTTTTTGGAACGAGACCAAATGTTGGTGTAGATCCATCATTTAATAACGTATTTACAAAGGATTTTCTATCAATTGTTTGATCAATTGCTTGGCGTGCAGAAACATTTTGAAGCACTTTGTTTTGTTGATTCATACGTAAAAATTGTACGCCTACGTTTGGACGTTCTTTAAAGTTAGCATCCTTTTTATATTTATCGACAAAGTCAGATGTTAGTTTTATACGATCTAATTGTTTTGACTCGAATAAATTTACTTCTGTTGATTTTTCTTTTACGACGTTAAAATTGATTTCTTCTAGTTTGACAGTATCTTTATCCCAATAGGTAGGGTTTTTCTTGAATTTAAAGCTTTGTTCGTGCTTCCAATCGCTTAGTGTAAAAGCTCCATTGTACAAGATTGTATGATCTTCTAAAGCGTACTTATCACCTTGTGCTTTAAAGAATTCCTCGTTAATTGGTAGAAATGTTGGGAACGCTGTTAAGCTAATAAAATACGGAACAGGACGCTCCAATTCTACCTCAAACGTATGGTCATCAACTGCTTTTACACCAAGTTGGTCGGCTGGAAGTTCTTTGTTGTTAATTTTTGTTGCATTTTTAATATCAAAGAATAGAAATGCATATTCAGAGGCTGTTGCTGGATCTACGGCTCTCTGCCAAGCGAACACAAAATCTTTCGCTGTAACAGGAGTGCCGTTTGACCATTTTGAATCTCGCAGGTGGAATGTGTATTTTGTTTTATCGCCACTTACTTCATGAGATTTTGCAACGCCAGGGAAAGGTTTGTTACCTTCACCAAGATTATACAAACCTTCAAATACGTTTCTCATTACTTGACCAGAATCAGTATCTGTAGCACGGGCCGTATCCATTGTTCGTATTTCAGTAGGTGAAGATAAATTTAAAACCTGTTTGCTAGGTGCCTCGTCTTTTGCATTTGCTCCGCTTGCTTCGTTTTTATAACTACCGCAACCAGTTAATAAAATACTTACTCCTACAACTGATGCAATACCGGGTACAAACTTCTTTTTCATTTGATTTTCCTCCTAAATAATTAAGTTTGGATGACGATGAGGGAAATGAAAAATAAAAAATCCCTCTTTTCATATTGAGAAAGAGGGATTTTTACGTACAAGTTATGCACCCGTATATAAACGAAGTCCCTCATTCTATCTTTCAAGCATAAAGCTTGCAGGAAGTGGCACAGTATTCAAAATGAACCTGCTGCCGAGGTTTCAAAGGGCCAGTCCCTCCACCTCTCTTGATACAATGAGTAAACGAATAAATTTTATTAATTTTTGTGTTTCTTTGATAATTCAAAATCTTACACCTTGAACAATGAAGTGTCAACCAAATGGAGTATAGTTTAAATTTTCAGTTATATTAAATGAAAAAACCACTGCATATGGCAGTGGTTTTTCGCTTAGAAGTTAAAGTTATCTGGATCTGGACCAACGCGACGATCTTCATTTAAAGCTTGAATTGCTTTCATATCATCAGCACTTAATTCAAAGTCGAAGATGTTTGCATTTTCAATAATGCGATGTTCTTTAATTGATTTAGGGATTGTTACAACTTCGTTTTGTAAATCCCAGCGTAAAATAATTTGCGCAGTTGATTTATTATATTTTGTCGCAATTTCTTGTAACGTTGGATTATCTAGTAGTTGTCCTTGCATTAATGGTGACCAAGCTTCAAGCTGGATATTATGTTCTTTACAGAAAGCGTGTAACTCTTCTTGTGCTAAACGTGGGTGGTATTCCACTTGGTTGACCATTGGCTTAATTTCAGCAATTTCAAATACGTCTTGTAAGTGGTGAATGTGGAAATTACTCACACCGATAGCGCGAACACGGCCATCTTTATAAAGCTTTTCTAATGCTTTCCATGATTCGTTATATTTCCCTTTTACAGGCCAATGTACTAAATATAAATCTAAATATTCTAGACCTAATTTCTCTAATGTAGTTTCAAATGCTTGAAGTGTTGTTTCATATCCTTGATCGCTATTCCATACTTTTGAGGTAATAAATAATTCTTCACGTGAAACACCGGATTCACGAATCGCTTGTCCAACGCCTTCTTCATTTTGATAGATTGCTGCAGTATCGATGCTGCGGTAGCCATTTTTAATTGCTGCTTTTACAGAATCAATTACTTCTGAACCATCTTCTACTTTAAAAACACCTAAACCAAACCAAGGCATTTTTACACCGTTATGTAATGTTGTATAGTCCTTTAAACTTGTTAAAGTCATATTATTTCCCCCTAGCTTTTTTGTTTGTTGCTTCTACTGCTTTTTGAATTGCCTCTGAAAAATTATATTCGTATAAAGTTTTGAGACCCTCAGCTGTGGAACCACCTGGCGTTGTTACTTGTTCGCGGAGGTTAGCTGGATCTTGCGTTTGTTCGAGCATAGAAGCAGAGCCAGAAATCATTTGAATGACAAGATGTTTTGCGGTTTCTTCATCGACTCCATAACTTTTTGTTGCTTCAATTAAGCTTTCAGCAAAGTAATAAAGGAAGGCTGGTGCACTTCCAGTAACTGCAGTAAGCTGATGAACTTCTTCCTCAGTACAAAGTTGCGAAGTACCAATACCTCTTAAAAGCAGTTGCAGGGTTTCTTGATGCATCTCGGTTACTGATTGTCCCATTGTATATAAGGAGATAGACTTTCCAATTTCAGCAGCTGTATTAGGCATAATCCAAGCAACAGGCGTGCCTTTTGGGAGTCTAGCTTCTAAATAAGATGGTCCAATGCCAGCTGCTACTGTTACGACAAGTTGATTTGATATTAACGGAGATAGCTCAGCTAATAACTCTTCATGAGCAGAAGGTGGCATTGCTAAAACAACCGTATCGACAGATGTAACATGCTGCTTCCAATCTGTTGCAGTAGACACATTATATCGATGTTGTAACTGTTTTAGTTTTTCTGCGTTGCTTCGGTTAGAGATGATAATTTCTTCGATGTACTCTTTGCTTGTTTTAAGTAATCCGGAAAATATAGCTTCGGCCATACGACCGGCACCAATAAATAAAATTCGATGTTTAGTTAGCATATCCTTTATTCCTTTCTAGTAGAGATATGTTATAAAAACGATATCATCTTTAAGAGAATTTTGTAAAAAGAAAAGACTTACCGTAGATGGAATGGATAATGAGAAGGCGGAAATTCATGGTAAAGGAAAGGGCTATTACTTATACTGGTTTCTACGTCATGCTAATATTAGCTATTATTAATCTCTTTATATGTGTAGCTGGTTTGCTAGAGTGGAAGAGCAATTATAAGGGGCAAGAACATACAAATAATTATATCTAGAAAATAATTAGAATTGAAAAACCCCTGAAGCATATATGCTTCAGGGGTTTACTAATAGAATATAAGATTATGCTTTTGTCATACCAAGTAATACAGCACCGCCGATAATTAAAACACTGCCTAGTGCAATAAAGATCAATTGACGTTTTGTTTTCTTTTCACCTAAGAAGACAATTGCACCGAATGTTGAGATAACGATTCCAGTTTGAGATAATGGGAAGCTTGTTGCTACTCCGACACGTGGTAATGAAAGAAGTAAGAATAAGTTTCCAGTTCCCCATAGTAAACCAGATAAAGCATTACGAATTGCATATTTGTTAAATGGTTTATGTTTAGACGTCAGTACAACCGCACCAACAAACATACCAACTGCTTGTGGTAAAATAGCAGACCAACCATCGATATTATACCAACGAATAATAATTACATATACAAGATAGCCGAAAGTAGAAACAATTAAAGTAAGAAGTCCTTTTTTCAATTGTCCTGGTGGCTGAGCATTTTCTTTATCATCTAGTGATGTGAATACAACACCAACTACGATTAATAGGATTGCAATCGTTCCCAGAACAATTGTTGTCGTAGTAGTCCATTCACGGAAAGCGATAACCCCAAAGATAGAAGTTGCAACAAGTTGCATACCAGTAGAAATTGTTACGGTAGTTGAAACACCTAGTTTTTCAACTGTTTTTAATTGGTTTACTTGTCCTAAAGCCCAGAATAAACCTGAAATAAAACCAACAATTAAGACTGTCATTGTTAAAGCTGGTTGAGTAAATACATACATAATTGTTGCGAAGAATAGAGCACCGATTGTCATACCTACCGTTTGGCTATATGCACCACCGCCCATTTTTACGCTTACTAATAAGATGTTTCCCCATGCAATTGCAGGAAGAAGCGCTAATAAAATGTCCATTACAAGACTCCCTTCGGTTTCCTATACCAATATAATTACATATCGTTCTAACGATCGGTAATGCCCCACTAATAGAGTAGAAGATTACCGATCGCTAAAACAGGATGAAGAATTCACGATATAAATGCGTTTTCATTTCTTCATTTTTTGAAACACCTCCATATAATAACAGGAAATTGCCTATTTTAGAAAGTGAATTCAAATAAAATGTATATTTCAATAAGAGGTAAAATTCAGTTATTTCCCAACGACTTATTTATTTCCTAAGAAATAAATAAGCAGCTTCCAAAAAAGCTGCTTTAAAGGTTAGTAATTCTTTTGTTAATAAGCTGAATACATAGCAGAAATAGGAGTGACATACTAATAGTGATAACCACAAGTGTCCAGGCGAGTTGCATATTACTTGCGTCAATGGCCATGTAAATTGCAGTTGGGATTGTCTGTGTTTTACCAGGAATGTTCCCGGCAAACATGAGTGTAGCACCAAACTCACCGAGCGCGCGGACAAAGCTCAAAATCATCCCGCTTAGTAATGCAGGAAATGCGAGCGGAAGTGTAACGTGCAGAAAAACTTGATATTCACTTGCGCCAAGGTCACGAGCACTTTCTTCAATTTGTACATTTGCGATAGAAAATCCCGTTTTCGCTGATTGGTACATAAGCGGAAATGCAACAACTGTAGAAGCGATGATCGCAGCGGTAGATGTGAACATAATAGACTGCTGAAATAATGATTCAACCCACCTTCCAATCGGGCTGTTGTTTCCAAAGATGATAATGAGAAAGAAGCCGATAACAGTTGGTGGAAGTACCATTGGTAATAAAAATATGGTTTCTAATAGTACTTTATATCGCCATGAGGAGCGAGCTAGTGCTCGCCCGACAATCGTCCCTAAAATTGTAACGAGAATAGTGGCACACGCAGCTACTCTTAAAGATAGAAAGACAGGCGATATAATAGCATCAATGCTCATAGTAATTACGACAGGACTGTAAATCCATATTTCTTAAAGATAGATTGTGCATCTTTTGACTGCAAATACTCATAAAATGAAGTCGCCTCTTTCTTATGTTTAGATTCCTTTATAACACCTAAAGGATAGTGGATTGGCTCATGAGAAGTAGCTGCTGCTGTTTCACCAATCTTTACTTTATCTGAAATGAGAGCATCTGTTTTGTATACGATACCAGCATCGATATTCCCTGTTTCTACATATGTTAACACTTGGCGAACATCTTTTGTAAATACGACTTTATTTTGAACATCATTCCAAAGGTTTTCGTGTGTTAGAGAAGCCTTTGCATATTTTCCAGCAGGTACAGATTCAGGTGTACCAAGTGCAATTTTTTTGATTTTCTCATCTTTTAAATCTTGAAATTTTGTAAGAGAACTATCTTTAGGGATGACTAGAACTAGTTCATTTCCAAGAAGATTTTTCCCTTCTTTTTCATTAATGAATCCTTTCTTTACAAGGGTTTGGAATTTATCTTCTGCTGCAGAGAAGAATAAATCAGCAGGTGCACCTTGTTCAATTTGTTGTTGAAGTGCTCCAGAAGCACCGAAGTTAAAAGAAAGTTTGATATTTGGCTCTTTTTCTTTATATTGTTTTTCAATTTCTTTTAATGCATCTTGTAAGCTTGCAGCAGCTGAGATAGTCAGTTCAACTGTTTTATCTTCTTTAGCAGCTGACTTTGTATTCTTTTCCCCACTTGTACAAGCAGCACTAAATATAAGAAGGAAAGAAAGTATAAGTGCCCCAATAGAACGTAATGTAAATTTATTCATAAAAAAATCCCCTTTCGTTTTGATATAACTAATTATAACTAAGTATAACTAAATATAACTAGTTATAATTGAATATAATTTGAACATATATCTATTTTTAAAAAATAGGAGAAATATTCTTTTCTTTGTTACAATGAAAGGAGAAAGTGAGGAATCGTCTATGGATCATCATTCCTACACAACGGAAGAAGTAGCAAAGCGATTAAAGGTATCAAAATTAACTGTATACGACTTAATTAAAAAAGGAGAACTTCCTTCTTATAGAGTTGGTAGACAGATGCGCATTGATGCAGTGGATTTAGATCAATATATAAAACAAATGAAAACAGGAAAGGTACAAGTTACTCCTGTGAAAAACGATGGTAGTAGTATCTTGAACACGTGTATTATTAGTGGTCAAGAACTAACGTTAGATATGTTAGCTAAACGTATAGAAAATCGTTTGCCAAGTTCTAATGTTTTAAGAGCGTATCAAGGTAGCTTAACAAGTTTAGTGAAAATGTATCAAGGAGAAGGAAGTATCGTTAGTTTGCATTTGTTTGATGGTGAAACGGGTACATATAATGTTCCTTACGTAAAACGCATTTTAGTAGGTCAACCATGTATTATGATTAATTTATTGTCCAGAAATGTAGGGTTTTATGTCCAAAAAGGAAATCCGAAGAAAATAAAGACATGGGCTGACATATCCGGATCCACTATAAAGTTTGTAAATCGAGAAAAGGGTTCTGGTATTAGAGTGTTAGTGGATGAACAATTACGAATCCAAAAATTAAATAAATCCGATATTAGTGGATATGAATGGGAAGAATCGAATCATCTTGGTGTTGCCACGCAAGTTGCAAATGGAAAAGCTGATGTAGGAGTAGGTTCAGAAAAGTTTTCGCAAATTGTAAATGTGGACTTTATTCCAATCATGAAAGAACAGTATGATTTAGTAATTTTGAAGAATAAAGAAAATGAAGAGCTGGTTGAAGTCGTGAAAGATATTCTGCAATCGGAAGGATTTTATAATGAATTAAATGCGATTGGCGGATATGATATTAAGAAAACAGGTCAAATTATATATGAAACAAACTAAAAAGCTGCTTGTCTATAAGACGAACAGCTTTTTCTATATATAAAGGGGTTTGGGGAAACAAAGTATTAAATAAGACCTTGAGCAAGTGTGTAAATGAAAGCTGTAAGAAGAGTAGCTCCACTTGCAAGTCCGATAAAATGAAACTTTAATCAGTGAGGGCGGGGTATCCCTCGCTGATTATTAGTTGAACCAATCGGGCTTTTACGGGCAGTTGAACCTAAACCTAACTTCTTTGATTTCGCTGAATTTTGAAGTGGGAGTCTTACTGCCCGTTAATGCGGGGTAAAGTCTGATTTTTTGAAAGTAATGTTGTTCATTATAATCTCTCCTTATTTGTTTAATGTAGTTGCAACAGCTTTTGCATCGATAAGTGCGGATAGCACTATGCCCATTGTATGTAAAAATTTATTTGATTTCATATTGTTCATCATGCGTATCCGCTCCTTTTCGAATTGTTGTTGCCCTGCTTATGTCTTAATTATAGGAAATATGTCCACTTGCAACTATCGAATTAGCTTACGAAAGACTTACACTTTTGTAAGAAAAAAAGACATTCATGTAAGAATGTCTTTCACAGCATATTAATATGATGATGTTCTTCAATTGTTTTTAAAAAACTACGCATTGAATTCGTCATATAGCTATCTTTGCGGCGTATGAAAACCGTTGAAATACTGCCGTATTTTTCAGGGATTGCATGACAATGTACCTTACCTGCTTTAGAAAGATGATGGACAGCAGACTGTGGTACGAGTGTAATTCCGAGGCCAAGTGCAACGCTGTTTAATATTGTCTCTAATATATTGAATTCCATAATTCTTTTTGGTAGCAAACCTTCGTCTTTCAGCCATCGTTCTAATTTGGAACGGTATCCACATCCTTGGTTAAAAACGAGTAGAGGTGTTGTTGTAAATTCTTCTATATGAAAGGCTTTATTTTGTGTTATAAGCATTAATTTCTCTGTACTAACATCGTATTGTTCGATGAGTGGATGTTTAATAGGACCTGATATAAAGGCGCCATCTAATTGATGATCAAGTACTTCTCTAATTAATTCTTCTGTTAGACCCGCTTGTAATGATAAATCGACATTCGGATAGCTTTTATAGTAAGAAGATAAAATGGTAGGTAATGTACTTACTGTTTCTACTGTACCGATTTTTAATATACCGGAGGGTGTTTCACTATCTAAAAATACTTGTTTTAGTTCGTCGACATCTTGCAAAATTTTATTAACATAAACGAGCATTTTTCTTCCTTCAGCTGTTAAAGTCATCCCTCGTTTATGGCGGTAAAAGAGCGGGGTTTTTAATTCGTTTTCTAGTTGTTTAATACGTGCAGTTACATTTGATTGTACATAATTTAATTCCTTTGCTGCGTTACTTACACTACCCTGGTCGGCAACGCTTTTAAAGATTTGTAAGTCTCTTAATTCCATTTTGTAATCCTCCTTGATGTTAACTATCATTATAAATGATAGTTAACATCATTTTGAATCATTTTACGTGATATATTTTTTCTTTTACAATTCTCTTTGTGCAAATAGAAAGAAACGGGGGATTGCGGTGAGAAGAGGTCAAATGATAATAGGGGCTTTAGCTTGTTTAATTGCGAGTATGTCATGGGGAGCGATGTTTCCAGTTGCTGATCATGCGCTAGAATACATAGATCCATTTTATTTTTCGCTTATTCGCTATGGAGCGGTGGCGATAATGCTGATTGTATTGTTGTTAATGAAAGAAGGAAAACAGGCATTTCGTTTAGAGGGAAGAGGAAAGTTACTCGTCTTTTTTGGAACGATGGCATTTACAGTATATAATGTCCTCATATTTTTAGGGCAAATGTTAATGGGTAAGTCGGGTGTAATGGTAGCTTCCATTATGGAGGCACTTATGCCGATGATTTCTATTTGTATTTTATGGGGATATAAGCATATAAAACCGAAGAAGTATATGATAACGAGTATGGTTATTGCTTTTGTAGGAGCTGTGTTTGTTATTACAAAAGGTGACATGAGTTTCTTTGTAACATTGAAAGATAATATGTTCTCATTAGCATTTATATTTATTGGTGTTGTAGGCTGGGTTATTTATACGATGGGTGGTCAAACTTGTAGTGATTGGTCAACATTACGTTATTCTACGTTGACGTGTGTATTCGGTACGACTGTTACAGGAATTATAACGGTAATTATTACGTCGCTTGGATATATTTCAGTTCCGAGTATGGGAACGATTTCTATTGTAAAATATGATTTGTTATTTATGATGACATTGCCAGGTATTGTAGCGCTACTTGCTTGGAACTACGGTGTGAAAATTTTATCATCCATTAATGGGATTTTATTTATTAATTTTGTACCAATTACGACTTTAGCTATTATGATGATGCAAGGGTATCAAATCACAATGTTTGATATTATAGGGACTGTACTTGTTATTGCAGCGCTTATTCGCAATAACGTTTGTCAGAGAAAAGAAGAAAATATAAATAAGAGAGTTTTACAAGAAGAGCAATTACGTCAAGCTGTTTAATAGGCAAATGGAGGATTTCACATGTTAGAAAGTTTATTGTTTTTCTTCGCCGTCGGAGTTGCCTGTGAGCTTGCAGCAATTAATCGAAATGGTCGTAAAAAGATAAAACAACAAGCTGAGCTGATACAGCTTTTAAAAGAATTGAAAGAAAGAAAAAATTAAAAAGACGACCGGGCATAGACGGTCGTCTTTTTCTATATAAAGGGGAAAGGGGACACAAAGTTATACAAGCGTAGCAGCGTAAATGAAAGCAGTAAGAAGAAGAGAGCCGCTAGCTAATCCTAAAAAATCTAATTTGTTAAAAGCAATGTTATTCATAATACATTCTCCTTACTTGTTTAATGTAGAAGCAACAGCTTTTGCATCGAAAAGAGCTGATAATACCATGCCCATTGTATTTAAGAAATTGTTCGTTTTCATTTTGTTCATCATATTGATCCACTCCTTTTCGAATAATTGTTGCCCTGTTTCTGACTTAATTGTATGAAATATAGTAAGAAGTAACTATCGAATTAGCTTACAAGAAAATTACACTTTTGTAAGAATTGAAATTTAACAATTCATCCTTAATTTTATTACCAACTCCTAAAACTTAGTGTTATAATTATTGTAAGAATATGATTATACTTCGGATGTTTAGAAAGGAACGAAACAAATGTATAAACCAATTACATTTTTGTTGAAATATATATTTAAAACAGCTGGGAAAGTAGAAGTACAAGGAAGAGAAAAGCTACCAGAAGGTGGACCGTATGTTGTTGCGTGTACACATACAAGTTTTATGGATGTATTAATGTTAGCTACAGGGATGTATCCAACTCAAATTCATTACATGGCAAAAAAAGAGTTATTTGAAGGTAAATTCAAAAATTGGTTCTTTAAAAATGTAAATGCATTCCCTGTAGATCGTGCGAATCCGGGACCAAGTACACTTAAAATACCATCACGTTTATTAAAAGAAGGAAAGGTAGTAGGAATTTTTCCGAGTGGAACGAGATCAGCGGAAGATGTTTCATTAAAAGCGGGTGCTGTGACAATTGCGATGCGTTCTAATGTTCCGTTAGTACCAGCAGCTTATGTTGGTCCATCAAGTGTAAAAGAATTAATAAAGGGGAAAAAGGCACAATTGATTTTTGGAGATCCAATTCAAATTGAGGCTGGAGAACAAATAGATCGAAAAACCGCTATGAAAATGATGACAGATCAATTAAATGAGAAGTTTGAGGAGTTAAAAGAAGCTTTGCAATCAAATCAAAAATAAGAAAAGACGACCGGGCATAGACGGTCGTCTTTTCTATTACTATTTATAATAAAGGGGAAAGGGGACACGAAGTTATACAAGCGTAGCGGCGTAAATAAAAGCAGTAAGAAGAATCGAGCCACTAGCTAGTCCTAAAAAATCTAATTTGTTAAAAGTGATGTTATTCATAATACATTCTCCTTACTTGTTTAATGTAGAAGCAACAGCTTTTGCATCAATAAGAGCGGAAAATACCATGCCCATTGTATTTAAGAAATTGTTTGTTTTCATTTTGTTCATCATATTAATCCGCTCCTTTTCGAATAGTTGTTACCCTGTTTCTGACTTAATTGTATGAAATGTTGCGGAAAGTCACTATCGAATTAGCTTACAGAAAAATTACACTTTTGTAAGAGAAACGAATGAAGGTGTAATGATAAGAAGATTTGACATATGTTCATGAGATTCATTAAGTTAAAGGTAGAGGTGAGTGTATGGCTAATATTAAAGATATTGCAAAGATGGCGGGAGTTTCAGTTACGACTGTTTCGAGAGTGTTGAATGATCACCCATATGTAAGTGAAGAAAAAAGAAAAGCGGTTATAGAGATAGTTGAGAAATTGAATTACTCGCAAAACGCAAATGCTGTTCATTTATCAAAAGGAAAAACGAATATTGTTGGTGTGATTTTACCGTATATTAATCATCCGTGTTTTGATGCGATGGTGAGCGGAATGATGGAGACTGCGTTAGCGCATAATTACAGGGTGCTACTTTGCCAAACGAATTATAATAAAAAAGAAGAAATGAAAAGTTTACATATGTTAAAAACAAAACAATTGGATGGTCTTATTATTTGTTCACGTGCAAATGATTGGGAAACGATAGAACCGTATGCTTCTTACGGCGCAATAATTGCTTGTGAAGACAATGATATTTCAAACATCTCAAGTGTATATACGAATCATTCAGCGGCCTTTCAATTAGGAATGGATTATTTGATTGAGAAAGGTTATAAAAAAATTGGTTATTGTACGGGAAGAAAATTAGGGCCGAGTAGTCAAAAGCGTTTTGATGTTTATAAACAGCAATTGCAATCTATAGACGAAGATGTTAATGAAGAATGGATTTTTACAGAATGTTTTACACTAGAAGATGGTGTGAAAGTAGCTCATAAGTTAAAAGAGATGCAGGATCTTCCTGAAGCATTAATAGTAGCAGGTGATGAGGTTGCGATTGGTGTTATGACAGAGGTTGAAAAATTAGGCATTCAAGTTCCTGAGGATTTAGCAATTATTGGCTTTGATAATCAACCTATCTCACAAGTGTTACAACTGACAACTATTGATCAAAATTTAAAGGAGATAGGGAAAACTGCTTTTGAAATGTTGCATAGAAAAGTGAATGACGAGAGTTCTGAACAAGAAAAGCTGGAAATTCCATACGAACTTGTGGAACGCTCTACAGTTTAATTTTAATCCGTTATGTGTATAATCGCATAACGGATTATTTTTTTTGAAATATCTTTGACAGGAAACGCGTTTCATACTTTATAAAGGAGTTAAACCGGTTTGTAATAATCCATGGATTCTTTTCAAGTGTTAATGCAATGAATAGAATTTGGAGGAATATGCATGAATGAACTTTTATCGAGTATGAAAAAGTATGTAGATGATGATGAAAAGATTCTGGCTTTTGTGGTAGGGATATTTGAGAAGGATAATTTTATATTATCGTATCAACATGGGGTTTTTGTTGCCACTACTAGACGTCTCCTTTTTTACGGGAAATTTCCGTACTATTCTTCAACATTTAAAGAGTATTCATATTTGCATATAGATAGCATAGATTTTCATCCGTATTTTGAATTTACTTGTAATCATGAAACCATTCGCGCTAAGTATATTCAGAAAGGGAATGTGGAGCAATTTGTCCGTGCAGTTAGAGTAAATATGAATAATTAATCACCCCTATGTTTAAACATAATATTTCAATTTTTAACAGGGAAAAAGCGGAATAAAAACCACTTCTAAACCTCTAGGAGATAGTGATACAATGTCAAATGGGGGGAGGGTATGAACTATGGTTAATCAACGTATAAAGGAAATAACACTAATTACAATTGGTTCATTATTATTCGCAATTGGTATTAATTACTTTGCAATTCCAAACCGTTTATCGGAAGGTGGAATTATTGGTTTAACGGTTGTTACGTACTACTTATTTGATTGGTCACCAGGAATTGTGAACTTTGCTATAAATGCAATTTTACTAGCTGTTGGTTATAAATTTTTTGATAAGAAAACAATGATTTATACAATTTTAGGGATTGTAGAAACATCTTTGTTTTTATACGTTACAGAACATATTGAATATCATGTAAATAGTGATACATTATTAGCAGCTTTATTTGCTGGCTTATTTGTGGGTATTGGATTAGGCTGTATGTTCAAAGCCGGAGGTACATCGGGAGGATCAGCAATCTTAGCTCAGTTAGCAAATCAATATTTAGGTTGGAGCGTAGGTAAAGGCGTACTAATTATTGATATTGTTGTAATTGCTGGTTCTGTATTTATAATAGGGCAAGAAAAGGCGATGTATACACTTGTGGCTGTGTTCATTGGAGCGAAGGTGATTGATTTCATTGTAGAAGGAATGGACACAAAAACGGCTGTTACGATTATTTCGAATCAACCAGATTTAATTCGTGAAGCTATTACGAAAAATATGACACGCGGTGTTACTGTATTAGAAGGGCGCGGCGGATATACTGGTAAAAATAAAGAAGTTTTATATGTTGTTATTAATAAACAAGAGCTTGTTAAGTTAAAACAAGTTATTAGCCGGGTAGATGAAGATGCTTTCGTTGTTATACATGATGTACGTGATGTACTTGGCGGTGGCTTTAAAGCAAGCTAAAAGGTGAACGAGTAAATTCGTTCACCTTTTTTAATTCTTACAAAAATGTAAGTGTAATGTAATGAGATTCAATAGTAGATTTTATTCCCCCTTTTTAAAATGGATGTATATATATCCTGCAGAGGAGGAATGTTTATTATGAAGAAAAAAATGATCACTACTATAATAGCGATGATAGTGATAGTAGTAATGTTACTGCCTACGAAACTTGGACCGGTTATCGATAAATATAATCCATTTTATAAGACGAAAGAATACTATACGGTTGTGAATACAATTGGTCAGCATATTGGTGATGAGTGGTATGAATATGAATTTATTGCATTCGATGAACGTGGTAGAGAGCAGAAAATAAAGAAAACGGTTAAGCATATGTTAAAGAGAGATGAAGCATTAAAGGTTTTTGCAAAAGGACGTTACGGTGAATCGATTGAAGAGATTGAGGTTGCAAATATTCCTATAAATGCGAAGAGCAAACTTTTAACGATGAGATAGTAAAATATACCCCCAGCTATTTTTTGTCGAAAATAAAAATACTGGGTAAGGGTATTTTTGAGATTAACAAAAAAGCCTTAGTACATATAGACTAAGGCTTTTTTATTATATAAAGGGGAAGGGGGTACATTGTAGTAGCATAGGTGAAAGGTATAAGAAGAGTAGCTACTAGCAATGTAATTTGGTTATGTGAGTGTTCTTCTTATTTGGCTTACTTTCTAACGTTATTGTACGAAATATAAGTAAGGAGAACTATCGAATTACATTACACATAACTTACAAACATGTAAGCCTTCTGTAATGTAATTCGATAGTTAAAAGATAGTAATTTTCATATAGTGTAACTAGAAAGTCTCAATGTATTACTTTCTGTTTGTAATGAAGAATGAAAAACCAACTAATTTTTAATAATCCTCATCTGAATAAAGATGGGGATCTTTTTTAAACCTTACAACATTGTAAGGTTTACGTAAGTTAATTCGATAGTAAATTTGTCATATTTTTTGCATAATAGATACAGATAGAAAAATAATTAGGGATCTAGTAAGAAGGGAGAAAAATGGGATGCGTAAAGAAGAAGTAGTGAAGTTACCAATTAAAGATTTCTGTAGCTACTTTACTGTTGCCGTAGTGTGTATTGGATTATTTGATATCATAACAAACTTAATTGTTAAATAATATAGATGCTAAAACAAGAAAGGAAGTCCTTTCTTGTTTTTTTTATGGGGGCATAAAGATGAAATGGATTGATAGTCATATACATGTTGATCAATATAAGGATGAAGAGAAGAGCAGATTACTAAAAGAGGTGGAAAATAGTAATGAAATAAAGGGGCTTATTGCGGTATCTATGAATTATCAATCTTGTAAGGAAACGTTATCTTTAGCGAAGAAGTATCCCTTTATATATCCAGCGATAGGGTTTCATCCAGAGCAACAGATTCATAAAGAGGAGTGTGAACAGATTTATCAACTTATTGAACAGAACGCAGAGGGAATTGTTGCGATTGGTGAAGTAGGTTTGCCCTATTATTTGAGAAAAGAAGATGAAAGAATTGCTGCAGATCCATACCTAGCTGTATTGAAAAAATTTATAGAACTAGCTAGTAAGTATAATTTGCCGATTGTATTACACGCAGTTTATGAAGATGCTGACATTGTATGTGATTTGCTAGAGAAATATAAAGTTTCACGTGCACACTTCCATTGGTTTAAAGGAAGCGATGAAACAATGAAACGGATGATGAGAAATGGTTATTATATTTCGATTACACCGGATGTTTTACATAAGGAGAAGATTAGAAAAATCGTTTCGTATTATCCGCTTGAATATATGATGGTAGAAACAGATGGACCGTGGGAATTTCAAGAGGGTGTTATAACGCACCCAAGAATGATTCGAGAGGTATTAAAGGAAATTAGTTCTATAAAAAACATATCCATTGATAAGGTCGCAGAAACAATATATGAAAATACAAGTCGATTTTATTTGAAAGGATAGGAGAATTATAGTTTTAATCATGTAACGGAAAAAGTAAAAGTTGAATTTATTTAGTAAAATACCACGGTTTGATATATGACAAAAAACCACCAAGCGTTCCGCTCGGTGGTTTTGTATTAGGATTCTAATTTTTTCGCACGTTTTAATAATAAAAGAAAGACAATGATAACGAACCCTAGTATAAGGAAGAAGCCATATTGCTTTATATAATCAATTATGTCATTCGCACTGGTTGGTTTTTCAACGTGAATGCCATCTTTATTCGTCGTAATATGAATATCTTTCATTTTTACTTCATTCTTTTCCTTTTGTAAATCAATCCATTCTATATTTGGAATACTTTCTAGATCCTTTAACACTTCTTTTAATGGTTTCACACCTAAGTAAGGATGATAGAATGCTCCAATAATCCCATCGGATAATTTAGCAACAGATAAAGCATTTGCTTTCATTTTAGCAATAGCTTGTGGCTTATCTTCTTCAATAAAACCGACTGTTTCAGGCATTAATTTCATTCCATGTAGAAATGTTGGTGTACTTCTATATGCTGGAGAGTGCATGGATTTCCAAGTTGTATCACTTAACTGTAGTTGTCCTACATAAGTTGAAAAGTATCTTGATAATATTTCATACCCTTTTTGAGACATTGTGTAATGAGGTGCTTCAAAGGCGACAGGATATAGTTTAGCATCTACAAGTTCTTGAATCCCCTTTTCGATATGATCTGTCGTATATTTTTCCTCAAACTCTTCCCCTTTTTTTACATATTGGTTATATGCCTCTATATTTGGAAAGTCATCTTTTGTCTTCGGTTTTTCATGTTTCGGTTGGCGAATTGGTTGATCTGTCTTTACGTCCCAAAATTCAAAACCTTCCCCAGTTTCACTATCATAAAATTGATGAGTGTAACCATGCATAATAATCGCTGCACCATCATTTTGCATAGAGCGTAAAAGATCGACTAGTTCGGGTTTATCTTTTAAATGTAGTGTTTTACCTGTATCTGGATCTGTATATACAGGAATAACAGTGATCATGTAAGGAATCTTTTTCTCTTTTAGTAATTCAGCAATTTCTTTTAATTGATATGTATCTGCGGCTGGGTGAACATCCTCAAGACGTAAATAAGCTAATTTTTTATTAGTTTCGGGTTTTTGCTGAAAATAAGAAAATAGGCTTTCGCCAATATAATAAGATATCCAATCAAAGAGGTTAGAAGTTGCTACATAATAAGAATTGTTTTGCTGTACAATTAATGGATAAGTATTATTTCCTCTTAAAGCATGGGCGAGAATTGTTCCATTTGTGTCAAGTTGTTTAATTGTTCTTTCTTCTTCTAATATATTCTTTAGTTTACGTGTTGGATATTCAATTGTATCAGAGTTTATATCTTCATTTTTAAGTGTGATAAATGAAAAACGATTAGATAACTGTTCTATATTTTGACCTAAAACTAGTAATGGTCCTGGGAATCCTTCTAGAAATTTCTTTGCTTCAGTAGAAAGTTCTTCTTGTTTTTCACTCATGTAAATAACATGTGTATACAAAGATTTATCAGTTATTTCAGCTAACTGTTTTATGTTTTTAATTGTTATATTATTAGTGAAATGTCCTACTTGTGTATTAAGTATTTGGATATCACTTGTAATTTGATCATCGTTTGAACTGTATAAAATAAGGGTTTTTGGTTGTTCGGTTTTTTGTGCGGAAATAGGGACAGGAATTAATAGTAGTAAACTAAATAAGAGTAACAGCCATTTTTTCATATTATTATTCTCCTAGTTTATATTTAGAATTCAATTTACAATTATATACAATAAATGCGTTATAGTCTATGAAAGTTACATTTTTGTACGTATTTACCAGCTGTTTTTTCACAAAATCGGTCTAAAGCATGATGATAATACGCATAGTTATTTGCTATGATAAAAGGGTAAGAGAATGATAGAATGTGGGTAATTGTAAAGGGAAGGCTGAAAGGGGACAAATTTCAGCGGAGAAAGAGGTAGAGGTAGTGAAGAAATTCTTTGTAGGATTTTTAGTTGTTCTTGGAGTATATTTATATTTCCAAGGAAAGTCTGAAGGAATGGATAAGCTAGTGAATGGAACAAGCTATGTTGATTCAGAAGAAGCAAAACAGATGAAACAAATCATTATAGAGGAAGCGAAGAAAGTAAATCTTCCGGAATGGATACCTCTTGCAATTGCTGAGCATGAAAGTCGATTAAATCCAAGAAGTGTTGGAGATAATGGAACTTCATTCGGATTGTTTCAACTACACCGCGGCGGCGGGCTTGCACCAGAACATTTAACTGATGATGAGCTGAAAGATCCACGTACAAATGCGCAAATTGCAATGCCGCATTTAATGAAAGGATATAAGCGTGGGGTGCAAAAAGGTTTGACTGATTTTGCATTACTGAAATATATAGCGAATACATCTGGATGGCCAGGGAATTTAGGGCCAGAGTGGACGGATAATAACATGAAGTATAACATCGGATTAGAAGATGTGTACTATCGAAATAAAGGTGTAATTAAAGAGTAGGTTTTGATACCTACTCTATTTTTTTTTGATAATCGTTTCATTTTGTGAAATACTCCGCTAGTTGTATTTTTACGTATTCTAGTTTTGTGGAAACTTGAGGTATTTTATATCCTACATACAGCGGTGAAACGACAAACCTAGGAACAACTTTACAAATGATTTTTCCATTTAAGTAATAGAAGAATAAGTTATAACTACTGCATCCTTTATGGAAATCTGTCAGTATGTAACGTATAGTTTGCTGAATGTAATTTGCCATATCATCTATATATGAAATATTATCAATGATTATATTGAATTCAGTGAAGCCAATAATGGGACGCTCTGAAATATTAAGCTCAATGCGTTCGTTTTTTTGAACAATTACCCCTTGGAAATTTTCTTCTTCAATATTTTCAAGATAATCTACATATTTCATTCCGATAATTTGCATGTGTGCATGATGCAAACTTCCGCCTGAAAATGGACCGTGATTTTTGTATAAAATTACAGATGCGAACTCTTCTTTCTTCTGTAAGTGTAACCAATGTTGAATAGAAAATTGCATTAATTTCCGCATATGTTCTTCTGTATATGTTGCGATATGATCTTCGCAATTATCGGTTTCAATTAACACTGTTTGAAATGTATCTTGTAATGTAGGAAATTTATTTTTTAACCAAATAATAGAACCATCAGTTGCTAAAATATCCGTTAAATGTTCTGTATCGCAAAATGGACATGCAGCGCTTCTATTCCGAATACTTTCTGGTTTTTGTTTACCGATATCGTTTAAAAAATATAGTTGTTGTGTATCCATTTATATATATGCCCCTTTAAAATATGTGTAAAAATCCCGCTTAATACATTCGGGAAAAGGAGAAGGAAATCCTCTAAAGGAATAAGGGAAAAATAAAAGACAAGATATCCTCATTACGATAGGGTACCTTGTCTTTTATTTTTTCTCTAATAGTGTGTATGGATAATATAGAACATTTTCAGTATTTTTCTTTTTTCTATTTTTTATTGTGTATAAGGTAATTGCTGTGCTTGCAATTATAATAATGGCTTTCTTCATATTCATATACCCCTTTTTATTGTTGGTTTAATTCTTGGCTAACTGCTTTTGCATCGACCAAAGCGTGTAAAATCATTTTTACCATGTTCATCATATTTCTTCACTCCTTTTTATAGTTCATTTAGTTCTTTTACAACTGCTTGTCCGTTCACTAATACCTCAAAGATTGCTTTTACGATTTCTTTTATCATGTTTGTTTCCTCCTTTTGTTTGTCTCTCTTGTTTACATCTTTATTGTATAGGGAGGCATCTTTTCGTACTATCGCTTTCCATTACGTGAACATAACAGTTTTGTAAGATTTGATGTCACTCATTGAAATGTTTAGTCTATCTTCATTATTTTCAGAAAAATGACTATTCAAACATGAAATAGGGAAGTATAATAAAGAAGTAAGTATTAAATTCCGTACGAAAGGGGTGAATGAGATGAAACGTTCTTTAGCTGCACGTGCCAAATTTTTAGATTTTATCTATTTTTGTCGTGCGATTTTTCATGATGTAGTTGTTAACGGGATACGTATGCCCTTTTTTAACAATTGCATAGTGACTATTGAACGATAGGAATCTCTTCACCCATTTTTAATAAACGTGTGAAAAGGGAGCTATTTGGCTTCCTTTTTCTATGCCGAAAACCATGGGGAATGTTTCTTTCTCATGGTTTTTTATATTGAAAGGAGTACGGAAAATGACTATTTGTAGTGTAAATAATGTAACGAAATCTTTTGGTGGAAACATCATATTTGAAAATATATCGCTTGAAATAAAGAATGGTGAACGTGTTGGGTTAGTTGGTCGTAACGGTAGTGGGAAGACAACAATCTTTGGGCTTCTAACGGGAATGGAGAGTTTGGATACAGGAGCCATCCATATGAAGAAAGGTACACGTATTGGTCATGTCGCACAAATTCCGAAGTTTGATGAGGCCATGACTGTATATGATGTATTGAGTTCCGCTTTTAAAGTAGAAAAGGAATTAGAAAAAGAAATGCATGCTCTAGAAAAAAATATGGCAGAAGAGCAGGAACAATCTTCTTTGCAAAAGCTAATGGAGAGGTACGGAGTAATTCAAGAAAAATTTGCATTTCTCGGTGGTTATGAAATAGAGGCAAATATAATGAAGGTAGCAAATGGCTTACAAGTGACAAACTTATTTTCAAGAGTATTTACGGAATTAAGTGGAGGAGAACAGACGAAAGTAAGCCTTGCATATATGCTATTGCAGAAACCAGATTTACTTCTATTAGATGAACCAACAAATCATTTAGATTTGTTTGCAGTTGAATGGTTAGAGCAATTTTTAAAAGAATATAATGGAACAGTTATGGTTATTTCACATGATCGCTATTTCCTTGATGAAGTTGTAACGAAAATTTTTGATTTGGAAGATGGAGCGATTCACGTGTACCATACGAATTATTCTCAGTTCGTTGAGGAGAAGGAAGGAAGATTACTTCAAGAGTTTCAAGCTTATCAAGAGCAGCAAAAGAAAATAAAGAAAATGAAAGAAGCAATTAAGCGCCTACGTGAATGGGCAAATCAAGCGAATCCTCCGAATGAAGGATTGCATAAAAGAGCGAGAAATATGGAACGTGCGTTAGAACGTATAGAGAAATTAAAGAGGCCGATTTTAGAACGGAAACAGATGGGTCTTCAGTTTGAAGGGCAAGAGAGAAGCGGGAAAGATGTTGTTGTAATGAAAGAAGTGAGTAAAGGTTTTGCTGGCCGACCTTTATTTGAACAAGCGAATTTACATGTTCGTTTTCAAGAGCGTGCTGCTATCGTTGGTCGCAACGGCACAGGGAAGACCACTTTACTAAAATTACTATTAAAAGAAATGGAACCAGAAGCTGGCGCAATTAGGGTTGGTAGTAGTGTGAAAATCGGTTATTTATCACAGCATACGTATGAAAATATGAAGAGTAATGTATTGGAAGCATTCAGGGAGAATGTGGCTGTAACAGAGGGAGAAGCAAGACATATATTAGCTAAGTTTTTATTTTATGGTCCAGCAGTATTTAAGAAAGTAACGCAACTTAGTGGTGGAGAAAAAATGAGGTTAAGACTTGCGCAACTTATGTATCAAGACATCAATTTTCTAATTTTAGATGAGCCGACAAACCATCTTGATATTGAATCAAGAGAAGTTTTAGAGGAAGCCCTTGAGCAATATAACGGGACGATTTTAGCTGTTTCACACGATCGATATTTTTTAAATAAGTTATTTGAAAAGACGTACTGGATTGATGAATGTAAATTATTTGAGTTTGCAGGAAACTATGCATGGGCTCGTCAAAAGTGGGAAGAAAAGCTTGAGAAGCAAGTAATAAAGCAGAAACGCCAAGGAAAAAAAAGTGTTGAAACGGTTCCTGTAAAAGAGAAAGAAGCTAGGAATCTTGAAGAGATTGAAAACGAGTTAATGCATGTAGAAGAAGATGTATATGCAATAGAATGTGAAATGGAACATGTAGCTGATGTTGAAAGACTTGAAAAATTATATGAGGAAAAAACGAAGAAAGAGTTGTTACGAGCAGAGTTATATAATGAATTAGAGAATATTGTGGAGTAATGAGTAGAAAGCCACTTCCTTTCAGTTTTGCTGGAGGAAGTGGCTTTTTTCATAATGATATTTGGCTTTAAAGGTTAAATAAAGCGATGTGTTTCACGTGAAACAGTAACTTAGATAAATCCGTGTTCCTCAATTTGCATAGCTTGTGAAACATATGAAATGATAAGGTGAAAAATAAATGTCATTAGTGGTTTTTCGATAGGAGTAATTACAAAAACAAAGGCTAATTATTTCCCGAGAGATAAAGTGAGACTTTAATCAGTCCTCACGAATCGGGCTTTTACGGGCAGCACGCCCCCCACCTAACTTCTTTGCTTTCGCTGAATTTTGAGGTGAGGGTCTTACTGACCGGAAAATAGTGGGATAAATATGTGTAAAAGAGACTAGTGAATGAAAACGAAAAGAGAGCAAAGTTACAGCTTTACGCGCTGAACTCTGCTCTCTTTTTGCGTGGTATCTTCTCTCGTTGAAATTATAATAGCGATCCCGAGCATGATAAAAAAAGCTAAAAAGAGGACGAACTTTGGGAAGAACGGGAATAGTAATAGCGCCCCGACTATCATAATTGTTAATAATACGTAGTGCAGGACGTATTGGAATAGGTTGTCCATATTTTCGCCCCCTTTTTGGTAATTGGTTATTAGTATTCTATGTTTCATACTGAAGAAATAGAAGTAGATTTTTAAGTTTTTAATACGAATTATAGCTGAGTTTTCTTAAAGTATAAATGTAGAGATAAAATTTTGTAAAAATTCTAAAAATATTTATTTAGAAAGAATTGACAAAACATAATGAACGATATAAGCTAATAACCATAAAGTCTACCGGAAAGGTCGGAATAAGGTTGTTACCCCTCAAAAACATCTATTTTTTTACGATTAAAACCGACTTTTCCGATTGGCTATAAATGTTGCTGTGGGAGGCATACATAAGGTAATTCGTTCAGAGGGTATAATCATAAAAAGTTAGGGTGGGGACAATGAAGAAAAAGACAAAAAAATGGGCTGGTGTATTTTCGGTATTAATGAGTAGTTCGCTTGTGTTGTCTGCTTGTGGGGGACAGGAGGACGCGGCTTCTACAGAACCGGTTAAACAGCAGGATTTAAAAAATGTGAAAATTGAAAAGATCGCTGCGACAGATAAAACGAAAGTGCCAGACAAAGCGAAGAATAGAAAAGATACGTTAGTAGTTGGTATTAGTAAGCCAGGCGGCGTATTTTTACCATACTTCCAACAAAATGGTTGGGATGGAAACGTAACTTCAGTTATTTTTGCATCTCTCGTATCAACCGATAAACAAGGGAAACCAATTCCAGAATTAGCTGAGAAGTGGGACGTTTCTTCTGATCAGTTAACATATACATTCCATTTACGTAAAGATTTGAAATTTAGTGATGGATCGCCATTAACGGCGGATGATGTAGCTTTCACATTGACGCTTTTACATGATAAGGCATATGAGGGTGAAGTAGATATCTCTCAATATGCGGTTAAAGGTGGTAAAGAATATAAAGAAGGAAAAGCAACTTCAATTGAAGGTATTCAAGTTGTTGATCGACAAACAATTAAAATTACAACTGAAAAAGTGAATTCACAAGCTATATTTGTTTTAGGAGGTACAGTACTATCAAAAGCTTATTATGGAAAAGATTATAAGCAAAATACAAGCTTAGATTACTTAAAAGATTTATATGGAAAGCCATTAGCTGCGGGTCCATATAAATTTGAAAAGTATATTCCAGGTCAAGAAGTTCGTTTTGTAGCAAACGAAAATTATTATGCGGGTAAACCAAAAATTCAAAACTTCATTTATAAAATTACTTCTGGTGATACGAAGCTTCAGTTGTTCCAAACAGGAGAAGTTGACCATACTGGCTTAGGTACTGGTGATGAGGTTCTTGAACAGGCTAAGGCTTTAGAATTCGCAAATATCCAAATCGAAACAGCACCGTCATATAGTTATATTTATATGAATAATAATAAGCCTTACTTAAAGGATAAAAAGGTTCGCCAAGCACTTATTTACGGATTAGACCGCAAAAAATATGTTGATACAGCGTTAAAAGGATACGGTACAGTAGCCAATGTACCAATTCATCCAACTTCTTGGGCTTATACGGAAGAAGGAGTTAATAAATACGAATACGATAAAGAAAAAGCGAAAAAATTATTAGATGAAGCAGGGTGGAAAGTTGGTTCGGATGGAATTCGTGAAAAAGATGGTCAAAAATTAAAACTTTCTTATTTCGGTCCAAGTTCGGCTAAAGATAGTGATTTATTAATTCCGATTGCGAAAGAGAATTATAAAGAAATAGGTGTAGAGTTTAATCCTGAATTTATGGACTTTAATACGATGCTTTCTAAGGTAAACAAAGGGGATTATGATTTAGCTTCTGTTTCGACACCGATTACAAGTGACCCGAGTGAAACAGCTGGTGAATATTTGTCTACTGCAAATGAAACTAGTCTTGGTTATAAGAATGCAAAAGTAGATGAGCTAATTCAAAAAGGTATTGAAACTGTAGATATCGAAAAGCGTAAACCTATTTATAAAGAATTGTATAAAGAATTAAGTGATGATCCACCAGTAATTCTATTAAACTACCGTAGAACAATTACTGGTTATAACGGGAATATAAAAGGAATTGATCCTGAAAAGTACAACAGTATTAGTGCAAACTTACCAGTATTATCATTTGAAAAATAACGATAAGAATGTATAAGTAGAAGACATTTTTTCATTCGGTTAGTAATGTGCCGCTTTGAAAAAATGTTCTTCTATTTTAAGCATAAGATTGGAGAGAAAAAGGGTGAAAACATATATTGTTCGTAGGTTGTTACAAATGATTCCTACACTGCTTGGTACATCAATTATTATCTTCGTCCTGTTCGCACTTCTTCCTGGGGATTATATTGATTCAAATCCGAAAATTACACCGGAAAGAGCAGCTGAACTGAGGGAATTATATGGGTTGAACAAACCGATTGTTGAGCGTTATTTTCATTGGTTAGGTAATGCATTGCAAGGGGACTTTGGCTTCTCGCTTCAATATCAAGAGCCTGTAACGTCATTATTAAATAAATTTATTTGGAATTCTTTTAGTGTAGCAATTATTGCATTGTTTTTTATTTGGCTAATTGCACTTATTATCGGTGTATTCTCGGCGACGAAGCAACATTCTTTGTTCGATAAACTTGTAACAATCGGTGTTTTTGCAGCAATGTCATTCCCTTCATTCTTTATCGGTTTGTTTTTAATTAAGGTGTTTGCGGTTGACTTTAAGTTATTACCGATAGGTGGAATGATTGATGTTGGCAGTAATTCAACAGGATTTGCTTACGTGATAGAAGTTGCAAAACATATGATTTTACCAGTATTTATTTTGACACTTCTTGGGGTCGGCTCGCTAACTCGTTATTTTAGAACAAGTATGTTAGAGGTTGTAAGACAAGATTACATACGAACAGCAAGAGCGAAAGGTTTGAAGGAGAAGACGGTTATTTATAAGCATGCATTAAAAAATGCAATTTTACCGGCAATTACGTTATTAGCATTTGAATTACCTGGCTTGTTTTCTGGGGCAATTATTATTGAACAAATTTTTAACTGGCCAGGAATTGGTAATATTCAATTAGAAGCATTAAATTTCCGTGACTATACAGTATTGATGGCATTTACGATGTTTCTTTCTTGTTTAACAATCGTTTCAAACTTTTTAGCAGATATCGTATATGCAGTTGTTGATCCACGAATTCGGTTGAAGTAAGGTGGGGAAAGAAATGGAGACTGTTACAGTAATTACAGAAAAAAAAGAAAAAAAGAGAAGAAACGCATCATCACCATGGCGACAAGCTTTTAAAAAGATAAAGAAAAATAAGATGGCACTTGTAGGGTTTTATGCATTAATTTTTATGTTTTTATTTTGTTTTATCGGTCCGTTCTTTTCTCCATATGCATCAGGAAAAATACAAGTTGCGCTCATTAACAAACCACCTAGTTTTTCTCATTGGCTTGGTACAGATCAATTAGGAAGAGACATTTTAACAAGGCTTATGCAAGCGGGACGTATTTCATTAACCATTGGTTTAGCTTCAATGGTTTTATCAGTTATACTTGGAGCTTTATTAGGAGCGATTGCAGGTTTTTATCGTGGTATTGTGGACAATATTATTATGCGGCTTGCAGATATTTTAATGTCGATGCCAGGATTACCGTTACTTATTATAATGGGTGCGATTTTATCAGAGTGGAAAGTACCGTCTGATTATCGGTTGTATGTCATTATGATTATTTTAAGTTTAGTAGGTTGGCCAGGGCTTGCACGCCTTGTAAGAGGGCAAATTTTATCACTTAGGGAGCAAGCATTTATGCAAGCTGCTGATGTGTTAGGAATAAAAGATTACCGGAAAATTATATATCACTTAATACCTAATGTTTTACCCATTTTAATTGTCGTATCTACATTAGGTGTTGCAGGTTCTATTTTGGGAGAATCCGCGCTAAGCTACTTAGGTCTCGGCGTCGTCCCACCTACACCATCATGGGGGAATATGATTAGCGCAGCTAACTCATTAATTGATTTTCAAAAGCGTCCGTGGTTATGGATTCCTCCTGGTTTCGCAATCTTTATAACAGTTGTATCCATTAATTTACTTGGTGATGCACTTCGTGATGCGTTAGATCCAAAGATGAGACGGTAGGTGAGAGAATATGAGTAAAGCGGTAGTAGAGCTGAAAGACTTACAAACACACTTTCAAACGGAGGAAGGAATAGTAAAGGCTGTAAATCATGTTAGTTTTGCTGTTCGAGAAGGTGAAACTGTTTGTGTTGTAGGTGAATCAGGTTGCGGGAAAAGTGTAACAGCTTTATCTATTATGGGGCTTATTGCTGAATCAGGTAGTGTAGTAGGCGGAGATATTCTATATGAGGGAAAAAGTCTTTTAGGAATGAAAGAGAAAGAACTTCGTAGTTTACGAGGCAATGATATTGCAATGATTTTCCAAGAACCGATGACATCTCTAAATCCCGTCTTCACTGTAGGTGAGCAAATTGTAGAAACGCTAAGGGAGCATGAATTACTTAGTAAAAATGAAGCGTATAAGAAAGCAATTGAGTTAATTCGTAAAGTTGGCATAGCTCGTGCTGATGAAATTGTCCATTCTTATCCGCATGAACTGAGCGGCGGGATGTTACAACGTATTATGATTGCTGTTGCGCTTAGTTGTAATCCTAAGTTATTAATTGCAGATGAACCAACAACAGCTCTTGATGTTACGATTCAAGCTCAAATATTGGATTTACTAAGACAAGTGAAAGAAGAATTTAAAACGTCAATCTTATTAATTACACATGATTTAGGTGTCGTAGCAGAAATGGCTGATTACGTTGTCGTTATGTATGGCGGGAAAGTTATTGAAGAAGCTCCAGTACTAGAGATATTCCAAAATCCAAAACACCCTTATACGAAAGGATTGTTGAAATCAAAACCAGTAATGGGAAAACGAATAGATAAACTATATTCTATTCCAGGGCAAGTTCCGAATTTAGTTGGTTTAGGTGAGTTTTGCTACTTTAGTGGGCGTTGTGAGCATTGTATGGAAATATGTGAAAAAGAAGCCCCAAATCTAAATGTAAATGATGAAAATCATAAAGTAGCTTGCTGGTTATATGAGGAGCGTGCGGAACAATGAGTGAACCATTATTAGAGGTGAAAAACCTAAAGACATATTTTCCAATTAAAGGTGGCATATTTAGTAGAACGATCGGGCATGTAAAAGCAGTTGATGGAGTAAGTTTTACTATTAATAAAGGTGAAGTGTTTGGTCTCGTTGGCGAATCAGGGAGCGGAAAAACAACGATAGGAAAAACAATTTTACGTCTCGTTCAAAAAACGGAGGGGGAAGTGAAGTTTAAAGGGAAAGATGTTCATTCTTTATCCAAGGATGAATTGAGAAAACATCGCCCTAATATGCAGCTCGTTTTCCAAGATCCATTTAGCTCATTAAATCCGAGAATGAGAATTGGTGAAGCGCTTGGAGAGCCGATGTTGGCCCACGGATTAGCGACGAAAGAAAATGTTCGTGAAAAGGTAATTGAAGTATTGGAGTTATGTGGCTTAGCTCCTTATCATATTGACCGGTATCCCCATGAGTTTTCTGGAGGACAACGTCAGCGTATCGTAATAGCAAGGGCTATGGTATTAAATCCAGAATTCATTGTAGCTGATGAACCTGTGGCGGCATTAGATGTATCTATCCAAGCACAAATTATTAATTTATTTAGTGAGTTACAGGAGAAAAAGGGATTATCTTATTTATTCATTTCACATGATTTGAGTGTAGTAGAACATTTATGTACGAAAATCGGAATTATGTATTTAGGTACAATTGTGGAGACGGCGCCGCGTGATGAGTTATTTACCAATCCGCTACATCCGTATACAAAAGCATTGTTATCAGCTGTTCCAATACCAGATCCAACAGTGAAGCGAGAGCGAATTATACTAGAAGGGGATATTCCAAGTCCAGCAAGTCCACCTTCGGGTTGTCGTTTTCATACACGTTGCCCGTTTGCAACAGATGTTTGTAAAAAAACAATACCAGAATTTCGTAATGTTGGTGATAATCATTTTGTTTCTTGTCATCATGTATAAAAAAAGGACTCTTTCAAATTGAAAGAGTCCTTTTTTTATTTACTAGATGAAGTTTGTTTCAATACAAATTGCTCGATTGCGTGAGCAACACCATGTTCATTGTTTGTTAGTGTTACAACATCACATAGTTTTTTTACATCTTCTTCAGCGTTGCCCATTGCAACAGATAAGCCTGCTACTTCTAGCATTGGTACATCATTAAAATTATCACCAATAGCAACTGTATCTTCAATAGGGATATTAAAATGAGCTGCCATCTGCTGTAGCCCGTTTCCTTTATGTCCATTCTTATCCATAATTTCTAAGTTAGTAGGAGCTGATGCTGTAACCATAATATCAGCGTCTTCTTGTAACACGCTTAATAGCTGTGCGCGATGCGCTGCATTAAATGTTGAAATGAAGAATTTAGATATTTCTAGTTCTTGGTTATTTACAACATCTTCTATTTTTTTGAAATCAGTAATTAGGTTTGATTTCTTTTGCTTTTCTGTAATTCGTTCAAGCTCCTCTAATGTAACATCGAGCGCATGCTTATTTTCTTCGAACGCTTGCATCACTTGATCTTGCCATGTATATGGAGAATAAACTCCTTTATTCGTATATAGCTTATATGGGAAACCTTCAGATTCTAGTAATTTTGCAAGTTTGTACACTTTGTCGTTTTGTATACAACGAGAGTTAATTACTTTTCCATCCACATAAACAATAGCCCCATTGCTTGCTCCGACTGGAAGAGATAATTTATATTCTTCCAATAGCTTTAAAGCATCCTCTTTCGCACGACCAGAACAAATCATTACAATATGACCAGCTTCTTGTGCAGTTTGGATTGCTTGTAGGTTTTCTTTGGAGATTTCAAGATTAGATGATAGTAGTGTACCATCCATATCTAATGCGATTAATTTCAAAATGACCACCTCTTTGTTTTTATTATACATAGTTATATAGAGGAAACATATAAACTTATCTTGGAAAGACGGTATTTTATCTCATATTAAAAGTAAGTAAAGATTAGATAGGTTTAGTGTCACTAAATAAACTGTTTGTAACAAAAATAGAGAGAAGGATGACTACATTTCACTTTATGACTTTAATATTACAAGAATGTTACAAGCGTGAGCTTAGTGAAAAGTGCATTAAATAAGGGTTTTTGGAGAGTGTTATAAAAAAACGTAAAAAAAGTGTAATAAATTTCACGTTATTATATTGCAACGTAACAATAGTTATGTTACATTAATGTTACAAACGTTACGTTATCAAATTTAATGTAACGTTAACATAAAAACTATGAAATAAACATTTCTTAGAAATTACATATAGATAACTTATGAAAAGGGAGGATAAATGATATGAAAGAGCAAGTATTACAAGTAACAAAAGGTGACTTCGTAGGATCAGCAAGTGGGGCGGTAGTATTAACAGCATTAATCGTATTTCTATCAAGCGTATTAGTATAATAGAAGTTTTGTAACAAAAGAAAAAGAAGGGAGAATGAAAGATATGAAAGAGCAAGTATTACAAGTAACAAAAGGTGACTTCGTAGGATCAGCAAGTGGAGCGGTGGTATTAACAGCATTAATCGTATTTCTATCAAGCGTATTAGTATAATAGAAACTTTGTAATAAAAGAAAAAGAAGGGAGAATGAAAGATATGAAAGAGCAAGTATTACAAGTAACAAAAGGTGACTTCGTAGGATCAGCAAGTGGAGCGGTAGTATTAACAGCATTAATCGTATTTCTATCAAGCGTATTAGTATAATAGAAACTTTGTAACAAAAGAAAAAGAAGGGAGAATGAAAGATATGAAAGAGCAAGTATTACAAGTAACAAAAGGTGACTTCGTAGGATCAGCAAGTGGAGCAGTAGTATTAACAGCATTAATCGTATTTCTATCAAGTGTATTAGTATAATAGAAGTTTTAAATCAAACAAAAATGGAAGGAGAATGAGGGATATGAACAGTGAACAAGTGTTTCAAGTAACAAAAACAGATTTATTAGGATCCTTAGGTGGAGCGGTAATATTAACATCATTTATTCTATTCCTTGCAAGTGTATTAGTATGATATATGTAAATACAACCATTCAAAAAAAATAAAGACTCTAACGTATTAGTAAGTAGTTAATATGTTGGAGTCTTTTTTATTTTCTTCTTATATACCTTCAAGTGTTAAAGTTACCTCATTATTTAGCATCCATGGCTAATTAGACGCTGCGGTTGCAACTTGATTCAACGAGTAATCAAAAATCCACTGAGTAAAAGCCTGATTGGTGAGGGCTGATTAAAGTTTCACTTTATTTCAAAGAGAAAAAAGTCGAATTTTATATGTAAGAAAAAAAGAGGAATTTGACAGAAAAGATAGAAAATTTTAAAGGTCAGAATTTGTTAGCTTGCTAACTAATTTCTATTTATTTATGTTGGAAGCGTTTTCGGTTGGTTTTAAGTATGGACCATTTAATCTATTTACAGGGGGATGAAGATATTATGAAACAAAAATCTATGGATACGCTAGCTGCACAAATGGAGGACTTTTTTCCAGTACGTGATGTAGATCATTTGGAATTTTACGTAGGGAATGCAAAGCAATCGAGTTATTATCTTGCGAGAGCATTCGGATTCAAAATTGTGGCTTACTCTGGATTAGAAACTGGAAACCGTGAAAAGGTATCTTATGTTCTTGTGCAAAAAAATATGCGTTTCGTTGTGTCTGGAGCTTTAAGTAGTGAAAATCGTATTGCAGAGTTTGTAAAGACTCATGGTGATGGCGTGAAGGATGTGGCACTACTTGTTGATGATGTTGATAAAGCATACTCAGAAGCAGTGAAACGTGGTGCCGTCGCAATTGCTCCACCAGAGGAATTAACAGATGAGGACGGTACATTGAAAAAAGCAGTTATTGGTACGTATGGTGATACAATTCATACGCTTGTAGAGCGTAAAAATTATAAAGGGGCATTTATGCCAGGATTCCAAAAGGTAGAGTTTAATATTCCATTTGAAGAGTCTGGTTTAATTGCTGTCGATCATGTAGTTGGTAATGTTGAAAAAATGGAAGAGTGGGTTAGTTATTACGAGAATGTCATGGGCTTTAAACAAATGATTCATTTTGATGATGACGATATTAGTACAGAGTATTCGGCGTTAATGTCGAAAGTTATGACGAATGGAAGCCGTATTAAGTTTCCGATTAACGAACCAGCAGACGGAAAGAGAAAGTCACAAATTCAAGAGTATCTAGAATTCTATAATGGAGCTGGTGTACAGCATCTTGCTTTATTAACAAGTGATATTGTTAAAACAGTTGAAGCGCTTCGTGCAAATGGGGTGGAGTTTTTAGATACACCTGATACTTATTATGATGAGTTAACTGCACGAGTTGGAAAAATCGATGAAGAAATTGATAAGCTAAAAGAATTAAAGATCTTAGTAGATCGTGATGATGAAGGTTACTTACTACAAATCTTTACGAAACCAATTGTAGATCGCCCGACTTTATTTATTGAAATCATTCAACGTAAAGGTTCTCGTGGATTTGGTGAAGGAAACTTTAAAGCGTTATTCGAATCAATTGAAAGAGAACAAGAGCGTCGCGGAAACTTATAAGATTTATATCCACCAGCAAAAGTCCCTTTGCTGGTGGAAATTTCATTTTTATAAGGAGGAATCAGGATGAAATTTGTTACATTTCGTCTTCCTTCAAAAGAAATACGGGCTGGATGGCTTGAAGGTGACAAAGTAATAGATATGAATCTTGCTAGTGAAGGGAGAATCCCTTCTTCTATGATGGCTTTTTTAGAGAAAGCTGATGAGTATGTAGAAGTAGTGAGGAATGTTAAGAATCCAAATAAGGGTATATATGCTTTAGAAGAAGTACAATTGACAGCTGCTCTTCCTAATCCGAGTAGTATTCGAGATTTTTACGCATTTGAACAACATGTAAAAACAGCTCGCGGACGAAGAGGACTAGATGTTGTGCCTGAATGGTATGATATTCCGGTCTTTTATTTTACTAATCATCGTGCTGTAATTGGTTCCGGTGATTTTGTAATTGGTCCGAAAAAGTCTAAAAAGCTTGATTACGAGTTGGAGATCGCTTGCGTAATAGGAAAAGAAGGGCGAAATATTTCTCGTGAGCAAGCAGAGGAATATATTTTTGGTTATTGTATTATGAACGACTGGAGTGCGAGAGACTTACAAGCAACAGAAATGAAAGTAGGTCTCGGTCCAGCGAAAGGAAAGGACTTTGCAACTTCGTTAGGAGCACATCTTGTTACGAAAGAGGAATTAGATGTTTATCGTAATGGTGATCGATATGATTTAGAAATGACTGCTCATGTAAATGGAAAACTATTATCAAAGGGAAACTTCCAAGATATTTACTATACATTTGCTGAAATGATTGAACGTGCTTCAGAGGACGTTACGTTATATCCAGGAGATGTGATTGGTTCTGGGACAGTAGGAACAGGCTGTATTTTAGAACTTGGTACAGAAGAGTGGCTACAAGATGGAGATGTTGTAGAGCTGTCGATTACTGGTTTAGGTACACTACGTAATACGATCAAAAAAGAAAAGGAAGCGAGTGATGGGCATGTTTTATCGTCACATGGGAGAACTACCTCATAAACGACATGTACAATTTCGTAAAAAAGATGGATCGCTTTATCGTGAACAGGTAATGGGAACAAAAGGTTTTTCTGGTACACAGTCTATTTTGTATCATCACTATATGCCAACAGAAGTAGGTCATTCTGCATTATCGCATTCTTGTCAGTTGCAGTATGAAGAGGATGTTGCTCTTTCTCATCGCCACTTCCGAACGAAAGAAAATAAAAAAAGTGGTGATGCAATAAGTGGACGAAATTTCATACTTGGAAATGAAGATTTGTTAATTGGAGTAGTGAGCCCAACAGAAAAAATGGATTATTTCTATCGTAATGGTGATGGCGATGAAATGTTATTTGTTCATTATGGAACAGGGAAAATTGAAACGATGTTTGGAACGATTCACTATAGAAAAGGCGACTATGTAACGATCCCAATTGGAACGATTTATCGTGTTATTCCAGATGAAGGAGAGACTAAGTTTCTTGTTGTAGAGGCGAATAGCCAAATTACAACGCCGCGTCGTTATCGAAATGAATACGGACAATTGTTAGAGCATAGTCCGTTTTGTGAAAGAGATCTTCGTGGTCCAGAAAAATTAGAGACCTATGATGAAAAAGGCGATTTTGTCGTAATGACAAAATCAAGAGGTTATATGCACAAACATGTTTTAGGACACCACCCGTTAGATGTTGTTGGATGGGATGGCTATTTGTATCCGTGGGTATTTAATGTAGAGGATTTTGAACCAATTACAGGGCGCATTCATCAGCCGCCGCCAGTACATCAAACATTTGAAGGGCATAATTTTGTTATTTGCTCTTTCGTACCACGTTTATACGATTATCATCCAGAGTCAATTCCGGCACCATATTATCATAGTAATGTTAATAGTGATGAAGTTCTTTACTATGTAGAAGGAAACTTTATGAGTCGCAAAGGTGTGGAAGAAGGTTCTATTACACTTCATCCGAGCGGGATTCCCCATGGGCCGCATCCGGGGAAAACAGAGGCAAGTATAGGGAAGAAAGAGACACTTGAATTAGCTGTTATGATAGACACATTCCGTCCGCTTCGTATTGTAAAACAAGCACATGAAACAGAAGATGAAAAGTATATGTATAGCTGGATTGAACAAGGTTCATATACTGTGAAATAAGTAAAAAAAGCATGCTCTCAATAAGGGAGCATGCCTTTTTTTGTGGAATCGACATGTATAATAATACCAAAAAGAGTTGTCGAAAGATATATAGAAAGAATGATAAGGATAGTGCATATTCAGAAGAATTTCTACTTGTTTCGACAAAAGTATTGACTAGGAAAAGCGTAATGAGTAAAATAAAAAAGCGAATTAAAAATTTTCAGAAAATTTAAAACTTGGAGGAGTGAAAGATGAAGCAAATTTTTCAAAAGAAGCCAATTGCAAAGTTAATGCAAGAAAGTAAGCAAAAAACGTTAGCAAGAACATTGGGCGCGCTAGATTTAACTATGCTTGGAATCGGAGCAATTGTTGGAACTGGTATTTTTGTTCTAACGGGTGTTGTGGCAGCGAAACATTCTGGGCCAGCTATTATATTATCGTTTGCGATTGCCGCGCTAGCTTGTGCCTTTGCTGCATTTTGTTATGCTGAATTTGCTTCTTCAGTTCCTGTATCGGGCAGTGTGTATACGTATACATACGCGACGATGGGAGAAGTATTCGCATTTTTAATTGGCTGGGATCTAATGCTTGAATATTTACTTGCTACATCTGCTGTAGCAAACGGTTGGTCTGCATATTTTCAATCTTTATTAAAGGGGTTTGGAATTCACATTCCGACTATTCTCTCCTCGGCTCCTGGTACAGGAAAGGGTGGAATAATTGATCTACCTGCAGTTCTAATTATTTTAGTGATGACAGTTCTTTTATCTAGGGGTGTTCGTGAAAGTGCACGAGTAAATAACATTATGGTATTTATTAAAATAGCAGTTGTTCTTATTTTTATCTTTGCTGGTTTTAATTATGTGAAACCTGAAAACTGGACGCCTTTTATGCCGTTTGGTTTAGATGGTGTAATGGCTGGAGCGGCTACAGTATTCTTCGCATTTATAGGATTTGATGCAGTTTCAACAGCGGCAGAAGAAGTGAAACGTCCGCAACGTGATTTACCAATTGGTATTATTGCATCGTTATTAATTTGTACAGTTCTTTATATCGTTGTTTCGCTTATTTTGACAGGAATTGTTCCATACGGACAGTTAAATATATCAGATCCAGTTGCTTTTGCACTTCAATTTATTGGACAAGATGGCTTAGCTGGAGTAATTTCAGTAGGAGCAATTACAGGAATTACAACAGTAATGCTAGTTATGATGTATGGACAAGTTCGTGTTTCTTATGCGATGAGCCGAGATGGTTTACTGCCGAAGCGTCTTGCTAAAGTTCATCCGAAATTTAAAACGCCATTTTTAAATACATGGACAACGGGAATTATTGCGGCACTGATTTCAGGATTAATAGATTTAAATGTTTTAGCACATCTTGTAAACATGGGGACATTGTCAGCATTTGCACTCGTAGCTGTTGCGGTAATTGTAATGAGAAGAACCCATCCAGACTTACCAAGGGCATTTAAGGCTCCGCTTGTACCATTTTTACCAGCATTAACAGTAATTTTCTGTTTATACTTAATGCTTCAATTATCGGGGACAGCATGGATTAGTTTTGGGATATGGATGGTTATTGGTATAGCGGTTTACTTCTTATATAGCCGAAAACATAGTGCTTTAAATAATAGTAAAAAAGAAGAAGATGTTGCGAATTTATAAGCGAAAAAAATCCATTCTAATTCTGTTAGAATGGATTTTTATATTTGAAAATTTACATTTTTCTGAACTTATTATAAGATAATTGTTGGCTAACTAAAGGGGTGAAATGATGAAAAATACGTGGCGTGAGTTAAGGGAGATGGACCGTAACGTATGGATTCGATTTATTGGAGAGACGTTAAATGGAATTGCAATGATGATGTTAATGCCTTTTTTTGCATTATATTTAAAAGATAAGGTAGATTCGTTGTTGGAAGTTGGGGTTATTATGGCGCTTTCTCCAATTGCTGCAAGCTTTGGATCACTTATAGGAGGAAGAATTGCTGACATATATGGAAGAAAACCGATTATGATATTTTCTATGGCAAGTAATGCATTATTAATGCTCGGTTTTCTATTTATAGAAGGGTTTATTCCATATGCAATTTTATCTATTTTTTTAGGGTTGAGTAATTCTTTATTTCACCCAGCTGCATCAGCTATGGTCGCAGATGTAACGGCACCAGAAAAAAGAACAGAGGCATATGGTTTATTACGAATGGGACACAATATAGGTGCTGCGATTGGTCCGATAATGGGAGCATCAGTAGTTGTGTTGTCAAAGAATCTTGTGTTTATTATTGCCTCTTCTACAATGCTATTTTATGCGTTACTTGTATTACTTCTTATTCAAGAGACGATGCCAAAGAGGATAGATAAGGAAGAACATAAAGAAAAGGAATCTGGGGCAGTTTGGAAAATTGTAATGCGAGATAAGGCATTAATGATTTACTTATTAGCAGGTATTATCATTTCGATGGGGTTTTCTCAAACAGAAAGCATGTTGCCACTACATTTTGATAATGAAATGAAGCGTATTTTTGGAACGAATAATCCATATCCATATTTAATGGCGTTAAACGGACTATTAGTTGTTTTATTCCAATTTCAAATTTCAAAATGGGCTACGGATAAACCAGTCGGGAAGACGATGTTATATGGTGCATGTTTGTTCGGGATTGGATTATTTTTTATAGGGTGGTTACCGAAGTGGTTTGGAGAGTTTAATACAAATGCTACAGTTATTTTAATAACACTACTGTTCGTTTATGCTATATATACGTTAGGTGAGATGATTATGTCGCCTGTACAGATGACATTTGTAGCAAATTTGGCCCCTGAGCATTTGAGAGGGACTTATATGGGCGCTGCAAGTTTGCAGTGGATTACAGGAAGCGCATTTGGTCCACTTTTGGGGGGGTTTTTATTAGATCGATTACTTGGCCACTTTCTATTTACAATTTTAGCTGTAGGATGTGTAGTTGCAGGTATTGTATATATTTCTTTAGATCGCCTTGTTGAGCAAAGGCAAAAAGATACACTAACCAAACAATCTTCTTAGTAAATAGGTGACATACACAAAAAAGGGGATTTCTACATATTTTAGGTACATAACTAGATAGGATTACCATTTCATTTTAAAATTCACCTTTGTATAGTAGTGGAATAGAAAAAGTGTAGAAAACCAATAAGTGGTGTCATTTAATTATTTGTGGAAGTTACATTTTATTTCAAATAGGAACTACCTATTTTTATAAAAAGTGCTAAAATAGAAAAATGAAAACAATTGGTTAGGGTGATTTCAGTGACAAAAATTAAATTAGGTTTATTATATGGTGGAAAATCAGCTGAGCATCAAGTTTCGTTACAGACGGCTCTTGCTGCTATTAAAGCGTTAAATCAAGATAAATTCGAGATTCATCCAATTTATATTACAGAACAAGGTCAATGGGTACGTGGTGAGCGTATTGAAGGCGAAGTGACAGATGTTGAAGCTTTAAAAATGAGTAGTGCAGAAAATGCGATTTCTCCGTTATCATTAAGTACAGAGATTATTCCATCTGCAGCTTCTGAGGAAAACGCTATTGACGTTATTTTCCCATTACTACATGGACCAAACGGTGAAGATGGAACGGTTCAAGGACTATTAGAATTGATGAATATTCCTTATGTAGGAAATGGTGTTCTAGCATCATCTGCTGGTATGGATAAAGTTGTTATGAAAAACATCTTTGCAGAGGCTGGTTTAAAACAAGCAAAATATGCGTCTTTCATTCGCAGTGCATGGGAAAAAAATCGTGAGGAAGCTTATTCTAAAGTAGAAGATAAGTTAGGATATCCTTGTTTCGTAAAACCAGCAAACCTTGGTTCAAGTGTTGGTATTAATAAGTGTAAAAATCGTGAAGAACTTGAGAATGCATTTGTAGAGGCATTCCAATTTGATCGCAAAATTATTGTAGAAGAAAATATTGTAGGTCGTGAAGTAGAAGTGGGGGTACTAGGTAATGATGAGCCGAAATGTTCAGTTGTAGGTGAAATCGTTCCGAAAAAGGACTTCTATGATTATAAGTCGAAATATATCGATGGTGATACGGCGTTAATTATTCCAGCTGAAATGACAGAAGAAGAATCTGATGTGATTAAGCGTGATGCAATTATTGCGTTCCAATCATTAGATGGTGCAGGCTTAACGCGAGCTGATTTCTTCTTAACGAAAGACGGAGAAGTGTATATTAACGAAGTAAACACTATGCCAGGATTTACACCGTTTAGTATGTTCCCTCTATTATGGCAACATACTGGGTTACCGTATCCAGAGTTAATCGAAGAGCTAATTCGTTTAGCGATTGAACGTCACGAAGAAAAACAAAAAATTAAATATACAATCTAACAAAAAAAGGAGGAAGCACTATTCGTAGGAATAGTGCTTCCTCTATGTAAGGAGCGTTTCTATATGATAAAGCGAATGTTAAAGCAAGTAGAACAGATGGTAAATGGTACTGGATTAGCAGAGCAATATGAGGGAACTATTATTCAAGGCGTGTCTATTGATACGAGAAAAATTGAAAAAGGAAACTTATATGTTCCGATTCAAGGGGAGCGTTTCGATGGACATGCTTTTGTAGATAAAGCAGTTGAAAATGGAGCTGTAGCTACATTATGGATGAAAGATGTAGCAAATCCACCCGAGAATCTTCCGGTTATTTTTGTAGAAGATACGCTATCTGCACTGCAAATGTTAGCGAAAAACTATCGCGATCAATTGGATGTTAAAGTTGTTGGTGTGACAGGTAGTAACGGTAAAACATCCACGAAAGATATTGTGACAAGTATTCTCGCGACTAAGTTCAAAGTTCAAAAAACAGAAGGAAATTTCAATAACCATATTGGGTTACCTCTCACTATTTTAAACTTAGAAGAAAATACAGAAGTAGCTGTATTAGAAATGGGTATGTCAAGCCGAGGAGAGATTGAATTTTTATCTAAGTTAGCTCGTCCTAATGCAGCTATCATTACGAATATTGGTGAGGCACATTTAATGGATTTAGGATCTCGTGAGGCAATTGCTGAAGCGAAATTAGAAATTGTTACAGGGTTACAAGAAGGTGGCGTGTTCGTATATAATGGAGATGAGCCGTTATTAACGAATCGTGTTCCTGAAATGAATTTAGCAGCAGAAACAGTTACGTTTGGTGATGCAAGAGCCAACGATTACTATCCAACGACTGTAACATTACAGGCAACTGGGACACATTTTAAAATGAATAGAGATGAAAATATTTCATTCTACCTACCGGTGTTAGGAAAACATAATGTGTACAATACACTTGCTTCAATGGCAATTGCGACACATTTTGGGGTGACGTGGGAAGAAATGAAACAAGGTTTAGTAACACTTCAAATGACGGGCATGCGTATGGAGATTGTAAAAACGGATAGTGGATTAACAATTATCAACGATGCTTATAATGCAAGTCCGACGGCTATGGAGGCAGCATTCCATTTAATGAATGGTTTAGATGGATTTACTAAAAAAATCGTTGTGCTCGGTGATATGTTAGAACTTGGAAATCAAGAAGTGCAGTTCCATTATGAGGTAGGTAAATTAATCGATCCAGCAAAAATCGCACATGTATTCACATACGGTAGATTAGGAGCTCAAATTGCTGAAGGAGCGAAAATTAATTTCCCTAATGAACGTGTAAAGGCGTATGATAATAAAGAAGAGTTAGTAAGAGATTTACAAGCGGTAGTCGATGCCAAAGATGTTGTATTAATAAAAGCATCTCGCGGTATGAAATTAGAAGAAGTAATTACGATGTTGAAATAATTGGTGTATATAAATAGGGATGATAGTCACGAAAATAGAAGAAACTTATAATAAGCGCTTACAGTAAATGATAAAAAAATAAAAGTAAAGAAAAAGGCCCTGAATATAAAATAAGGTAACAGTTGGGTTTGCTTTTTACACATACAAAACTTATAATTGATAAAGTGTAATAACGTTTAGAAGTATTTTCGTGAAGAATATACGCCCGGTTATATACGTGAGCATTCAGGAAAAGGGCTTTTCCGCAAATTCGGAAAACGCCTTTTTTTAAATGATAAGTATAGGATAGAAAAGGAGAAGTAACATTGACAACATTTCGAGAATTAGGATTAAGTGAGTCTTTACTGCAATCGGTTGAAAGTATGGGCTTTGAAGAGGCTACGCCGATTCAAGCTGAAACAATTCCACATGCATTGCAAGGTAAGGATATTATTGGGCAAGCGCAAACAGGTACAGGGAAAACAGCAGCATTCGGATTACCACTATTAGATAAAGTGGATACAAATAAAGAAGCAGTTCAAGGTATTGTTATCGCGCCAACGCGTGAATTAGCAATTCAAGTTGGAGAAGAGCTATACAAAATTGGTAAACATAAACGTGTTCGTATTCTACCAATTTATGGTGGTCAAGATATTAACCGCCAAATTCGTGCTCTAAAAAAACACCCACACATTATTGTTGGTACGCCGGGTCGTATTTTAGATCATATTAACCGTAAAACACTTCGCTTACAAAACGTAGAGACTGTTGTTCTTGATGAAGCGGATGAAATGTTAAACATGGGCTTCATTGAAGATATTGAAGCGATTTTAACAGATGTGCCAGAAACACATCAAACATTATTATTCTCAGCGACAATGCCAGATCCAATCCGTCGTATTGCTGAGCGTTTCATGACTGAGCCTCAACACATTAAAGTAAAAGCAAAAGAAGTAACAATGCCAAACATTCAGCAGTTCTATTTAGAAGTGCAAGAAAAGAAAAAGTTTGACGTGTTAACACGCTTACTAGATATTCAATCTCCAGAGCTTGCGATCGTATTCGGTCGTACAAAGCGTCGTGTTGATGAATTATCAGAAGCATTAAACTTACGTGGTTATGCAGCAGAAGGTATTCATGGTGACTTAACACAGGCGAAACGTATGTCTGTATTACGTAAATTTAAAGAAGGTGCTATTGAAGTTCTTGTTGCAACAGACGTTGCTGCACGTGGTCTTGATATTTCAGGCGTAACACACGTATACAACTTCGATATCCCACAAGATCCAGAATCATACGTTCACCGTATCGGTCGTACTGGCCGTGCAGGTAAAAAAGGTATTGCAATGTTATTTGTAACACCACGTGAATCAGGACAATTAAAAAATATCGAGCGTACAACAAAACGTAAAGTTGATCGCATGGAAGCACCGACACTTGATGAGGCATTAGAAGGTCAACAACGTTTAATCGCTGAAAAACTTCAAAGCACGATTCAAAATGAGAACTTATCATACTACAAGCGTATTGCAGAAGAAATGTTAGAAGAGAATGACTCTGTAACAGTAGTAGCTGCTGCTTTAAAAATGATGACTAAAGAGCCGGATACAACTCCGATTGCTTTAACATCAGAACCACCAGTTGTTTCAAGAGGTGGCGGTTCTAAAAAACGTGGCGGTAACGGAGGCGGATACCGTGATGGTAACCGTAATCGTAGTCGTGATGGACGCGGTGGTGGCGATGGTCGTAACCGTGATGGACGTAATCGTGACGGAAACCGTGATCGCAATCGTGATGGAAACCGTGATCGTAATCGTGATGGTGGTAGTCGTGGTCGTAGAGGTGAAGGTCAAGGTCGCCCAGGATCTTCAAATGGACGCGGCGAAAGAAAACATCATAGCCGTCCACAAGCTTAATAAAAAAAGAGAATGCCCTTTGCGGGCATTCTCTTTTTTTATTTCTGTAATTGTGCATACTACATAGTAGTTATGATAGAAAAGGGGCTGTTATATGCTTGTAAGGCTTGGTTACGTTGCGATGAGTGTGCATTTGAAGAATGCATCCCCATCTCAAACGATGACGTACGCACAGTTTCAGAAAATAGATGATCGTGATGCTGCAATTCGTAAACTTGAAAGAATTGCTAATTCCAATTTGGAAAATTGTTTGCGTTTATTAAAGCATAATAAGGGACATGACATATCTTTCTTTCGGCTTAGTTCTAAGCTCATTCCTTTAGCGAATCATGAGGAATTGTTAGAGTGGAACTATATTCGTCCTTTAAAAGAAAAATTGAAAGAATTAGGTGAATATGCAATTCATATGAATATGCGAATTGATTTTCATCCAGATCATTTTGTTGTACTAAATTCACCTGAGGAGAGTGTTTTCAAACAATCTGTAAAGACATTGCAGATGCACAAAAAATTATTAAAAGGCATGGGGATTGAACATAAGCAACGATGTGTACTACATGTTGGAGGAGGGTATAAAGATAAAGAACTTGCATTAGAGCGTTTTATAGAGAATTGGTCTAATGTCCCAAGGGGTATTCAAGAAATGATTATATTAGAAAATGATGATACAACTTTTACGTTAGAGGAAACATTATATTTAGGAGAAAAATTAGATATTCCCGTCGTGTTTGATTTGCATCACCATATGATGAATAATGAGCAAGAAGATTGGTATGAAGATTGGGCACGTGTTGTTCATACGTGGGAAACATCTTTGTTGCCAGTTAAAATGCATATCTCTAGCCCTAGAGAGGGAAAAGATCCAAGAGCTCATGCAGATTATATTAATGTAGACGCATTTTTATCTTTTTTAAGAAGGATAAAGGGAAGTGTTCCGCAAATTGATTGTATGATTGAGGCGAAGATGAAGGATGAGTCTTTATTTCAATTAATGAGGGATTTAAGCGAACAGGTAGATGTAGAAATTATCGATGGTGCAAGCTTTTATATTAAATAAGCTTTGCACCATCGTTTTTTTTGGTTAAAAAAGGAGTTAAAATGCCGCCGGTTATTAAACCTGTTAAATGACTGATCGGATTGGCGGAAGGGTTAAAGAAAGTAAATAGCAGTAATAGAAGTATCATAATTGAGAAAATGGCAATTTCTTTTGGTTGTGAAGAGCGGTAACGATTGTACAATAAAAATAATTGTGCGCCTAATAGTCCGAAAATCCCACCTGATGCACCTGCGTGAATATATTCAGGTGGCATAATAATATAAGAAGAAATATTTCCAGAAATTCCAGAAATAAAAAATAGAATAAAAAAAGAAAAGTGTCCGAGTTGCTTTTCGATAGAAGAACCAAGTGCAAACAAAAAAATACTATTAGAAAGAAAATGTTGTAAGTCTACGTGTACCAGAAGGGAAGTTATGACACGCCACCATTCTCCTTTAGCGATATATTCATTAGAGGCTGCCAGTGGGAAGAGGAAAAAGTCGCCTAATATCATCAGGACTAAGTGAATAAGAAGTAAGGTGAGAATAGTCGATTGTAAAGAAATCTGAGTGGATCTTATTAGCATACGGTTACTATCCCCCCTTTTGCATCAGAAAGATTCTCTGTTATTCTTATCAATATGAAAGAAGAAAGTTAAATAGAAGAAGGGGATTTTGAAATGATTATAGGGATTGGAATCGATATTATTGAATTAAATCGTATTGAAAAAATGCTAGATGGAAAGCTTAAATTTATGGAACGTATTTTAACGGAAAATGAACGTAATGTTGCTATGGAGCTGAAAGGAAGTCGCCTTACAGAGTTTGTAGCTGGAAGATTTGCAGCGAAAGAGGCATATTCAAAAGCTGTAGGTACTGGTATCGGGAAAGAAGTGAGCTTTTTAGATATTGAAGTGAAAAATGATGAAAGAGGTAAGCCGATTCTGATTACAAGTACAGAGTATGTTGTTCATTTATCAATTAGTCATAGTAAGGAATTTGCTGTTGCTCAAGTTGTTTTAGAAAGCTCGTCACGCTAGTCTGCATATTTTATATCTTTGTCTCATATATTTGAGGTAGCGATAAGGAAGGTACATCTTCCATTCATTTATAGGGGCAAAGGGGCTGAAGTGATGAAAAGGCGTCTGTTTTTAGTTCTTGTCGGTTTGTTGACCGTTTTTGTATTGGCGGGTTGTGTGGAAAAGAAACAAGATGATGTCGTGAAAGATTTAGAAGCGAGAGTAAAAGGGATGAAAAGTTATCAAGCTGAAGCGAAATTATCTATTAAAACAGGAAATGAGCCTCAGGAGTATAACGTAGAAATTTGGCATAAGGAACCGTCTTTTTATCGTGTGAATTTAAAGAATGCAAAAAAAGATCAGAGCCAAATTATTTTAAGAAATGAAGAAGGTGTATTTGTATTAACGCCAGCACTTAATAAGAGCTTCCGTTTTCAAAGTGATTGGCCGCAAAATAGCAGCCAGGCTTATTTATATGAATCACTTGTAAGGGATATTTTGCAGGATAAGAAAAACCTTACTTTCGAGAAAACAGATAAGTATTATATTTTTAAAACAAAAACAAACTATCAACATCAAAATATGTTACCGAAACAAGAGATTACACTGAAGAAGAGCGATTTGACTCCAGTTTCAGTGAAGTTAATGGATAATGATCAAAATGTTCTTGTAAAAGTAGATTTCTCTAAGGTAAAATTCGATGCGAAATTTGATAAAGGTGCATTTGATACGAAACAAAATATGTCTAGAGCGCAGGTAGATGTTCAAACAACAGCGAAAGAAGACAAACCGTTTGCTACTTTGTATCCGCTTGATACACCACAAGGTATGACTCTGCAAGATGAAAAAGAGTTGAAGACAGACAGTGGCAAGCGTGCGATACTCACATACACTGGAAATAAGAAATCCTTTACTTTAATACAAGAAAAGGCAAAAGTTGCAGAGGCTTCATCAGCGGTAAGTGTAAGTGGAGAACCGGTTGATCTTGGGTTTACGATTGGTGCGTTGACGAAAGACTCTGTAACGTGGTCGCATAACGGAGTAGAATATATGCTCGTGTCTAAAGGTTTAGAGCCGAAGGAGCTGTTAATGGTTGCTCGTTCAGTTACAGCGAAGCAGGTGAAGTAAACTTCTTAGACGTGGTGATATATGTGCACCACGTCTTTTCTTAGTTTGAAGGTGGATTTCATAAAAGAAGCATATAAAAGAATAAGCTTCGCATATCGTGTATAAGGAAGTGTATTTATGGAAGAAGCACCATTTTATCGTGACACGTGGGTGGAAGTGGATTTAGATGCCATTTATAACAACGTTACACATATTAAAGAGTTCATCCCAAGTGATGTAGAGATTTTTGCTGTAGTTAAAGCGAACGCATATGGGCACGATTATGTACCGGTTGCTAAAACGGCATTAGAAGCGGGTGCAACAAGGTTAGCTGTTGCTTTTTTAGATGAAGCTCTAGTGCTTCGGAGGGCCGGTATTACTGTGCCAATTTTAGTGTTAGGTCCCTCGCCGCCGCGTGATGTAAATGTAGCTGCTGAAAATGATGTAGCGCTAACTGTTTTTCAAAAAGAATGGGTGGACGAAGCAATTAAACTTTGGGATGGTTCATCTGTAATGAAATTTCATATTAATTTTGATAGTGGTATGGGGAGAATTGGAATACGTGAAAGAAAAGAGCTGAAAGAATTTTTAAGGAGTTTAGAAGGTGCACCGTTTTTAGAGTTAGAAGGAGTATACACGCATTTTGCAACGGCAGATGAGGTTGAGACTTCGTATTTTGATAAGCAATATAACACGTTCTTAGAGCAGTTAAGTTGGTTGAAAGAATTCGGAGTGGATCCTAAGTTTGTCCATACAGCTAATAGTGCTGCCACGTTACGTTTTCAAGGGATTACATTTAATGCAGTGCGAATTGGGATTGCAATGTATGGATTATCTCCTTCTGTAGAAATACGTCCTTTTTTACCATTTGAATTAGAACCGGCGCTATCACTGCATACGAAAGTAGCTCATATTAAACAGGTGATTAAAGGTGATGGAATTAGTTATAACGTCACTTATCGAACGAAAACTGAAGAATGGATCGCGACTGTAGCGATTGGTTATGCAGATGGATGGCTTAGAAGATTACAAGGATTTGAAGTGCTTATAAATGGTAAAAGGGTACCGATTGTAGGGCGAGTAACAATGGATCAGTTCATGATTCATCTTCCTTGTGAAGTGCCGCTTGGTACGAAAGTTACGCTTATTGGAAGGCAGGGAGATGAGTATATTAGCGCTACAGAGGTTGCGGAATATTCAGGGACTATTAATTATGAAATTATTGCAACGATCAGTTTCCGTGTGCCAAGAATATTTATACGGAATGGTAAGGTTGTAGAGATAATTAATTACTTGAACAATATATAGAAGGTAGCATGATTGCTTCTTGTCATTGGAGTGACTGTTCATTGCTGGATAATAAGCTCTTTTTGATGAGAAGCTTTTTACTTATAATCATTTTTTATATAAGTTACACGTAAGTTTTGAAGAGGAGTTCTATTGTTTTTAGTTAGTTATGAGATAAAAAATTTAAGAAGATGAATGTTTTGTTTGTGAATTGGAAAACATAAGCAAGGAATAAGGAAGTCTTTGCAACAGGCTCCATACAATGGTATTATTACAATAGGTGTCATATATATATATTTGGGTGTGTAGTTGACGGTGGAGGTGTATTTTTGTGTCCGAATCAAGTGTAACTACTGAAATCGTGGTTCGGTTGCCAAAGCAAATGGTAACGGAATTGGACGGAATTGGAAAACAAGAGAATAAGAATCGCCATGAACTAATTTGCCAGGCAACACAATTGTTATTGCGTCAACATAAGACGAAGAAACGCTACCAACATGAATCAATGCGACGTGGGTATATTGAAATGGGAAAAATTAATCTTGGTATTGCATCTGAAGCTTTCTTAGCGGAGTATGAAGCAGCTCATACAGTAGAACGCTTAGTTAGCGGGGGGTAATATTTTGATTGTAAAACGCGGCGACGTGTATTTTGCAGACCTTTCCCCAGTTGTTGGTTCTGAGCAAGGAGGCGTTCGTCCGGTTCTTGTCATTCAAAATGACATCGGAAATCGTTTTAGTCCAACGGTGATTGTAGCGGCTATTACTGCACAGATTCAAAAAGCGAAATTACCCACTCATGTGGAAATTGATGCGAAAAAGTATGGTTTTGAGAGAGATTCTGTTATTTTACTTGAGCAGATTCGAACAATCGATAAGCAACGCTTAACGGACAAAATCACTCATTTAGATGAAGTGATGATGAGTCGTGTAGATGAAGCGTTACAAATTAGTTTAGGACTAATAGATTTTTAAATCGGCAGTTTAAGTTGCTCTCTTTGAAGGGCAACTTTTTTTATTATAGAGGAGGTTACGGTTGTATATGGAAATGGTAGATAATCGACAAGCGTTAATGAAAATGTTAGTGAAAGAATTAGGCTTTAGCGAAAAGCAAGTTCGTCATGTTATTCAATTAACAGAAGAAGGTAACACAGTTCCATTTATTGCTCGTTACCGAAAAGAATGGACAGGCTCTTTAGATGAGGTGCAAATTCGTGCGATTTTAGAGAGATGGCAATATATGATGCAACTTGAAGATAGGAAGGAAGAAGTTATTCGTCTTATTGGTGAGAAGGGAAAACTGACAGGAGAGCTAAGGCTGCAAATTGTTAAAGCTACAAAGTTGCAGGAAGTAGAAGATTTATATCGTCCATATAAAGAGAAAAGAAGAACGAAAGCAACGATTGCAAAAGAAAAAGGGTTAGAACCGTTAGCTGAATGGTTATTGTTATATAAGAAAGAAGATCCGGCTAAAAAGGCAGTGGAATTTATTAATGCAGAGAAAGAAGTGCAATCTGCAGAAGAAGCTTTACAAGGTGCACAAGACATTATTGCAGAAATGATTTCAGATGAAGCTACGTATCGTAGTTGGATTCGAAATATTACTTTTAGAAAAGGTATTATGTCTTCGTCTGTAAAAGGTGAAGAAAAAGATGAAAAGAATATATATGAAATGTATTACAGTTATGAAGAACCATTGCAAAAAGTAGTACCACATCGTGTATTAGCAATGAATCGCGGTGAGAAAGAAGATATATTGAGAGTTTCTGTTGTCCCACCAGTAGATGAGATATTAAATTTCTTAAATAAGAAAGTAATTCGTGATAACGATTCTAAAAGTGCGCATTATGTACAATTAGCGATTGAAGATGGTTATAAACGATTAATTCAATCTTCAATTGAAAGAGAAATTCGTAAAGAATTAACAGAAACAGCTGAAGAACAAGCGATACATATTTTCTCTGAGAACTTACGTAACTTATTATTACAACCTCCGATGAAAGGGAAAGTCGTGCTAGCGGTAGACCCGGCATATAGAACTGGTTGTAAATTATCTGTAGTAGATGATACGGGGAAAGTACTACATATTGATGTTATTTATCCGCATCCGCCTGTTCGTAAATATGATGACGCAAAAACGAAAGTTCTTTCTATTATAGATAAATATCAAGTTGAAATGATTGCAATTGGTAATGGGACAGCATCTAGAGAAACAGAGGAATTTATAGTAGATGTATTGCAAAGTGTGAAACAGGAAGTCTTTTATATTATTGTAAATGAAGCGGGTGCTAGTGTATATTCAGCTTCTGATTTAGCTCGTGAAGAATTCCCAAATTTACAAGTTGAAGAGAGAAGTGCTGTTTCTATTGGAAGACGTCTGCAAGATCCACTGGCTGAACTTGTGAAAATTGATCCTAAATCAGTTGGAGTTGGACAATACCAACATGATGTATCTCAAAAGAGATTGAATGAGTCATTAACATTTGTAGTAGAGACAGCTGTTAACCAAGTTGGGGTTAATGTAAATACGGCTTCGGTTGCATTGTTACAATATGTTTCAGGTTTATCGAAAACTGTTGCGAAAAATATTGTGGCAAAGAGAGAAGAGGATGGGAAATTCACAAAGCGCACGGAATTAAAGAAAATCCCACGTTTAGGTGCAAAGACGTACGAACAATGTATAGGTTTCTTGCGTATATTAGAAGGAGCGAATCCATTAGATCGGACAGGTATTCATCCTGAACAATATAAAAATGTTGAATTGTTATTGAAGAGTTTAGGGTTATCGATAGATGACGTAGGACAACCGCAATTACAAAAGAGATTGGAAGAAGTAGAGATTTCTAAGTTGTCTCAAGAAACGGGAGTTGGGGAGCCGACGTTAGTTGATATTATAGATGCACTCATTAGTCCAGAACGAGATATGAGGGATGAGTTGCCTAAACCACTTCTGAAAAAAGGGATTTTGAAATTAGAAGATTTAAAACGTGGTATGGAACTAGAAGGAACAGTGCGTAACGTTGTTGATTTTGGTGCTTTTGTTGATGTTGGCGTAAAGCAAGATGGTTTAGTGCATATTTCTAAGCTTAGCAAACAGTTTGTAAAGCATCCGTTAGATGTTGTATCAGTAGGACAAATTGTAAAAGTATGGGTAGATGATATTGATACAAAAAAAGGACGCGTTGCACTATCTATGTTGCCGATTGAATAGTAAGGGAAGAGAGCAGATAAAACTGCTCTTTTTTTATAGAATAAAAAGTGTAATGGATCATGAGTTTTGATGTATTTTGCTATAATAAAACCAGCATTCATTTAGCAATTTAATTTGATACCGGTTTTTTTCGAAATATGCACGTTGCATCTGTTTTTTTAGCCACGTAGGCATAGGAATCCCTCCTTGTTTAATCCTACTCTCAAAAATCTAAAGTACTATTAATGAGAGGTTGGTGAGTGGATTTCTATTCATGTTGTGTTTTTAGAAACCACGCGTCTTGAATGAGGATGGGTATATGTACTATTTAATATATGTATAAGAAGCGTGAAAAGTGTAAAAATATTTTTTTGTTTAGGAGGAATGAGAATGGACGAGAAAGAAATTCAACGGCTAGTGGAAGAAGTATCGCTACAATACTTCGGAATGCCATTTTTACATAAAGTAAAGTTCAATAGTAGGTTGCGTACAACTGGCGGGCGTTATCTGTTGAAGAGTCACAATGTTGAACTGAATTATCGATATTACGAAATGTATGGTAAGGAGGAATTAATCGGAATCATCAAACATGAACTGTGTCATTATCACTTGCATATTACAGGAAGAGGGTATAAGCACAGGGACAGAGATTTTCGTGAGTTGTTAAAGAAAGTTGATGCACCTCGTTTTTGTAGACGAATGATTAATGAAGAGAAGGAAAAAAAGATTTATAAGTATGAATGTATGGAGTGTTTACTTCAATATGTAAGAAGGCGTCAAATAAATACAAAAAGATATGTCTGCGGAAAGTGTAAAGGGAAACTCAAACCGATATCGAAAACATCTTGACAGTAAAAACGCAATCCAGTATATTATAAACATGTCACGTTTGAACAAGATGTTGTTAAAAACTTCTTGACTTACAGAAAGAAATTTTATAAGATACAAATTGTCTTCATTATTCCGCAGTAGCTCAGTGGTAGAGCTATCGGCTGTTAACCGATCGGTCGTAGGTTCGAGTCCTACCTGCGGAGCCATACAGAGAAGTACCCAAGTGGCTCAAGGGGCTCCCCTGCTAAGGGAGTAGATCGCTAACGCGGTGCGAGGGTTCGAATCCCTTCTTCTCTGCCATACATATTGGCCCGTTGGTCAAGTGGTTAAGACACCGCCCTTTCACGGCGGTAACACGGGTTCGAATCCCGTACGGGTCACCACTTCGGAGGATTAGCTCAGCTGGGAGAGCACCTGCCTTACAAGCAGGGGGTCGGCGGTTCGATCCCGTCATCCTCCACCATATGAATTTTATATGAATAGTATCATCGCGGGGTGGAGCAGTACGGTAGCTCGTCGGGCTCATAACCCGAAGGTCGCAGGTTCAAATCCTGTCCCCGCAACCAAATGGTCCCGTGGTGTAGTGGTTAACATGCCTGCCTGTCACGCAGGAGATCGCCGGTTCGACCCCGGTCGGGACCGCCATTTTA
>NZ_JBVYHX010000005.1:0-10538 GCF_056033845.1 Bacillus sp. TCT6
TTTTATAATCAGTTCGAATATAAAATTTTGAATAAAAGTTTACTAAAAGAAAACCCACAGCAATTGCTGTAGGTTTTCTTTTTAACAACGGCCAAGACTATATTGTAAATGCTCATTGCATTATACGTTGGATTTAAAAAAGTGTTAATATGTAAAACTCTTTAATAAATGTTTTACTAACTTCTTAGCATATGAAATTCGCGTCTTGTTGATGCTAACCTATATAGAACATAAACAAGTTAAATAAAAAGCCTAGTTTTTACTAGGCTTTTTATCTGAAAAAAATACCATTTTTCACCTTAATACACTTTTAATTTCACGATATTTTATACAATTAATAATAAAAAGTTCCAATGTAAACTTTTAAATATTAGTTTACATTAAAATTCCCTTAATCATTGACTTCTCACCGATTATCCTGATATCCTCAAAATACATAACAAAAGTATACATTCAAAACACTATAAATAAAGAGGTCATGAATCCATGAATAAAAAAACACATCTCATTGATGTCCAACCTATCCGTAGTAAAGAACAGATTGAAGATATGAAATGGGCCCTCAAGCGTCATTGTTCCGAACGAGACTATATTCTCTTTCTTATCGGCATCCATACTGGATTACGCGTAAGTGATCTACTCCAACTCGAAACACAAACCATAATAAAATTAAAACGAAAAAAGAGAAAAGAATTCAAAATCAAAGAAGGAAAAACAAAGAAAGAACGCATGATTAACCTTACTTCTATTTTTGATGAAGTCTATTCGTATACCCAATCACTAGAAAATACCTGGTTATTCCCTTCAAGAAAAGGAGATCAGCCCATTAGTAAGATCCAGGCTTATCGACAATTGCAAAAAGCCGGAGATTTTGCCGGCGTAGAATCCATTGGTACCCACACCATGCGCAAAACCTTCGGCTATTGGTTCTATAAACAAACAAAAGATGTTGCTATGTTGCAAGGAATTCTAAATCATAGTACACCCCAAATCACACTAAAATACATTGGAATTAATAAAGAAGAAAAAGACAATATACTTGATAATTTCCATATTTAAAATCTATCAAAAAAAACGACATCTAAGGGTACAGCCTAGATACATGTAATTTTGAGTATTAGTCATACATTTATTTTCAACCATACTTATAATCATGGATTTCCTTGTTATTTTTCAACTTATTATCATACATCCTAATCATACAGTTGGAACAAAGTGTTTTCAGTAGCTAATAGATGGATGATTAGGGTGTACTCATAATAGACAAAACGATATTTATAATCCCTATAAATTGAATATAGGAATAAAAGTAAATACATGACCTATTCCACAATTATTTTAAATTTAATTATCTTTATATATTATTAAAAAATTAAATTGATACGAATAACATAAATGAAAAAAATTAATACATTAACATTGAACAGTTTTAAAAATCTAAAGTAATTTTAAAAAGGAGTCTAAGTAACATGAGTAAACAACGTCCAATTAATACATCATGTCAGGTGGTAGGACAAACTCAAACACCATTAAATAATAAAGTTGAAACACCCATTGTTACCACAGAAACACCGCTTGTACAAATGCCAGTTATATTAGCCAAAAGAACAATTCAAATTGTTGTAGAATCTAATATTTCATTAGATCCTCCAGCAATTGAAATTAAGCGTATCTTAAAAAACAACGTATTTTTGACACAAAGTGATTTAGTTCCTCTAGCATTTACTCCAATACCAGGTACAAATTACAACCTAGTTACAAAAGCTAAATTATTTTTACAAGGGTATATCAATAAAAGTATTGAGTATGTATATGATGAATACAATAGAATTATATATAATTCTATTGTAAATGTTCCATTTTCCGGTTCCACAGATCTAATAGAAGATGATTTTCTATCTTTACCTTTAATAGCTTCTTCCTCAGATACTACATTTCATTTTATTAATCCTAAAAACGGTGATTTACCACATTTAGAAAAATGTTCCTTCGGAGATACAGTTTATTATAACAAACAACCATATTGCGAATTAGTCAGTACTCAACTTGTTGGATTAGACTTTTCCCCTTGTCTAACAAACTTAAAGGAACCATTTAATACTTTTCGTGAAATAATTGTATTAAACCTTGATTTAAAAGTTTTACAAATACAACAAGTACAAATTTAAAACAAAGAAAACTTCTTATTTTTCAAACCAACCTACTAAAAAAACACCAATATCTGTTAGTCCTCTCCTAAAGGGAACTATAAAATAAAATGAAAAAAGTGAGTGAAACTTATCTAAATATTTCCTTCTCGAAAAGGAGACAAACCCATTAGTAAGATCCAAGCTTATCGACAATTGCAAAAAGCCGGAGACTTTGCCAGCGTAAATAGTTAAATCAAAAAATCCCAAATTACATACACCTTTTAAAAAATAATTTCATAAAATAAAATCGATAATGGCAAATATGTTCTCTCCGACAAACAACTCATGGAATAAACAAAAAGATATTCATACTGAATATCTTTTTGTTTATTCTTAATATCTTTATTTTAATATATATAATTTTTATGTGATTAATTAGACTTATATACTCATATTATTTCTTTCAAAAAAATAAGTATATTAATCTTATAAAAAAGAATAAATAACATTTTGAATCTATTTAATGTAAAAAAGGGATCTACTAATAGATTCCCTTTCCTTTCAAAGAGACTAAATTTATGAGTGTAAAACAAGTGTCCAATGCTTATTCCACACTATAAGATATGCTCTCCTATTCAAAATAGTTCTAATGAATTTTATTTAGTACTACCTATTTTTTTAATATAAAAGAGTCTAACAATACTTCCACAAAAATATATGCTACACAAAATCAAATAATAAAAACATAGATTTTATTACTATAATCTATGTTTTTATTTAAAAATGAGAAAAATCACTATTATACATGCCCTCACACATATAAATACACTCCATAGCATGTTAAAGAAAGTATAAGCACACTCAAAACATAAACTAAAAGGAGGCTTTTTCAAATTGAGTGAAAAAGAATATAAACAAGATAATAATAAAAATAAGGATTGTAAGGTTAAATCAGAATCGCGGATTCCACTCAGTGATACTGAGGCAACGCCTGTTCTTACAAACAATCCAAGAATTAAAATTCCAGTTGTATTAGCAGAAAGAACACTTCAAATTGTAGTAGAAGCAGAAATTCCACTTTCTCCACCAGCAGTGGAAATTAAAAGAGTGTTAAAAGATGTATTTTTAACACAATGTAAACTAGTACCTGTTGAATATGAACCAATTAATGAAACAGGATATTTTCAAGTAACAAGAGCAAAATTGTTTGTAGAAGGTTATATTCGTAAAAATATTGAATACGCTGCTAAATACTGCAATGGCGTAATTCATGATCGAATTGCAAAAGTTCGATTCTCTGGTTTTGCTGATTTGACTGCTGATGAATTTCTTTCTTTCCCAATTATAGCTTTTGGTTCGGAAAATAAAGCTCGTTTCATTAATCCGAAAAAGAATGATGTTCCTCGTCTAGACAAATACTTCTTTGAAAATAATGTTTTCTATAATGAACAACCATATTGTGAATTAATTAGTGCAGAATTTTATGAACTTGATTATTCATCATATGATGTTCATCATTATTCAAAACATGATGAATATCAGGACAGAAATCAAGATAGATATCAAGATAAATATCAAGATAAATATCAAGATAAATATTATGATCAATATCCTGAGAAAGAATTTGACAAACTACGTGAAAAAATTGTTCTTGATCTTACTTTGAAAGTATTACAAACTCAACAAGTACAAATTGGATAAAATAAAAAAAGTAATATTTTTAAAATAAATCAATTATTTTTCACATTTCATGCATTATAAAAGAAAGAGGAATCCTAAAAAATTTCCCTTTCTTTTATTTACATAACATTATATTATCAGCAGTCAATGTATCTCAAAATCTATAAAAAAATACCTTCAGATATTCCTTCTAAAGGTATTTTTCATTCACATAATCTGTATTATCAGTAATTTTTATTTATCTACTTTAAAATACTCTGGATGTTCTGCTTTCATAGATAAAATGTTACCACACTCAGTGCAAACATCAGCAATCACACTTGAAAATTGATTTAAAAGGTTATTCGTACTAATAAGTCTTAAATATGCTTGGACATCTAATGAATCTTGCCTGATTTCTCTAAAACCACAATTAGGACATTTCTTATTCATTTTCAATTCCTTCTTCCTAAGATTTAGTTCACATAAAATCCGATTATCAGTAGTATCCAAAAAAGTTCAGGGTTCTCGTATGACCCTAAGCTTTACTTTTATATTCATTTTTCTATATTTTTTAAAGGTGGCGAAAAATAATTAATCAAATTTCAAAAAATCATTTCCAAAACTCATACCATTTCTTATCTTTACTTGCTGTAATCATCTTCTTAACTTCCTGGACTTCCCTTATTGTTTGCATGAGCATTTCATCGCGGCCTTGGTTCTTCGCCATGTCTTCGCTATTATTTGCCGCTATAAGCTTTTGGGAATCCTGTAGCGATTGTATAGCGCTCAATAATTCCGATTCTCTTTGTGTGAATCGCTGGTCTTGTTCATCTAAACGTTTGTTTAATTCTTGTAGTAAGTAATTTTGTTTTTCAATGATCTCTTTTTGCTCTTGAATCATCGCCTGTAGCGGTGTAGCGTTGAAATTAGGTTCTTCATAGCGCTCAACTTCATGTCGCTCTAATGGCAATACTTCAACACCTTGATGCCATGATACTATTTGCTTTGTAGCATTTTCTAATGTCATTTCTGTGTCGTTCTTTAAGTTTATAACCTTACGAAACACCATTACATCACTTTCTCTATACTTCCTATGTCCACGTTCATTCTTTATGAAAGTATAACCCTCTTTTTCTAGTACATCAGCATACTTACGTAATGTACTAGATTGGATATCTAATTGCTCTGCCACGTCGCCAGGACTATATAGCGTCTTCATAGCGTCTCACCTCAAAAATATATTCGCTATAGCAATGATATACCCTTTTTCGTAATAATTCACGTATCACTTGTTTCAAATTCTTAACTCTCATAATCTTTACATGGTTAATTTGTATAGTTCTTATTACAGATCCACTCTTAGGAACACACCTCAATTTTAAAATTGAATACTCATTAATAACCACATCAAAATCTTTTTTTATTTATACAAGATTTTATACAAAAAAAGAATAGTGGGAATCGCTAGAATCCCTGTACATACAAGGATTCTATCAAATGATTTGCTACCGATAATAGGACGTTATGTTAACCGAGAATGAATAGAACATTCATCATTTTTTCTCTTGTATTCGCTTGTACTAGAATTAAACTAATCTTCAAACCAAAATAACACTTCAATAGGTGCTTTTAAAACTTTTGCAATATCGTAAGCCAATTTTAATGAAGGGTTATATTTTCCGTTTTCGAGATTACCAATTGTTTCTCTTCTAACTCCAACCTTATTAGCTAAATCTCCTTGAGACATATTTAACTTTACCCTATATTCTTTCATCCGAGTAATCAACGTCATCCTGCATCCCTTTCTTTTCTCTACGTTCAAATATTTCTAAATTAATTACAAAAGTAACTAATGGTATTCCAACTGCAAGTGCAACGAATAATCGAATTACATGTATATCTCCAAAAATAACAATACTTAAGATTAATAAAACACCTGATACTAATGATACGAAAAATGCTTTTGTGGCAGCAATGCGAACATGTAGAATAAAAAGTTCATCTGGTATAACTTTTGCATATAAAAAGAAAGAAAAGAAAGCGAAAAAGTAATATGTAAATGAAGTTTCACCTAAAAATGAAAGAGGACCTAAAAACCCTAGAAATCCAATAAATCCTAAGTAAGCTAGTTTATTTTTCATATAAATTCTCCTTTGTGATATATTTCGCTCTTTATGTTATAAATATATCACATAAAGAGCGAAATAAAAAGGAATTGAAACTTTATATCTTTGTTTCAAACCAATACTTTTAACTTCCGCTTTCGAAAACTATTAAAAGTCCTCCAGTTAAACAATCCGGAGGACTTTTAATAGTTTTCTAAGTTATCTTCCAAATACACTCAATCCTAAATAAATCAAACTATAACTAATTAAAGCACTTGCAAGCATCAAGCCTATTTTTAATAATTTGTCTTTTATATTAGGCTTTACTTCACTTATAGGTTTTCCCTCTATAAAATCAATTATTTGACGATAAGTTTTTAAATTATGCTCTTTTTTCAAGTTTTCAAGCTTCGACGATGAAAGCATAAGCAAAATCGTAAGTAACACAGGTATTATAAGACCGTAATAACCAAAAAAGTAAAATACAGGTGCAATAGAAATAGGAAGTAGAATCATTAATGCTAACATGATGTAACTCCACTTAAAGAAAGTTGATTTTTGAAGTTCTTCTTTCATGATCTTTACATCTCCTTTAACTAAATCATCCAGGGAGACATTAAAAAGAATACTCATCATTAGTAAATTATGAATATCTGGATAGTTTCGTTCATTTTCCCAGTTAGAAATAGATTGTCTGGAAACATGAATTTTCTCTGCTAACTTTTCTTGGGACATATTATCCCGTTTACGAAAATATTGTATCTGTCTACCAATGTTCATCTATACATCTCCCTTAAATCTGAGATTAAGTTAAAGGCTGATTAAAGACTACCAAATTTCTTTATAATAGCATGATTTTACTATGTAAAAATGTTTTATCATGCTATTTCCCCCTGTTTTTGGGTGTGAGTGCTGGCTGGGGGTTTGGGGGCTAGCCCCCAAGAACTTAACGTAACTGAATATGGAATAAGCTTATTATTTAAATCGATAGAACTAGCGGTTCGGCGGGTATAATTGCTGATCCAAGTCGAGCAACTTAACCCCGTTTTTGGTCTGTTCGGCTTGGCGAAAGCTAAAAACCCGCCGAAAAAAGTTTTGCAAGGACAATATCAAAAAGAAAAGGCGATAGCCTTTAGGTGAGGATTAACGAAACGACTTTTTTGATATTGAGGGTGGAGATTTTTGAGTGATCTTCTCAAAAATACAACCCGTTCCTTGCGGAACTTTTAGCCCTATATATAAGAGTGAGAAGGGCAAAGTAAAGAAAGTCAGTAATATCAAGGTTTTATAGAAGGTAGGGTGTCAAAAAAAAGTGACACCAGTGTCAAAAAAAAGTGACACCTAAAAAAAGGAAAATAAAAACAAAAAAAAGAATGCAAGAAAATTTTTGCATTCTTTTAAAATAAATAAATCGGTAATTTATGTTTTTTCTTTCCTTGATCTTCAACTTTAAAATTTCTTAATGAATCCCTAAAGATATGTTGAGTTGCTTTGTCTATTCCATCTTTAGGAGAGCAACACATAACATTTGGATTTACAAACCATGTACGACTAGTACAAACTCGTCCATCTTCAGTTGTAACACCTGATTGTGCAACTGCTAATACTCCTTTTTTTAATAAACCATTCATAACACTAGAAATACTTTGACGAGTCATTTTAAACTTTTCAGCTAAATATGTAGGTGATGCTGGATTATTTGTCTCACGTTCTACAAGAACATTGGTTTTAAATTCTACAGATGAAGTTAATTTGAATAAAAAAGCTTCTTCCTTACTGCTTAAATAACCTATTTCAATCAAATAATCTATATTATCCATTATAATTTGCACAAATCTCACCCGATCTGTAGGCTTTTTCTTTTTACCTATGAAATATTCTTCCCCACCAGACATTTTACTTAACATCTGTAAAAGCATAGCTCTTTCTTCTTCCGAATAACCACCAGTTTGCAATTGGTCATAAATACTATCAATCTTGCTATCTCTTATTTTCGCTTTTTTTTCAGCTTGTCCAAAATCTACAACTTTTGTCATAAAATAATTCTCTCCCTTAGTGGAAGGAATCAACTTTTATATGTTAGAATGTATATAGAATATATATTGGTTGATTCCAACCTTATTATGAAAAACCGCCTGCCGACCAAAGCATGGGCGGTTTTTCTCGTTTGTATGTCTTTCTTTATAATAACATGAAACACCTTGTTAAAGCTTTCCATCTCTTACAAAAGCACAACATTCGATCCTCTTTTTCTTCTTCAAACTCATACAATTCAATGCTTTCATCATTATCAATCCTATCTTTCCCTATCAAAATCCCAATGTTTGCTTATTTCTCTCTTATGTTCACGTTCAAATTGATTATCTATTCCCTTGCTATCAAATTCATTTTTAATAATCCCTCTAAATACCTTAAATCTCTCTTTAAAAGCTTTTTTCGTCTGTTGATACAAAACTCTTATATTCTCCTTCAAATCCTTTATATGAGCTTTTAATGAGCCTATTTCAGTATGTAACTTTCTATTTTCCTCTTTCAAATCTAAATTTATCTTTTGAGATTCTTTTAAAGAATCATACAAACTATTGACTTGACGATTCAATTCCCTATTTTCTTTTACCAAATCCGTATTTTGCAAACGCTCATAATCTTTTTTTACAGTGACTGCTGCAGTTATCAATTCTTCTACTTTTTCGAGTTGCTTTGGTGAAAAAACATAATTACCTGTTTCTTTTTCAATGATTTCAGGTTTACCAATTAATTTCGGCTTTACCTCCGTCTTAATCTCTTTCTTTTTGGGCTTTAGCGTAATCTTGCTATCCGGCAATCTCTTACTTATCTCTGTAATTTGATTCTCTATGTTAGAAACAGCTTCAGCATATTCCTTGTATTGACGGACTTTCATATATTTATGTGTACCCACATTGGCACGTTCAAAATTTGGAATTTGATCTTTAGCTAAAGATTCAATATAAGCCGTTTCTAATTGTCTCCAATTCGCAATTAGCTCCGTTCCTTTTCCTTGTACGCCTTGTTGTTGCAAGGCTCTATCCATTCCGACACGCCTCGTTAATCCTCGACTACTTTCGAAATTCGGTACATAGTTAATATGTAAATGCGGATTTGCTTCATCATCATGTAAAACCATATTATAGACTGCTAGATTTGGATTTCGCCCTTGAAACGCCTCCGCATACTGTTTTAACGCTTCTTTTTTAGCTTTCCTATACTTTGGGTCATCTTTACCCTCTCCAACCGCTACAACCAATTCTCGTTGCTCATGTGTCTTTGTATCTTTTTTTATCTTGTCATAATAATCCTTAATTTTGCGATCATTACGTTTTTGTTTCTCGTTATACTTATTTACTGCTTCTTGAAAGACATCCTTGTATACACTTCGAATGTCCTTTTGAACAAAGTAGATATTCTCTTCTAACCTGGATGAATCTATGCCAGGATTCCCATGAATGTTTTCTCTGTTATTATGGCTTAATGAACTTTGGTGAGATTGATTAAATGAGATAGAAAACAACATAAAGTACCACCACTTCCTCTAGATCAATTGATACAATTAGTCTAGCAAGGCGACGAAATTGTGTCAATTGACGTAACCCTATACGTATTTTGACGCTAACGCATCAAAATTGATAGGGGTCTGCGACGCTGTTCGGCTTCGCCGACCCATGCACAGCATGGGAAAAACAAACCTTGGGCTTTGCCCAAACCCACTGGGGAACTCTTCCCCAGCCCCCATCCATCGAACTCCCCAACCCCTCAAATCCTTGAGGGGCTCCCTCGCCAGTAGGCAGGGTCAAAAGGGTACCTTTTGACAACCACAAGAGGGTCTTGGTGTAGTGAATATGTCAACTCCTTAATGCTCCTTCACTTCGCTTTGCTACGTTCGTCCGCTTACCGTTGACAAATCACCAAATGCTATTTTTATCTATTATTAATTACTTAAAATCAACAATGACTTTCAAATATCTAATTATATATATTAATCTTAAAACTATAACTAATAATATATAATTCATTGGAAAATACACCCAATTAATCAAAGACAATCTTCTTATCTAAATGTGTAAAAATAAAATAGATCATAGTTTTAAATATTTCTATTGGAGCTGATTAAATGAATAACTATTACGAATACAATCAATCCCCATACACAAATAATTGGAATTATCAACCAACACCAAACACAATATATAATCAAGAACATGCACGACCAGTTAGTAGACGTATTGATTTAACTACAAACATGCCGGGGACAGATATATAAAAGATTTAAAAGATGGTTTCGTACGATATACCTGGCTTAATGTAGTAAACATACAACCTGGTGAAACCATAGACTTTCGATTAACTGCATCGCCTAATGAACAAGTTATAAGTGGCGGCTTTAGTACTAACCCAGTAGAGAATGTATATGCAGTAACATCTGCACCTCATAGTAGTTATCCATTTGTTATGGCTGTTATGCTTCGTAACGCTTCAGCAATATCTGTATTACCTGATTTATGGGTCGTTGTTAAAAGACAATAAAAAAACAAAAAACCTAGCAATTGCTAGGTTTTTTTGCATATGAGAGAAATACTATTTTCATGTCATACCATCTTCAAAGTTCCCATTATTGTATGTTCAT
>NZ_JBVYHX010000006.1:0-9221 GCF_056033845.1 Bacillus sp. TCT6
ATCAAGGAACTTTCGCGGCATAAACGCCAGGACTCAGATTATAAATCTTAAAATAGTTATTTTCCAAATAACCTCGCAAAAAAACCTTTGGATTCAGTAGATGCTGTTAATGCTTTTGTTTCTTGTACTTCACGCATTGTTTCAAGTAATTTCTGATCCCGTTTCTCTAATTTATTATCAATATAATCTTGTTGTTTTTGTAATTGTTCAATTAACAATTTATTAAATTCTTCTTGTTTCTCACTATGTTCTCTTAGTCTACTAACTTCATTTTTTAATGCTTTTAATTCTTCAGCTAAAATCTCTCCAACTTCTTTGCTAGGAACAGGTTTTATACTCTCTCCACCCGTAGCAAAGTAATGTTCAATCTGTTTCATTGAGTAATTTTGTTCTCGATGCAATTGTTTAACTATCTTCATTTGTTCGAGAGCTTTCTCATTAAAAACATTGTATCCTGATTCATTTTTTTCTAAAGGAATATACATCCTTAATTCTTTCATCCAATTTCTTATAACATTTGGCGATTCATCTAAACATAATGCAACTTCTTTAACAGTCATCGCTATATAACCTGGTTTTTCTTCACCTAGGTTTTCACTTTTATCCATCTTTTTACCCACCTTTAAAACCTAGATAAAAACCTAAGTTTTTTAAATATCAAGGGTTATTTTCAAAAATATCAACCTTGATACCTAGGTATTAAACCTAGGTTTTTACTAATTCATTTTACTAAGGTTCATATCCTTCTGTCATATAAAAATAACAAATTCTTCACGGATCTAAGTTATACTCCATTTTTTTCTTAATAAATTATTAATTAATCCATATAGCGAAGACCATGGCCGCGCCACAAAATTTTTCTAATAACTTTGGAACAAATCATTATATAAAATTAGAAATTAGAGATTCCAGATCAAAAAAGAAAAGAACAATTTCAACAAGTGCAAGAGCATAAGGAATTTTTGCTATCACCAAGGGTGACAGGTTAGGCAACGCCTAACCAAAACGTGATATCACAAATACAAAAAAATCAATGGAGTTCCAACGTACTTTCAATGTATTTTCAACGTATATCCAATGGGTTTCCAATGGATATTTCGGAGGACTAAAAACTTGTTTTTTCACTCTTAGATCAACAATTCTTCCTCGTATATAAAACCAAAAAAAGCTTTTATAACTCCTCAAAATCGTTTCTATTAGATTTCAAACACAAACTAATAGATTTCCTAACAAAATCAAAATAACGCTCTTAGAACGAAAAATGAGCGCTATGATGGTGTATTTAATTACAAGTACAATGGCGCGGCTGTTGTCGTTCCATTGTACTTCGCTCTTCCGTTGACTTTTGGAGAAGAGGCTGGTTCGTCGTGTGGGGACGAAACCCCACGTATTGCGTATCTATACATGTGGTAAATGAAATTATAATTCGAAAGCATTAGCGGTTCGGCTCGTATAATAGCAAATTCAAGCCGATAAACCTAAATAGTTGCTTTTGGATGTATCGGCTTGGTGCCGCCAAAACTCGAGCCGAAAAAAGTTTTGCAAGGATGTAGCAAAGCGAAAAGGGTGGAGATTTTCTATAGCAACGCGGAAGAAAATACGACCCGTTCCTTGCGGAACTTTTAGCCCCTTATATAGAGAGTGAGAAGGGACAAGCATACAAAAGTAGAAAAAAACCAATAATACCAAGGGTTTCAAGATTTTTCATAGTTATCGAATTCGATAACTTTAGTTATCGAATTCGATAACTATGAAAGTTACAAAAAAACCTGTATGAAATTCATACAGGTTACACTAATTTTATAGGTAAATTTTTCAACTCTTTTGGTTTTCTTATAAACATAGTTTGTAGTGTTTGATTAATATTGTCTCGATCTCCACAAAGAATCACATTAGGATTTATGTACAGTGCATACATTCTAGCATTAATTCCATCTCTACCCGACTCAAAACGTCCAATTAGACCTTTTTCAATTAATTGTTTTATTAATCTACTAACTGTATTTTTACTAGAACCTATTTTTTGTGCTATTTCAGTTTGAGTCATAGGTAATTGCTCTTTTGCATTAATATCATGAACAATACAATTAGATCGAAACCCTATGAAACCAATAATTTTGTTTAAAAACATAATTTCTTCGTTTTTCAAATAATTATTCTGAATAAGATATAACCAATTCTCTTGAATAATTTGAGCGAATTTAGCTTTATTCTTTACTTTCCGTTCTGGTACTAGCTTCATACCATGAGAATTAGCTTTTGCTTGAAGTTCATTTGCTAAATACATCTCTTCTTCTGACAAGATCTTCAAATCCTCGATATCTCTCAATCTTGCATTTTTTTCAGCCTGTTTTAAATTGATAGTATTTGTCATAATTTTTCTCCTTGTTCCTAGTATTTACAACTAGTACGGAGACTTTTTTTATGCTATTATGTAATTAGAATTTTATAAGAATAAAAAAGCCTCTTATGTATAGTTGTAGCGTCGCAACTCAATTATATCATGATTGGCTTTTTTTGTTATAACTAATAAAAAAAGAGTCCTAAATAATAGGGACTCTTTTTTTATTTTATGAAATTTTCTTATCATCATTACTTGGAAAAAGATTTTTCACTTGTTTTTTCCACCCTTCTTTATGGATGAAACGATGTTTGTGTAGATTTCCAGCAACAATATCAGTTTTAGTCATTTGAGAAATTTTCTCCCAATTACCTTCAAAAACATAAGTTGCATTTCCATATTCAGCAGTTTCAAAGACATATAAGTTTAATTCAATAAACCCAAAGATAATATATCCTCGATACCCATTTTTTCCTATAGCATGAAAATCTGGATTATACTTCGAAACAGTTTCTAATCTTTCAGTAATAATCACTTTTTTGTTATTTGATGCTCTTTCTAAAAGTGGCATCAAACTTTTTTGAAATTGTTCCCACGGCATTTTTCCAGAAGGAAGAATATCCCAATCTAGTTTTTTAACCTTTGGTACCTCATATTGTTCTAAATTTTCTTGAAGAATAGCCGTACACTTAAAAATTTCTAACATCAAATTAATTCGATGAATTATATCTTTATCAGGTGTTTGTCCCTTTATAATAGCATCCCCAGCTACAACAAACTGTTTATCATTATGCTTAATAATTGTTAATGATACCCAAGGTCCAGGAATCAGTTTACGTGGAAATCTCTTATAAGGAATATCTACTATTCGAGAGTAATCTGTTCCATGCCAATCTGTCCACGAATGAAGATGCTGCCGATAAAGCGTTTCTTTTGGCAAATCTCTTTGAGGTACTTCTCTCCCATTCGCATTAAATTTACTGATATTGCCCAATTTAGGTGAAGGTATTAAAGTTTCACCTACAATTCCACCTTCAAATCCAATTTCTTTTAATCGAGAAACAACCTCTTCTGTAAGACTTAATCCAATATAAGCAATATTCCCTTCTTCTAGATGTGCTAAATATTTACCGATTTTTCTTATTCTTTTTTTACCTGTAATTAACATAAATTTTCCTACTTCCTTTAAATTAGTGAAGTAAGTAAATAGCTACTATTTATGTTATTAACTATCCTCCCTTTTTACTGTTCAAATAAAGGATTAATCACATTCTAACAACGATTCTACGGTATTCTTAAATAAATATTGTAGAAATTTGTTATAAATTTCTTTTATCAAAAGACTTGATTTTGACATTCACTTTATTGTAAGATGATAACCGTAATCAATTTTCCAAAAATCACTGTTAAGTGAATAAACAACATCTGATGCTCCAACATCAGATCTAAAAAAACAGAAATTTAATAGACTATTTACCTATTTCCATCTTATAGTATAAGATGGCTATTTGTGTTTTGTCAATACAAAAATTCGAATTTTCGAATTAATTAATGTTTTTTACTAAATATCCAAAAACCAGTTAAAATACAAATATTATCATAACGAGAAAAAGAACCTTAAAAAGGTTCTTTTTCTCGTTATCCAATGTAAAACTATTAAATAAAAGATTATTTTCATTATAAAAAACAAAAGATTACTTAACATCAACCAGCAACGTTCTTGTAACCAAGAACGAAGTAGAAAATGTAAAATTCTAAAGGAAAAAGAGAGGGCAAGATACGGGTTTGACATGCCCAACCCCAAAAACGTTGTTTTTGACTAACTAGGAATTTTCCTAGTAACTTTACCGTTTTTTCTCGGAATTCCATTCACTCATTCAAAAAAAACGGTTGTCGCTTTGCTCCATTTTCTATCTTTTCGAAAGTAAAATTTTAAATAGAGATTTACTTCCCTATCAGGATAACTTCCCTAATACAACATCATTTGTCTCGTATTATAAAAACAGAATTTATTTATTCCTCTAACACAACAATCAAATTTATTTGATCTATATATGCTACCCCATTTAATATTATCAAAATCTAATATATTATATACTTATTATTTCATTTAAAAATAAGGTGGTTATAAAATTGTCTATGTCAAAAAATAAACAAGAAGAAATTATAAAAATTTTAGAGGAAAGAGGAGCTACTAGACCATGTCCAAGATGTAATCATAAAAATTTTTCTATATTAGATGGCTATTTTAATCACAGTGTTCAAACTTCAATAGAAGATGGAATGGTTCTAGGAGGACAATCAGTTCCTATAGTAGTAATTATTTGTAAAAATTGTGGTTATTTAAGTCAACATGCAGTAGGAGCTTTAGGAATGTTAAATAATAAGAGTGGTGACAATAATCAATGACTCGGAAATCTAATGCCCACTCTAACATTGAAACTAGTTCATTAACAAAAAACTTAGCTAATGATTCAAATACACATGTGTATATACAACAAGAATTTATTATAACAACTGAAGATAAATTAAATTTACATATGTCGCAATATAAACAAAAACTTGAAAAAAAACAAAGCTGGATAGCTCCAATTAGTATATTTTTTACGCTATTAGCAACCCTTCTTACAGCTAATTTTAAAAATGCTATGGGCTTACCAGCAAATACCTGGCAAGCTTTATTTATCTTTAGTACAGTGGGAACTTTTATTTGGTTTTTAACAACTCTTAAATATATTTTTTGCAAAAATACAAGTGTTGAAGATATGGTAAATGAATTAAAAGAGAAATCTATACGTCAAAATCAAAAACCCTTAGTAAAACAAGAAGATTTACAAGAAATTATGACATCATTTTCCTCAAAAGAATCATCAGAACATTCTTCCGAAAAAGATAAATTCAAGATAAGATATTATTAATATTTTTTCTTTAATTTCTTCATTAATTACAATATAAACTTTTTATTATTTGTTTATTATAAAATAAAAAGAAGATCAAACTAGAAAAACAATTTAGTTCGGTCTTCTTTTTATTTTAAATTCATTAATGATTGCTTTTTTTACATCACTATAAAATACCATTATCAACATTCCCAATATAGTTATAAATAAGGAAATTCCTTCGATACCAATAAATATCCCTATAAATATAAGAACAATACCTATAAAAAAACCAAAATCATTTTCATCCTCACACTCATCCTTATCCTTTTTATCTAACTCCTTCCTAGCATCCTCTGATCCCTTTATTAACTCATCAATTGTTACTTCATATAATTCACTAAGTAAAATCAAATTATCAATATCAGGATAACTTTTATTACTCTCCCATTTATAAACAGCTTGTCTAGTCACTCCAACCTTTCGAGCCACATCTTCTTGTGAAAAGCTTTTTGATTCACGAAACTTTTTCAATTGCGAACCTAAATTCATATTATTCACCTCTAAGAAATCATTACATATAAACCCTTAATCAATAAAGAAACTATTAATCTAATACATGTAAACTAATGGTTCACATATTTAAATCTTTACTAAATCACCCTCTACATTCAATTAATACAATGTTATCAGAAACTAAAAAAAGAATCCTATAAACATAGGACTCTTTTTTACTTTTTTGATTTATAAACATTCTATTTTTTAGGCATCCATGTATGTCCGCAATTCATACAACCATTGACAATATTTTTTCTACCAATAAATCCACTGAATAAAGTTATCGGTGCCCCTAGGAACATCATTAAAAAAACAACAAATAAAGCAATACCCTGAAGTGGAGAATCTCGAGGAACTATTTCAACAACTATTCTAATAGCTATAAGTGTAGCTAACATAAGAAACAGAATTAAAAACATCCTTTTAAAATTATACCCACGTTTGTTACCAACTATTTGATCAGATTTACATTTCCTACAAACAACCCGCCTAGTTACCTTTTCTTTTTGTACTGTCATATCCAATCATCCTTTTAACTATAAATTTTAATAACCTAATTATAAAATATAAAAACTACAATAAGATACAAATATTATCAAAATAAGAAAAGGAACCCTAAAAACTAGGTTCTTTTTCTTATTCTTCAATGTAAACTTTTAAATATTAGTTTACATTCATTCCCCCTTAAACATTGACTTTTTACCGAATCCCTTGATATCCTCAATTTATACGATAAAAGTATACATTCAAAACACTATAAATAAAGAGGTAAAAATCCATGAACAAAAAACCACATCTCATTGATGTCCAACCCATCCGTAGCAAAGAACAGATTGAAGATATGAAATGGGCTCTGAAACGTCATTGTTCCGAACGAGACTATATTCTCTTTCTTATTGGAATTCATACCGGACTACGCGTAAGTGATCTACTCCAACTCGAAACACAAACCATAGTAAAACTAAAACGAAAAAAGAGAAAAGAATTTAAGATCAAAGAAGGAAAAACAAAAAAAGAACGCATGATTAACCTTACTTCTATTTTTGATGAAGTATACTCTTATAGCCAAACACTAGAAAGTACCTGGTTATTCCCTTCCCGAAAAGGAGATCAACCCATTAGTAAGATCCAAGCATATCGACAATTGCAAAGAGCCGGGGATTTTGCCGGTATAGAATCCATCGGGACTCACACCATGCGCAAAACCTTCGGCTATTGGTTCTATAAACAAACAAAAGATGTTGCTATGTTACAAGAAATACTCAATCATAGTACACCACAAATCACACTTACATATATCGGGATCAACAAAGAAGAAAAAGATAATGTATTAGATAATTTTTATATTTAACTTAGATGAACTTTCATTTTATTGTATCCTAATAATAAAAAGACAATAAAAGGAGATTATTTTATGCTTAGCCATTTATTTATTAAAAATATTAACGAAGCACTATCAGAGAATTCATTTATAGATAAAGAAGATTTCAAAATAGTGCTACCAAAAGAAACAACTAAACAAAAAACAATAACTATCTACTATACATATGATGAAAGTTACTATTTTAAAGCAAATATAGACAATGCATTAAATTTTTACTGTGAATTTAGACCAGGTAGAATCATGCAAACTCAACAAGTACAATTTAACGATGATAATGACTATTTTAATGAAATAGAAGACTGGGTTGATAGACTTGAAAATGAATTTGCTTCAACACCTCTAGCTAAAGCAATAATTCGCAATCAAAGTGAAATCGAAAAATTAAAAGATACAGTAGAATCATATTTCAAAGAAAAACAACTAAATCCTAATGAACAATTCACTTCAGAAGAAACACAAAATCTAGAACAAAAACTAGAAGAATTCAAAAAGTCAATTGAAGAAAAATTAAAATCAGAAATAGCTGAAAAACAATCCTTAAAAAACGAAGTTAAAAAATTATTTGAAGAAGTTGAATTTTTAAAGAATCAAATGCATCAGTTAACTAAAAAAAATTGGTTTACTAGATTTGTAACAACAACAAATAGATTTATAAAAAACAACCCTGAAACTACAAAAGCCATAACACAAACAGCTAAACACTTACTCCCAGAAGAAATACAAAGCATAATTCCAGAAGAAGCGAATAACATAGTGGATGTACTAATAGAAGAACACTCTAATAATTAAATACAAAAAAGAAGAACATGTTTCTAAATCTAGAAACATGTTCTTCTTTTTTGTATACTAAATTTTTATTCTTCATAAACAAAACCTTTTACAATTCTTTTTTGATCTTCTAATTCCAATATAAAACATTCTAAATATAATTCCCTCAAAATACTTATTAAATCTAACATGTCATATTTCTTCATTGGAAAAATCAATAAAATAACTGATTTCATAATAGAAGAAAAGATCCTAAAAATAAAATAATACAACATTAAAGAAGCCAATAATGCTATAATCGCAAATTTCAAATCATTAATATTCGCATTAACAATTTTAGAAAAAGACTGAGGATTAAATAATACCTGAATAACAAAAGCCCATATTGGAACGAAAAAAACCGTAAGTGACGAAAGACGAGAACTATTTGTATATCGATTCTCAAATTCTTTCTCCATTATCTCTATATATACTTTTAAACATTTCTCACTATATATTTTTTTTGTTTTTAAATAATCACGTAATTTATTCATTTTTTCTACTCTTATTGATTCAGCATCATTAATAAATAATAAACCTTTTGTACTTATCATCATATCTAAACATTTCTTGATTTTTCCCATGAATTTCAAATCATTAAAAGAACCTAATTCCTTCTCTATTTTATATACTAAAACAATCTGTATAACTAATGTAGTAAGAAATACTACTCCTAAAATTATTAACGATAAAGTATTACTTGGATTAAAATACATTATTCCAAAACAAATCAATGCGCTTAATCCATAAAAAAAACTCCATATATGCTGTTTATTAAACAAATTAGAATTACTTAGCTTTTCTTCATAAAAAGTTATTATTTTTTGAAATTGAGTTTCTTCCAATTTTTACTGTCTCCCCTTATATAAATCGCATATTTAATCTTATTAATATAATAATACAATACATATTTAAAAAACGGCTATTATTGAATTAGAAAACTTTACATATGTTTTTTTTATATAAAAATATAGCATAATTATAGCAAGGAAATGCTTGTAGACTGATCTATACTGCATTCCCTTATTGTATGTATGCTATATTCTTATTCGCCTTTTTCTAACAGTAGAACCACGAATCTTGGCGAAGACATTGGTTTTTGCCCTGTCCTGGGGTCCGTCCTCGCTTTTTATTCCACGGTTCCCTTGACCACGAGCCTCCGAACCCTCAAACTCCCAAAGATAACCCCAGCGGGCAAAAACCGCCCTTCTGGGGCCACCCCTGGCGAGTTTGCATGAGGGTTCCCCTCATC
>NZ_JBVYHX010000007.1:0-6589 GCF_056033845.1 Bacillus sp. TCT6
GTCAAGGAACTTTCGCGGCATAAACGCCAGGACTCAGCGATTCCCCCATAAACGACGCCACCAGGAACTACTTTCAGTAGTTTCTATTTGTTCTTTTGTTTCTTGAATCTCTTTTATTACTTCAATTAGCTTTTCATCACTTAATTTTAGTTTACTTTCTATCTGTTTTTCCTGTTCTTTTTGCTTATCTTGAAGTTCTCCAACAGTTTTTCTTAATTCAGCAATTTCTTGTTTTTGATCCGCTATTACTTCCATAGCTAAAGTAAATTGGTTCATCATTTGTTGAAACTTTTCTCCAACTTCTACTTGTATAGGAATCCCTCTCTCTTCCCATTGTTGCTGCGCTGCTGCGATTGTAGTTGCGGTCTCTTCTTCAACCTCCACATTCCTTGCAACCATGCGGGATAAACCATCTTCAATCTCCATTGCGGTTAGATTGCGATTGAACCCTTCCGCAATGAATCGCAATATCTCCACAGTCTCTGGACGATACTTTTTTGCTCGGCCTTTCCCCACAAATGGAATGTAATTAATAAACCGATCTCTATAATAACGGGCTGTTGATTCTGGTATTTGTAACTCTTTTGCTATTTGAGAAATAGTTAATAATGTTTGTTCCATTATCTTGTTCCTTTCAATCAGTATTTGTAAAACCTTTTATAACTTTCTTTTCTTCTTGCTCTAATTCAAAAACAAAACGCTCTAAATGCAATTCTCTTAAAATGCTTAATAAATCTAACATTTCATATTTTCTTATTGGAATTACTAGTAAAAATAATGGTTTAATAATTAAACAATAACTTCTAAAAAATAGATAATAACATATCATATAAAGCATCAATGTTAAGGCTGCATATTTTACCATATCAAAATCTGTAATGCTTTCAGGTGAAAATTCCTTAGGATTAAATACTATCTGAATAAAAAATGTCCAAATTGGAACAAAAAGACCTATGATCACCGGAAAGATTGATGTTGTAGAAAATTGAGTTTGATATTCTTTGTCTAATACTTCTATATATTTACTTAAACATTTTTCATTATATAAACCTTTTTTCCTTAAAAAAACACGTAATGTATTTATCTTTTTTAACCTAACTAGCTCACTATTATTAATCGATAATAATAGTTTAGTCGTAACCATAATTTTAAAACATTTTTTCATCTTATTAGAAAATGTTAAAGTTTCATCAACCTCTAATTCATTTACAAATTTATAAGTTGAAACTATAAGAATAAACATTATAAAAAAAGTAAGTATAGATAATATTATTGTCCAGATATAACCTCTTGGATTAATTATTAATATTAGAAAAAAACTAGTTATAAAAATCATATAAAATATAATCCATGAAATTTGTTTTTGGAACCATTTATGGTTGCTCATCTCTTTATTATAAAAGCTTATTATTTTCTGCATTTTAATCCTCCAATCCTTATTTTCCATCGCACTAAATCTAATTATATACCTAATCAAAAATATTCCTCTCTGATCTAAATAAAGAGATTGCAACAAGAGCATAAGGGATTTTTGCTATCACCAAGGGTGACAGGTTAGGCAAAGCCTAACAAAAACGTGATATCACAAATACAAAAAATTCAATGGAGTTCCAACGTACTTTCAATGTATTTTCAATGTACATCCAATGGGTTTTCAATGAATATTTTGGAGGACTAAAAACTTGTTTTTTTACTCTTAAATTAACAATTCTTTCTCGTATATAAAACAAACAAAGCTTTTATAACTTCTCAAAATCGTTTCTATTAGATTCCAAACACAAACTAATAGATTTCCTAATAAAATCAAAATAACGCTCTTAGAACGAAAAATGAGCGTTATGATGGCGTGTTTAATTACAAGTACAACGGCGCGGCTATTGCCATTCCATTGTACTTCGCTTTTCCGTTGACTTTTGGAGTAGAGGCTGGTTCGTCGTGTGGGGGCGAAACCCCACGTATTACGTATCTATACATATGGTAAATGAAATTATAATTCGAAAGCATTAGCGGTTCGGCTCGTATAATAGCAAATTCAAGCCGGTAAACCTAAATAGTTGCTTTTGGATGTATCGGCTTGGTGCCGCCAAAACTCGAGCCGAAAAAAGTTTTGCAAGGATGTAGCAAAGCGAAAAGGGTGGAGATTTTCTGTAGCAAAGCGAAAGAAAATACGACCCGTTCCTTGCGGAACTTTTAGCTATTTCTATATAGAGTAAGAAGGGACAAGCATACCAAAGTATAAAATACCCAGTAATACCAAGGGTTTCAGGATTTTTCGTACTTACCGTTTTTGGTAAGTAAACTTACCGTTTTTGGTAAGTACGAAATTAACAAAAAAAAGTCTACTAATTAAAGTAGACTTAAAATAATTTAATAGGTAAATTTTTAAGTTGTTTAGGAACCTTTCTAAACATAGCTTTAAGTGTCGGATTAACTTCATCTCTATTCCCTGAAAACATAACATGAGGATTTATAAACAAAGCATATGCCCTAACATTATTATCATCAACACCACTCTCTGAACGAGCAATAATGCCTTTATCAATTAATTTTCTAACCAAAGGACTAACTTTCGTTTCATGTCTTCCTATTTTTTTTGCTAATTCTCGCTGAGTTAATGGAATTTGTTCTTTAGAGTTAATATCACTAACCAAACAATTACTTAAAAAACCTACACACATTGAAATATCTAATAAAAATACTTTCTCAGCATTTGTTAAATAATCAATTTCAAATAAATACTGGATGTTTTGTTGAATGATCTGAACAAATTTAGCTTTATTTTTTATCTTCCGTTCAGGTACTAACTTCATTCCATGCGAATTAGCTTTTGCTTGAAGTTCATTTGCTATGTACATCTCTTCTTCTGACAAGATCTTTGAATTCTCGATATCTCTCAATCTTGCATTTCTTTCAGCTTGTTCTAAATTGACGAGCTTTGACATAATCTTTCTCCTCTTTTCTAAGATTTTCAACTAGAGAAGAGAAATATTTTATGCTATGATTCTTATAGAATTTAAAAATAAATATATACAATAAAAACCCCTCTTTTCTAATTGTTTGTTTGGTCACTTTCAATTATAACATGAGGGGATTTTTTTTTATAAAACAAAAAACTTCAAATTACTTTATTAATTCTTGTACCGCAGGATCTTCATGCTCTTCTGATCTCTGAGAAGTCATTCCATCAAAATGTCTTGTATAATCCCTATCTAATATAGATAAAGAAGCTCTTATAATACCAACAGGTACAAACTTGTTAAGATCTCCTACTGGTGGATATTTCATTTCATATACTTTAAAAGCTTCAGAAGTTCGGTTAATTGCATTATCTAATTCTGAAAGTGTAGTATACCCATTTTGCAACAACTCATCTAATAATTCTGAAATTAACTTCGCAGAAGTATTATTATTATCATTAAATTTTTGATTTAAATATGATTTTAAGGTATCAAAATCTATTTTCTCATTATTTATTCGATTATTACCATCATTAGATAGCATATTTTTCACTTCTTTTTCTTTAACTAGTTGTGATTCATGACTAGCATTAACAAACATTTCAAAATGAGTATCCGCTACATAAAAAAGACCACTTAAAGCATGAAAATCTCGCTTTAATTCAGAAGGAACATCATTTTCACTCTTATAATCAAGATAATGAGAAATATTAGCCCACGCATCCATAGATATAGTTCTAACCTGAATTTCAAACTTTAAATGCTTAATATGATCATATCTAGGTCCACAATACTCATCCTTTAACATGGCAATAAAATGAACTGACATATAACCAAACGAACTAACATTATCACCATAAACTTTATTATCTTCAGAAATAATAGTAAAAGAATCTTGTATACAAGTTTTAATTTTATCTATATCAGATAAAAATAAACAAACAACTCTTGTTCCTATAATATCAGTAATTTCTTCAAATGGATTACTAGTTTGTTTTCTCTCTATTTTTTCAAAAAAAGAATCAAATTCCTTAATTCTAGAAAGAATACTATGAATTTTAATATCTTTTTCTTTTAAACTTTTATTTAGAATATATTTAACTTCTTCTTCTAATGTTTGATATAAAAATTTATTTCTTTCATATAAATTTAAAAAGTCTTTTCTATCTAATTCAATATTACCAATTACATCATTCATCAAATCACAATCCTTTTATTTTTTTATAGATATATTTTAATATTAAATAATTAATAATCATTAAATACACCATATATTATACAGATTTTCAAAAATTAAACTTTAATATTTTTTATAAACAACTCAATTCCCTTTAATTGTTGACCTAAACTCATCCCCTTCACCTCTTAAAAAATTATTACACATAAAACAATAAAAAATAAAAAAACTATCAGTTCTATACATGTAAACCAATAGTTCATAATATACTTTTCTTTAACTTAAAATTTAAAAAGACCACAAATATAAAAATTAAAATATCCAATGTAAATTTTTGAATAAATGTTTACTTTCATTTATCACTCAAAAATAAGCAAAAAGACAGCAATAGATCAGCTGTCTTTTCTTTTTTGATTTATAAACATTCTATTTTTTAGGCATCCATGTATGTCCGCAATTCATACAACCATTGACAATATTTTTTCTACCAATAAATCCACTGAATAAAGTTATTGGTGCCCCTAGGAGCATCATTAAAAAAACAACAAATAAAGCCATACCCTGAAGTGGAGAATCTCGAGGAACTATTTCAACAACTATTCTAATAGCTATAAGTGTAGCTAACATAAGAAACAGAATTAAAAACATCCTTTTAAAATTATACCCACGTTTGTTACCAACTATTTGATCAGATTTACATTTCCTACAAACAACCCGCCTAGTTACCTTTTCTTTTTGTACTGTCATATCCAATCATCCTTTTAACTATAAATTTTAATAACATAATTATAAAATATAAAAACTACAATAAGATACAAATATTATCAAAATAAGAAAAGGAACCCTAAAAACTAGGTTCTTTTTCTTATTCTTCAATGTAAACTTTTAAATATTAGTTTACATTCATTTCCCCTTAATCATTGACTTCTAACCGAATCCCTTGATATCCTCAATTTATACGATAAAAGTATACATTCAAAACACTATAAATAAAGAGGTCAAAATCCATGAACAAAAAACCACATTTCATTGATGTCCAACCTATCCGTAGCAAAGAACAGATTGAAGATATGAAATGGGCCTTAAAACGCCACTGTTCCGAAAGAGATTATATTTTATTTCTAATTGGAACCAATACAGGATTGCGTGTTAGCGATCTACTCCAAATCGAAACACAAACTATATTAAAGTTAAAACGAAAAAAGAGAAAAGAATTCAAAATCAAAGAGGGAAAAACGAAGAAAGAACGCATGATTAACCTTACTTCTATTTTTGATGAAGTATACTCTTATAGCCAAACACTAGAAAGTACCTGGTTATTCCCTTCCCGAAAAGGAGATCAACCCATTAGTAAGATCCAGGCATATCGACAATTGCAAAAAGCCGGAGATTTTGCCGGTGTAGAATCCATTGGTACTCATACCATGCGCAAAACCTTCGGTTATTGGTTCTATAAACAAACAAAAGATGTAGCCATGTTACAAGAAATACTCAATCATAGTACACCACAAATTACACTAAAATATATTGGGATCAATAAAGAAGAAAAAGACAACGTATTGGACACTTTCCAGCTATAATTACTCTACCAATCATAGAAAGACCTTTAATAAGGTCTTTCTATTCTTATTTCAAATTTTTCTCTTTTTCTTATGAATATTGTTAACTTCTTTAATTTCTAATACATATTCTAATAATTTCTTGAAATATATAATTTTAGACCTATTTTTACTATCAGAACCTAATTTTCTTAATATAAAAATACATAGATATGAAATCATTACAAACATAGCAAATTGTCCAATTCCAAATAAGATTGGATGTTCTTCATATCTAACAAAAATAGAAATATAATCTTTTAATACAAAAGTACAAAAAACACCAAGTAATGTAAATCCACCTGCTGCACCTTTAGAAGTATCATAAATTTCTTCTAAAGATTCAAGACGAATCAAACAATGCTTAATTACATCTACATCTAACACTAATAATTCTTTTTCTTTTTTTTTCATTTCATTAAAATTATTAAAACTCTCACATAAATAATTTTTCGTTATAAATTTAAGTAACTCCTTATCGGAAGAAAATAATATTTTTTTTGTTAATTCATTAACATTCATAATACACCTCTAAATAAAATGATTTACCTGAACCATAAAATTATATCAAAGTTATTTCATAATAATAGCAAGGGAATGCTTGTAGACTGATCTATACTGCATTCCCTTATTGTATGTATGCTATATTCTTATTCGCCTTTTTCTAACAGTAGAACTACGAATCTTGGCGAAGACATTGGTTTTTGCCCTGTCCTGGGTTCCGTCCTCGCTTTTTATTCCACGGTTCCCTTGACCACGAGCCTCCGAACCCTCAAACTCCCAAAGATAACCCCAGCGGGCAAAAACCGCCCTTCTGGGGCCACCCCTGGCGAGTTTGCATGAGGGTTCCCCTCATC
>NZ_JBVYHX010000008.1:0-4645 GCF_056033845.1 Bacillus sp. TCT6
TGCTAGACAAACTAACTTTATTGGAGAGTTTGATCCTGGCTCAGGATGAACGCTGGCGGCGTGCCTAATACATGCAAGTCGAGCGAATGGATTGAGAGCTTGCTCTCAAGAAGTTAGCGGCGGACGGGTGAGTAACACGTGGGTAACCTGCCCATAAGACTGGGATAACTCCGGGAAACCGGGGCTAATACCGGATAACATTTTGAACTGCATGGTTCGAAATTGAAAGGCGGCTTCGGCTGTCACTTATGGATGGACCCGCGTCGCATTAGCTAGTTGGTGAGGTAACGGCTCACCAAGGCAACGATGCGTAGCCGACCTGAGAGGGTGATCGGCCACACTGGGACTGAGACACGGCCCAGACTCCTACGGGAGGCAGCAGTAGGGAATCTTCCGCAATGGACGAAAGTCTGACGGAGCAACGCCGCGTGAGTGATGAAGGCTTTCGGGTCGTAAAACTCTGTTGTTAGGGAAGAACAAGTGCTAGTTGAATAAGCTGGCACCTTGACGGTACCTAACCAGAAAGCCACGGCTAACTACGTGCCAGCAGCCGCGGTAATACGTAGGTGGCAAGCGTTATCCGGAATTATTGGGCGTAAAGCGCGCGCAGGTGGTTTCTTAAGTCTGATGTGAAAGCCCACGGCTCAACCGTGGAGGGTCATTGGAAACTGGGAGACTTGAGTGCAGAAGAGGAAAGTGGAATTCCATGTGTAGCGGTGAAATGCGTAGAGATATGGAGGAACACCAGTGGCGAAGGCGACTTTCTGGTCTGTAACTGACACTGAGGCGCGAAAGCGTGGGGAGCAAACAGGATTAGATACCCTGGTAGTCCACGCCGTAAACGATGAGTGCTAAGTGTTAGAGGGTTTCCGCCCTTTAGTGCTGAAGTTAACGCATTAAGCACTCCGCCTGGGGAGTACGGCCGCAAGGCTGAAACTCAAAGGAATTGACGGGGGCCCGCACAAGCGGTGGAGCATGTGGTTTAATTCGAAGCAACGCGAAGAACCTTACCAGGTCTTGACATCCTCTGAAAACCCTAGAGATAGGGCTTCTCCTTCGGGAGCAGAGTGACAGGTGGTGCATGGTTGTCGTCAGCTCGTGTCGTGAGATGTTGGGTTAAGTCCCGCAACGAGCGCAACCCTTGATCTTAGTTGCCATCATTAAGTTGGGCACTCTAAGGTGACTGCCGGTGACAAACCGGAGGAAGGTGGGGATGACGTCAAATCATCATGCCCCTTATGACCTGGGCTACACACGTGCTACAATGGACGGTACAAAGAGCTGCAAGACCGCGAGGTGGAGCTAATCTCATAAAACCGTTCTCAGTTCGGATTGTAGGCTGCAACTCGCCTACATGAAGCTGGAATCGCTAGTAATCGCGGATCAGCATGCCGCGGTGAATACGTTCCCGGGCCTTGTACACACCGCCCGTCACACCACGAGAGTTTGTAACACCCGAAGTCGGTGGGGTAACCTTTTTGGAGCCAGCCGCCTAAGGTGGGACAGATGATTGGGGTGAAGTCGTAACAAGGTAGCCGTATCGGAAGGTGCGGCTGGATCACCTCCTTTCTATGGAGAATTGATGAACGCTGTTCATCAATATAAGTTTCCGTGTTTCGTTTTGTTCAGTTTTGAGAGAACTATCTCTCATATATAAATGTATGTTCTTTGAAAACTAGATAACAGTGTAGCTCATATTTTTTTAATTTTAGTTTGGTTAAGTTAGAAAGGGCGCACGGTGGATGCCTTGACACTAGGAGTCGATGAAGGACGGGACTAACGCCGATATGCTTCGGGGAGCTGTAAGTAAGCTTTGATCCGAAGATTTCCGAATGGGGAAACCCACTATACGTAATGGTATGGTATCCTTACCTGAATACATAGGGTATGGAAGACAGACCCAGGGAACTGAAACATCTAAGTACCTGGAGGAAGAGAAAGCAAATGCGATTTCCTGAGTAGCGGCGAGCGAAACGGAACATAGCCCAAACCAAGAGGCTTGCCTCTTGGGGTTGTAGGACATTCTATACGGAGTTACAAAGGAACGAGGTAGACGAAGCGACCTGGAAAGGTCCGTCGTAGAGGGTAACAACCCCGTAGTCGAAACTTCGTTCTCTCTTGAATGTATCCTGAGTACGGCGGAACACGTGAAATTCCGTCGGAATCTGGGAGGACCATCTCCCAAGGCTAAATACTCCCTAGTGATCGATAGTGAACCAGTACCGTGAGGGAAAGGTGAAAAGCACCCCGGAAGGGGAGTGAAAGAGATCCTGAAACCGTGTGCCTACAAATAGTCAGAGCCCGTTAATGGGTGATGGCGTGCCTTTTGTAGAATGAACCGGCGAGTTACGATCCCGTGCAAGGTTAAGCTGAAGAGGCGGAGCCGCAGCGAAAGCGAGTCTGAATAGGGCGTTTAGTACGTGGTCGTAGACCCGAAACCAGGTGATCTACCCATGTCCAGGGTGAAGTTCAGGTAACACTGAATGGAGGCCCGAACCCACGCACGTTGAAAAGTGCGGGGATGAGGTGTGGGTAGCGGAGAAATTCCAATCGAACCTGGAGATAGCTGGTTCTCCCCGAAATAGCTTTAGGGCTAGCCTTAAGTGTAAGAGTCTTGGAGGTAGAGCACTGATTGAACTAGGGGTCCTCATCGGATTACCGAATTCAGTCAAACTCCGAATGCCAATGACTTATCCTTAGGAGTCAGACTGCGAGTGATAAGATCCGTAGTCAAGAGGGAAACAGCCCAGATCGCCAGCTAAGGTCCCAAAGTGTGTATTAAGTGGAAAAGGATGTGGAGTTGCTTAGACAACTAGGATGTTGGCTTAGAAGCAGCCACCATTTAAAGAGTGCGTAATAGCTCACTAGTCGAGTGACTCTGCGCCGAAAATGTACCGGGGCTAAATACACCACCGAAGCTGCGAATTGATACCAATGGTATCAGTGGTAGGGGAGCGTTCTAAGTGCAGTGAAGTCAGACCGGAAGGACTGGTGGAGCGCTTAGAAGTGAGAATGCCGGTATGAGTAGCGAAAGACGGGTGAGAATCCCGTCCACCGAATGCCTAAGGTTTCCTGAGGAAGGCTCGTCCGCTCAGGGTTAGTCAGGACCTAAGCCGAGGCCGACAGGCGTAGGCGATGGACAACAGGTTGATATTCCTGTACCACCTCTTTATCGTTTGAGCAATGGAGGGACGCAGAAGGATAGAAGAAGCGTGCGATTGGTTGTGCACGTCCAAGCAGTTAGGCTGATAAGTAGGCAAATCCGCTTATCGTGAAGGCTGAGCTGTGATGGGGAAGCTCCTTATGGAGCGAAGTCTTTGATTCCCCGCTGCCAAGAAAAGCTTCTAGCGAGATAAAAGGTGCCTGTACCGCAAACCGACACAGGTAGGCGAGGAGAGAATCCTAAGGTGTGCGAGAGAACTCTGGTTAAGGAACTCGGCAAAATGACCCCGTAACTTCGGGAGAAGGGGTGCTTTCTTAACGGAAAGCCGCAGTGAATAGGCCCAAGCGACTGTTTAGCAAAAACACAGCTCTCTGCGAAGCCGTAAGGCGAAGTATAGGGGGTGACACCTGCCCGGTGCTGGAAGGTTAAGGAGAGGGGTTAGCGTAAGCGAAGCTCTGAACTGAAGCCCCAGTAAACGGCGGCCGTAACTATAACGGTCCTAAGGTAGCGAAATTCCTTGTCGGGTAAGTTCCGACCCGCACGAAAGGTGTAACGATTTGGGCACTGTCTCAACCAGAGACTCGGTGAAATTATAGTACCTGTGAAGATGCAGGTTACCCGCGACAGGACGGAAAGACCCCGTGGAGCTTTACTGTAGCCTGATATTGAATTTTGGTACAGTTTGTACAGGATAGGCGGGAGCCATTGAAACCGGAGCGCTAGCTTCGGTGGAGGCGCTGGTGGGATACCGCCCTGACTGTATTGAAATTCTAACCTACGGGTCTTATCGACCCGGGAGACAGTGTCAGGTGGGCAGTTTGACTGGGGCGGTCGCCTCCTAAAGTGTAACGGAGGCGCCCAAAGGTTCCCTCAGAATGGTTGGAAATCATTCGTAGAGTGCAAAGGCATAAGGGAGCTTGACTGCGAGACCTACAAGTCGAGCAGGGACGAAAGTCGGGCTTAGTGATCCGGTGGTTCCGCATGGAAGGGCCATCGCTCAACGGATAAAAGCTACCCCGGGGATAACAGGCTTATCTCCCCCAAGAGTCCACATCGACGGGGAGGTTTGGCACCTCGATGTCGGCTCATCGCATCCTGGGGCTGTAGTCGGTCCCAAGGGTTGGGCTGTTCGCCCATTAAAGCGGTACGCGAGCTGGGTTCAGAACGTCGTGAGACAGTTCGGTCCCTATCCGTCGTGGGCGTAGGAAATTTGAGAGGAGCTGTCCTTAGTACGAGAGGACCGGGATGGACGCACCGCTGGTGTACCAGTTGTTCTGCCAAGGGCATAGCTGGGTAGCTATGTGCGGAAGGGATAAGTGCTGAAAGCATCTAAGCATGAAGCCCCCCTCAAGATGAGATTTCCCATAGCGTAAGCTAGTAAGATCCCTGAAAGATGATCAGGTTGATAGGTTCGAGGTGGAAGCATGGTGACATGTGGAGCTGACGAATACTAATAGATCGAGGACTTAACCATATAATATG